>DBXY01000064.1:52380-65995 GCA_002309765.1 Verrucomicrobia bacterium UBA1200
AAATGCCATTTTTATGAACAAAGCAATTGCGTATTATTTGCCGATTCGCTATAATTACGCGGCATGAAAACGATAATCACTGTTATGCTGCTGGCTTTGGGGGTAATTGTGTCAATGGCGGCGGACAAGGCCGCTACGGACATTCCAGCCAAAAATGTTTACGGTTTTACGGTTAAAGACTGGCAAGACAAGGACGTGCCGTTGGAAAAATACCAAGGCAAGGTGTTGTTGATTGTCAATACCGCCACCAAATGCGGATTTACCCCTCAGTACAAGCAACTTGAGGAACTCTATCGCAAATACAAAGACAAGGGGTTTGAAGTGCTGGATTTTCCCTGTAACCAGTTTGGCAACCAGGCACCGGGAACGGCAGAGGAGATTCATACCTTCTGCACCGGCAATTTTAACGTAACATTCCCGCAGTTCGCCAAAATCGAGGTGAACGGCGAAAACGCGGCGCCGCTTTACCAGTTCCTGACCGGCGGAACAACGTTCAAGGGGTTCGACAAAGATAACAAACTGGCCCCGGTGCTTGACAATATGTTAAGCAAAAAGGATCCGGATTACGCCAAACGCGCGGACATAAAGTGGAATTTCACCAAATTCCTCATCGGGAAGGACGGAAAAATCGTCCAGCGTTTCGAGCCGACCGCAAAGATGGAGAGTGTCGACGCGGCGGTGGGGGAATTACTGAAACAAAACGAGTCAAAGACCCCGACCCCCTGATGCAATAAATTTGAAGAATGAAACCGACTGATGATTGTTGTTTTGCCGACCGACGCTCCCGCTGGACGATGGGGTTACTAGTCATCGGCTTTGGTACCCTTTATCTGTTGACTGCCCAGCACGGCGTCTCGTGGGGCGATTCAGGATTCTTCCAGCGGCGGATTTTAGAACATGATCTGGCGGGCGGAGAGGGGCTGGGGCTGGCTATCGCACACCCGCTATTCATTTGGTCGGCAGGACTGTTTTCACAGATGTTCCCGCCCACGCTTAGAATTTGGGCGATGAACGCAATTTGCGGCGTATGGGCGGCACTGGCAACGGGCATGATGTTTCTCTGCGCGAAAAGTTTTACGAAGTCCTACTCCGCCTCCGTTCTAGCCGCACTCACCCTTGGCTGCGCACACATGTTCTGGTGGCTGTCCACGATGAGTGAGGTTTACACGCTTTCCGTGTTGCTACTCGCCTGCGAAATGTATGCGTTGCTAGCCGCCGTCCAACGTAGGCAGCCTTGGCTAATGGTGGCGGTTTTCTTCGCAAACGGGTTACACTTTAGCGACCACAATTTCGCCCTGCTCTCCCTGCCCATCGAGGCATTCGCGGCGCTTTGGCTGGTTTTCAAAGCCCCGCACGGTAAACGGAAACTCGCCCAACTCATGGGACTCGGCACCGCCGCGTTAGCGGCATGGTGTATCGGGGCACTCCCGATTCTCACGCTGGCATGCGGGCGATACAAACTGCTTGGGTCGATTACCGCGACCGTACTGGACGTGCTGGTAGGCAAATTCGGCACAGCAGTCTCGGGCGTCCATATTATTTCACTGCGCCTCCTGCTATTCAATTACGTGCTCGCAGGCATCAGCTTCGCCTTGCCCTGCTGGTTTCTCGCGACCAAATCGCTTTGGGGATTGCGGCTCAACTTTACGGGATTACGGCATTTGCGCCCGGAAACTTACTTTCTTATCGCGGTTTTTCTTTTTCACTTTGTCTTTTGGATCCGTTACCAGGTGGGAGACCAAGCTACCTTCCTGCTGCCGACCCTCTTTATGGCCACACTGCTGGCTTCTCCCGCGTTCGGGACGACCCGCCGTCCGTTAGTCTGGGGCGTCGCCACGGTGGCGACCTCCGTCGCGTTGCCTTTGCTAATTGTGGCCGCGCTTTCGCCGACTCCAGATCAGCTGATTAAAAAGCGCGGCAGACTTCCATTCCGCAACGATTTGACCTATTTTGCCCTCCCATGGAAGCACAATGAAGATTCCGCTGCCCGATTCGTCGCCGCCGCTGCCAAGAAATTACCGCACATGTCAATGGTATACGTTGACAACACCGTCGGGAATCCCCTCGCCTGCGCAAAACTGCTGGGGCAACTTCCATCAGACATCCAACTTACCGTTGACGGGACCTTCACATTTCCGCCGTCATCGCGCTGGGAGGTCCGCCCATTCCCCGGTTACCGGCTGTCGCCGCCGGAAGCAACTGTGGTCCAACGCGATATTTTCTATGAAGTGATACTGCCCGATTGATATTTATGCCAGAACCTGGCGAAATCGGATTTATTTCTCATTTACCAACAGGGTTTCACCGTCGGCGCGGTCGACCCGAACCGTAACCAAAGCACCGACCGGCAGGACGCCGGAAATCTTAACCGGCAGATATTCGCCGGTCCAACCGGTTGAAACGCGGTTCCGGTTCCGTTCCACCAAAACCTCCACCTCGCGGCCAACCCATGACGCGGCAAAGGCCGCCCGTTTGTTTTTCCGCAGTTCAATCAACTCGGCGGCGCGCCGTTTGCGTTCCGAAACCGGGAGCTGGCCGGGAAACTCCGCCGCCGGAGTGCCGGGGCGCTCGCTGTAGGGGAAAACGTGCAGATTGCTGAAGGGGTAATCCTCAACCAACCGGCGGGTCTGGGCAAAATCTTCGTCCGTCTCGCCGGGAAAACCGGTAATCAGATCCGCGCCCAGCCCAATGCGCGGCACGGCGGCGCAAATTTCGTCCAGCCGCCGCCGAAGCTCGTCGGCGGTGTAACGGCGGCCCATCCGTTTCAAAACCTCCGTCGCGCCGCTTTGGATCGGCAAGTGCAGGAAACGGCACAACTTCGGGCTACCGGGCATCGACCGCGCGATTTCCACCTCGTTGATCCCCGGCTCCAGCGAACCGATGCGGAGACGTCCCAAGCCGGGCAACTTATGCAGTTCGGCGAGCAAACCGGACAGGCGGCAGCCGCCATCAGCGTAACAAGCAAGATTGCACCCGGTAACCACCAATTCCCGGTGCCCGGCGGCCACCAACCGCGCCGCCTCGTCCAAGCATTCGGCAAGGGGGCGGCTGACCGGCGCGCCGCGGGTGTGCGGCACGATGCAGTAGGAACAAAAAAACGAACAGCCGTCCTGCACTTTCAGCGGGGGGCGCACCGGCAACGGAGGCGGGGGCGGTTCCTCCGAAACGGCAACCGCCGGAAACTTCTCCAGCACCAGCCGGGGCAGTTCGTCGCGATCCGGGTGCGCCACCACCAGCGAAGCCCCGAGCCGGAGCAAACGTTCGACGGCCCCCGCCTCCACCGCGCAGCCGGTCACCACAAGAAACGTGCCGGGCTGTTTGGCGCGGGCAAGGCGAATGGCGCGAAGGCACTCCTTTTCCGCGTTGGCGGTTACCGCGCAAGTGTGCAGGATGCAAACCTCAGCCGGTTCGCCGAACGGGACCTCCGTCCATCCGGCCGAAGCCAAAGCCGCCTGAAATCCGGCGCTTTCCGCACGGTTCAGGCGGCAACCAAAGGTTTTTATCGCGAAACTCGGCACGATCGGCTTTTACTTGGCAATGGCGTTAACCCGCCCGGCCACCATCTTGAAGGTGGCCTTGCCGTTGATGTCGCCCAAGAATTTGATGCCATCCTTGGACAGACGCAACTCGGCGGGGGCTTTGCCGTTGACGGTCAGTTTCGCCGCCGGGACGGGCATGATGACATCGGCGGTGGTATTGGCCGGAATTTCGGCGTTGAACTTCCAGACATCGCCATCGTAACGCCACGCGCTGGAGATCCGCCCGAAGGGAGAGCCGTAAACGGCGGAAACGTTTTCAATACGGTGGTCGGGAGTGGGGGCGAGACGGATGTTCTTAAAACCGGGATTGGCGAAATCGTAACCGATGCCCGCCATGGTGCCGTACATCCAGGACGCGACCGCGCCGTAGGCGTAATGGTTGAAGGAATTCATTCCGGCATCGCCAAAGCCGCGTTCCAGCGTATAGGAGTTCCACCGCTCCCAAATGGTGGTGGCGCCCTGATCCACCGAGTAGAGCCACGAGGGGTTCTGCCGCTGGAGAAGCAGCGCGTAGGCCATATCCGAGCAACCGATTTTGGTAAGGGTTTCCATTAAGATCGAGGTGCCCAGAAACCCGGTCTGGAGCCGATTGCCATGCCGACGGATGTTGTCCAGCAAATACTGCCGGGTGGAAAGGTAAGCGGCGTCGGAAACATGCAAATCGAGAAACAGCGAGAAAAGCGCCGCGCACTGGCAACGGTATTTATCTTTGATGGTACCATCGGGATTGAGGTAAGTCGCGGTAAAGAACTCGCGGGCTTCCTTTTCCATCTGACCGTATTTCGCCACGTCAGCCGAATTGCCGAGCGCCTGGGCGATCTCGGTCATCATGCGGCAGTCCCAAACCCAGTAACAGGCGGCAAGGTAGATTTTGATGTCGCCGTCGTTACGCTCGTAGGCAAGCCAATCGCCGTAGTTCTGGCGGGGCGGGCCTTTGTGGCGGGCGATGAAATCCACATAACGGCACATGGCGCGGTAATTGTCGGTCAAGATCGACTTATCGCCATACATCCGGTACATGTTGTAAGGCACGATAACCCCGGCGTCCGCCCAACCGGTGACACCGGTGTTGTTGCCGTAGCACCCGAGCGGAGCGACGGAACGGAACGCGCCCTCCTCATCCTGGGAATCGCGCATATCCGCCATCCACTTCGAGAGAAAACCGTAAACGTTGGCGTTATAGGCGGCGGCGGTGGAGAACACCTGGGTGTCGGCCGTCCAGCCGCAGCGCTCGTTGCGCTGGGGGCAATCGGTGGGAACGCTCAGGTAGTTGCTGTACTGACCCCAAAAGACATTTTTGAACAGCCGGTTGACCAATTCGTTGGAAGTGGTCAGCATACCGACTTCGTTACTCTTCGGGATGGATGTAACCACCTCGCCGCGCAGCTTTTTGAAAGTCACCGGGGCGGTGGCGGTCACGGCGATATAGCGGAAACCAAAGAAGGAAAACTGCGGGCGATAGAACTCCTCGCCCTGCCCGGAAAGGGTGTATTTGATACCGGCGAAGATGTTCCGCAGGTTACGCAGGTAAACGCTGCCCTCCGGCCCGTCGTTGCCGCGGGACTTCAACCCCATCTGGTCGTTCAGCATTTCGGCGTGGCGGACGGTAACCTGAGTGCCGGCCTTGCCGGAGACGGCAAAGCTCGGCCAACCAGAAGCGTTTTGCGCGAAATCCACCAGCAGCGTCTCGCCGGGGTTCAACGCGATTTTATCGCCGTCGCGGTAGGTGCGGAGCGTCTTAACCTTGCCATACTGTTGGTCGGTTGCGCCTTCGGCACCACTGTAAACCGAAATAGCGGCAGGCAGACGAACCAAATCCTCGCGGACCGTAACCGGCGGCCCCTGCAACGGGCGCAACTCGCCGGCAAAATCGGAAGTAACGCGGGCCTTCGCCCAAACCGGGGTAAGCTGGCCGCCGCGCATCCAATCGGCAGTGATGCGCGCATCATACTCTTCGCCGTCGAAAATCGAGGCGTTCACCACCGGACCGACGTAAGCGGCCATCCAAGAAGTGTCAGTGCCGAAACGAGCCTCGCTCCCATCCTCGTAACGAACCACCAGCATCCCGCGAAAACCGCTTTCGGTGCGTTTGCCGGGGTTGACAATCTGGTCACGCCACCAGCCGCGGGTGACCAGCGCGGAAAAACAGTTGGACTGCCCGGCTTCGGTCTTCAGCAAATGGGTGATATCGTACGAAAAATAATGGCGGCACTTCAACACGTGGGTGAACCCAGGTTTCAGCACGTCGCGATAAAGCTTGCCGGTGGCGCCGCACCAGTTGGAAACCGGTTTCCCGTTCACATACGCCTCGAAAACGCCCAAACCGGAGACGAACCACTGCGCGGACGCCACCGGTTTTTGGTTGGCGATGATTTTGCGGAACGCGGCGGTCTCAATGCCGTTTTTGGCGGTGGCGGGGGTAATCCACTGCGAACCCGCCCAGCCTTCGGCGGACAACAGGCCGGTGGAAAACACGGCGCGTTTCGCGGCCAGCCAAGCACCGTTTTCGTCCTGCACCGCCACCTCCCACGCATAACGGGTGGCGGGTTTCAACGCGGGGCCGCGATAAACCACGCCGATCGACTCGGAGCCGGCGACCACGCCGGAATCCCAGACCGGCAGGTCGGGGGCGGCGGCCTCGAAAACGCGGAGCCGGTACGCTTTTTGGGCGGCGCCGGTGCGCTTGGACACTATCTGCCAGCTAAACGCGGGGGCGGAGTCAACACCGACCGCGACCGGAGACCAGTTGGTACGCAACTCGGTTATGGCGGCGCTCTTGCCGGCAACGCCGACCAGTTTGCAGCCGCCGACCAAGCCAACGGCGGCACAAAGCGCCAACACGGGGACGCAAATCTTTTTCATCGCGGAATCCTTCTTCAGGGGGTAATGGGGTTATTTTATCGCCGGAGCCGGCTCGGCCTTGATTTTCTCGATAATCTCGGCGACCGTGTCGGGATGGTTGCGCAAGAATTCGGTGGCCGCAATCGCGCCCTGGCCGATCTGCTCGGCACCGTAACTGAGCCAAGAACCACGCTTATTGACGATACCGCGGGCCAGTGCCGCATCCAGCACCGAACCCTCCCAAGAGATACCGCGGGAATAAAGAATGTCAAACTCCGCCTCGGTGAAGGGCGGCGCGACTTTGTTTTTGACCACCTTCACGCGGGTGCGGTTGCCGATTACCGTGCCGGAGGGGTCCTTGATCGCTCCGATGCGCTGGACATTCAGCCGCACCGAGGCGTAGAACTTCAGGGCCTTGCCGCCGGGGGTGGTTTCGGGGTTGCCGAACATCACGCCGATCTTCTCGCGAACCTGGTTGGTGAAGATACAGAGCGTCTTGGTCTGCGCGATGGAACTGGTGAGCTTGCGCATCGCCTGGGACATCAGACGGGCCTGCAATCCCATGTGGGAATCGCCCATGTTGCCGTCGATCTCCGCCTGCGGGGTCAGGGCCGCCACGGAATCCACCACAATCACGTCCAACGCGCCGCTCTTGACCAGCTGTTCGGTGATAGTGAGCGCCTCTTCGCCGGAATTCGGCTGGGACACCAGCAGGTTGTCCAAATCCACGCCGATGCGGCGGGCGTAGGCGGGGTCCAAAGCATGCTCGGCATCGACAAACGCCGCCAATCCGCCATCCTTCTGGGCGTTGGCGATCACGTGCAGCGCCAGCGTGGTCTTGCCGGACGACTCCTGCCCGTAAACCTCCACGATGCGCCCGCGCGGCAAACCGCCCACTCCAAGCGCCAAGTCAAGCGACAGCGCGGCGGTGGAAATCACCGGAATGTCTTTGGCACCCTCCGCGCCAAGGCGCATGATGGCGCTGTCTCCAAACTCTTTGCGGATCTGACTCAACACCGCGTCCAACTGCGTGTTTGCCGTCTTCTTTTCAGCCATAGGAACCCCCTTTTGGAAAGATTAAAAAAGTAGGATAAGGATACGGCAAAAAGGGCGGAAAATCAAGCCGCAAATGGAACAGCCCGGAAGATTTTTGCCGTTAGACTACTTCTCGCCGAAAACCAACTTTATGAAGGCGGGATTTTCATAACATGCGCCGCCGTGCTTTTTGCCCTCGACTTCGACGAAAACAAGATGCCCTTTCAACTGCGGGAAACCCTCGACGTGTTTGCGGAAATTCAAAAAGCGCTCGTACCGGTTTGCGCCCTGGGTCATCGCCGCCTCCTGCATATCAAGCCACTCCCGCGCCCGGTCTTCCGTCCCGCAGAAACAAAGGCAATAGCGAGAAGCGAGCCGATTCAAAACCGAATCCCGCGTTGCGCCGGCCGCAAACCGGTTCCGTTCCGCCAGCCCGTAATGCCAAGTCTGGGCTTCTTCCAGAAACAGCCACGACGAGGGCGCGCCGGCCGCAAAATTCAACTCCAGCCCCGCCCTCGGTTTGATGTCCGTAGTGGCAACATAGCGGCTGACGACTTGGCCGCCGGCCGAATAACCGCAAATGAGTACGGTTTTTAGCGCGGGATAAAGCGACCGGTCGTTAAGCTTTTCAAAAATCCGGTCGATTACGTCATACGACGAAAAATCCTTCGCCACCGGTGAATCCGACCCGCTCTGCCAGGAATCCCGCCGCCAATACACCTGTTTTTTCTGCTGCTCGTCGTCAAGCATGTGGTCAACCACAATGCACGGGGCGACAAAATAGACGGACGAGATGTCGCGGTACTTCTTGAGAATCGGGCGGATCTTATCCGCGCCATCCTTCATCCCCCCGTTAACGCCGTGGATAATAACCACCGCGTGTTCGCTCTTATCGTCCTTTTGGTCAAGCGGATGTTCGGCGAAATAACGGAGCCCGCGCCCCTCCGAATCCGCCACCGGAAACATAAACGCCTTACCTTCATCGGCCCAAGCCGCGGAAACCACACCCAGAACCGCCATGATTAATGTTATCGCTTTCATCTGTTGTCATCCTTTTGCGCTTTAGGGCAATTCCACCACAAGCCTCGCGGTGTAGTCCCGCGAATCTTTAAACGGTTCTGAGTTGACGGTCAGGCTCTTTCCGCCAATCTCCACGGTGAAGGGCTTCGACAAATCACCCATTTGCGGAGAAAGAAGAATAGCGAACCGCTTCACATTTTCGGCCTCAACCTTGAAACGGTTACCGCCGAGATTCTCCGCAACGAGGCGGGCGGAATCTAGCTGGAGACGTTTCTCGATTTTGTACGTTTGCGCCTTTAGGTCTTCCTCCTTCTCCGCAATCTGCGGCCCAAGCAGGATTATCGTGTCCAGCTCAATGGTACCGTCGTTTTTTTCGATCAGCTCAAGCCAGCGGGCTTTCGTCAAGCGCTCGGTATCCGGATGCAACGAACCGCACGGCGTAATCAGCGCGGTTTTACGGGCGTAGGGGTTACGCCGCTTGTTCAGCGTCCACTCAAAAAATCGTTTCGTCGCCTCTTTGGCGGCTGGGCACGCGAGCGAATGTCCCTCAGCGTGCTCATCGTAAACGTGCTCGACCCCGTTGCTCTTCATCAGCGCGTCCGCCGCGCGGGCGTAGGAGACCCCGGTCCAGTTATGCGGGCGGGCGTGTTTCGGCATGGAGTACGGCGGTTCCGGCGAACAATCCCGGCGGCCGTGCTCGATATAAACCAGCGTTCCCAAAAGCGACCGAAAATCCGACCGGCACCACGCGCCGGCGCTCATCCAAACGCCGGCGAAACGGTCGGCCATCACCTGCCCCAAATGGTACGTCCCGAATCCGCCCATCGAATGCCCGCCGAGAAACACCCGGTCCGGGTCGATCTTGTATTTGGCGGAAGCGGCGGCAATCACGGCATCGATGTATTGGGTAACGCCTTCCCGGTTCCAACGCGAACCTCTCCACTTTTCTTTTTCCCCGACCGGAGGTGCCGAGGGCGCGGCGACGATAAACGGGGCTTTTTTGAATTCCGGCATCATATAGCCCGTCTCCTCGTTCAGGTATTTTTCCGGGGCGGTATCCGGGGTGTTGCCGTTGCCGCCGTGCAGAAAAACCAGCAGCGCGGAGGGTTTTGAAAGGTCGGTCCCCTCCGGAACGTAATAATAGATTCGTCCGGAATCCCGGCCGGGGGCCGGCGAGTCAAAAGAAAGACGCGGCCCGGCGTTTTCCGCCAAACAACAAACGCCTACCGCAACCGTTAATGCAAACACCGCAATTTTCATATACCCTCCGCTACAAAAACCGCCGCTTACCGTTAAAGCCATATTTTGGCAAAAATTACCCCTGCCGTCAACGGCGAAGATTTCGGTTTTAAAGTTTTTCGGCGTTATCGCTTTTTTCACTTCGCTATTGACTTGCCGGACGACAGCGGATAAGATTTGCCGCCATGAATCAAGAGCAGAACCATAGCTTTCGCGAAAAACCGCAACCGCCCGCTACGCCGACCGTGGCGCGGGTGGCGACCGAGTTTGCCGCCGACCGTTTTTTCGACTACGCCGTACCGCCCGAACTGGCGGGACGGATCCGGATCGGACAGCAGGTGCGGGCGGAATTCGGCAACCGCATTGTGGAGGCTTATGTTGTGGAACTGCCCCAAACGGCGGAACCGGCCGCGAACGCGCCGGCGGAGTCCGACCTTTTCGGAGAAATTCCATCGGCTGCGAAACGGCGTTTGAAGCCGATTCTGGAAATCGTGGACGACACCCCGTTTCTTTCCCGACCGCTGCTTGAACTCGCGCGATGGATGGCTGATTATACCTGCTCGCCGTTTGAAATCGTATTGCGCAACATCCTGCCATCCGTTATCCGCCGACACGAAGTCCGCGAAAAAGAACTGTTCTTCGTTACCCCGAAACCCGGCGACTTCGAATTGACCAAACGGCAGAACGAACTGTTGGAGAACCTGCGCCGGGTGGACGGCGGATGGCTGCATTTGCTGGCCAAAGAGTTCTCCTGCTCCCCGGGTACGCTACGCAAACTGGAGGAGCGCGGCGCGGTTAAAATCGAAAAGAAAAATCTCCGCCGCAATCCAATGGCCAACCGGCGCATCTTGCCGACCCGGCCGAAGCCGCTGATGGCGGAGCAGGAAACCGCGCTGCGGCAAATTATCGAGCTGCTGGATACGGAGGGCAAAAAACTGCCGCTGCTGCTTTTCGGGGTGACCGGTTCCGGAAAAACCGAGGTCTATCTGCAAGCCATCGCCCATGCGCTGGAACGGGGCAAAGGGGCGATTGTGCTGGTGCCGGAAATCGCCCTCACCCCGCAGACCGTGCACCGTTTCGCGTCCCGCTTCGGGACTAAGGTGGCGGTGCTGCACAGCGCGTTGGGAGACGGAGAGCGTTACGACGAATGGCACCGCATTCGTACTGGCGAAGCGTCGGTGGTGGTAGGACCGCGTTCTGCGGTGTTCGCCCCGGTGCGCGATTTGGGGCTGATTGTGGTGGATGAGGAACACGAACCCTCCTACAAACAGGACGAAACCCCGCATTACCACGCCCGCGACATTGCGGTGATGCGGGCGCATTTGGAGAAATGCGCCGTGGTTTTGGGCAGCGCCACCCCGTCAATGGAGAGCTGGAACAACGTAAACTGCGGCAAATACCGTCTCGCCACGATGGCCGCACGGGTGGAGAACCGCCCGATGCCGGCGGTGCAGATTGTGGATATGCGCCTCGAAACCGCCCGCGCCGGCCACGCCCAGATTTTTTCCGAATCGTTGTTGGACGCGCTACGGCTGCGGCTTGAACGCGGGGAACAGTCTATTCTGTTCCTAAACCGGCGCGGCTATTCGCGGTCGCTGGTTTGTCCGAGCTGCGGATACACGGCAACTTGCGAGGCATGCGCGCTCGCTTACACCTACCATCAGGCGGATTCCTGTTTGCGTTGCCACATTTGCGGTGACTGGAAACCGCTGCCGGAGCGTTGCCCGGAATGCGGAGACCCGGCGTTCAAGTATCAAGGGGTTGGAACCCAACGGGTGGAACTTTTGCTCAAAAAATGTTTCCCGCAGGCGCGGGTGCTGCGCATGGACGCGGACGTGACTTCGCGAAAGCACAGCCACGACGAAATTCTGTCGGTTTTCAGGAGCGGGCAGGCGGACATTCTGATCGGCACCCAAATGATCGCCAAAGGGTTGGACTTCCCGAACGTCACGCTGGTGGGGGTGCTGTCCGCCGACACCAGTCTGCAAATGCCGGATTTCCGGGCGGCGGAACGCACCTATCAGCTGTTGGCGCAGGTTTCGGGTCGGGCGGGGCGGGCGGAACTGCCCGGCGAAGTGTACATACAAACCTACCTGCCCGACCACCCGGCAATCCGCGCGGCGGCTTCGGATTCGGGGTTCGCCGCGTTTGCCGACCGCGAACTGGCGGAACGCCGCCAAGGCAACTATCCGCCGTTTTCGCATCTGGTGTGCCTCACTTTTAAGGGTACGGCGGAAGACGCGGTTCGGATAGCGGCCGAGAAATTTGCCGAGGCGATGCGCGGCGAAAAAACCGCATTCCCAAAGTTGCGCGTATCCGCAGCCTGCCCCGCCCCGCTGGCAAAGGCAAAGGGATTTTTCCGCTATCAGCTGCTGCTCTTCGCCCCCGCCGCCGGGCAAGCGGTGCGCCCGTTACGCGAAGTGTGCCGAAATTTCGCGCTGCCAACCGGGGTAACAATGTCCATAGACGTCGATGCCGTAAACATCTGTTAGAAAAAACCGGCGGCAATAATTCCCCGACCATTTCCGTTTATCACTGTTACGAATATGAAACCGATTGCTTCGATATTGACTTTGTTTTTGGCTATGGCGTCAGCTTCCGTGTGGGCGGAGCTGGATTTTGGACGGGCTAGCGACTATCCGGCGGTGGGGCTGGCGTTCCCGATTTTGTCCCGCGGCTATGGCGACCCGCTGCCAATGCCCAAAGCGCACACCTTTCTGCCGGTCAACACTTCCGACACGCTGACCCGCGAAGACCGTTTCGCGCCATACGAGCTGTGGTACAATTCCCAGTGTTGCGGACGCTGGCGCGATGACAGCGGGCGCGTAATGACCCTGGGCCGCATGACCAGCAAATTCCCGCAGTTTGCCGAAGAAACCGTTTCCCGCGAACGGTACAGTCTAGAAGTAGCCCGGACCTCGCTTGCCCCAGACCCGAAAGACAGCAACGGGCTGGACCGGTGGGTGGCTACCTTCGTCGGCATTACCGTTTACCCGCCTGAAAAGCTGGATTTAAACAGCTTTGCCCTAGACAAAGTGCTGGCGTATCCCACCCAGCGAGACGACCTGCTGGTTTACGCGTTCCTCCCGCGCCGATCGGGAAGCGGCTCCCATCAAAATTGGTATTGCGTGACGGTAAAACTGGCAACCGGCGACAGCCGCGACAATGCGGTGGTGCGGATGGAAAAAGATTTTATCGGGCAACTGAAGTTAATCGGAAATACCGCCAAAACGTCAGCCTCCAAAGCGGAAGAACTGGATTTGACCGATTCGAAAAAACGGCCATCGGCCAAGGTTTCCCCGAACCCGATACGCGACGAAGTACGCAAATCGGTGGAGAATTACTCCAACTGGTGGGTGGCCGAAACCGAGAACTTCATGGTGATTTCCGACGTTTACTCCGAGATCGGCAAATCGTTGGTGCGCCAATTGCTTAAGGAGCTGCCGCCACTGTACAAAGCGTGCCGAAAAATCCTGCCGCCGCTGGCCGAGCTGGACAACGAGCTGTGGCTGGTGCGGTTGTTCCAGCGCCAAGATGATTACGTACGCTATCTGGGCAAGGACATGGAATGGTCCGGCGGGGCCTGGACCCCTTCGCGCCGGGAACTGGTGTTGTTCATGAAAGGCGGGTTCGAAGAACTAATGCCCACCATCCGACACGAAGCGTTCCACCAATACCTCTCCTATGCTTACGCCATGCTGCCCACCGCGCCGTGGCTGAACGAAGGCCACGCCTGCTTTTTTGAGCCCGCCTGGCTGGGCAGCAAAGGCCAAATGCTGTTTGAGGAGGACGAATACCGCGAACGCATCCTCACCTCCAACCTTGACACCGCCACCGCACTGTTGCCGCTGATGCTGGAGATGTCGTACAGCGAATTCTACGACGGTACCGCGAGTGAAAAACAACTCAAGTACGCGATGGCGTGGGGACTGGCCTACTAT
>DBXY01000064.1:66030-132013 GCA_002309765.1 Verrucomicrobia bacterium UBA1200
TGCCAAAATACGCCGCCGCGCTCAAGAAAACCCGCGATGACGAAAAGGCCACCAAACTAGCGTTCGAAGACATAGAAATGGAGCGGTTCCAGGAGGCTTTCAAAAACTTCTGGTCGTCCGACCGCTCCAATGCCCTCAAGCACGACATCAACTGAACGCCGAAATCACTGGACAATAACGTTAACGATTCCGCCGGGCAGGCGTTCCTCGGCTTTCAGCAATTTGCCGTTTTTGCCGTCAAACACCAGCGTAAAGTTGCGTTTGCCGTTTAGGTAAGTCCATTCGCCGCCGTTTATACCGTTGGGTTCGCCCATCAGCCCGCGCACCTCGTCCTGCGTCATACCCGCCTTGAGCCGCTTAAAATCATCGGCGGTATGCGGTTCGTCGCCGGCGTTACCGAACAGAATCGACCCAATGTCCACCATATCCTTAACCTTGTCCAGGCGCAGCGACATCGTGCGCTGCTGCTCGTCCCGGCGCCCCCAGTTGGTGAACACCGTCGCCGTGACAGTGGCGGGACCGACCACGGTTTGCTGCCGCGACCCGTAGTATTTGGCCCGCACCGTGTATTTGCCGTGCGGCGCTTTGCGGATCATGTACTCTTCCGGACCGTAGCCGTCGGTAATGTCGCGGGAAACGTAACCGCCTTTGGTGGTGCGGTTGTGGCCGTAAAACGCCTCTTCCTTGCTCGGTTCAATCACGTGCAGATCGATATCGGTGGCGTCGGCGTCCCACGACATCACGATACGAACATCGGTGTCGATCTTCTGGCGGAATTTCTCGTCGTACTCCGGCACTACCGGCTTTTCGCCGTCTTTCCAGTCCTGCGCGTCAATCCATGCCACCAGCGCGTTCAACTCTTCCAACGCAAAAATCGGCAGAATGTCGGCGTGGCGGTTCCACGGAGTCATCGCCACCTTTACCAACAGCCGCATCGCCTCTTCCAAATCCGCCTTGCTGCGGTTCTGCTTACCGCGCTCCATCAGCGTGACCGCCAAATCGCGGAAGGACTGGCCCTCCTCGCCGCGCAACTTCGCCACCCGGCGGAAAATCATCACCGCACGGTCGTAGGCTTTGGCCTCGCGCAACCGCCAAGCCAATACCCGCAACAACGCCGAATCTTCAATCTTCATCTCGGAAAGGTTGGAGATCACCCGAACGCCGGTGGCAGTGTCGCCGGACGCGAAAAAGTATCCCGCGCAATCGAGGTAGAAAGCCGGGCTTTTCGCCCACTCCGCCCGTTGCGAAGCGTAAACCGCATAAGCGTCGGAGGCGGCTGCCGCCTTCAACTGTTTGAGGTACGGCGTGTCAGGGGACCAAGCCTTGATTTCGATTGCCGCCGTTCGACCGGCATTTTCCGGCGACTTGGCTTTTTGAGCGCCCCCGGGAGCCCGGGCCGCCATCATTCTGTTGGGTCCTCTGGTAGGTTCCGCCTCCTGAACTTCCATCATCACCGCGGCTCCGTCGGCAGGGGCGGCAGCCTCCATACGCCCTTCATCGCCAACGACCGCATCTCTAACCGCATTCATCATCCTGCGCGCCAAACCTGGTTTGTCCGAAACCGGTTTTGGCAACGGGTTTTTCTCATAATCCCGCTCCCACCAAGCCAGATGCGCCTTCCAGTGCTCTTCAAGCTGTTTAAGATGCCGCGCCAGCTTGTCTGCGTCTGTGGTACCGCGCTGTTTCATCGCCGCGCGCCATTGCTCGCGCAGTTCGGGCTGGCTGGCCGGGGGCTCGATTTTGTGGCGCAGCCACTGGTCTAGCGTTTCCAGCACCAACAGCGAAGTAACCGGACTGACCACGCCGTATTCGCGGCCCAGAGCGAGCAAGTCATCGGCGAAATCTTCAGCGTGCGGGGCAAGCTGACTGACCCGCGCCGATGCCCAGGCCGTGGCCAACACCCGGCCATCGCGCGCGTCGGCGCTTTTAAGCGTCACCTTGTTTTTCACCCCCAAATGGAAGTCGATTTCGGTTTCCGCGGCGGTAAGCCGTCCCAGCACCGACACCCGGCCTTGCGCCAACTGACCCAAACCCTGCACATCCGCAATGCCTTTGCCGGCCACATTGTCCAGCCGCACTGGCATACAGAAAGCGGTATTCACCGCATCCGGAACCGCCGTGGTCTGCAAATCGATCACCGCGCCGAAACAGGCTTGGCGCAATCCCTCGCGGTCGCCCACCGGCGAAGAAATCACCGCCGTGATTTTCTTACCGTTGAAGTCCGGGGTTTCGCCGGACATGGTGTCCAGCCCGTCGGTGAACATCAGCCGATACTCCGTCTGCTCCGGTAACGCCTTGAGCAGCGTATCGAAATCGGTCGCTCCGTCGTACACCACGGATTTAAGCGCTTCGACGAGTTTTTCGGCGGAATCGAACTCCCGAACCGCCTCGGGCTGGTCACGGAAAACCGTCAACCGGAATTTCGAAATTTCCTTCGGCAGCGCCGCGACGAACGCCAGATCCAACGCCAAGGACTCTCCGTTGCGGCTGCCCGAAGCGTCCCAAAGCACGTCCAGCGCTTTCGGCACTTGCGGTGCACGTTTTACCGTCGGGGCGATTGTCCAGGCGTTGAACCACACTGTTCCGTCGGAATCCTTTTCCAGCAAAGCGAAATCATCCGGCAATTTCGGCATCGCCACCATCACGTCATCGCCAGGGGTGACATCGCCGTCGGTGGAAGCCACCCGCCAGAAACTCTCCGCCTTGGAAAACCGAGTATCTCCCAGTCCTCCGATTTGCGGCGGCTGGCCGTTAAGATCCGCCACCTCCACCTTCACCTCGCGTTTGCCGATTTTTTCACGCGGCATCGGCAGCCACAGTGCGGCATCGCCGTTAGGCGCCGTGGCGAGCGGGGTGGTGTAAACCAGCTTAATCGAGCGGGTGCCGCCGGCGGGCAGCGGATAAATCCGGGTACGGTAAACGTTGCCTTTAACGTGCTCCACCAGTCCCGGATCGACATTGCGGCGGGTTTCGGTCTCGAACGCCACACGGGCCTGCTCTTTCGGCACCACCACGCCATCCACCAACACGCCGTTTATGTCCAGCGCGTAACCGCAGACCGTGGCGCGGTCGGGCAACGGGAACTCCAGTTCACCCTCCAACTGGCTGCCTTTGTTGGGGTTCATGAACACCATTTCGGTTTCCACCGTGGCGTAAAGTCCGCGCACTGCCGCGTTAATCTTCAATTCCTGCAACTGCATAGGCTCGGTAGCGCCCTGCTGCACCACCAGCCGTGGCGGCAACGGGCGGGGAAAGGGTATCACGGCATTCTGCGCCATCGAGATTTCACTCACGGGCAATAAAACAGATATAAGTGTGGCAAGTTTTTTCATGTTAACATCTCCCAACGTGATTTAAAAAACGGGTGTTAATTAAATACACTTTTAACGAAAAGTCAAGCCCAAAGCCTATATTAACCGTGAAAATTGGCGGATACGGTTTTCCGGAGACTGCGGTACAGCAGTATGCGCCAGCGAAAATTCAACCGGGACGCCAAAGACGGCCGGGAACGGCGAATTTTCTTCTGCAGCTTTCGGAGCAGGTAACCATTGATCGCCAAATTCCACTCATGCGCAGAATAACCGGAATTTCGGACCAGTTCGGCAAAAGCGCGGTTCAATTTGCGGAAGCGGGCGAATTCGTGCCACTTGAAATGCTCGGCGCTACTGATGGCGTAGCGGACCAGATCCTCGGCGGGATAACCGAAACGCAGCTCCTCGATGTCGATAAAGCCCGCCACTTCGCCGTCGCGGAAATGGAGGTTGCCAAAATTCAAGTCGCCGTGGATAACCTGGACCCGGGCGGGATCGCGCACCAGATCCTCCTGCCCCATCGCCGCCAGCTCCTGCGCGATTTCAGGCGCGGCGCGGATGTCCAAACGCTCAAGCAACCTTAAGCGGACAGACGACAAATCCCGTTCCGGCTGGATTTCCCCGTCATCAGACATTGCCGACAGAAATTCGGCGTATGAACGGAGCAGGGACAAGATTTCGCCGGAGGACAGCCGATCCAGCGTTTTTCGCTCGCCATCGATCCACTTAAGCGCGAATACGGTGTAATCGCCAAAGGCGGCACTCCGGTTGCCGAACAGCATGGTCGGCGCGTTGGGGTAACGGATCGATTTCGCATGGGCGATAATCCGCCGCAAAGTAAGGTCGTTGGCGCCTTTGATACACTTAACCGCGAAAGGCTGGCCGGAAAAATCCCGGGCAAAAAAGTTGAGCGAATGGGAATTGCCGGGCAGACGGGAGAGTTTGCGCAGCCGGACGCCAAATTCCGACTCAAGGAAAGACTTCAACCGCGCCGTCGAAAACTGCTGGAGCATCGGCCAATTCTTGCGAGTGAAGAGTTCCACGGCGACCCAGACCGTCCAAACGGCGAAAACCAGATACGCCGGAAGTTCCAGACCCTTAACCGCCGCAAATATGAACAATGGCAGAACCCGAAGCCCGATTCCCAGCAACAGCAACGGCCAGGCTTTGGAACAGCGAATCGCCTCTAACCCGGAACGGAAGGTTTCGCGTTCCCACATCAGCGCCGTGAAAACGCCGACGACAACGACCAACAGAAGCAGACTCACCCCCCGGTCGGAAAAAGTTCCGGCGACCGCGCCAGTCTCAACGGAAGCCAACACCGCGAAAAGCCAAGCGATGAACGACAGTCCGCCGCGAAACTCCTTTTTGCGCCACGCGCACACCGCCAGCGCCAGCGAAATCAGCAAAGCGGCGACCGGCGGCACCCATTCAATGCACGGGTTCATTTCCGACGGTTAGTGGACGCCGCGGCTGCTGGTGCGATAAAATTCCACCAGATGCTTGATTTCCGGCAGATCAGGCACTTCGTAAGTAATGCGCTCAATGGCCTGCGAACGGTTAAGCCCCTCGCGGTAAAGCAGACGGAAAGCATCTTTGAGCGCCCGGACCGTATCCAACGTGAAACCGCGCCGCTGCAAGCCGACAATGTTCGGCCCGCGAACGCGGATACCCTCGCCCTCGCTGCCTTCGGTAATCATATAGGGCGGGCAATCCTGGCGAATCGCGGACATACCACCCACCATCGCGTGCTGACCGATACGGCAAAACTGGTGTACTCCGGCCATACCGCCGATAATCGCGTGGTCGGCCACCTTGACCTCGCCGGCCAAAGAAGCGACGTTCGACATAATCACATGGTTCCCGACTTCGCAACCGTGGGCAATGTGGCAATAGGCCATAATCAGACAATTCGACCCCACGCGGGTAACCTCGCCCGCCTTGGTGCCGAGATGCAGAGTAGAAAACTCGCGCAACACGGTATCGTTGCCCACCTCAACGTAGGTAATGTCACCCTCGTGATACTTGAGATCCTGGGTTTTCATGCCCACGCAGGCAAAGGGGAAAATCTGGCAACGCTCGCCGATCGTGGTGTGGCCGCTAATATAGGCATGGGCCTGCACCACGGTTCCGGCGCCAATCTTAACGTCCGGACCGATAATCGCGTAAGGACCGACCTCGACCGTCGCGTCCAATTCGGCCTTGGAATCAACAATTGCGGTGGGATGGATGTTTGCCATTTGATGGTTCCTTTCTTAAAGGTTCTTGGGAATCAGATAGGCGGACAGCGCCAGACAAACGGCGACCGGCAGCCAAATCAAAAGGTAAGGATGGAAAGCGTCATGCTTGTCCATCGATTTAACCAGTATCACGCAGACATAGTAACTCAGCGCTACCGCCAAGCTCACCGCCATGCCGACGGTGGATTCTTTGCGCTGGGTACGGATGCCGAGCGGGACCCCGACCAGCACGAAACAAATTGACGCCAACGCGTAAACAAAGCGCAAATGGTATTCGGTGCGGAAAATGCTCAGGTTTTTGCGGACCGCCTTCTTGGGCAGATTGGCGGCGTTGCGACGGATTTCTCCTATCCGGTCCCGCAACTCGAAAAAGCGCAAATCCTTCTCCTTGCGCTTAAACTCGCGGCGTTTCATGGCCTGCGGCACGGTTTGGCGGAACCGGTCCGCCTGAGCCACGCCGGGGCGGCCAATCTCCACCGGATCGACCCGGACTTTGTACATATCCAGCACCAGATCGGTCTCATTGGTGGTGATCAACGCCTTTTCGGCGCGAATCTCGCGGGTCCCGTTGGTGTCGGAACCGTCAAAAATCAGCAGGTCGTAAACCCAGTTGCCTTCGCGGCGCTGGAAAAAAAGCCTATAGTCTTCGAAATCGTCGATAATCCGTCCCGGCTCCAGCAGGGTCAACCCGGCATCCACGCTGATTTCCGATTTCAGATTCCGGCTCACCTCGTGGGAACGGGGGACGATTTCGTGGTTGACGTAAAAGCCGAGCAGGGTCATCGCCACCGCGAAGACCGCCGGCCACTTGATTATCGAAAGCAGGTTGACCCCGCAAGCCCGCATGGCGGCAATCTCGCTGTCGGCGGAGAGCCGGCTGAACACCAGCAGCGAACTGACCAGCAGCGCGATGGGAATCGTCAAGGTAAGCGTACCGGGGAAGCCCACCAACATAAAAAGCCCCACCGCGTGGGCGGGGAGCCCCTGGATAATCAGCTGGATAATCCGAACCAGCAGACCCACCGTCAGCACAAACGAGAGAATAAGCCAAGCCAAGCCAAATGCGGCCAAGAAAGAGCTTAAGACATATCGCTCGAGGATTTTCATCTGGGGTGCGGACCCGGTCGGTTCAATAAAAAAATTGGGGCGGAACGCCCCAATTCAAATTCTAATTCACGGAACGACTCGAATTAGAGCAGAATGGTTTGCGGCCGGAAAGCCGGCCGCAAACCCGTTCGTCAACCAAAAGGACTAGTTGGCGTATTTGCCCTTGTCGGCGTTGGTGCCGGCGCCCTTGATGTAAATCTCGACGCGGCGGTTTTCAGGATTGCCGTTGATCAGATCCGGCTGGACTTTCGGCTTGTTGAAGCCGTAGCCGATCGCCGTCATCTTGTTATTGGCGGCACCGTGGAGCGACAGGTAGTTCATGACTGCCTTGGCGCGCTTCTCGGAGAGATCCTGGTTGTACTTGGCCCCGGAGCCTTTCCGGCGGTCAGCGTGACCTTCGATCAGGGCGGTGGCGCCAGGATTGCGGTTCAAAGCGCGGGCCACCATGTCCAACTCCTTGAAGTACTGCGGCTGGATAACGGTGCTGTCGTAGGTGAAGTTGATGTTGATCTCGAACAGCATCAGGTCATCGGAACCGTCCAGCGGGTTGGTGCCGTCAACCTTGACTTCGTGACCGTCCGAAACTCCGCCCTTGTCGGTGTCGCGGTCGAGCGGGTTGGTCTTGTAGGTCTTAACCTCTTCGCCATCCGTCAAACCGTCGAAATCGGTGTCGGCATTGAGCGGGTCGGTCTTATAGGTCTTGACCTCTTCGCCGTCCGTCAGGCCATCGCCGTCGGTATCAGGATTGCGCGGGTTGGTGCCAAGCCGAGCCTCTTCGGCATCGGTCAGGCCGTCACCGTCGGAATCCAACTCGGTCGTGGTCTGGACCACCGGGATAATCTCGGCCGGACCGTCGCTGGCGGAGGAAGAAGAATTGCCGCTGCCGCCGAAACGGTAAACCACGCCGGCATCGGCGGTGTAAATCATTTCGCAGGTCTGATCCCAAGCCATGTGGGTGCGGAAGTCGGCGCGCAACGACCAATCGTCGTTCAGGTGGTACATGGCGCCAACGCCCAACCGGGGACCGAACGCGTCATTCTCGGAACCTTCGCACAGCACGTCGCGATGGGCGCGATAGTAGCCCAAACCGGCGGCAATGTACGGATCGAAACGCTCGAAGCGGTCGAAATGGAAGAGACCGTCAATAAAGACGCCGCGCACATTCTGCCCGCCATAGTCCCAGCAAGCGTCGTCATCGCTGCCGCCGCAAGAAGAGCATCCGCCGCCATTGCCATCGGCGTTGCCGTGGCGGTTGCCGGTGATGTTCGGGGCGCTGGAAACGCCGCCTTCAATCGAAAAATGCTCCGTTGCGTCCCAACCGAGCCGGAGCACCAGGTTCAGGCCCTCGTCAACGCACTGGTTGCCTTCAAAAAACATCATGCCCACGCCGGGGCTGACGTACCACCGCGGGGAGTCGGTAAGCTCGCCCTCGGCGAAAGCCGTAGCAAAACCCGCTACGCAAAGCGCTGCCGCAAAAATAATCCGCTTCATCTCATTTACCTCTTTTCCTTAACAACTTCGGAACAAAAACCGATTTCTTTCGAAAAGAAAACAGCGCTAGTGTAACCCAAAACTTCCGAAAACGCAACCCCAAAAATGAAATATTACAAAAAATTTATTTTTCGTAAGGTTTTGGGCGGTCAACCACCCTCCTTTTTCTAAAGAAACGCTTGCCGCCAAAAGTTGACATTCCTCCGCCGGAAATGATAACATACCGGCGTTATGAGAGAGCATTAGGGGGGAAACAACGAAAAGGGGAATAGTTTGCATTTGCCTCAGCGCGTTGGGGTTTTCGCTGATGGCTATGTTCGTGCGGATGGCGGATAATTGCGGCGAGCCGCTTCCCGCCATACAAAAGGCGTTTTTCCGCAATTTGGTCGCCTGCGCCATTGCCTGTTCCGTTCTTTTCCGCAAACAAGGCGGCGGAACCGAACTCAACTTCGGGCTGCAACCTCGGCAATGGATGGATTTGGTTCTGCGCTCGTCTTTCGGCACAGCCGGGATTTTCGCCAACTTCTACGCCATTTCCCATATCCCGATTGCGGACGCGATCGCGCTCAACAAAACCGCGCCGTTCTTCACTCTGGTGTTCAGCTGGCTGCTGGTCGGCGAACGGATGGGATTACGGCAGACCTTGTGCGTGCTGGGGGCTTTTGCCGGGGCGTTGTTCGTTATCAAACCCGGACTGTCGGGAAGTCTTACCCTGCCGTCGGCGGTGGGTCTGCTCAGCGGGTTCTGCGCCGGGGCGGCGTACGCTTTCCTGCACCGGTTGGGAAAGGCGGGGGTCAACGGGGCTTTCATCATCCTGTTCTTCTCGGCGTTTTCCTGTGTCGCCTGCGTCCCGTTCATCGCGGCCGATTACCATGCCATGAACCCGACGCAGCTGCTCGCTTTGGCTGGGGCCGGAGCCTGCGCGGCAATCGGGCAGTTCGGCATTACCTGGGCGTACCGGTTGGCGGAACCCCGGCAGGTGGCGGTGTTCGATTATTCCGGCATTATCTTTTCGGCTATTCTCGGATTCGCGGCGTTCGGCCAAATCCCCGACGGGTGGAGTTTCCTCGGCTTTGCCGTAATCATCGCGATGGCGGCGGTGCTGAACCGGCGCAAACCGGAATGAATACGCCGCATGTCGCTTTGAATTTTGACAAATTCCGAACGGATTTTGTATAATGCCTGCGTTTTTGGAGGGACAGACGTTTATGAGGATTTTAGGGTTTTTAATGGCGATGGCGGCTTGTTTTACAACTGCGCTCGGGGCGGAAAATCATGCCGAAAAGGTGGTGGCTGAAATACTGGGCAACGTGGCGAAACTCAAGGCGGCTCGCCCAGATGCGGTGCCGATGGCGTTCTGGGATTTCGACGGCACGATTATCGAAGGAGACGTGTCCGAAGGATGCTACGAAAACGGACGGTCCGGACGGCAGATTTTCCGGGGACTGGTGGAGGAAACCATTTTGGCGGGATTATCGCCGGTGTATCGCGGCGAGGCGGGATGGCGGCAGTATCACGACATCGACTATCCCCGGATGAACGAAATCGGCCGTTGGCTGGCGTGGCCTTACAATGCCCAAATTTACGAAGGGGTGCGGGCCGCGGAACTGGACGCATTCTGCGCGAAGAAGTTTGACGAAGTCTATTCCAAACACTATTTCGCTTCGTCGGTAAAAATGCTGCGGGAGCTGGAACGGGCCGGGGTTGAAAACTACGTGGTGAGCGCCAGCCCTGAAATCTATGTGCGGAACGCCGCAAAAACGCTCGGGCTGCCGGTTGAGCGTTTCCGCGCCATCCGAGTGGCGGTGGAGGGGGGACGGATGACCACCAAGGTAATACATCCGGTACCCTATGGCGAAGGCAAGGTGGAAAATATGCGCGAGCTTACACTGTCGCGTCCGGGAGGCGTGGCGGTGGCGGGTTTCGGCAACAGCTACTCCACCGACGGTCCGTTCCTAAAGTATATCGTCAACCAATCTCTGCCCGGCGGGGCAAAAGGGTTCGCCCTAATGATTAACGGCGGCAAGGAAAAACCCGGTTTCGAGGGGCTGTTCCGACTGGAAACCCAATCGGAATTGGCAGTACCGCGGTAAGGCGGCCTCACGTTCCGTAAATCTGTTTGGCGGCTGCCACCGTGGCCATGGCATCCTTGGAATAACGGTCCGCTCCAATCTGGCGGGCGAACTCTTCGGTAAGGACCGCGCCGCCCACCACCACCTCAAATTTGAGTCCGGTTCGGGCCTCCGCCTCGCGCAACAACTTGATGGTGCGTTCCATCCCCACCACGGTGGTGGTCATCAACGCGCTTAAGCCGACCATCCGAATTTTCTGTTCCACCGCCACCTGCACAATCCGCTCCGCCGGAACGTTCTTGCCTAGGTCCACCACCGTGAAACCATAGTTTTCCAGCATCGCGGTCACAATGTTTTTGCCGATGTCGTGGATATCCCCTTCGACCGTGGCCATCAACACCGTACCCTTGGACTCCTGCCGTTCGCCGGAAGCGTCCAAATGACGCTTGATCACCTCAAACGCCTTGGAAACGGTCTGCGCGCTCAACAACAGCTGAGGCAGGAATTTACGTCCGCTCTCGAAATCGCGGCCCACCCGGTCCAGTGCGGGAATGATGTGGCCGTCCACAATCTCGATCGGGAGTTTTCCGTCCTGCAGCAGTTCCGAAACCGCCGCCGTGGCGGCATCGGCGAAACCTTTCACGATTGCCGATTGCAGCGGCGACATCGTTTCGCCCGGTCCCGATCCGGCGGCAACCGCCGGTTTATCGCCCGACGGACCGACCGCGGCAACGGTTTTCGGCAGGGTGTCGGCGAACTGGATGTATTCCAAACAGTTTTCGTCGAACGCGGCCACCGCCCGGTAAACCCGGAACGCGGTCATCATCTCGACCGACAGCGGATTGATGATGCCCGCGTCCAAACCGGCAAAAAGCGCCATACCGAAAAAGTGCGAGTTAATCAAGCCCCGGTTCGGCAAACCGAAGGAGATGTTCGAGACACCAAGCACCGTTTTCAGTCCGGCGTCGCGATACTCGGATTTCAGCTGCGAAATCGCGCGGAGGGTGGCCATCGCCTCGCGCTGCTGCGAACTGATGGTCAAGGTAAGCGTGTCAACCAGAATGTCATGCGGCTTAATGCCGTATTTCGCCGCCTCGGCGATGATTTTGCGGCCGATTGCCACCCGCCCCTCGGCGGTAGGCGGAATGCCGTCCTCGTCCAAACACAGCGCCACCACCGTGCCGCCGTACCGCGCCACCAGCGGGAACACCGCGTCCATCACCGCCTGTTTGCCGTTAACCGAGTTAACCAGCGGCTTGCCGTTAACCACCCGCAAAGCCCGCTCCAGCACCGCCGGTTCGCTGGAGTCGATTTGCAACGGCGTGTCAAAAGTCTGCTGCAACAGTTTCACGGTGTTGACCATCGTGGCGGCTTCATCGATACCCGGCACCCCCACGTTAACGTCGAGGATATGCGCGCCGGCGTTGATTTGGGTCTCCGCCTCGTTCAGCACGAACCCGGTGTCGCCCGCCCGCAACGCGGCCTGGCAGCGTTTCTTGCCGGTGGGGTTGATCCGCTCCCCGATCACCACCGGCCCCGCGCCTCCGGGCACGTTGCCGATCTCCACCGTCCGGCGGGAAGAGCAAACCCTGGTTACCGGACGCTGGACCGGGCGGGGCGGCAACTCTTTTGGCATCGCCTGGATCATCGCGGCGATGTGTTCCGGCGTGGTGCCGCAACAACCGCCGAGAATCCGTACCCCGGCCATAGCGTTCGCGACCTGCTGCCGGGCGAACTCTTCGGGACCGACCTTGAAAACGGTGCGACCGTTTTCAACCACCGGAAGCCCGGCGTTGGGTTCTGCCAGTACCGGCAGCGAAGTGGCCGCGCAAAAGGCTTTGGCCAACTTGCCGGAATCTTCCAGCGACCCGCCGCAGTTGAACCCCAGCGCGTCCACCCGGAGCGATTCCAAGAGCGTTGCGATCGCCAGCGGGTCGGATCCGGTCAAGGTTCTAAGGTCCGGTTCAAAGGCCATCGAAGCGAAAAGCGGGAGTTTGGTGTTTTCCCGCACCGCAAGCACCGCCGCTTTCATTTCGTACAGGTCGGTCATGGTCTCGATGAAAATGAGATCCGCGCCAGCCTGCTCCGCCGCGATTGCGGAGGTCTTGAACGCCTCGTAGGCCTCCTCAAAGGGTAGCTTGCCCAGCGGTTGCAGCAACTGCCCCACCGGGCCGATGTCCGCCGCCACCAGACATTTGCGACCAACCTCACGGATGGCGCGGCGCACACATTCAACGCCAGAACGGTACACCGCATTGGTATCGAGTCCAAAAGCCGCAAGTTTCAAAGGGTTCGCGCCAAAAGTGCAAGCGGTCACGATGTCCGACCCCGCCTCGACATAACGGCGGTGGAGTCCGACCAAAAAATCCGGTTGGGTCAGCGTCAGCTCTTCTGGAACGCTGAACCCGGTTATTCCGGCGGCCTGGATTAAGGTGCCTTGCCCGCCGTCAAGATAAACGGGCCGGTTTAATTCGGGAAATAACATGGCAACTCGCTTTCTTCGCAATCGCGTGATTTGAATTTAATCAAAAACCGACCCAAAAATCAAGGTCAATCGAAACGGGCAAATTAGCATAAAACATAATAATAAAGCTAAATTCCTCTGTTACTTTTATAGGACAACGGTTTTTATCTCGCGCAGAGACGCAGAGGCGCGGAGAAAAAGTATTTGTCTGGTTTTACGTAAAGATAATTAGCCATTTTCATCAGAATACACAAGGCGATTTGATTTCTCTTTTATGGAGTTATCCTTAAAAAGAGCCTCTACTAAGTTGGAAACGTCCTGTTCGGAAAGTTTTTTCATAAACAATGCTGCAATATGGCTTGACAATGTTTTTCGTGATCTGGGGCGGGGAGCATTAGGTTTTAACAAACGATTTTTAACAAAATCTATTTGTTCCGTAAATGATTTTGATATAACTGTGGATTGAATCAATGCAGGAATGTCTTCGATTTTCGTCACGCGATCAGCAAAGACATGTTCTTGTTTCTTCAAATGCTCAATAAGAGGATCAAATCCTGCGTCATTTGATACGATGTGAAAAAAAGCTACGTTTTCAAGATCTTTAGCCGAAATACGACCAATATAATATGCTATGTGAAAATCAAGTGCATTGTGGCCTATCCCCGACATTTCGATATATTGAGCACGGGCTGCCATTTTCTGCATTGCTTTTACTATAGAAAAAGGAATTTTTGTCTGATTCTTTCCGACAAATAATAAAACCCTTATCCATTCCTGATCTAATAAATCAAGGTTTTCTGGCGTAACATTCTCATAGTCAATCAACACATAATTAATTCTCATTTTTATCCCTTCTATCAAACACAAAGAAGATAAGAAGTTTCGTAACCACAGGGTTGCGTTTTTGAATATGACAATTACTCAAAAACAAAGTGGTATGTTAGAAAAAAATGAGCGGGGAATCAATGAAAAGTTCCGGGTTCGGGATGTTTTTTCTGCCGTAAACAACTATAAACAAATCCATAATACTGGGTTTATCTCTATTCTTCAACAGCGACACACGAATATTATAATAAAAACAACTAAAACAACCACAAGTACAACTGGTCTATGGTGCACGGGCTAACTCACCCGTGCTCGGTACTCATTCAATGAATTGTTTTCCATCTGAATTTATTATTCCGTGTAGTTCTGCATCGTAAAAGTACCGCTCAATAACGGCGAACTTCGGAAAGAAGTTACTATTATTCCACATGGCATTCCGAGTAACCTCAATATAGTTGAATAGTTGCGCCCTGTGCGTTGGTGACAACACCGATACGGATTTACATTCCACAATGACATCTCCCTTACACAAGAAATCCAAGCGAAACTCAGCCGTCATGGCATGACCCTTGTATATTGGATGGAAGGTCTTTTCCCGTTCAAAGGGGATACTTCTGTCAGACAGTTCGATTTCAAGTGCCTCCTGATAACAATACTCGTTAATACCTGGTCAAAGTTCTTTATGGACTGTGTGTAATGCTCCAATGACGTCATAGATATGTTCTTTCAGTTTCTTTGTATCTATCATGCGTCACCTCCTTCAATGATTGATGCCGAAATTATATCACAATATCATCACCAATGGCTACAGCAATCTTAAAAAATACGCGAGCGTGTTAGCCCGCGTACAATGCGATATTGTTCTTGAAGTTGTTCAAGTTGTTTTCTATAACAATTAGTGAATTATGGAGTTGCTGACGTTTGGCTATTGCCGTAATGGCGCGGCTTTGCTATAATTGCGGGCGTTCAAAACAAATGCGGGATGTTATATCCGCTGGCGGGAGCAAGGATGAAAAGAAAAATTGGTTGGCCGGCCGGGTTGGTCGGTGTGCTTTTTGTGCTGGAGATGCTACTGGTGTTCGGCAATACCCTATTGCCGGATTGGGTGACCTTCTCACCCGACTGCACAAAATTTTTTACCCCAGACTGGTTCATCAGTTGGTGGGACGGGGTGTTGACCGGACATGACTCGCTGCACCCGTTCACGCTGATGAATTTTCTCGGCCACCCGTTGTGGCGGCGCGAACTGCTGTTTATCCTCAGCACGTTCGGCGGCGGACTCGGGGTTGCCTATTATCTGCGTACCCAAAAGCTCGACTCTCTGGCGGCTTTGGGCGGGGGGCTTTTCTTTTCTCTCTGCGGCTACTCCTTCACCCTGTTCTGCGCGGGCCACGCCGGATATTTTGAACTTATCTCCTGCGGAATGTTCGCGTTCGGGCTGCTGGCGAAATGCTTTGACGGCGGCAAACCCATCCACTATGTTCTTTTGGGCGCGGTAATGGCGTGGTCGGAGGTTCGCCAGCCAGATGTCTGGTTCATCTTTATGCTGCTGCTCGGCGCCTACGGTTTGTGGCGCACTTTCCGCTGGTGGCGCGAACGGCACGATTGCGGATGTTTTAAAACCGTTTACCCGAAACTGTTGCTCACCGCGTTGACAGTGGCGGTGATTGGCGGGGAACAAATCCGGACCGCGCTCACCGCCCAGCTCGACGCGCGCAAACAGCAAATGTCCGGGGTGCAGAAATCCGACGCCGCCGCACCAAAGACAAGCGAAGAGAACTGGATTTTCGCGACTAACTGGAGTCTGCCGCCGGAGGATATTCTGGAGTTCGCCGCGCCCGGCGTTTTCGGCGATTGCTCTTTCAACCCCCCGAATCCGTACTGGGGACGGCTAGGACGCCCGGTGGATTATAAACCCGGCAGTCAAATGCCGAACTACCGCCAACACACCGTGTACCTCGGCATTGCCACCATTCTGCTGGCACTGGCGGCATTCTGGAGAAAAAAATCCGTCCGCGACCCCGAGTGCGGCGAATCCGCGCCGTGTTTTTCCGATGCGCCGTTCTGGGCGGGCGCGGCGGTGGTTGCCACCTTGTTCGCGCTGGGACGCTTCACCCCGGCTTACCGGCTGTTCTACTCGCTTCCATACATGAACTTCATCCGCTGTCCGGTGAAGTTCCACCATCTCACCGAACTTGCGGTGTGCGTGTTGGCGGGCTTCGGACTGCAACGGTACCTCGCTGCCGCCAAAGCTGATGAACCGGAACGCGCGGCGTTTGTTAAACATTTGTTTGCCATTGCGACCGGACTGGCGGTTTTGCTTTTGGCCGGAGCAATAGTCGGCGGCGCGGCAACAAAAACCTTTGCCGGGAAAATCTCCCAATTGGGCGTCACCAACGACAGCGCGTCGCTCGCAAAGTGTTTCCCGGTAAATTGTGCGCGGTCGCTCGCGTTTTTGGGCACGGTGTTCGGTGCCATGTGCCTCGGGTTGCGCCGTCCAGGAAAAACCGTTGCCACGGTTTGTCTGGCCATGCCGGTGGTTCTCGGTTCGCTGGATCTCGCGCTGGTGGCCAAACGCTACATTCAGCCTCGAAATGTCACGCAGCATTACAGCGAAAATGTTCTGATCGCTAAAATGCACGAAATCACCAAAGGCAAACCCGCTAAAATCGCCAATTTCGTTACCTCCGGCGGTTTCGATCAGGACTGGTTCGGCGCGTCGCTGTTCATCAATGGATACGATAATGTCCTGATGCCGAACGAAGAAACCCAAAAGACCGTTTTAAGCCTTTACCAAAAATTCCAGAGCAATCCAGCGGCACTCTGTTCCGCCCTGGGAGCGGAATTGGCTCTGTTCCCGGTAAAAGCCGGATTTTTCCAGATCAACACGAGCGTGGAGCCGCTGTTCTTCTTCAATATCCGCCGCGGCCGAGACGGGTTCAAGATTGACGAAGCCAAAGCGCCCGCGCAGGATACGCTGGCACTGGGCAGGCCAAAGCCGAACACTTCCCTGCCCACCCTTTATCCGGTTTGGCACGGCGCGGTCGAACCTGATCGGCAACTTGACGATATGATTTCCGGATTTGACGGACGCCCTTATTCCAACGCGCCGGCAAGTTCCGGCGAATCGTCGGGAGGGGGCTTGGCGGTTAAATTGGACGCCTACCGCGGACAAACCGGGGTTCGCACCACCCGGGGTACGGTAAACAACACCGGCAACTCCGACCGGCTGCTGGTGTTCGGTGACCGTTACTCATCTGAACTGGCCGCCACCGTGGACGGAAAACCAACCCCGGTTTACCTCGCCAACAACCTCTGGGCGGCCATAACGGTGCCGCCGGGCAAACACCAGATAGCCTTAGCGCCGCGCATCGCGCCACTGGCCGTGGCCGGGGCGGTGGTCAGCGCACTGTTGATGGCGGTAATGGTCGGACTGGGAATCAGAAAGGTTCTGCGCCATGAGTGAGGAAAAACATCCCGACATCACCGTGCTGGTTGCGTCCTGCGACAAATACTCCGACGTTTGGGAGCCGTTTTCCGCATTGTGGAGAAAGTACTGGCCGGATTGCCCATACGAGGTAGCGCTTGCCACCGAAAGCCCTTGCGACACCCGGCCCGAATTGTGTTTCAACCGGATAATTCCCTGTACCCGCGAAATGAACTGGGGAAAATTCATCTCCACCGCGCTAAAAGAAATCCACACCTCGCACGTGATCTTGCTGTGCGACGATTATTTTCTTTGCGACCGCGTTGACACCGAACGTATCGCATCGCTGCTCGAATCGGCGGAAAAGAACCACATTGGATACCTGCCGATGATTCAGGCGGCGGAGTACCGTCCAGTGTTTGAACCCGATCCGCGTCTGGCGATTTACGAAAAAGGGCAAGCCTATTGTATCGCGCTTCAGGCTGGCATTTGGAATCTGGAGTTTCTGAAATTTTTGGCCGGGCAGTATTTTCCCAGCATTTGGGCGTTCGAACGCAAAGGTTCGTTCAAGGCGGCGGAGTCAGACTTTGTGCTAGCGGGGACGCGGCAATCGGCTTTTCCGTTCGAGGATTGCGTACACAAGGGACGGTGGGAGCCGGTGGGGGTACGTCTTTGCGAGCGTAACGGCATCAAGCTCGATTTCGCCCGGCGGGGGCGGTTGAGCGAGTGGCAGCAGGCGAAAAAACACTTGAAGGGCGCGATTTTGAATCTCAACCCCACACTGGTGGTTAAACTGCAAAACCTGTTGCACCTCGGCAAACAGTGAGGCGAACGTGACTTTAAAAGAGTGGCAGCAAAAAAACTTGCCGCAACTGCGGATAACCCGGTTCGAACCCGCTAAACACGCTGGGGTTACGCTGGTTTGCTATCTTTTTCCGCCGCCGGACCGCGAACGAGAGTTTTTAGAAGGCATCGAATGCGCGCTGCTGCAAAGCTGGAAAGTGTTGGGTCAACTGCCCGCCGTATTGGTGGCCAGCCACCGTTTCCCGGAACTGGACGAAATGGTGGCGGCCCGACCGCAAATCGAGCTTCAGGTCGAGCCGACGCTCACGCCGGGCAGCATCCGCTCCATGTCGCTGGACTGTATCACCAAACTTGCGGACCGTTTCAGCACTGAATACTGCCTGGTCATCCAAAACGACGGTTTCCCGTTGCGCGACACATTGTCGGATTTTCTCGGCAAATGGGATTACATCGGCGCTCCTGCGAACGTCGGCTGGCGGCGAAGATTTTTATTCAAGCCCTTTGGCGTTCAAACCCTTAATGGCGGATTTTCGCTGCGTTCGCGCAAAATCTGCCGGGCGGCGGCGGCGGCGTGGCGGCTTTGGGGCCGCTGGCTGATCGGCCCGCGGGGACGGCTTTTCGCGGAAGACGTCTTTTACACCACCACCGCAAAGTTTTTCTGCCTGCGCTACCGGTTCGCGCACCGATTCCCTAACACAGCGGAAGCTAGGCGGTTCGCCTATGACGACCTTTCGCGCCACATGGATCTCCCGCCGTCGGAGGCTCCGTTCGGTTTCCACGGCACCACCACCGCCGAACATTATCTATAAATGCCCCAGGCCTTCAGCCTGTCTTGTCTTCTCTCGCGCTTCCTTGCTTCCATATAACGATTCATTCTCGCATGACGCACCCGCATATATATATTGATCAAAATGTCAATGTGCCAAACCACTAGTTTTTATTGACCGAAGTATAGAGATTTCTCTTCGCTTTATCTTTTAACTGATTATAAGATCGCGAACAGCGGCGCGTATGCGGCTTTTAGCTTCTTCCCAGTTAAACGGAATCAACATTTTCGGCATGGGCATCGTTTCTGCATCGGCGAAATAGGAAAGGCTTCGTATCGCCAATGCTGGATTCGCCGCTGGATACTTCTCTCGATACCATGCGAAAATGTCCTTAAGCGAATAATCGTCAAGCAAGCGCGCCATATCGACAAAGTCCTTGCGCGTTCCGCGATTAGTTATCGCATGGACTTTCATCGCGGCAATGTCTCGGACTCCTGCCAGACAAACTCCAGCTGTTTCTACGGGCGGTTCCAGCCATGCGTATATATCGTATGACACGCAATCCACCTTCACACCGTTAATGTAGAAGAACGCCATTTTCCCGTCAGGCGTTCCGCTCGCCTTCTCCGTTTTCCCAATTGCAGAAAATTCATTACTCAAATCTTCGGTACAGTTCAGTTTGCCGAAGATGTCCAAGTCCACACTAATGCGGTGGCCCAACTGAAGAGCAAGCGCCGTGCCGCCGACAAGTCTTGTTTCCGCAAGTACCGGAAGTGCTTGAAGTTGCTTGAGGAGGGAAAGCGTATCGGGATCTATCGCATTGAGGAATAGCATCTGAATGTTTCCTCTTTGACGTTTCCAAGGCAAGCGGCAAAAGCTAGCGTCACGGGATCGAGCGAACGAATCTGCTGGGCTTCGGCAATCATGAAAGGCAAGGTGTAATGGGCGATTGTCGCCTTGATGTCTTCAAGGTTTCCGCGCTCCAGCACTCGTTGTATCACATATCGGCAATGCGCGTGGTCATCAATTGTCTCGGGATCAACATCCCAAAACAACCGTTGTGACAGACTTCTGATAAACTTGCTCATATTATTCTCACCTTCAAGTTCATGGCACAGCCACCTTAAACAAAAACGTTAAACATTTTCGCATCTTCAGCTTCAAAAGTCAATAAAACTGAGGTACAGCGAGAAATTTCTCCCTAATTCGTAAAATGAAAGGACACTCGTTGTTTGTCACTTCTGCCGACTTCTGGGCACAAGTTTTCGATTTTGCCCAAAAGTCGGGTGCGAAATTCCTGAAAGTTGAGGGATTGTCACCCAAGACCGCGAAATCTAATCGGGACCAACTGAACGGATTTTATTCGCAATTGCAACTGCAAAGCGGGAAAAGCTATGAAGTTGTCGATTGGCTTAAGGCGTTTAAAGACATTAATGATGAAATCACAGATGGCCAGCGTACCGTCGTGCTGCTAGACGAAATATCATGGATGGGATTCTACGACCGTGGTTTTCCGGGGTTGCTGAAGATTGCGTGGGACAATTATTTTCATCGGCACCCAGATCTTATTCTTTTCCTGTGCGGCAGTGTCTCAAGCTGGATTCGGGAAAACATACTCGAAAACGGCGGTTTTTTAGGTCGACCGTCGGCAGATATCGTTCTTCGCGAACTCCCGGTTAAAGATTGTCTGGCATTCTGGGGCGGGGCGGCTAAAAGACTCTCCTCCCGCGAGTTTTTCGATATGCTTTCAGTCACCGGAGGCGTACCCAGATATCTCGAAGAAATCGATCCCTCTTTGTCGGTTGACGAATCACTTCGACGCTCGTGTTTCTCTCCTAGCGGGTATCTTTTCCGCGACTTCGATTTGATGTTCGACGAACTTTACGACAGCGGTGCAGGAGAACGCAAGAATGTTCTCGAAACCCTTTCCGAAGGAGCGATGACAGTAAGCGAAATCGCGAAAAAACTGGGGCGAAGCCGTAACGGACATCTTGCTGAGATTCTTAAAGACCTCTCTCAAGGCGGCTTTGTGGCGGCAGAAAGGGGAATAAATCCGAAAACCGGCGAACTGCGGCAAGAGATAAGGTATCGAATATGCGACAATTATGTCCGTTTTTACCTGCGGACAATTTTACCAAGACGCGACATGATAGAAAACGGCGCTTACCGTTTCGAATCGTTGGAACAACTTCCCGGCTGGAATTCCATTCTCGGACTCCAGTTCGAAAACATGGTATTGGGGGCACTACCCGCGCTAGTACGTAAACTGCACCTAGAAAAAACGCACATTGTGTCGATGTCGCCGTTCAGGAGATTTCCGCATGACCATGTGCGTGGATGTCAAATCGACTGCCTCATCCAAACCAAACGTTCACTTTACGTGGTGGAAATCAAGCGGCGGATGGAAATCGGAATGGAGGTGGTGGCGGAGGTTGAACGTAAAATTGAAGCCCTACCGCACGATGAACGGCTTTCAGTAAGACCTGTTCTTGTCTATGACGGACGCCTCTCGCCGCTGGTAACGGACGAAAACTATTTTGCATCCATCATCTCCGCCAATGAACTTTTCGACCTAAGCAACAACGATTAGGCCAGAAAATTTCCGCCATCGTTAGCGGAACTCGATTTGTCCCAGTTTGTAACGGCGCTTGCCGTCGCCATTGGGCAACGGCAGCTCGTAAACCGGGGTACCGTCGCGGCGGCCAACCGACACGTAAACATCGAAAACCCCGGTGGGGCAATACGGAGCCGCCCAACCTTCGGGAAAAGCGGGATTGCCTTTGCCTAAAATGCACTCGAAACCGTGTTCTTTGGCCACGGCCTGTCCGGGCGGCGCCACCGCCAGCTGACGCAAATTAAACCCCTCGTCCGACAACACCGCCAAAATCCCGCCCTCCGCGTTTTTCACGGTCAACGCCGGAAACGCATCGGCATAACACGGCGCGACCCCCGCGTTGGCCCACGACCATTTGACCGCAAACGGTACGGCGGTTTGTTTCGGTTTGCCGACCGTGATTACTTTCGGATAACGCAGCTCGCGCAACTGGAAACGATAACCAAGACGAGTGTTGATTTTGGCGATGGTTTCGCGGTTTTCTTCCAAAAGCACTTTGGGATCCCAGTGGATGGACATATAGCTGGCATGGTAATCCTCAACCGATTTAATCAGCAGTTCCGGCACCCATGCGCCGCGGTTTTTTGACGGGACATAGTGCTCGTGCTCAAGTATCACCGGCATGGTGCGCCAATACCGTTCCGCCTGATCGGCGTGGAACCATGACTTAGGCGGGGCCTGCACCAAAATACTGTCGTCGCGCAAAGAAACCCCGCGGGAACGGGCGTAGTCAAGCAACGGATAATTGCCGCTGCGGTTTTCCGGCCCGGAAACATCGTCGCTTATGCACAGCTGCGTATGCGGAAAATACTTCACATGAAGATCGATATGGCGCTTGACGTCAATATCCATCTTCTTCTGCGGGACGCGGCTGGTGACATGGGTGTGTCCCTCGCCCCACAGACCGTAGGTACCGATATCAATGAACGCCACCTCCGGACGACCGTCATATCTAGCGGAAAACGCCCGGAGAAAATTCTCCAGCTTTTCCAAAAACACCGGATCCACAAAATCCGGATCCCAATTGTCGCCCTTTACATCCGGCCCGTACTCCGGTTTGCCCCAAGACCAGAAAACTCCCTTCGCACCGGCTTTTTTGACCCATTCCGGGGTGGCGTAGCGCATCCAACTCTCGGAACAGGTGATGCGGAACGCCACCTGCCCGCCGCGCTCAATCCAACGCTGCGCCGGGGTGTCCAGCACCGACCAGTTGAACTTGCCCTCTTCCGGCTCCAAGAACGCCCACGGGATGCGCAAGTAAACCACGGAACACCCCGGAAACCACTCCGCAGAGTCGCCGGGCTTCAAATGCGATCCGTAATTTTTCGGGATATTGGAATAGTAATGCATGGTCCACCCCATACCGGGGTTTATCAACGCCCGACCGTCATCCGTCGGCCGCACCACCACAGTATCCTGCCCCAACGCTAACGCCGCCGCAAAGGCGGCAGCCGCCATACCGAAAAACATTTTACGCATTTCAAAGCTCCTCCGCGCACCAGCTCGTCATTGTTTCGGAACCCGCAACCCCACCGCCTCCAGATATTTACCATCCACACGGCAGTTTTTGAACTGGCAGTTTTCCGCATATTTGCGCAGGGCTTGAGCGGCTTTTTTCATATCTGGGCGGTTTTTCTGGATTTCGGCGTAACTGCTACGGTTCGCGGCGGCAAAGTTTTTAACCAAATCCCAGTCTTCGGGATAGTCAAACGCCAGCCAACCGCCGTTTTTGGGCATTTTCACCGGCCAATAGGTGTAACCGATATCGTTGGCGACCATCGTTTCGGTGAAGGTTTTATACCACTCGTAGTTGTTGTGGCCGGTTTCGCCCATAAACATCGGCAGACCGGTTTTGTCGCGGAAAGCGACAAAATCGGAGATATGCTTCGGGTCGGTCCAATAGCGGTGGCAGGTGTACATCATGTTAGAATCGAATTTCCAATCCTTAAACGGCGCGAAATTCGAGTTCCACTGCGCCCCCGCCAATATCACAATGTGTTTGGTATCCACGGTACGGATGACGGCAACCGCCGCCTTTTGGACCGACTCTAGTTTGGTGTTGAGCCAATCTTTGTCATTGAGACGGCTGGAAATCGGCTCGTTCATTAGGTCGTAACCGAGTATAACCGGATTCGCGGCGTAATGTTCGGCGATGCGCCGCCAGATTTCGCAGTAGATCCGCTGTTCGCGCTCGCTGGTGAAGAGCCAAGGGTAACCGTAGCTGTCGTCGATATTATCGCCGGTCTGGCCACCGGGGCAGTCGTGCATATCCAGCACCACGCGAAGGTTGTGCTTGCCGCACCACGCTACCACCGGGTCGATCAGCTCGAAACCGTCGTTGGCGGAGTACCCGCCAAGGTATTCCTCGCGGGTGAACAGCTTATAATGGAAAGGAATGCGCACCGTGTTGGAACCGGTGGCGGCGATAAAACGGATATCATCCTCGGTCACATAGTTGGCTTTGAACGCCCGCCAGAAATTGTCGGTCTCCTCCGGACCGACCAGCTGGCGCAGGGCCTCGTCGATGAAATGGGCGGAGTTCACCTCCTTAAAACCGAACATATAGCCTTCGGGGTTCAGCCAGTTCCCAAGATTGGTGCCGCGTATGAAAAACTTCTCTCCGGCGGAATTGACGATTATTTTACCGTTAACCCGCAGAAAATCGTTTTTCTCAACTTCGGCGAAGGCGGACGCCGCAACGTAAACCGCCAACGCAGCGCACAGGAACCGCTCAACATTAAGTCTGATCATAATTTTTCTCCTTGTTGATAAAAGCACGGGGTCACAAAGTAACCCCGTCTTTGAAAATTGCAATGCCCCGGGCGCCGGTTCGTTCGGCGCAGGTACGCTCACCGGAAGCCACCCGCAGGACATACGCGAAAAGCCGATGGCTAACCTCGTCAAGCGTCTCTGTACCGTCCGCGATGGTTCCGGCGTTAAAATCGATCCAGTTGCGCTTCTTTTCAAAAAGCGGCGTGTTTGAGGAAATCTTCAAAGTCGGCGCGGGCGCACCGAACGGAGTACCGCGGCCAGTAGTGAAAAGTATCAGCTGCGCACCCGCCGCCGTGAGTGCCGTCGCGGACACTAAATCGTTGCCGGGACCGGACATCAGATTCAGCCCCGGTGCGATAACCGGGTCGGCGTAACCGATCGCATCCACGACTTGGGCGCGACCGCCTTTCTGCACGCAACCGCAACTTTTGTCCTCAAGCGTGGTTATCCCGCCCGCTTTGTTGCCGGGGCTGGGGTTCTCGTACACGGTTTCGCCGTGCGATGTGAAGTAACGTTTGAAATCCGACAGCACTTTTACCGCCCGATCGAACACCTCACGCGAGGCGGCGCGGTTTAACAACATCGCTTCCGCGCCGAACATCTCCGGCACCTCGGTAAGCACGGTAGAGCCACCGGCGGCGATAAGCAAGTCGCTGAAACGCCCCACCGCCGGATTCGCGGTAATCCCGGAAAGCCCGTCCGACCCGCCGCACTTCATACCCACAATCAGCTTAGAAACCGGCAGCGACACTCGCCGGTCATCCTTCATCGCGCCGGCAAGCTCGCGGATAAGCTTTGAGCCTTCCGCTAATTCGTCATCAACATCCTGGCAAACCAAAAACTTGACGCGGTTTCCATCCACCGGCCCCAATGCCTTGCGAAACTCCTCGGCAGTAAGGTTTTCGCAGCCAAGCGAAAGAACCAGCACGCCGCCAGCGTTCGGATGACGGCACAAAGCCGCCAGAAGCTTTCGGGTGCGGGCATGATCCGCACCGGTTTGCGAACAGCCGTAGGGGTGGGTAAAGGTATAAATCCCTTCGACCGCCCCGCCGACTAACGCTTGGCTTTTGGCGGCAAGCTTAGTGGCAATGGAGTTGACGCATCCCACCGTCGGAATAATCCAGATTTCGTTTCTAACCCCAGCTCTGCCATTACTGCGTAGATAACCGTTGAACTCGGACGGGTTGACTGCGTTTTTTAACCGACTTGAATCGCAAGCCGCCGCAGGTAACGAATCATACCGATACTCGGCGGTTTCGTCCAACGCGGTTCTGACGTTATGGATATGGACCCACTCCCCTGCCTTTATGTCCTTAGTCGCAACACCAACCGGGAAACCGTATTTAACGATATTCTCTCCTGCTTTTATGTCGCGAAGCGCCAACTTATGCCCGGCGGGAATGTCCCCGCACGGCTTAAGCAAAACCTCAACATTATCAAGTGGATGAATCTGAATCGCATTCATGGCTTAAAGATGTATTTGTATTATTTCACAGATTCATGATCGTGTCAAAGCGAAAACGCCAATGGCGCATATTGAATGACGTAATGATTGGGAAAAATCTGTCAAGGGCATCGTCGGATACGATAGAGTAACGGAAAGAGGTGGAAAAGAATTAAGAGGAAAATGATTTTCTGGGCAAAAGACACACGGCGGCAGAAAAGAAGCCTACGATTGATTTCTGGATAGGTATTCATATATAGGGATCGGTACTTGGCCATGTGAAGGAGCGGGAAGAGGATGCTTCTCACATTAATTTTCCAGTTAATTAGATCCTCCTCATCGGCCAACTCGTTTTCGATAACGAAATCATGCATCAGCGCAAAATTTGCCGTCCGTTCGCCAAACGCCTTCAGACGCCATGCCTCATCATCCATTCTCCTTCTGCTAATCGAATCCGGATTGAAACGGTAGTGGTAAAGCGGTTTATGAACCATATTCACAACACGGCTGTAGGCGAGCGTCTGAACCGTCTGCCCCCAATCCTCCAAATAATTTTCCCGAGGAAAACGAATCTTACGGTAGATGGAGGTTCGAGTAAGTCTGCACCAAACGGTGGTATCAAGTTTTCCCCGCAGCAAATCCCGGATCCGGTCGCCGTCTGGCGAAAGAGTCTGGCGCCACCAATACGGCTCCCCAGCTTTTTTCTCAACAAATGTTTCGCAGATGACCATGTCCGCATCGTTGGTTTTTGCGCTCTCATACAATACCGCATACATATCCCGCTCGACCCAGTCATCGCCATCACAATGGGCCACATATTCGCCAACCGCATGACGTAACCCCTCTTCACGGGTAGCGGGAAGGCCCAGATTTCCTTTATGGCGAATGATTAAGGTTTGCTCTTTGCGTTCAGGAAAGCGGCTCAAAACTTTTTCAAGCAATTCGCAACTGTTATCCGACGATCCGTCATCGATAAAAACGAACTGCATTTCTTGCAACGTTTGCCCAAACAGACTCTCGGCGCATTTTTCAATATAGGGTGCGACTTGGTAAATTGGAATAATTACACTTACTTTAACCATCGGTTTTTGTCGCGTCATTTCAACGTGAGCAACGGCGCGGCGAATACCGCACCGTTGCTCATCAAAAAAACGAAAATTTCGGATTAAACGTATCTGTGGTCGTTAAAACTCCCAACCCGGACGGATAAACGGCTTGATCAGCTTATTCGCCGCGTCATTGTCGGTAATGCACTTTTTAGCGTCCCATGAGATTTTGCCAGGCACGCGCTGCGCGAGACAGCCGACCTGCATCGCCTCCACCAACGGGATGGAGTTGTCGATATCGGAAAAAGCCTTCGTCTCGCCGAAACAGGCAGCCACGAACTCGTCATAGTGCTTGCTGTGCACGCGCGGAAGGGTGACGGGGATGTCTTTACAGGCGGGATGCTGGTCCTGCCCTTTCAGCTTATCCTCGCCTTTCAGCGCAAGGTAACTCTGCTCGCCGTAGTCGTTCGTGCTGCAAAGGATGCCGTTGTCTCCGATTACCGCGCATCCGGTCGTTGGAATTTTACCCATCGTGTTAACCACCTGCGGCATAATCTCCGCCACCGGCTTGCGGTAGCCGTCATACCAGTAGATATCAACATTCGGTTTCTTGCCGCCCGCCGCCTCGCAGGTAATCCGCACCTTGCTCCAAAGCGGATAAGTCTCTGGATAAGGCGGCGTGATCTCCACCGCCTCACCGGAAATCACCCGGCCCAGCTCCAACCCGCGGAATGGAAGATTCATCGTGTGGCAGGCCATGTCGCCGAACGCGCCCGTGCCAAAGTCGAACCACGCGCGCCATTCAATCGGCTCGTAAACGGATTTTTTGTAGGGACGGTAAGGAGCGGTACCCAGCCAGCAATCCCAGTCCAGATTCGGCGGCACCGGATCTTCCGTTTCGGGACGGAACAGCGGTTGGTGCCAACCCCATTTGCAACCCGGCTCGATTTCCGGACGGTTTGTCCACACGTGCACCTCGCGAACCTTCCCCAAAATTCCGGAACGCAGGATTTCCACGCCGCGCCGCATTCCGTCGGTCGATGAACCTTGGTTGCCCATTTGCGTGACAACCCCTTTTTCCAACGCCGTCTTCTTGAAGTACTCGGCCTCCCAAAGCGTGCGCACGAGCGGCTTTTGGACATAGACATTCGCGCCGCGCTTCATCGCCTCGATTGCCGCACGCGCATGGGTGTGGTCCGGCGTGGAAACGGTTACAATATCCAGTCCTTTCACCTCGTCGAACATCTTGCGGTAGTCGGTGTAGAACTTTGCGTCCTTAACCTCCTTTTTAGCCTGATCGATTTTGTCGCGGTTGGTGTCGCACATGGCAACGATCCGGCAACGTTTGGTATCCAGCAGTCCGTGCCAATCGCTCCAACCTTTCCCGCCGATACCAATCACGCCCACATTCATCAACTCGCCCGGCTTACGGTTGCTTCTCGCGAAACCGTTCACCGCCATCATTCCGGCGGCCGCCCCGACGTTACCCAAAAAAACCCTTCTCGAAACATTCCCCTTCATTTCGTTTACTCCTTATTGTGCGCGTTGAACCAATCAACGCAAGCCTTAACATTCGCCTCGGTTTTCTCGTCCCATTGTTCGTACTCGACAATGAGGTCGGGATAGACATTCGCCTTGCGCATTTCCTTCAGCAGGGTGTCTAGCTGCGACAAACCCTTTCCAAACGGAACCGGATGCGCGTTTTCATCGACATCGACAAAATGCAACGAAAAGACTCGGCTCTTCAGCAATGTCCGAATCCCCTGCGCAGCGTCAATTTTTGCCAACCGCCAGTGCCCCACATCCGCGCCTGATCCTACCCACTCGCTGCGCTTGTTGATTTCCGCCGCCGCGAATTCCGGATCGCACCAAGAGGTTGACCAATTTATCTGCGGTCCGTGGTTGTGGATCGCAATCCTGATTTTGAACTCCTGAGCCAGCTTGTCCAACAGCGGTAACACCTCGATCCGCGGCTCCACCAGCAACCGCGCAATTCCCAAATCGCGCGCGAATTCGAACACTTCGCGCCACCCTTTCTCGTCGCTCGCTCCGATTACCCCGTAGCTGACCACCTTTACCCCGCAAGCGTCAAGATACGCTTTAACCGCAGGGCGAATCTCCCGCGGCATCTCCCACGGAGTAACCTTCCCCTTGAACGGACCGCCGATCTGCTGCACGTTAGTCAACTCGATTGCCCGGAAACCCAACCGCTTGGCCACCTCAATGGTCTCAACCATCGAGCGGTCTTTAAAGGTGTACGCCTGCAACGCCAACGTAAAAGATTCGGCGCGAAGCACCCCCGCCGCGCAAACGGCGGTCAACAATAATAACATTTTTTTCATCGACAACTACTCCTGATTTGTATTGGCAAACTCCACATCGACGCAACGGGTCGAGTCAATCAATCCGATTTTCTCCAACCTCCGGCATGGGGAAACACAGTGCCGCCGCCCCCAGCAACGAGGCGTTGTAGCCTAGGCGGGACGGCAGAATCTCCACGGCAGAACATTGCGGAAGCACCTCCTGCGAAAATGCTTCCCGAATCCCGGGCAACAACAACGATAGCGAACGCGCAACACCGCCGCCGACATAAACAGCACTCGGGTTGACGGCGCAAGACACTGCGGCTAACGCCCGGCCGATGTACATTCCGGCGCGATGCCAAATGCGGCGTGCCGCGGCATTCCCGCTTAACGCTTCCGTCGCGCAGGCCGCCGCATCCTCACCGGTTCCCGCCATTCGGGATTCCCGGCCAATCGCGGTTCCGGAAGCATGCGCTTCCAAGCATCCCTTTCCGCCGCAACCACAGAGAGCGGGGACATCAAACTCAACTTTTACGTGGCCGATCTCTCCCGCGCAAGACGTAGCGCCGCGCAGCAACCTGCCGCCGGAAACCACCGCCCCGCCAATGCCCGTACTGACGGTCAACCAGATAAAATCGTCTCCAGCGTCGGCGAACCGCCGTTCAGCCAGTGCGCACGCGTTGACATCGTTTTCCAGCCGGATGTCGATTTCCGAATCCGGAAACAGCGGACGCAACAGCGGAAAAACGGAAAACTCGCCCCATCCGGCAGAAGGCGACCCCAACACCCGATCAGCGCCATCCGTCATCCCGGGAATACTGACGCCTACGCGGGAAAGCGATTCGAAAGGGAATCCGTGCGTCCGGCAAGATTCACGCAGCAGAGCGACCGAATCCGCAAAATAGCGCGACTTATCGCCCGTCGGCAATGACGCGCAACAAGGCGCGTAAATCGTCCCTTTCTCATCCACCAGCGCGGCAAGGACTTTCGTACCGCCGCAATCTATCGCACCAGCTAGCATGAACCGGCGATTCCTCCGAGCGCTTCGCGCAGAGAACAGACTAAATCGTGCCAGTAAACCAGATGCAGATCTTCCAGCATCTCCATTGAATCCGTAGGCGCGATCAGGCAAATGTCGCAAAGCGGTTTCATTTTTCCGCCGTCTCGGCCGCCGAACCCAATGCTCGTCATACCCAATTCCCGCGCCTTTTCAATCGCGCAGAGAACATTCGGGGAATTCCCGCTGCCGCTGAACGCGATTAAAATATCGCCCGGGCGGGCATACGTCTCCAGCAGGATAGCGAAAACATCCGCATAGGAAAAATCATTCGCAAGGCAGGTGAGCAGAGTTGATGAATCGTTCAGGCAGATCGCCCGGAAACCGGGGTTATCCCCTACCCGGCAACCCTTGACCAGATCGTTAGTTACGTGCGACGCGGTTGCCGACGATCCGCCGTTACCGATCAGAAAAATCGTTCGGCCGTCCTTTTTCGCCGCTAAAAGCAGATTCCCGATTCGGTCCAATGTCGCGAAATCGCTCTTCAGCAGACTTGACGACAACGTCTCCGCGTACAATCTCAAACTCTGCTCACCCATAACCGCCCCGACTATTCAGCCTGGTTTTCAGCCTGAGGATACGGCAGAATACGGCTCTGGCAATTGGAGAGCAACGCGTAAATCACCGCGCCCGCAAAGAAGGCGAAAATCAAGCTCAGCGGCAACGGCTTGCCGAGCGGGACACCCCAAGCAACCAACTGCGGTTGCGCGCCGATTACGAAACCGACCGCCCAGGCAATCCATCCGGCGGGATTGAAGCCCGCGCGCGGACCCGTCCACCGGCCCTTGTTCAAGAAATACTCGGCAACCATCGCGCCGCAGATCGGACCGAACGAAGCTCCGAAGAAACCGAAGATTGCGCCCAGCTTGCCGGCCACGCCCAACATCGCTAGAATCTCGGCAATCACGCAACCGATCCCGCAGGAGACCCACGGATTAATTTTCGGAAGCGTCGTCTTAATCGAGTTCGCCGCGATCAACGAGGAGAAGCAGCAGCTCGGGAAAGCGCAAATCGCGAGCAGGAACGCCACGATTTCACCGGTACGGTCGTTTTTCAGAATCTTGCCGGTCAAGGCAACCGGATCAAGAATCACCTGATTCTGCGCCAACAGCGCCTGACCATCGGCCGTGCCGTAGAAACCAGCCACGATCATGATCGAAAGACCCGCCGTCAAGAGAATCGCCAACAGCACCCCGGCAAATCCGCCGAGCACCACATCCTTCTTATCCCGCGCACTGGTACCGAAATCGACACCAGCCGCGCCGGCCGTCGCCGTGAAGCCAACGATATAGGTGATCAAAAGGAAGATAATCGCGGTGGATCCCATTGCGGCGCCTTTAACCCCGCCGGCCGTGGCGGCTTTCACGAAAGCGGCCGCGTCAAACGAGCCAAGCCCGCCCGCCGTTTTTGCCACCAGAACGATCAGCGTCAACGCCGGGATCAGCGGCATCCAGGTCGAAATCATCGCGACATACTTAATGCCCTTGAGCGCCATCACCACCGCGCTGACACCCCACACCAGCATAATCACGTAAATCAGCGGCGAAACCGCGCCGCCATCGCCGCCGAACAGGCTACCCGCCGGCAGTTTGAACATCATGTTCAACGCGGCCGTAGCACCGAAAATGTTTACCGCAACCCAGCCAAACTGCAGCAAACCCATAAAGAAGCCGGGGAGAATGAATCCGCCCGTCGCGCCGAAGGTCGATGAACCGACAATGTAAAGCGGCAAACCGGTCTTCTGGCCCAGCCGACCGAACACGAGGTAGAAGAGCACGTAACAGATCGCCGCGCCCAGGAATACACCCAAGAGCGCCGTTCCCCAACCTTTGGCGAGAATGCCTCCGGCGGCATCGCTCCCGCCGCACGTCGCGGCTCCGCTCCAAAAGACAAACCACAAAAAGATACCCGCGTACGACGGCGCGATGTTCTTATACCATGGTGCCCGGTTTGAGGCCGGATTCGGTTGCGCGCACTCCAAATAGGACGGCACCGACTGTTTCGCTTCATTGTCCATCATGTTTTTCTCTCCTTTTTTGATGATAACCAACAGAAAAAACGGAAACTGAATTCCTCCTACAGCCCGATAACCTGGGTTTCGATCTTCACTTCGGTTGCACCCGCCGCACCGGCGGCCTCCTCAGAAAGTTCACTGATATTGTCTAGCCCGCTCGGCATGGTGCAATCGATAATATTGGACACCGCGTCGTGTACCACCTCCACGTCGTTGCCGCTATAACCGAGTTCCTTGGCCATTTGGCGCATAAGAAGAGAACGCTCTTCCTTGGCAACCGGGGCCATTTCGATTCCCAGTTCCACCAACTCTTTAATCGCCCCGACATCGGGGAAACCGCCTTTCATTTTAGCGTTAATCGCCTCGCGCTTGGCCAGCAACTCCTGAAACTTGGCATGGGTTTTCCGTTCTTTGCTCGTCATCCCGCTAGTGTCAATCGAAGCCAAAAACTCCAACTTGCTCTTATTGCGGTTGGCAAGCCGCTCGCGCAATTCTGAAAAGGCGTTTGAAACCTGATTTAACTGGTCGGCGGAAAGCTTATCCTTCAGTTTCCCCATGATATCGTCACCATTAACAATCGACACCACTTCTTCAGTCTCAATGTCTTCTTTTTTCTCTGTATTCACTTTCTTCTCATCATACTTCCGGCGCAAAGTGGCAAGTTCACGCTCCAGCTCAAGGATGCGTTTTTGAGCCTGCTCAAGCGACTCTTCGCCATTCGCTTTTTTCTCCGCCGCTTCAACCGGTTCCGCCTCGGCAGCCTTCGGCTGGGCATTCTGCATTTTTCCGCAAATAAATCCACCGGCGATACCCGCTAACAACACGACCACGCCTAACACTTTCTTCATCGCGATTTTCCTTTCCATTAACTAGTGCAAAACCGCTTTGCACCGTCAACGCAAACAAAGCTTTCTTATGAACGGAAGATAGTTTAACACATTCCAGCAGGCGGCACAAGGTGAATTTTGGATAACCTTGCAACGCACCAATGTCACTTCTCCCGGAATTTACCTCCGTCCGGAGGCACCGAACAACAAAACCCGCGCTTTGTCGAAGACCGTGGTAAGGTTTACCTTGTTGTCGGCGTAACCGAGTTTTCCGTCAAAAACGTGTACCGCGTTGCGCCGTTCAAGGTCGTTCACAAACCGGGCGAATTTTGAGGTGCCGTCTTTAAGGTTCATCAGCACCTCCACCTGCGAATGGCCGCAAGTCACCGCCTCGCTAATCATTCCAGTGGAATCCGCGGTCACGAACAGCCGCTCGCAAAGGGAAACAAACGCGGGAATCGGGTTAAAATGGTCCTGACTGAACAGCAACTGGTACTCAAACGGGTATCCTGCAATCAGCGACTCAACTTCCGGCGGGGTGCGCCTGGAAGTGGTTACCCAGTGTTCTTGGCCCGGCGTGGCGGCGAAAAGGCTGTCCAGCAACGGCTTCATCTGTTTTACCGTCATCTCCGCGAAACCGTTCGGCCCGCCCACAATCACCCCAACCGCCGGTTTGACCTTGCCGTCTTTTGTCCATCCTTGCGGAAAGCGTTCGCGGAACTGCCTCACCCCGTTTTCATAAAACGCCGGATCCGGTACGGTTAGGTTGACCGGAACCGAGATAAGATTCGCGCGCGGCGCGGGACGGTCGAATTCCGGAGCGAGAATGCAGTCGAAATCCAACCGGTAACCCTTGGGATAGAGGATAGCCGCCACCGGCACGCCCAAACTCCGGGCAATTACCTTTCCGGGGTAAAACGCGGTCGATCCGGTGCAAACCACCGCCGCGATTCCGTCGGCATTTGGCAGCGGTTCGGAATTAAATACGCCACCGGTTTTTATTCCCAGTCGGTCGAAAAAATAAGCCAATCCCTTCATCACCGGGGAACGGTACCCAACCTTCAACAAATCGTAATCATATCCCAAGGCTCGGCAAAACGCTTTAGACTGGTTTTCGTGTCCCGCTTTACCATCCGTGATTATCAGAAATTTACCCATTTAAAATCTCCCGGCCGGTTATTTTTTTGTCAATTGTCGCCATTCCGCTAATTCCACGCGTCGTTCCGCCGCCCAACGGACAAAATCCGTTTCCGGCGGCAGGGTATTAACCACCTTTGGTTCGCCGCATGCCGGACAGCACGCCCCGTCAACCAGCGATGCTCCGCAGTTCGGACAATTGTGCTCCAACACCTCGCCGCAATAAACGCAACGGTCACCCTGCTGTTCCACCGGCCAAAAATACAGCACCTCGCCCGAGACATAAGGAACGTTGGAATGGCATTCCGCATTCGGACAAAATCCAATTCGGCGGGTGTCTTTGAATTCTGCAACCGAATTTTCGGAAACCGTTTCCAACTTCACTTCAAGCAGTTCGGCTATTTTGGCCACTTTGTCGGCGGCGAGTTTTCCCGACTGCCCGCCTTCCAGCATGCAAATCGCGGACTGTCGGCACCCCACCGCCGCCGCAACGGCACTTTGGGTCATGCCTTTACGCCGCCGGGCATCTGCCAGCCGTTTACAGTCCGCTTTAGAAATGTCTGCCATAAAAATCTCCGCACGCAGGAAACCCGCCCACCAAGAAGCTCCTGAATCCCGCAAAAAAACGGCAAAAAGTATGCCTTAATTCGCAAAAATTATCAAGTACAATATATCTACAAGTTATTAACTGATTATCCATATTTTAAGCCGAAATTTCAGTTATTAACAAAGTTATTATCACCTGTTTATAACTTTTATAACCAAATTATTACTTGATAAGATTTTGAAAGATTCATAAAAGCATAAAATAGCTGGCGCCTTATTTTTCTTTTTTATTGATTTTTCAGACTAAAAAAGGTTATCATTCCAAATGTTTATTAGGGGGTTAAGTATGTTTATTTACCTGTTATTATGTTTTCTGGCCGGTACAGCGCTGGCCCAATCTGACGAATTGGTGTCTGATTGGTTGGATCAGGATAAAAAACCGGAAAATGAAAACGTATCCGAAGATTATAAAAAGTCGTGCCTTGAACGCCGAGCGTTACGTTTGAAACCCGTGGTGGCTACCGCCACTAAATGGGTTTACTGCCGCCATTATGTGATGGGAGGTTCGCATTACGCTTATACCGAGGCGCTTTCGGACGCCCAAGCCGAGCGGACTTTTATGACCCCAGGATCAGGGCTTTACCTAGCTGAATACAACCCTGACGGGCTTTGGACTGAAACCGCTCTGTTGGAAAGCAAAACCGGGTGTTTTCGGGATGTTGACGTTTCGCCAGACGGAACGAAAATACTCTACTCCTACAAAGCCAGCGACCGGGGAGACGATTTTCATCTTTATGAAATGGATTTAGCAAGTCGTGAGGTTCGGCAGTTGACTTTTGGCGAAGGGGTTGCCGATTACGAAGGTTGCTATCTTCCAGATGGGCATATTTTTTTCAATTCCACCCGTTGTATGCAGATTGTGGACTGCTGGTGGACTGAAGTCAGCAACATTTATCGGTGCGACAGCGACGGAAAAAACATCACCAGAATAACTTTCGATCAGGTTCATGACAACTACCCCACCCTAACGGATGACGGAAAAGTTCTATATACCCGCTGGGAATACAACGACCGCTCCCAAATGTATCCGCAGCCGCTTTTCGGAATGAACGTTGACGGTACCAGCCAGCGTGCGGTTTATGGTGGCAATTCTTGGTTTCCCACCACCTTGATCCATGCCAGAGGCGTTCCAAATTCTACGTTATTCTTCGGAATCGCCACCGGGCATCATTCCTTCCAACCAGGGGAACTGATGCTTTTCAATCCTAGCGAGGGGCGCGAGGAAGCCAGCGGGGCATGGCAATTGGAACCATTGAGAAGAGCTAAAGCGGAAAAGATCGATGCTTACGGGCAAAGAGGACGAATGGCCATGTATCCTTATCCTATAGATGAAAAAGGAGTGGTGCTTTCGTTTTTGCCTAAAGGTTGGCCAAGAAATCAAGAAAATCATGTTAATTTCCGGCTCCATTTGGTTCCGTTTGCGCTTTATTGGACTAATGTAAACGGAGAACGGGAGCTTTTGGTATCGCAAACCGGTAAGATTCCATGTGGCAGACCCGTTCCGGTTCGCGCCAGAAATTTGGCTATGCGCTCGTCTAAAATGCCAGACGAGACTAAAAAAACCGGATTTTTCGCAATTCAGGACGTTTACGCAGGCAATTCAATGCAAGGAATCGAACGAGGAACCGTAAAATCGTTGCGCGTGGTTTCGATAGATTACCGTCCTGCCGGAATCGGATCCAACGGCAACGGCGGACCGGGCGGAGGCGGTTTATCCTGCACCCCGCCAGCTATCGGACAAGGCACATGGGGCGTAAAAAGAGTATTGGGGGAGGTTCCGGTCGCAAACGACGGTTCGGTATTGATCGAGGCTCCGATCGAAACCCCGATGTATTTTATGTTGTTGGACGGAAAAGGGCGTATGGTGCAAACCATGCGGAGCTGGACGGTTCTTCAGCCAGGGGAAACCGCAGCTTGCGTCGGTTGTCACGAACCAGCCAATCAAGCTCCAGACTCATCTATTGCCAAAATGTCCGCCAAACCGGTTAAAATATCGCTTCCGGAACGCGGATTTAGTTTCGAAAAGGATATTCAACCCATTTTGGAACGGCGCTGTGTTGGATGCCACAATCCGGAAAAGAACCCTAATATACCTGATTTGACTGCAAAACGGGTTGAAGACCCTAAATCCAAGCGCGTTTGGCTGCAAAGTTACCTTTCTCTCACCCATTCAAGATTAGGTGACCATTGGTCTGGAAACCCAGACCACAAGATCCTCAACTGGATTAATTCAGCCAGCGTCCCTACCCCGCTACCCCCTTATTTTAAAGGATCGGCATGCAGCGAACTTTTCACCAGAAAATTCGATAAAGAAGGCCATGCCAAGAATCTTACGGAATCAGAACAGCGGCAATTGGCCTGCTGGGTGGACTTAACCGTTCCTTTCTGCGGGGATTACGAGGAAGGCGCGCTTTGGAACGAAAAAGACCGAAAGCTTTGGGAAAGAGGAGTTAATAAGCGAGAAAAATACGCAGTTCGGAGATTTTAATAGGCAAAACATCCATTCATGCTTTTAAACGAGCGTCGGACGCATCGTCATGGGTTTTGCTTATACAATTATCATATTTAATTATTTATTTAGCTTTATTAATATGGGATGTTGATAGTGTTAATAACTCGGTAAATTACTAATAATCAACGATTTGCGTATTTTGAAATGTAGATTATTTTGAAGATAGACGTTTAATCGATTTTTAAAAGTTATGCTTGACTACCGTTAGATGATAATAACTCTTAGGTTATTTGAAATATACCAACTAGAATTATTCAACTTATCGGCAAATTGTGAACAATTAACAAACCTGTTAATAACTTGTGAAAAACTGTTTATTTTTTTTTATTGATTATCTTTTACAAATTTGGTATTAAAATCGTAACTCATTGAAAATAAACAAGTTACAAAAAAATATTTTAAAAATTGGAAAAAAATAGAAACCTTGAAAAGTTGTCAATAACATTTGTCATTTTTTTGGATTTTTTTTATAATTCCCGCCCATGAACAAGAAAGTATCAGATTTTGGGGTAATTGTAGTCGGAGGCGGTCATGCCGGGTGTGAAGCTGCGTTGGTTTCAGCGCGGATGGGCGTGCATACACTTCTGGTTACCGCCAGTTTAAAGTCCATTGCGACAATGCCTTGCAACCCGTCCATTGGCGGATTGGCAAAGTCCCATTTGGTTAGAGAGGTTGATGCTTTAGGCGGTGAAATGGGAATAAATGCGGATTGTACCGGATTGCAGTTTAAAACTTTAAATATGAGTAGAGGTCCGGCAGTTTGGGCGACACGAGTGCAGTGCGATAAAAAAGAATATTCAGGCCGTATGCGGCGCGTAATCGAAAGTACTTCTAATCTTACTCTGATCGAGGGTGAAGTAATAGAGATTATAGTGGAGGATAAAGAAGCGGTTGGGGTCAGGCTAAGTACCAATGAAGTAATATTTTCCAATGCGGTGGTAATTACCACTGGAACTTCAATGAGAGGATTGATTTTCATTGGTCACGAAAAAAAAGAAAGTGGTGGCGACCACCGACCGGCTGCCAATAAACTTTCAAATTCGTTGGACAAACTTGGTTTTGAGTTGATCAGATTGAAAACTGGTACCCCACCCCGCCTTTATCGTGAAAGCATAGATTTTGGTAGAATGATTTGTCAGCCTGGACAAGAACCTCCACCGTTCTTTTCATTTTCTACAAGAATGTTCCACGTGGAACAATCATTGATGGAATACAAAGAGAGCGTAAAATGTTCCACGTGGAACAATTTGCTTTGCGGAGCGGAACAAATTCCTTGTTGGATGAGTCATACCACTGAACGCACTCATGAAATAATTCGCAAAAATTTATCTAGAAGTGCTTTATATGGAGGGGACATATCTGGGGTTGGTGTCAGATACTGTCCTTCGATAGAAGATAAGATTGTTAAGTTTACTTCAGCAACTCAGCATCATGTTATGCTGGAACCGGAAGGAAAAGATGCAAATGACTGGTGGTACCCAAACGGTTTGTCGAACAGTCTGCCAAGGGAAGTTCAAGATGAATTAGTACACAGCGTTCCAGGTTTGGAAAAAGCGGAGTTTGCACAATACGCTTACGCAATTGAGTATGACAGCATTGACGCTAGAGAATTAAATCATTGTTTGGAGAGCAAAAGAATAGAAGGTTTGTATTTTGCTGGGCAGGTAAATGGAACTACGGGTTACGAGGAAGCGGCAGCACAAGGCATTCTTGCCGGTATAAACGCTGCGTTAAAATCTAAGTCTGAAGAGCCAATGATTTTAAGTCGTCAAGAAGCTTATATAGGGGTAATGGTAGATGATTTAGTAACCAAAGGAACACAAGAGCCGTATCGGATGTTTACATCCAGAGCGGAACGGAGATTGTTGTTACGCCAGGATAACGCCCATATTCGTTTAATGCCTTACGCTGAACGAATCAAAACCGTATCGAATGAAGTGATGAGCAGCATAAAAGTGTTTAAAAAAATGGTTAATGATGAAATCATACGGTTAAAAAACACACGTAATGGAGAAAAAACGCTTTTCAATTTATTATCTCGCCCGGAGATAAGTTATGATAAATTGCCTGATTCAAAATCATGGTTACCTCCGCCGGTGAAGGAAGAGGTAGAAATTTTAGTCAAATATGACGGATATATTGAGCAGGAAAAAAGGATGGCTGAAAGAGCAATCCGGGAAGAGTCGGTCAAAATACCAAAATGGATAGATTATCGCAAAATTACCGCCCTGCGATATGAAAGCCGTGAAAAGTTGATTAAAGTAATGCCGGAGAATTTAGGTCAGGCAGCCCGCATATCCGGAGTAAATCCGGCGGACATAGCGGTTCTCTCATTAATAATAAAGAGAGGACGGATTAGTAGTTAGGGATTAGTGAATAGTGGTTAGCCAGTCGCATTCCGGTGGTAACTCGTAGCAGACAAAGTATCCAACTACAAGACTTTATACTTCTGGACTCCGCTTTTTAATTCTCAACAGCACATGCTGTCCAACTTTATCCTCATTTATATTTTCGTGCGAAGCACGGACGGGCGGGTTACCACCAAACTACTCAACCACTCAACTATCTAACTACCTAACTACCCAAACATCTTAACTATCCTTTAATACCGTATTTGCGGATTAAACGCTGCAAATAAGCGCGTTCAATACCGGCGATACGGGCGGATTTAGAGATGTTTTGCTGGTTTCTCTTCAACAATTCCATTAAATAGGTCTTCTCAAACTCTTCGATCAAGTCGTTTTTAGCATCCTTAAACGGCTTTTCGGTCGAAAAAGAAAAGTCCGGCAAGTCGTTATTATGAAGATTTGAGTGCATATTAAGAAGACTAAGAAATGCGCTCAAATCGATTGGACGTCGTTCACTGTAGAAAGCTAGCTCAATCAGATTACGCAGTTCGCGAACATTTCCAGGCCATTCGTGACGCTTTAAAATGTCCATGGTTTTGTCGATATCCATAATCTCATTGATGGCGTTGTCACCTTGCAAATCGATCAAAAACCGCTTAACCAGAAGCGGAATATCTTCCCGCCGGCGACGAAGCGGCGGCAATTCAAGGTGAACGACCGATAACCGGTAGTAAAGATCTTCACGGAAATTACCCTCGTTTACGTCATTTGCGAGGTTTCGGTTGGTGGCGGAAATGATACGGACATCGATTTTCTGGACTTTATTGCTGCCAACCCGACGGATTTCCCGCTTTTCCAACACCCGGAGCAGTTTGGGCTGCAGTTCAGGCGAAAGATCGCCAATCTCATCCAAGAACACGGTTCCGCCGTCGGCCAGCTCAAAAGCCCCTTGACGGTCGCTGGTAGCGCCGGTGAAAGAGCCTTTTACATGACCAAAAAGCTCGCTTTCGATCAATTCCTTGGATATTGCGGCACAATCGATGACGATAAACGGCTTATCTTTTCGCGGCGAATGGTTGTGAATTTCTTCTGCCAACACCTCTTTCCCGGTGCCGGTTTCTCCGGTAATCATTACCGTTACATCGGCCGGGGAATAGGTTTCCGCTAGGTAGAAAATGCGCCGCATCGGGATAGACCGACCAAGCATTTTGCCGAACGACTCATGAACGGAGAGCGGGATGTCGTTAGAATCCTGTAGCGGGCAGAAAATAATCCGGGTTTTTCCGAGCTGGATTTCGCAACCAGGGGCCAAATGGGCGGAAGAAATACGCACGCCCTGCACAAAAGTCCCGTTGGTACTGTCCAAATCCCGGATGACGTAACCTGACTGGCCAACGGAAATTTCGCAATGCCGTTTTGACATTGTGGAATCGTGAATGGACAAATCATTATGATCGCTGGATCCGATGGTAAAAGTGTCGCGGTTAACCACGAATTCGTGTCCCTGCATTGGACCGCTAATGACCAAAAGCTTGGTTTTGCGGACACGCAGCATAGATTCCGTTTTGTCACCGCTTGACAAAACCAGAGTTTCAACCGGATTATTGCCTAAAGAGTCGTTTGTCATAATGTGTTCAGTATAACGCATGCTTACCACTGTATGCAACTCAAAAATAGATTAAATCGCAAAATTGCCTTGCCCTTTTCAAATGTTTCGTGATAAGATTCAAAAATGACGGCTTATAGTGTCGACTTTTGGCGAATTGGTTTAGCTTGACAAGGAGAAAAATGTCGATATTAGGAAAAAAGCGCGCACAATGTGCAGAAAACCGCACTTTGACCCGCAAGACGGGTGCGGTGTCGCGGGCTTTTGCCATTTTCCTGTCAATCTTAATTTTGTTGGTGCTGGCGGTGGTGCTGTTCGGTTTGCGTGGTCGCGAGAAGAAGCCGGCTGGGGATAACGGAGTTGCGGTAGATCCCAGCACCACCAACCGAGCGTTGGACGCTACGTACCAGCAAATGCTTCGTGATTCCGCGAAAAAGCAGAACAAAGTGGTTATGGAGCGCAACCGGGTTTTGGCAGAGCAGGCGGAGATTGAACGCCAGATTCAAGCCGCGCTGCCTGAAGGAACCGATGTCGAAACCTTGAAAGCGGCTTTTAGGAAAGACCAGCGTTGGCAGGCACTGCAGGTCAAGCGAGATGAGCTTAACGGGCAGATTCAGACGGATTCTGCGAACGTGAGGAAGGCAATCAGAAACAGGATTGAAGAGGAGCAGAAGGTTCGTAATCAGCTGGCGGGACAGGATGCCGCCAGCCAATCGGCGGGCAAGGTTGGGAAGTAACCGCGACGCCACCGTCAACGGATTTGAGTTGGATTTGATAATGAGGAGAAAGCGCATGAACGTGAGTGGAATGATTAAAAAAGCAACGAAGACTGTCACCGCCTCAATTGTGGCGTTTGCCGCTTTTGGGCTTGGAATTTCGGCCTTTGGTCAGACCGGGACTACGACCGGTGACATTTGCAGTATCGAGGCAAATTCCTTTTTTGTGGGTCGAACAGTAACGGCGCCAGGTACGCAAATTACTTTCACCATCCGTTTGGGTAATGCCGGATCATATCCGAGTGCCGTTTACTCGCTCCGCTATTTGGGCGATGGCACTGAATTTAATATGTACTACGATCGGTTGGCGCTCAAAATGTCCACCGGTGGTTGGGCATATCTTGACAGTGTCGAACCAGAAACTTCACCCGCAAACGGCCGGTACAACTGTAATTTTGTATATATCGTGCGCGAGGGTGATTTTGGTATGCCTTTAACCATTGCCGGCGAGGCTGGCAACTCGACCAACCCAGGAATGGGGTTTACCTGGAAAAACACCGCCAATTATAAAGTGACGGTGAAAGAAACCCCCAGCTCAACCGAGCGCGACGTGGTTTGGCGTTTTGGTGGCGGCGTATCGATGATGGACAAAGACGACTGGACAATGGCGATGTCGGATGTTAAGGTGCAAACCCTGAAGTTTAACGAAACCGAGGCCTACAGGGTAGCTTCCGGCGAAGAACTGATGTGCACCATTTCCCGTCAAGGTACTGCGTCCACCGACGAAGCGGTCGGTTTTGCGTTGTGGTCGAGCGACCCGTCCTCATTCGAGGTGGTTGGTGCCAACGAATCCGGTATTTATGCTACCAGCATTCCGTCGGGCGAATCGACCGTTACCTTCTATATTCGCGGCAAATCGCCGGAAACTACAGCAAATCTCTGTTTGGGTTCTGTCTCGGGCCCGGATCCGGACGGCCGTATCAATTGGGTAAACAAAGTGGTTCAAGTAACCAAGGCCCCCGATCCGACCATTAAGGTTGTGTTGACCGGTGGCGGCACCGCCAACCAGATCAGCACCTACGAATCTGACACGGAATCCCACGAGTTGCGTGTCACCGCTACCGAGGCCCCGGCCACCAACGTTGTGGTCACCCTCACCGCGGATCCTAATTATATCCAGCTTTCTTCCAACACCCTTACAATTCTGGCAGGCCAAAACGAGTCTGAAGATGTGGTAACCTTTTTGGTTCTTAACGAAACCACCACGGCCTATCCAAGCGGTGTAAAAATTACCCCCGCCTGCACTGATTCCAAATATTTGGAATTCAAATCCGGTACGGTTATGGCGCAGAACCTTGCCCCGGTGATTGTCACCCCCACCACACTCAACGACAGCGCCATCACGCTTACCGAAAAGATCATCACATATTCAGTGGCTGATGTCAGCGCGGATGACGCTGCAATTACCCTGCGTTGGAATTGGGGCGATTCGACCGAAGAAACCACAACTAATGGACGTAACGATGTTGCGAAACACACTTACACGGCGCCTGGCGACTATTTGGTTACCGTTTATCCTACTGACGGCATCACTCCGGGCGAGCCGGTCCAGTTCCACATGATAGTTAAAAACCCGGTTGCAAAACCGGTCCTCAAACCGATATTGGTCAATCCTTCCGAGAAATATGATGAAAACAACAAGGAAGGAGAAATTAAAGTTTCTGCGTCTGCCGCATATCCCGCCGGAGCGTTCAACTTCAAGTTGAAAGTCACCCAGGCTGATGCCGACCCTGCAATAACCAATCTGTATGTGGCGGCTGCCGAAAATCAAACGGTTTTGACGATGGGTGCTGACGCGACAGAAACCGAGACCGGAATTCCGTTCAAAGTGATCGACGGTACCTACGCAAGCTACCTCCAGGGTGTCAAGGTGGAAGTTGTCCCCGAAGATGAAACGGTGGCCACTTATTTCGATCTTCGCCCGTTGACCATTTCGGTTAGGAACGTTTCTCCTACTATGGAGATTCCCACGGTCTATTCGTTCACGAACGCACTCGCATCGAATATCAAACAGACCATTCCGTTCCGCTTCTCTGAACCAGGGGCACAGGATCGTGATTCGTTAATCTCTATCTGGACGTTTAGCGGCGGAACCGTTGTTACCAACTATGGCGTTGAAGGGTCGGTAACCAATACCTTCACCTCTAGCGGAGTTCAGACTCTGACGGTTAAGTGGGCCGATAAGGATGACATTCCTGACGACAACTGGCATACTTCCTACTTCAACCTTACGATCGGCAATCCGCCGACCATCTCGATTGCTCCCGGGAGTATGTACATTTATGAAAATTCCACAGATGTGTATTCGTTGGAGGTGGAGTTATCCACTCCGTTTGACCGCGTAGTTCCGGTTACGTTGACCGTCACCCCGGCTACAAGCGCTGGTAACGGTTTCATGGAATTGTCACAAACCCAAATTTACATTGACGCGAACCAGCGTTATTATACGGTTAATCTCCGTCCCATTTTCGATGGTACGCCGATATCCGAAGGTGCGGGCTTTGTGGTAACCCCCTCCATCACACCCGGAGAATCCACTTCGGCAGCGGCAGCAGCGTTCTACTCCAATTTCCAGTCTGCCCGCATCAACATTAAAAACGTGGCGCCGGTGATCAATATGCCGAAAATGGCGGCGAACGCAACGGAGATTGCGTACACTGCATCGCAGAACATTGAGCGTAGCATCGCTTGGAGTGTTAGGGATGTTAGCAAAGATGCCCAAGGCATAACGGTTCGTTTTGACTGGGGGGATGGATCCCCACCTTCTATTCTTCACCCTGAAGCACTTAACGGCGTCGCTTCCCATACTTGGGGCGGTTTTGACGTTTACACTGTCACCATGACCGTGACCGACAAGGATGGCGAGTATGACTGGGTACAGTTCTACGTTTCCGTCCAAGCGGCCCAAACCTTGATGGCCACGCCGGTCGGCCCGAATGTCTCTTCCAAATACTATGGGTTGACCTTTGGCGACGGGCTGGGTTACGGCACGATCGTTTCGCCTAACGCAGTCAGCACCAACTACATCAACAACGTTTGGCGTTTCGTTTACGGTACTGGCGTGACCTCCGCCTCGCTAGAGGCGATTCCCGCCACCGTTTCCGACGACGAACGTAAGAACTTCTTCTACGCTTGGGATGACTTTGGCGGCGGCCAGGTTGCCGAAGCGCTGCTTAACCCCACCATGTCCGACCCGATTTGCCTCTTCCCGTTGGGTGCCAACGACACCGGAGGCGTTTATCAGGTTCGCGCGATATTCAGCCGCGAATACCTTAAGGGCGATGGCAAAGGCGATATCAATGGCGACGGTATTCCGGATGATTACCAGTGCCCGACCACCGGCCACACCATCCGTGACGTCATTATGGCCGTCACCGGTACCGACCCTGATACCGATGTTTCTCTGTACGCGACCACCGGTTTGCGCACCACGAACCCGGACGGCGATGTTTGGCCGATTGACCGCGGCGCGGCGGGCTTGACGGTTACCGACGAAAAGTGCGCTCCGTTCACTACGATTCAGGAGTTGCGCGGTACTGACGAAGAGTTGAACGATCCGATCACCGGGCGTACCGGTGACAATCTGATACTTGACGAGCCGGGTGCCAAAGAGGGTAGCGGCGGTGAAGAGCCGGTAACCCGCGGTTCCGACCCGATTGAGGAAGATACCGACGGCGATAGCATACCCGACGGTTACGAGTACTACTTCTGGCGCCGGGCAGCGATTGACGGCTTAACCGGCAACCGCTACAACCCGCAGGATCCGGGTTCCTCGATTGTCATCGAGAACATTGAGATCCGTGACGCATTCAATCCGTTGGAAGCTTCCGCCTCCGGCCACGATACCGATGATGACGGACTTTCCGATCTTGAAGAGTTCTTGCTGGGCACCAACCCGATCAATTGGGATACCGATGGTGACGGCGCTCCTGACGGTTGGGAAGCGGCCCGCGGTTCCAATCCGCTCCGGGCTAACGGTTCCGATTCCAACCCGGATGGCGATTATATGGCGTATGCCTTGGTTGATCGTCATTTGATCACCGTTGAGTTGGATGGCGAAACCAAGACCTATCTTTACAAGGTGGGTGTCCTTACGAATATCGTGGAAGAGGTTATCACCAATGTTGTCGACGACGTGGAAGAGATCGTCACCACCGTGACCACCAACGTCGTTGAAAACGGTACCCGTACGTACTACACTTGCTACTGGTACGGTGCGCCAGACACCGTGTTGGCACAGGGGCATCCGGTAACGGAGCTTGAGGTGCTGGGCGAAATCGACGAAGCCACCGGTGAAACCTATGGGCAGATTACCAGTAACATTTCGGTTGAAGCGGCAATCATGCACTTCCAGGTTTACCAGGAGTTCGGTTTCGAGCCGCAGGTTGCCTGGGGTAACACCAGAGTTGAGCACAACCGTGAATTCACCACCGGTGACGAGTTCCTGCTCTGCAAGTTCATGATGAATGTGGTACAGAATGTCAATGCGGTAAACGCTCAAAACTGGCTGACGGTTACCACGCATCCGAGAACCCCGGACACCGATGCCAATCCTAACAATTATCCGCCTTATGACGGTATGCCTGACGGCTGGGAGTTGTATGTCTCCTGCGGTTCGACGGGAACAGAGATGGTAATCAGCCCGTGGAGGGTTAACGACGGCCAGCATCCGGTGGAAGCTTTGTCGGTTGACACGGATGGAGACTTCCTCTCCAACAACCGCGAGTTTGCCGGTACGCTCTCCTCGGCGCAGTATAACAACGCCGACCTGTATCAGTCCAACGTTGCGGAACAGGATGCCGACAACGGCGACGATGATGATAACGGTAACGGCAACATTACCATCGTGCGGCTGGATCGGGATGCGAACTGGATCAACAAGTTCTGGCCGACCGATCCTTGGACGCGTGACTCCGACGGCGACGGTTTGACCGACTTCACCGAGCAGGCCTTCCAGTACGGCACTCCGGAATGGGACGGTGTTGTGCAATGCGTCCGCGGCGGCGGTTTGAACCCGAACTGGATGGATACCGACCGCGATGCGCTGCCTGATGCTTGGGAATACAAGTTCATGGGTGTCGAGAAGGTTTCCGAAGTCACCGATAATACCTACATTGATGAAGGTATGGACGGTACGCACGGACCGGCTAACTATGAACTCAATCAGCAGAACTTCCGTCGGGTCGGCATGGGCGATGCCTTCTCTTGGAGTGATCCTTGGGTGACCGGCGATGACAATATCCGCCGCCACATGGATTGGGATAACGACGGTTTGGAGAACTATCAGGAATATCTGGTGCACGCGATGCGCCACTTCCGGTATGATTACTCCGAAGGCCAGATGCCGATGGATTACGATAACTACTCGATTACGGCATTCTTCCATACCACCCGTGGCAGTTGGGATGAGGGCGGGTATTCCGCCATGTGGGATGCTTTGGTTGGTATGTTCCGTTCACCGGTTTACTTCTTGTTGCCGGATTGCGGTATACTTCCTGATTATGTCTCCACCGATCCGCAGAATCCCGATACCGACGGCGATGGAATGGACGACTACTACGAGTTGTTCCACGGTCTCAACCCGATTCTCGGCGAGCTGGATTTGGTTTCCGATGCGAATGGCGGCATGATGGACGCCATATACGTCAATCCTTGGAATCCTGATGCGACGGGAGAGACTCCGCTGCCGATGGACTTCGTGAAGTATCCTTGGTTGGCGGGTCTTGACTACGCCGATCCGGATGCCGACGGATTGTTGAACCTCGAAGAGCAGATTCAGGCCAACATGGCGCAGCCGGCGTCGTTGAACACCGACCCGTCGCCGTTGTGGATGACGGATGTCACCTCGACCAACAGCTTGGTGTTGCGGTTCTACCGTCACGACCAGATGTTCTTCTGGGACATCCCGATGATGGTCATTGACACCAACTTCTACTATTACTCCTTCGAAATGAACGAAGGTTACGACACCGATAACGATGGCGTTTCTGATAAGAACGAATTGATCCAGAACGCCACCTCGATGTCCGATCCGCAGGATCATGATGATGTGCTGCGCCGCCAGGCGTTGTGGTTCGATGGTGAGCAATCCGCTGCCACCACGGCAATCACTTACCACTATGACACCGCCACCTTCAACAGCTACACGGTTGAACTCTGGGCGTATCCGGAGGACGTTTCCCGCGATCAGGTGTTGATTGAGCGTCCGGTGCTTTATCCGATGTCCGATGCCAGTACCACCGCCGAGGTGGTGCGGGTGAACTTCCGGATTGGTATCAGTGCCGACGGTAGAGTGTACGGCATGTACAACAACCATGGCTCGCATGACGAAGAGACCGGCGTGGTTTACGCCTACGGTCCGCAGATCGAGCAGAACGCTTGGACGCACATCGCGTTGAGTTTGGATGGAAGCGCCGGACAGTTGTTGCTATACATCAACGGCGAGTTGCAGACCACCACGATTACCGAGTTGCCTGCCGCTAATGGCGTGATCAACCAGGTGCTGGATCCTGACAGCGCCACGTTGCCGGAAGCTGATCATTACATTGACGCGCCGGTGGTGTTGGGTGCTTCGCATTCGTATCCGAACTGGGAGCTGAACGAAGGTCCGGTTTGGGATGACTTCGCTAACTTCTACGCTGGATATCTGGACGAAGTCCGCGTTTGGGACGGTGCCCGTTCCCGTCAGCAAATCCTCGAGAACTACCGCAAGCGGTTCTTGAAGGCTGATGTCGAGGCGAACCGTGATGAGGTCCAGCGCTCGATCAAACTGGGCGGCTCCCGTATCAACAACGCGACGGTGGCCCTGCCTTCTGAGCTGGTTTACTGCTGGAACTTCGATAACCTATTTGCTGCCGATAGCGAAGATTCGGTTGCGGTGGTTCCTCGCGGGTTTGACTATGAGAACGCGCTCGTGAACCGTCCTGAAGGTTACGAAGTCGGATGGTGGTCGCAGTGGGAAACCAAGAGCGCCATCTATACTGACTACAGCTACATCCCGTGGATTGAGAACACCGTCGGCCACTTGGCCAAGTACGACGGCACGGTCTGGAATTCTCGTTACTGGAACCGTTGGTATGCCGGCGTTCGGCCGACCTACGGACCGTGGGAGTTCCCGAACAACAACAACCCGTACGGTTGGTATTATCTCAATGACCTCACCGACGGTTTGGCGTGGCAGGTGACGCTGGAGCATCCTGACCGTGACAACATCTCCTCTGAGATGAACGTCCAGAAAGCTGTGAACTTCGAGTACACCACCACCAGCGATTTGGTCCCGTTGGGCAACGCTTGGGCGAAACAGGTCGCGGTGATGTGGGATGACGGAACGCCGAGCAGCGTTTGGGCCGAAACCGGTACCGACTCTGATGCCGACGGTCTCCCGGATTGGTGGGAGGAAATGGTTGGCGAAGATTTGAGCTGGAACGACCTTTATCCGGATGGCAGCGGCATGACCGCGGGTGAGCGGTATATCCGCGACATCTCCAACGGTTACACCCAGAACAACAATCCGTCCGCCGCCGGTTGGGATGAGTCCGCCTTGCGGGTGCAGTCTTCCGACGCTGACGACGACGGCATTCCTGACTGGTGGGAGAATCTGTACGGCCTGAAGAGCAACAGCGCTGAAGGCGAAAACGGGGCTAACGGCGACCCGGACGGCGATGGTTTGAGCAACTACGCTGAGTACCTCGTCAGCGAGGTGTACGCGATCGCCTCTATCAGCCCGGTACAGTTCAAGAGCAATCCTGCTGCGATTGATTCCGATTACTTCATCAAGGTCGGTTCCACCTACTTGGGTTCGGTCTTTGCCGACCACGATATGATGGATGACGCTTGGGAAGACCAGTACAACCTCTCTGCGGTCAGCCGCTACATCTACGACTCCTTCCAGGATGCGGATGAGGACGGTTGGTCGAACTGGTCTGAGAACCGCTACGGAACCCATTCGCTTCGCAGCGATCCCACCCGCCAGAGCCGGACCAATCCGGACGGCGAGAAGGTTTGGGAGTTGCCGATCCCGACGGTCAAGGTCACCGCGCAGTATCTTGGCGCGAACAAGGCCGGAAATGTCGTGGTTAAGGCTTGGAGTGATCCTGAGATGAATGATATTCCGGACGCGGTCTGGACTCTGCCCGGCGACGAAGCAATCCACGAAATGGACGTTAACATCGGTTACTGGGCGAAGGACAAAGTCATCCAGGGTTACTTGGGGCCGGGATCGGTGCTGGCCGGTACGGTAGAGTTCAATATGAACGACTACACCACCGTGTACGTGGCGCAGGATTCGACCAACGCTACTGAAAACGCCACTGAAGAGGCCGATCATGTCTTTGCGGTAGACGTGGCGAACTTCCCGAACGATACCGGTACGCTCTACATGTACGAGAACGGTCGTCCGAATCTCGATTATCCGGTCGGGTCGATCGACTACACCTCGGGCAAGTACGAACTTGATCTCTCGGTGTGGACTGGTTCGGTTTACGCTGACACCAATGAAGTGGTCACCGCTTCTCCGACCAACTCCTTCATAACGGCCAGCTATCAGTACGCACTGACCGAGGACTTCCCGAAGACCTTCTACCTGACTCAGGCAGATCCTTCTACGGCGGCGGTCCCGAGCCGCGGTCACCTCAAAGAGGGCCTCAACTACTTCATGGCCTTCATTGACCTCAGCGGCGATGGCAACTGGAACGTGAACGAGCCGTTCGCGATTTCCGAAACCTTTGCCACTGACATTGGCTGGGATCTCAACAAGGTCAACTTTGATCTGCGCGATAATATCGATGGCGGATTGCGCTTCTCGATCAACGGTTCCACCTCTGACGATTCGGTCTGGGGTCAGTCTGCCGGCACGGACAATGGCGGTGGAGAAGGGGCTGCGATTAAAAATACTCGCGTCCGGGTGTACCGCACCCAGATCAACACCTTCTCCAACGGCGTGCGTCGGGTGGTGCTCGACAAGGTGCTTACCGGTGGTCGTGACTCCATCCACGAGGGTGACTTCCTCGCCGAGGGTGATTTTGGGTTCGATTGGGGATTCCCGGGATCGACCTATACGCCATCCTTCGCGGTTTACGAGGTGTATCTGGAGCGTGACGCTGACATAACCTCCACCAACGTGGTTGCGAGTTATGTGTTCACTAACCGGTTCGAGACGGCCCAGGCCATTCCGACCGTGGTTTACCCGCGTGGTGCTTATGTGTACTCCGCGCGTCCGACCTTCAAGTGGGCGATGCCGGAAAATTACACCGCATTCAATATTCAGGTGCGTAAGGCGGGTACCACGTCAACGCTGTTGACCTCTGGAATTACCCGTGCCCCGATGCGGACGCAAGACGGCGTTTCGGTCTGGACCGCACCTTGGTACGCTGGTAAAGACCTGGACAGCAATGCCGTGTACGAGTGGCGCGTCTGCGCGTTGAACTCCAAGTTCACCACCAGCGGAAACTGGTCCACTTGGTACAGGTTCCGTCTTGACACTGCCGCGCCGACCGATGAAACTGCGGTATCCGCCGGTTACGGCGCGATTCAGGCCAAAGTCAAGTACTATGGTCCGGTCAAGGCCCTCAGCGGTTTGGTGCATGTCTGCGCTTACGACAACGCAGCCTTCGTGGGTGATCCGGAAGCGGAAATCATCCTTGGTACCGCCGAGACGACATTGCTTACCTCCACGGAAGAGAAAGCGGTTAACGCTCAGCTCAACGGTCTGTTGCCGAGCCGTACGGCGGGTAAGTATTACGTGATGGCCTACATCGACCAGAACGGCAACGGAGTCCGCGACAGTTGGGAGTCTTGGGGTTATGCCAGCCACTACGGCATGAGCGTAACTGAAATGTACGACCCGTTGACGGTAACCGTCAACGCCTCGAACGATCCTGAGGTCGTCGAGATCCATATCGAGGACACCGACACCGACCAGGACTGGTTCCCTGATTCGTGGGAGTACACAAAGAATCCGTCCAACGCAAACTTCTTGGACGCGACTGCTCCCAACACGTCGAACGCGGCTGACACGGAGATTAACCCGTATCTGGCCAGCGGCAAGATCACGCTGACGCAGTTTGTTGCGATCAACACCTTGCTCAACCTCGACCTGAATACCACTTCGGGTTCGATGGTCACCGACGAAAACACCGGAATCTCGGTACTGATCACCGCGTTGCGCTTCAACAACGATGGTGCGCCGGAAGTGGGTGTGAGCGTTGCGAAGACGGGTGCCCAGACCTTGGGTTACCAGACGGTTGAGGTGGTGTTGGAGTACACCGAGTCGCTCACCAACCCGAACTGGGTCAAGGTCGAATCCGACACCAGCAAAGTGCCCGTCAACGGTGCAGGGACTACCATCACCGGCGCGGAGAGCATGTCCGGCAAGTCCGGCTTCTTCCGGTTGCGCGTGGTCAAATAGCCGGTGCTGACCGTAGTTGAATAGGGGCCACCTTCCTTAAAAAGGTGGGCGGCCCCTAATTTTAAAGGTATTGCGGTGGCAGGTAGTTGGAGGCAGCATGTCGTTAATGGATAAAAAATTCTGGGTTGGGTTGATGGCTGTGGGGCTCGCGTTTACGGCGGGCGCCGCGCCGTTTAACCGCGACATGAAGTTTAAGCAGCCGGATGGTCAGCAAATCACCGTCCACGGTTGGGGCGATGAGTTTTATGCCGAGTTTACCCATTTCGGCTACCCGGTGGTTTACAATGAAACCACCCACGCTTATGATTACGCGGTGTTGAACGCCGATGCCACTCGATTAGTTTCGTCCGGATATCGGGCCGGAACAGTCAACCCGGCCACAATCGCCGGGTTGGATCCAAACGCCCGTATCACAAAAGAGGCCCGCCGGGCACTTGCGCTTCCGCGGATTCAAAAATGGAGAACCGCTACCAACATTGACCAACGTTGGAAAAAGCTGAAATCTCGTCATTTGACCACCCCTACGGGAGCAATTACGCTCAAAGCGGACACCAAATACCAAGAAACCACCGGCGTCAAAGTGGGCGTTACCCTGCTGGTGGACTTCCCCGACGAACCGGCAAGTATTCCGGTGAGCGATATCGAGGAGTGGTTGAACGGGGATAACTACACCGGTTACGGCAACAATGGGTCGGTGCGCGGTTATTATCTTGACGTCTCAAACGGCAACCTGGACTATTCAAATGTGGTAATCGGTTATGTCCGTCTTCCGCAGACCAAGGGCTTCTATGACAACCCTGACGCCACAGATCCAGGCGCACAAGCGACGAGAATGGTTCAAGACGCCATCAATGTTTTGAAACGGCAGGACAATTATACCACCGAGATTCTTCCTTTGCTCGAAACCGCCACCAAAGACGGCAACGCAATTTTGGCGTTTAACATGCTTTATGCCGGCGAATGCTCGTCAACTTGGGCACGTGGTCTTTGGCCGCACGCATCCTCCTTCAGCGGCGTGAGTTTTGGTGACGGTCTTGAAGTTCGCCGCTACCAAACTTCCGATATCGGCGATGATTTGGCCATCGGCACCTTCTGCCACGAAAACGGCCACATGTTGTGCGGTTATGATGACTTGTACGACTATGACTACGATTCCGAAGGCGGAGCCGGTTATTTCTGCCTGATGGGTGGCGGAAGCTATGGCGGTGGCGGTAAAAACCCGGTTGAAATTTGCGGCTTTTTGAAGTACATCTCCGGCTGGACCACCTCCACTGAATTGGACAGCTCCAGTTACATTACTAACGCGGTGGCGACGGTTGATCACACTTCTGAGCTTTATAATCATGTTTACGTGTTCATCAATCCCGCAATCAGTAACGAATATTACATTGTTGAAAACCGTCAGCAATGGGGTCGTGACGCCGATTTGAAAGCGTCTGGTTTGGCCATTTGGCACATTGACGAGGACGGAAACCGCGATGACCAGCGTTACGAATACAATACTGAGCACCAAAATTTTGAATGTACGCTGATGCAGGCGGACGGCAAATGGGACTTAAATAACAATGTCAATGACGGTGACAAGAACGACCTGTATTACGAAGGCAACAGCGCGCCGGGGTACATCAACGAATTTAGCGAAAGCTCGAATCCCAGTTCGCAGTGGTGGGACGGTTCTTATTCCGGGTTTAACATTATTGACATCGGTCCTTGTGCCACCAACATGACCTTCAAGATCGTCCCCTCCGCGCCAAAGTTTACCAATTCGCGGAATCTGCTGACGGGACGTATCGGTTCTTATTACAAGCAGCGGCTTTATGCGGTCAAGGGTAACAAGCCCTATGAATGGTCGATAGAAGAGGATTACGAACTTCCGCCAGGTCTTGGACTTGATTCCGAAACCGGAATCATCTCCGGTATTCCGACCGAAGTAGGAACTTATACCTTTGTCGCCAGGGTTTCCTGCAACGAGGGCGCGGCATTTTCGCTTCGCACCTTTGTTATAAAGGTTGTTGACAAATACTCCATTCCGTATTCGGATAAGTTTACATCGCCTGATTTCAAGAACGGCTGGGGTTGGTACCAGGATGACGAGGGTGACGTGCAGTGGTATTTCGCCAACGGAAACGCGTCCGACGCGGATGCCAATTACCCGTTGCGGTCGTACTCTTCTCCGAGCAATGCCGTGCTTAAGAGTGCGAAAGCGTCCCTGTCCGGCGCTTCGCAAATGTTAATCAGCCCGATGTTTGATTTCGGTGAAAACCCCCGTTCGGCTCAGCTTAAATTCTGGCTATACAAACGTTATCGCGGTGCGTTGTCGAACACCGATGCGCTGAATGTTTATTACAAGACAGCATGGGACGAAGAGTGGCAGCTGTTGCAGAGTTACACCAATACGGTCAACAAGTGGCAGCAAAAGACTATCAACCTTCCCGATTTGAGCCGCACTTATTATGTCGCTTTCGAGGGCATAGTTAATGGAGGTTACGGTATCCATATCGATGACGTTTGGGTGGGCGACGGCATTCCTAAAGTCGATTTCGAAAATGATGACGTGCTTCCCGACGCGGCTATCAACACCGAGTACACTATTGATTTGATCCCGTCCGGAGGTTCAGAGCCGTACACCTATACTTTGTTGGGAGAGCTGCCAGATTGGCTGGAGTTTGACGAGGAAGCTGGTGTGCTTACCGGTACTCCTACCGAGCTTGGAACTTGGGAGTTCACGGTGGCGATTACCGACGGATTCGAGGAAACCACCCAGCGGACCTTTACCCTTACGGTTGACAACCCACGCACCAATCTGTATGTCGAGGACTTTGAAAAGATGAAAGTCCCGCCGGACGGATGGTCACAGGTATATGTGATTAGCAATGTCAGTTGGATGGTTCAAGCCTTGTTTGACCATTCATGGCAGGAATACAACAATTGGGTTTACACCCCGTCGGGCGAGAGCCATGCAGTGCTTTGGTGGAACGACACCGAGCATGGTGACGGCGGACCGTATTCCGACCATATAACGCAGCTGATAACCCCGGAACTGAATCTCGGGTTCTCGCCATCTGTTCCGCGTCTGAATTTCATGTTGAACATGCAGCCGACCTTCAATAACAATTTGGACCAGTTGCGTGTTTATTACCGTGGTTCGCCCTCCGAAGAGTGGAATCTGCTCGCGGAGTACACCGAGGCGGTCACCAACTGGACGGAGATTGTGCTGGATTTGCCCAATCCCACCATGCATTACCAGATTTGTTTCGAGGGTAACGCCAAATACGGCAACGGTATCCATATCGATAACATCCGTATTTCTGACACCTCGGCAGCGCCGATGCTACGCACTAGCGCGGATTTGGACGATGGTTATGTCGGATTGCCTTACGAGATGGAGTTGACTACCATTGGCGGCGCAGAACCATACACTTGGACATTAACGGATGACAGCGAACTGCCCGACGGCTTGACGTTGGATCCCGTCACCGGAATTATCTCCGGAACTCCTACTAAGGAAGCGGCCGGCACCACGGTAATTTCGGTGGTAATCACCGGCAGTGATGGTAACGAGTCAATCAACGAAGTTTCCATCACCATCAATCAGGGTGTAGCACTTCCGTTCAGCGAGTCGTTCGATGATGGCGAGCTTCCGGATGGATGGAGTGCCGAAACGTTATTCGGCACCAACAACTGGGAGTTCTTAAACGGCAGCAAGATTCGCCCGTCGCGGGGAATCGCTTGTCCGGACCAGGCATATTCCCCGGATTACAATGCCTGCTTCGCGTATCCGCAGGATGACAAGTATTACAGTGCCAGACTGACGTTGCCGATGATCGAGTTCGGTTCGGGAGTCACCAATGCCGCGATTTCCTTCCAGCTTTGCAACAAAGGCTATGATATTAGCGGTAAGGTTTATCGTGACGAGCTTAAGGTTAAATACCGGACCAGCCTTGAGGAGGAGTGGATTACTTTGGCCACATATCCTTCCACATTCGCGGTGGAAGATTGGACCAAATTCGTGGTGGAGTTGCCAAATCCTTGCGCCACTTACTTCATTTGCTTCGAGGCTACCCAGCACGCCGGTTGGGGTGTTTGCGTTGACGATGTGGAAATCACCTCCGAGGGCTACATCTCCAATTACGATATCTGGGTGGAGGAAAACTTCCCCGATGGCTATCCCGGCGACACCGTGGACAGCGATGGCGACGGTATTCCCAACATTTGGGAATACATTTGGGATACCGACCCCACTGATCCTGATGACGAAATGGATTTAGGTCTTGCGCTCCATATTGTAATCGTGGACGATGTGGCGGTAGCCTACTACCCTGAGCCGAGCGAGGAAGCTCTCGAAGATGGGTTCAAGGTGGTGCTGGAGGGATGCACAGATTTGATGGATCCGCAGTGGACAACGGATTTGGTTCAGGATACCGACAAAGAACCGGATGTCGATGAAGTCTGGGATAAGATCTTTATGGAGTCGAAGAAAAACATCTTTGACCAGCCGAAACTCTTCTTGAGACTTCGCTTGATTTATCCTTAACTATCCTTTATGAGGGCGGCGGTAGCCGCCCTCTTTTGTTTTGGAGTATTATGGTATGGTGGGGTTTATTCTAAAAAAACTCGTTTCGCAGTTTTTGTATCCTCTGCAGATGGTCAGTACGCTGTTTTTGGCGGGTTGGGTACTTAAGCGTTTTACACGGTTCAAAAAAACCGGGTCCGCCTTAAAATTTTTATCATTGGCGCTGTTTATCTTTTTTGGCTGCGGCGGACTTTATCCGGTGCTCTCGCGCATCGAGCGCGAAGTGCCGGTGTTTGATCCCACGCCTGAACAGATTGCCCAATACCGCAATTACCCGGTGGTGGTGCTAGGGCAGGGGATACCGAAAGAATACTCCGACCTGCCGCCCCGCTACCGGGAGCGCGGCTTGTTCGCTTTGCGGTTGTTGGAAGGGGTTCGGGTCGCCAAGATGCTTCCCCAAAGTACGCTGATCGTTTCGATGGGCGGTAAAGCCGACGAATCGGTGCGTTGGCAATATTTGAACGATTTTATGCAAACCGTCAACTTCCCTACCAACCGTGTGGTGATGCTTGGCGGTGCCCGCGACACCACCGACGAAGCCCGTATGGCCATTGCCGCGATTCGCGAGTTGCCCGCATGGCGAAAACCCGCGCAGCAGCCTGCCGCCATTCCTGCTGCCGGAAAACCCGCCGCCGCCACCAATGGTGTAGACGTTGCCGGCGGAAAGACCGTTGCCGCCGAGAAACCCGCCGCCCCGCCGCCCGATCCGCCGCAGCCGGTTATTCTGGTTTCATCCGCCAGCCACCTGCCGCGCGGCATCCGGATTTTTGCCAAGAACGGCATGGCGGCCATTCCGGCCCCCGGCGAGTATGAGACCATTACCCCAGAACGGCCCAAAACTAATTGGTACGAATTACCGTTTCCGGATGATAGATATTTGCGCCAGTCCAGTTCGGTAATTCGCGAATGTTTCGGTCGTCTCTGGGAGAAAATCAAAAGGTAGATGCCCGAAAGGATTGCGATATGAGTAGGATTTGCCCAATACTGTTGCTGTTATTGACATTGTCCGGCTGTATGACGGTCGAATTGAAGAGCCAAGCTCCGAAAAACGACGCATCGGCGGTCAGTAAGTGTTTTTTCGGTTCTTACTACGGTTTCTGGTGGGGCGAAAACCCGCAGGAACGATTTGATTCGTCGTTGCAGCGCGTGGACGGAACGGTCAATACCCGTGGCATCAGCCGTGCGGTTTACGGCACCAATGCCGGCTACGGTTTGGCGGCGTTGCTAACCCTCGGATTGTTTGCTCCGGTTGATGTTTACTGGTGGCCGGAGGCGGAACCGCCTGCCGCCGTCCAGGCGGAGATTCCCAGTCTGTAATCTAGGAGTGGCGTAGATGGCCGAATATCTGAATTTAGCGGCGTTTATCGACGGCACCTTGATGAGCGAAAAGTCGCTTACCAACGTTTTCAAACTTAAGGAGGCGTTGTACACATCCCGCCCTTACCGGTTGGAGGCTTTTCCTGACGGGCTGTTTCGTACGGAGACCAACTACGAGCGCGGACCGGGAACGCTGCCCGGCGCGATGATTACCGGCGGCGCGTTTGCCGCCGACCTCCACAAAGCGATTGGCAACAATTACGCGTGGCTCACCCAACAGCTCTTGAACAATGCAGCCGGCGGAAAATTGGAACCCCGGATTTTCCTTTTCGGTTTCAGCCGCGGCGCTTACAGCGTGCATGTGTTGAGTTGGCTGCTTTCGGAGATCGGGTTGCCCTACGAATTCTCCAAGTGCGAAAAAATCGTCCGCGCGTATCTGCGCAAGGACGCCAGCCGTTTGGAGCGGTATAAAAAGAACTGTTTCGCGTCGCCGCCGGTAAAACTGCTGGGGATTTGGGACGCGGTTTCGGCCCGGTTTGATGTTTATCAGGATTATCACGACGGCGAAAAAGCCCCGATAGTTGAGCAGATTTGCCATGCAATGGCGGCCAATGAACGTCGACCGCTTTTTCCTGTGATGCAGTATCAGAACCAAGATGGAATAGAGCAAACCTGGTTTTCCGGCGCCCATTCGGATATCGGCGGCGGGTATTTGGACGATCATCGGCTGTCCGACATCACTCTGGAATGGATGAAGTTACGGGCCTACCGTAGCGGGTTGGGTTTCATGCAGCGTCCGCAGGAGATCGAGGATTACGACTTTTCGAACCTGCCCGTCCACAACGAAGCCGGCGATTCCGCGCCAAACCGCTGTTATGCGTCAAACGATCTGATTCACGGCTCGTTGATTTACCGTATGTCAAATTACGGCGGCATCTACCAACCGGAAATTCGAGAATTCCCCTACGGTGATATGGGTTGACCTTTTGGCCGCTGCATTTACTCCGTGAAGTTACCTTACCATCATCATTGTTGGCGTGAAGGGGTCTTCCGTATGAAGGCGAAATCGGGCTTTTAGAATGGTAATATCGTCGGTTACCGTCACGGAACGTTCGGCATTAACCGTTGCGCCATCCGACCAGCTGTCGAAAACGTAACCTTCGTCCGGAACGGCGGTTACCGTCACCGGTTGCGACTTAAAGAAGCGTCCGGTCCAGTTAGCGCGGTCAGTAACTCCGTCGGTGGCGGTTTCAATCACAATACCATTGACTACGAAATGCCCTCCCGCTCCGGTGGGGTTACTGTTCATCACCTTCACGTCACCGGTTCCACCGAGGTTGAACTTCTCGCTGAGGTGTGTGAAGCAGTTGGTGTAACGGGCGGCTGTGAAATCCACCAGCGCGTAATTCACGGCGTTGGTCCATTCGGCCAACGTGGTTTCGCGTCCCCAGCGGCGGTAATGCTGGATAAGATCCGGCTCGATGGCTGCCGCCGCGGAGCGAATAATTTTTGCGGTCCGCTCGGGTTTGAACACGGTATTCAGCAAGGTCGTATAGCGGTTCACGAAGTAGTCGCAATATTGCTCGTTTCTCCAAAGCATATTGATTATGAACCCCGGCTCGTCGTAATCCTTCATGCGGTTTTTGGAGAGGTAGTCGAACATATCGAAATCATACCCCTTTTCTCCCGCCACGTCCAAGTCGTAGAGCATCCAGCGCCAACGCTTGTCGCCGTACGCGGAGGCGGTTTCGTTGGTGTGCGTCCGCCAAAAGTCGCAATTGTTGATCGGCCAGTCCGTGTTGGCGAAGAACGTTTCCGCGATGATGTATTCGGTATGGTTGGTAATGTCGATTTTGGAAGCGATGAAGTCGTATCCGGCCTGGGTGGTCGGCGGGTTGGCGTTGATGTCGAGCATCAGTTGCTCGTAATCCTCGTCCGCGTTTTTGTCGCCGTCGATTCTGGCGATGTGCACCTTGCCGTTGCCGTCGTCCTCGTGCATCAGGATGTCCATGTTGTCCGCGTCCAACCCGTAGCGCGTGGCCATGTAGTGTTTGTCGTAGCTTTCGCGCAGGTTGTGGATGCCCCAAAACTCGCCGTTGAGATACACGACCACCGGCCGGTAGGCCATCACTGCGATATTGAGCGGTTTCGCGATGCAGTGGAACACCGAGTCCTTTAGCATGGTCGCCACACCTTCAACGTCCGTCCCGTACCAATCGTTGCCGCTGTTGCGGAGCAGGAACCGTTTGTAGTAGGTGGCATCCATGTCCGGGAACAACTGGTAATTGATGTTCGCGGTACCGTATTCCGCGTTACGGCAGATCATGTAGAGCGTTTTTTGCGGGATGGCCCGGGTGCCGCCGCCGTGCATCTGGATTCCCAGCCGCAGCGACAGCGCGCTGGTGGTGGAATTGGTCTCGAACAGCTCGAAGTGCGAATCGCGCTCCCATTCGTCCTGGTGGTAATTGGCGTAAGGCTTGCCCCAGCGGTTGGAGCCGTAACCCACTTCGGAATCGCCGTAACACTTGCCGGGGATGTAGATACCGTTGGCATATCCGAAGAAATTGTCCGGGGTGGTTACGATGGACACCGTCGGCAGATTGCGGTTGCCGGTGAACTGCTGGCCGATGAAGTAGGTGCCGCAGGTCTCCGCCGAGCAGTCCAACCCGTTAATCGTGATTGCCCGCAACACCACCGCTTTGGCGACGTTCCCGATCGGCGCTCTCCACGCGGCGCTCGGCATATTGTTAATTCCCTCGATATCCACCGGGTTGGTACGGATCCAGGACAATCCGTCGGAAACGGTGTTGTCCGCGCTGAAAGTGGGGATGGACGTGCCGTTGAGCACCTTCACTCGTGTGGGGGAGGTTTTAGGGTCGGATCCATCCAGCGTGTAGTAGATGTACAAGCCGGAACTAACGGTAACTTTCACCGTTTGGGCGGTCGGGTAAAATCCCGGAGGTATCGAAAACGCCGGAGCGGCATTAAGCGTCTCGAAGTATACTCCTTCAGGTGAATTGTCGGTGGCCGGGGTGGGGGTGTCGAACACTCGCTGCTTGGAAGTTACGCCGTTTTCTTCCAACCCGTATGAGACGTTTTTGTCCACTTCTTTGGTGTAGCCGTCGAATTTGTGGATTTGCGTCCCGGAGCTGTTGAAAAGGTACACGTTTTCGTATCGCCCTTCGGCGGATTCGTAGCTCAACCCCATGTTCAGGTGGATTTCCGGGTGCTGGTGCGCCACCTGCGCCGTCAGGCTCAGGTCAAAAATCAAATCCGTGCTGGCCAGAAACGCCTGATGCACCTCCACCGCGATGGTGTTGGAGCCGTTAACCAGTACGTCGGTAGGCAGCGACCACGATAGCCATTCGGTGGTGCCCTGCGGTGAGGATGCCATCGTGGCGTGGCTGACCGTCCCGGCCGGCATGTTGTGGCGGTAGACTTCGGTACCGTTAAGGTATACCACTGCTCCGTCGTTGATGCGGACTCGCGCGGTCAAGCTGGACACCAGCGTGACGTTGGGGCAGTTGAAAGTATAGCGGAAATAAGCGGCGGGGTAGCGGCTGGAAAGGTTCGTCCCGTAGCTGATCGCGGTAGCGAGGTCCGCGTTTGCGGAAGCGTCGTTGTATCCGGCGGGCAGTACCGCCGATGCCCATGAGCTGTCGGAGAATGTTTTGGTTTTCCAGCTGGCCGAGGGCGCGGACGCCGCCGTGTAATATTTCCACGTCGCGTTTTGCGGCACCAGCTCAAGGTCGGGGTCGTCCACCCACACCACCTCGTCTTCGGGGTACTGCGTGCTGTCGGCAAACACCATAAGGTACTCGCCCGGCTGCATTTTGTAACTGGTGAACGGCAACTGATGGCATTTTGCGGCGGTTTTTTTGTCGCCCACATACCATCTACCGATGTCCACGCTGGAACTGCTGGCGTTGTACAGCTCGATCCAGTCCGCCCCGGAGTACCCGTTGACGTCTGCCGTGTTCGAGTTTTTATAGCAAACCTCATTAACCGTTACAGTGGCGGCAAGACAGCGCACGGCCATTAACGCCGCGCCAAAAGATAAAATAACCCGTTTACCCATACTTCTCTCCTTTTCCGCATAATTTTTTAAAAAGAAAGCCTTATTTTAACATTTGACAGGTCGGAATGCAAGTGCGCATTGTGAAGTTATGCGAAAAAAAAGGGATTTTTGGGTAATGATTCGTACTTGCGTAATAGTGGTGGAAATGCTAAACTTTTATGAGTTATTGATGGAAAGGAGTCTTTTTTATGACTGACGAGCAGAAAATGGATACGGAAGCGTATTTGGCGCGCATCCGCAAGACGATTGCGGAGTCGGAGCGTCTTGTCGAGTCCGCCCGGCTGCGCGTCGCTGAAACGGACCGGATGCTGGAGAAACAGGGACTCACGCGCGAGCAGGTGATGAACTTCCGCTTTTCGCCCGAACAGCGTGAGGCGGTGAACCGTGAACTTGTACGGCAGGGTATGGCCCCGATCGAGGAAAACGAGCCGCTGAGTGTGGCGGAAATGGGCCAAGAGCTGGGAGGGGCGCCAGACTTCTCGCCTCTCACGGCCGTCGCACCTGATGCAGAGCTGGAGAACCGCCAGCGAAAATTCGGCATGATGATGAAACCTTTTCAGATTTGAGGTGTAAAGGAAGCAGAAAGGAATCATTCTCATGGCAATTGAACTTACAGTAAATCGGACAACCGCAAACACCGTCGCAGACCAGACCGACGTTTCGCTCCAGCAACCTTCGTCGCAAGAGGCGAAAACCGAGGCGCTTTTGGGCGGTGATTCGGTAAAGGTCGTATCCGGGGCAATTTCCGACCTCGAAAAGCTCGTTGCGCGCATTAAAAACGAGAGTGACGAGAAGCGGACGAATGTCGCAAGACTGCGCATTTCTTCCGTGATGTCAATTCTTGATGCGATGAATGTGGAGATGAGCAACGCACAAAAGGCGGCATTTGCGGAGATTCTCGAGCTTGACGAAAAGATCGCCACTGATCAGGCGGATCTGTCCGCCCTTTACGCCAAATACGGCATCACCAACGGCAACCAGGCCGCGACGGTGATGGACGCAATGATCGCGTCGCTCGAAAAAGCGGTGGAACGGGCCGTTCAAGAAGGCAAAGACCACAACGAACAGGTTAAAGCCGCCAAGGAGCAACGTGACGCCGACCAGGCGAAACTCGACCGTCTCAATAATGCGGAGCAAAAGAACGAGGCGGCAATCAAGGCGGCGGAAGAGGCCCTTGCCAAGTCACAGTCGGCGCTTGACGCGGCGAACGCGCTCGTAAAGAACGACGCATCGACCATCGCGGCCGCAAAGTCCGCCCTGGCCGACGCAAAAAACGAGAAGACGCGCATCGGGGAGTTGCAGAACACGGTCGCGTCCGCGTCGTCCCAACAGTCTGCCTGCATGGCGGCGGTTGGCGAGAAGGCCCTCGCTTTGGCTGCCGCCGCGCTTTCCGCACGCGCTACCGCTGACGAAATGGGCAACGGCGAGGAGTTGGAACAAAATGCCGCCAAGATTCAGCGGAAAGAGGACGAGAAGGAGGCGAACGAACCGCTCGCCCTGATTCGCGAGGCCCTCGCCCGGATGGACGAAGTGGTCATGGAAACGATTGACGAAAACAAGGAAATCAAAGCATAACCAAGGAGAGAATAATCATGGCACAGATCACCGAGAAAGAAATCGCCGAGGCGGCGGGAAAGTTCCTTGACGGCGCTACGCTTAAGGAACTCAAGGGCATTACGAATGAAGAGCTGGAGGCGGTTTATTCGTTGGCCTTCAATTATTACCGGACAGGTAAATTCGATGAGGCGTCCAAGCTCTTTCAATTTCTGGTGCTTTTCGACCATCTCAATGCCAAGTACTGGTTCGGGATGGGTGCGGTGCAGCAGGTTAAGAAAGACTTCAAAACCGCGATCACCAGTTACAGCTACTGCTCTTTCTTGGATTTGGAAAACCCCAAACCGCAGCTTCACGCGGCAGAGTGCTATCTCGCCCTTGGCGACAAAGAGAACGCGTTGAGCGCGCTTGAGGCGTTGGACGTTTACTGCCCGAAAGACACCGAGATGGGTCGTACGTACCGTGCCAAGGCGGCGGAGCTCCGGAAGTTGCTCGAAGGCGCGAAAGAAGAAAAAACCGAAACAAATCCGTAACCTTTGCAGTCGGCCGGTGTATACAGGGCAGAAAGGAACAAAACCATGTCTGGAGAAATACCCAATGTGAACACTCAATCCGCGCAGCGCCCGATTTATACGGACAGCGCGGCGGCTTTTGCGGATGGACAAGGCATCACAGCGAAGGCGGCGCAGGCTGCCAAGGAAATCGTGGCGATCCTCGGCGGACGCAACATCACGATGAACGCCAACGGCACTCCCAATTTACAGGAAACGGGGCGGCCTACAGGCGCGACCACGATTCCCGCGCTTGACAATCCCAGCGATCTGAAGCAGATCGAGGCCAATCTTGAAAAGCTTCTCGCCTATCTGCAGCTCGACAACGACGAGCGCCAGGCGGAGATGGCCAAGGATCGCATCGACATCAACAAGGATTCGTTCAAAAAAGAACACGAAGACCGTGCGTCGAAGATTAAGAAGTCGCTTGCGGACATGGAAAAGGCCGCGAAGGCGCAGAAAGCCAGCAAGATTTTCGGCTGGATAATGGCTGCGCTCGCTGTGGTTGTGGCCGTGGTGGCGTGCGTTGCGACTGGCGGTATCGCGGTCGGCGCGGTCGTCGGTGCTTTGGTGGCCATCGGTATGCAGGTTATGAACGAGACCGGTGCGATGGACAAGATCACGGAAAAACTGACCGAGGGTCTTGAAAAACTTGGATTGGACAAAAAGGCTGCGCAGATTCTGGCTGCCCTCATCATCACCGCCGCCGTGATTGCGATCTCGGCCGGTGCCGGTGCCGGTGCCGGTGCGTTGGCGAGCAGACTTGGCCTCGCCGCGAAGCTCACCTTTACCGTGTCCGAGACGATTAAGGACATGGCCGAGCTTGCCAGAGGCATTATGACTGCGGCCTCGCGCGTGGTTCAGATCGGTAGCGTTTTGGCTGGTGTCGGCGCTGCCGTTACCGGTTACGAGGCCGGAATGTCGAAGGCCGACGTTAAGGAGACGGAGAAGTTCCTCGCTATGTTGCGGCAGCGGCTGGAGGAGAGCGAAGAGGAGCTTAACCAGATTCTCGAAGCGATCCAGAACGCGATCAGCCAGGTGGCGGAGCTGCTTTCTTCCGCAACTGACACGAGTGCCCAAATCGCCAGCAACATCGGGCAGATGGCATAACGGAAAGGATTTCCCTCATGAGCATTCAAATTAATTCAGGTACCACCGCAGTCAACTGGGAATCGTTGCTTGCCGAAATCGGTACGGTCGAAAAGACCACCGGCACGGACGGCAAAGAACTCTTCACGGTGACGATGAGGGTCGACGGCGAAGATAAGACTTACACGTTTGGCATCCCGGACGATCTGGATTTGCCGGAGACGGTTGACCAGTACGCCATCAACACGCTTTGCGACAAACTTCTTGAGATGAAAGACACGTTCAAACTCTCAAATGAAGATGTCGCGACGCTCCGGGACAATCTTTCGTCCGCTCTCGCTGCGGTTAATAAGAGCGGGGCGGTAAATATGTCCTCGACGACCGTAATGTTCGACATCTACAAACTGATGGCGTTGCTTGTGGAGGTCGCGCAGAAGCAGCGCGACGCGTCGCGCGAACAGCGTCTCGCCGAGAACGTGCAGATTCAGGTAAGCATACTGCAACAGGCGGAAGCGCAGCGCACGGCCGCACTCACGAGCTTGTTGGCGAGTGTCGCATGTTGCATTTTGCAGGTGGGTGCCTCGATTGGGATGATGGTCAAGCAGAACGCGGCCTTCAAACAGCAAATGGGGACATTGAAAACCACCGGCGTGACGGATGCGAAAATCCAGCTTGCCGAAGCAAAGGCTTCGCTCAATAAGGCCGAAATAGCGGCCAAAGCCAATGACATAGTCAAACCGGACGAGGCGAAACCCGCGGTGAAACCAGACGCCAACGCCGGAGCGGAGAAGCTAGAACCCGTGGCAAAGCAGGATGGTGTCGAGCCTAAGCTAGCGGAAAAGCCGG
>DBXY01000004.1:0-166 GCA_002309765.1 Verrucomicrobia bacterium UBA1200
CCGGAGATCGGCTGGGGCGTCACCCCGGGGAAACGGTGCGCGGTGCAGCTGAAGAACGGCACCCGGCTGGCGGGGGGCTTCAGCGTCTCCGTCGCGTCCTGCACCAACAACGCGGCGCGCCTGTACGCGGCGGCGGACTCGGCGGAGGCGGCAACCGCCGCCGGCG
>DBXY01000004.1:192-8661 GCA_002309765.1 Verrucomicrobia bacterium UBA1200
TGGAGGCCGAGCCGGGCGTCACCGGCGAGATCGTGGCGTCGTTCTCCGGATCCGGCGTCAATGCCGGCTGCGGCTGCACCGCCCGGCTTAAGTTCACCGCCATCGACCTCCGCGTCGCCGGCGACGGCGGAAGCCGCGACCAGCAGATCAGGTTCGACGACCCCGACGACACCAACGTCGTCTTCTGGGTCAACAACGACTACGACGTGCTGCACTACGAGGAAGAAGAGCACCACGAGGACGACAACCAGGGCATCTGCGTCACCCCGAACTGCGACGACGATGTGATCGGCTCGGTGGAGAATGTTTACAACCGCAATTATGTTTTGGAAAATGGGGCTACAAACTATTGCTACCGCGACCTTGAGGACTTCGACCGTCTGTACATCCGTATTCCCAATGTCTTGGCAGACTTAGAGGGCGTTACTTATGAGTTCAAGTTCGCCCCGCTGTCTTCTGGTGAAAGTCCGGCAATCAACCTGTTCAAGGCCGTGCAGACCGATTTGTTTTACATCAATGCGACCAATGATTACACCGCCATCAATCAGCAAATGATGGAATCGCGTTTGTTGACGGTCGGCAATGCATGGGCAGAGATATCGCCAAAATCTTTTAACAGCACCAGTTTCGCGTCTTACTTATACGAGGGTAAGTCTGCTGGGAAAGGCGCCCTGAAGTTCAGGGCGCGGCTGGGGGGGATTGTGCTGTCGGAGACTTCGGCGGCGGTGGAGCTGCGCGACGCGTCCGCGTTCACCGATACGTACGAAATCCCGCACACACCGTTGACACTGGCTACCGATGCCAACGAATGGGACGTTTCCGTCGGGGAATTCAGCACGGTGCGCGCATCGGCCGAAGTGCCATGGAACAGCGGCACAAACGTCACCCTCCTTGTTCTGGGGTGGAATGTCGCCGGAGCGGAAAAGTGCGCCTGGCGGGACACGATGTTCAAAAGGCTGTTTTGGCACGGCTACAGGGGCCGCGTGGCAGCGTTCCACTGGCCGGCGCAATACGGCTTCAGCGGAGCGCTGGACGCGCTCACCGACGGGCCGCACTTTGACCGGAGCGAGCACCGGGCCTGGCTGTCCGCATCCAAGGCGGCGGTCCTCTTCTCAGAACTTCTCGCCGAATGGGGTAATGTGGCGTTGGTCGCCCACAGCCAGGGGAACGTGGTTGCAAGCGAGGCGTTAAACTGTATATCGTATACCGAGAGCCAGAACACGAACCGCGTCACGTACATTGCTCTGCAGAGCGCCATCAGCGCACAGTACTTCGACACGGCGTTTCAGGCCACTTCCGTCACCAACCAGCTGGATGTGTTCTCCCTCAGGATTCGGCTGGCGAAATCGCTGGGGGACTTGTGGCGGCTGGTCACTGGCGCCACGTCGCCGGATATCCAGGGGCACTTCCCGGACGGCCTTGACATCGAGCCGCCGTACCTGCACGGGGTCATCCCCAAGTTCGGCCGCACGGTGAACTTCTACAACCGCATGGACTACGCGCTGAACATCTGGGTGGCGAACAACGCGTCAAAACCGGACAATCTGGCGTACGACTTCTCCTACGACCATGCGGACGGCGGGTACTACCGGGAGACTGACCCTGACCCGGCGACTGGGAGCAGCAGGGCGCGGATATTCCCCGCGTCCGATTTGAGGGCAAGGTGGTGCGTGTTCTCGTTCGTGGCCTACACGCGGGCTTTGGCGTCGGGGCAGCTGGATATGTCAGGCGTGTTCAGCAGATGCCACGACCTTGGGGAAAACCACGGGTTAAACACCACCCATTACCACCACAGTTTTGAGTTCAGGTCGAATATTATCGACACTCACAGTATTTGGCATGAAATTCTGGAGGAAATCAGCGGTGTAGGAGGATCGCCATGATTGTAAGGTTAATCGCGCTGTTTATTGTGTCCTGCCATTGTGCAGCCACCGCCGAGACTGCATATGTGCAGGTTGTTGATGACGGCGGGGCGCCCATACCCGGCGCGACTGTGTCAGTGTACTGGTTCGAGGGCAGGCTTTTTTCCGGCAAGATCCGCGGCGCGTCGGGAAATTTCACCTGCAACGGCAGGGGGGTGGCATCGATCAGGCTAAACGGCAAGATAATGGTTGTGCCGGACCGCGCCGATAAAGGCGGGTACATATACGAACGTTACATGAACCGCGACCGTACGTTCCTGTCGGGCGATAAAGACACAAAGTCCAATCCGAGACGCATGGTGTTGCGCAGGCCGGAGCCAGCATCGTTCCTGCTCGAGTTAGAGGGGGGGGGGATCCAAAGTTCCAGAGGCGGCGCTATCGGATTCGGCGTGGATTTGTTCCGCAAGCTGCGCAGACAAACGGAGTCAAACGCTTATGACGATTTCTTCGTTTCCGCAGTGTTCAACGAGACCGGACAATTCTGGACTACCACTTTTTGGACGACCAACGCGAACTGCGGGCTTGTTGCAACGGCCGATCGGCGCTTCACGGCTCCGTCCTCCGGCTATACCGACCGAGTTGAGGTCAGCCAGGAGACAATAACCAACCGGGCATTCACCCTGTATCTGAAGACGCGGGTTCCGGCCGTTTACGCTATGATCCCTTTTGGGCTGAATGATTTAGAGGCCAGGGGCAGTGTCGGGCTACAAGGGCCGCTGTGGGATTTTAAATACACCGTAGCCCGTATCAACCCCTACGGCGGGCGGGAACTGGAGCGGGACGGCAGGACCGGCGGGATCCACAATGATTTGCGGCAAGAGGCGCTGCGGGCGCTGTTGGTTGAGCGAAAGTACCCGCCGGTTCCGGACATTGATGCGCGGCTACAGAATTACAAAAAACGAAATGAACTACTAACAAAAATGCGGGAACTTCGAACGAAAGACACACAGGTTCGACGCGAGATTGAGATGATAAAGACATCAATGAAGGGCGAACCGAAATCGAAAATCGACAAGGCGTATGAAAAACAGCAGAAGTGGATAAAAGAAACCGATGGTATTTTTCGCGAATACCGAAAAGAACTTATCCGTCTTGAAAAAGAGGCGCACACGCTGAACCTGCCGGAGGAAAGCCGAAAGGACAAAGAGGACAAATGAATAAATCCGTCCCGCTGGCTTTCACCGAGTGCTGCCCCTGCCCGGACCACCCGAAGATCCAGTACGCCAGCCTGTCGTCCGGCAGCCCGACACGGCTGGCGGTGTATGAGGGGCCCTGCAAGTCCGACAGCCAGATCTTGGCGGCGTACCCCAACGCCCCGGTGTACATCGAGGGGACCGGGTGCAGCCTGGCCAAGAACGACGCGCAGCTGGCATGGGACTGGCAGGGCGAAAACTGCGCGGGCCGCGGCACCGTGACCTACTGCACGGTGTTCGGCCTGCGGCTGGTGCCGGACCTGGACGCCGACGGCGGCGTCGGCGTCGGGGACCTCCGGCTGGTGCGGCAGATGCCGCCAGAGATCGGCTGGGGCGTCACACCCCGGAAACGCTGCGCGGTGCTGCTTAAGAACGGCACCCGGCTGGGCGGCGACTTCAGCGTGTCGATAGCGTCGTGCACCAACGGCGCGGCGCGGCTGTACTCGGAAACCAACCTCGTTGACGCCGCCGCCGTGTCGGGCGGCGCCCCGGCCGCGTTCGCGAACGACGGGGCCAACCGTCTGTATTACCTCGTGGCGGAGCCGGGGGTGGCCGGCGAGATCGTGGCGTCGTTCGCCGGGTCCGGCGGCAACGCCGGGTGCGGCTGCGCCGCCCGGCTGAAGTTCACCGCGGTCGACCTCCGCGTCGCCGGCGACGGCGGCCCCCGCGACCAGCAGATAAACTTCGACGACCCCGACGACACCAACGTAGTGTTTTGGGTCAACAACGACTACGACGTGCTGCACAACAGGGAAAACGAAGAGTCGTACCATGAGGACGACCGATCCGACTGCAACAACGTCCCGAATTGCGACGACGATGTGATCGGTTCGGTGGAATACGTGTACAACCGCAATTACGTCGTTGATTTCGTTGAAACCAACTACTGTTACCGCGATCTGGAGGATTTCGACCGCCTGCACATCCGTGTCCCCGATGTCTTGACCGACATGGAAGGGTTGACTTATGAGTTCAAGTTGTTCCCTTCATCACCGGACGGAATACCATCGATAAACCTGTTCAAGGCCGTGCAGTCCGATTTGTTTTACATCAATGCGACCAATGATTACACCGCCATCAATCAGCAAATGATGGAATCGCGTTTGTTGACGGTCGGCAATGCATGGACTGCGGTTTCGGGAGATGATTACGTGTTTTTGGCAAACAATCATTTCCTTTACGAGGGCAAAACCGAAGGCAAAGGCATTCTGAAGTTCCGCGTGCGACTGGACGAAATTGTGTTGGCTGAGGCTTCGACGGCGGTGGAGCTGCGTGACGCGTCTGCGTTCACTGACACCTATGAGATACCGCACACACCGCTGACTTTGGCAACCGTCACCAACGAATGGGACGTTGCCGTCGGGGAATACTACCCAACGCACGCGTCGGTTGAAGTGCCGTGGAACAGTGGCACGAACGTAACGCTTCTTGTTTTGGGGTGGAACGTTGACGAAGCGGAGAAGAGCGCCTGGCGGGACACAATGTTCAAGCGGTTATTCTGGCAAGGTTACAGGGGGCGTGTAGCGGCGTTCCATTGGCCCGCGCAATACGGCTTCAGCGGCATATTGGAAGCGTTTTTTGACGGCCCGCACTTTGACCGGAGCGAACACCGGGCCTGGCTGTCCGCATCCAAGGCGGCCGTTCTTCTCTCAGAGCTTCTGGCTGGATGGGGCAAAGTGACTATAGTCGCCCACAGCCAAGGGAACGTGGTGGCTAGCGAGGCGTTAAACTGCATATCGTACACCGAGAGCCAGAACACGAACCGCGTCACGTACATCGCTCTGCAGAGCGCCATCAGCGCACAGTATTTCGACACGGCGTTCCAGGCTGACTCTGTAACCAACCAGCTGGATGTGTTTTCACTTGAAATCCGGCTGGCGAAATCGCTTGGGGATTTATGGCGGTTGATCATGGGCGCCACTTCACCGGACATCCAGGGGCACTTCCCCAACGGCTTGGACATCGACCCCCCATACCTGCACGGGATTATCCCCAAGTTCGGCCGCACGGTGAACTTCTACAACCGCATGGATTATGCGCTGAACATTTGGGTGGCGAATAATGCGACTAAGCCCGACGATTTGGTTTATGATTTTACATATGACCAGTCGGCCTGCGGTTACTATCGGCAGGTTGACCCCGATCCAGTGACGAGAATCGACAGGGCGCAGATATTTCCTGCGTCTGACTTGAGGGCAAGGTGGTGCGTGTTCGCGTTTATAGCATACACACGCGCTTTGGCGGTGGGGCAACTGGATATGACGGATGTGTTCAAAGAGAACATTAACCTACAGGGGTCTGTTTATGGGTTTGACAGCAGCCATTATTCTCACAGCTTTGAGTTCCGTTCTAACATTATTGATACGTGTATAATCTGGGAAAACATTCTAAAGGAGATACGAAAATGAGTTGCTTCCAAACGTACAAATGGTCTTCCGTCCTGCTTTCGATGCTTTTTTTTTGTTCGGCTTTTGCCGAAACCGCGTATGTGCTTGTCGTTGACGAGTGCGGGGTTCCCATACCCGGCGCGATGGTGTCGGCGTACTGGTTTGAGGGGAGGCTCTTTTCCGGCAAAATCCGCAGCGCGTCGGGGAGTTTTCCTTGTAACGGCAAAGGGGTGGCTGCGATAAGTCTCAACGCGAAGGCTATGGTTACCCTGAAAAGCGCAGGCAAAGACGGTTACGTGTTTGAAGGATATCTAAATTCGGATTACGATATCTTGTCTGGAACCAGAGATACGAAATCCAATCCGCGCAAGATTGTTTTGCGCAAACCGGAGCCCGCGTCGTTCTTGTTGGAGGTCCCTTATAGTGAACCGCGGTATATTGAAAGTGGCGCTCTTGAGTTTGCGGTTGACCTGTTTAAGCCGTTGCAGGGGCACATTAAGACACGGGAATACGACGACTTCCTTGTTTCGGCTAGATATAATATGGAAATCCAACGCTGGGAGACGGTTTTCTGGACGACTAACGCAAACTGCGGGCTGATTGCCACAACCGACCGACGTTTCACCGCCCCATCCACTGGTTACGTCGCACGCGTCGAGGTTTCGCAAGAGACAATAACCCAGAAGTCCTTTACTCTTTACCTGAAAACTCGCAATCCGCCTGTTTACGTTATGATCCCGTTCGAAATTAATGATCTGCGGGTTACATCGCCCCCGCTAACCCATTGGGACTTTACTTTCACTTCTGCCCGTATCAATCCCTACGGGGGGCGGGAGCTGGAGCGGGACGGGAGGACGGACGGATTTTATTCCGAATTGAGAGAGGATGCTTTGCGCGCGTTGTTGGTGGAACACAGGTACGCGCCGAGGCCGGACATGGAAGCTCGACGCAGGAATTGTGATCAGCGAAATGCGTTAAATGACGAAATCCGAAATGCGCGTAAGGTCAATGCGGATCTGCGGCAAAAAATCAGCGAAACCGAGGCGCGTATGAAAGGAAAGCCCAAGGATAAAGTGGATCGGGCTACCGAGGCGTATAGAAAACAGTTAAGCGAATCGGGGAAAACGGTCCGTCGGTGTTCTCTGGAAATAAGGCGTCTCGAAAAAGAGGCGCACACGCTCAACCTGCCGGAGGAAAAGCGGAATAACGGGGCGGACGAATGAAAAACCGGTCGACAGGAACCGCGTTACAATGTTGGGTGGTACTCTAAATTTATCCTCATGTACATTCCCGCGCTCGGCACTGATGGCGGGGTTGCCTTATTTTGTGAAGACGCAAGCGTAAGCGTCGCGTGTCCGTGTAAGTCTGTGGTTTTAATCCTTTCAGTTGTTGTGGCGGTTTCGTAAACCCGATATGATTGGGGGAATTGCGGAGATACCCCATTTTCTTTCAGCCACCCGGCAAAAAATGCTTCCGTTTTGCGCCGTTTTTTGGTTTAATACTGCTTGTGAAGGTGAAACAGGATTGTTTCATGTTTTGGCGATTTTAATCAGGAAGGGGTTTTGTCATGGCGATTGATTTGAAGGCCGCTTACAAGACGATTATGGACGACCATTTCACTCCGCAGATGGAGATATCGTTCATTGATGGCGACAAGCGTCAAACCTTACGGTATGAAAAGGTTTCGTGGGTTATCAACGGCGAAAACAAAGGCTTGCGCTACGGCGAGAATCCCGGCCAGGAGGCGGCGGTTTACAAACTGGTCAACGGCAATCTGGCGTTGGGCGAAGTGGTTAGCATCGACCCCAACCAGCCGTTGGCGTCCGATCCGGAGTTGCTGCAGTCCGGCAAGCATCCGGGAAAAACCAACCTTACCGATGCCGACAACGCATTGAACATTTTGCGTTATCTCACCGACAAGCCCTGCGCGGTAATCGTGAAGCACAACAACCCGTGCGGTGTTGCGTTGGGCGAGACACTGGCCGACGCTTATTTCCGCGCCAACAAAGCCGACCGGCTGGCGGCGTTCGGCGGGGCGATCGCGCTGAACCGCGAGGTCGATTTGGAAACCGCCCGCCAAATTATCGAGAACTATGCCGAGGTGGTGGTGGCACCGGAATTCGCGCCCGGCGTGATGGATCTGTTCGCGACCAAGAAGAACCTCCGCGTGATGCGGATCGGCAACATGGCCAACCTTCAGAAATTCGTCGCCCAACGGGTGGTCGATTTCAAGTCGCTTATCGACGGCGGTATCGTCGCCCAGTGGTCGTTCGTCCCGGAAGCGCGCACTCCGGCGCAGCTGATTCCGGCCGAGTGCGTCCAAAAGGACGGAACCGTGCACCGCATTAAACGCTTGCCGACCGAAAAAGAATGCGAAGACCTGATCTTCGGTTGGTTGGTCGAGGCCGGCGTGACCAGCAATTCGGTGTTGTACGTCAAGGACGGGGCGACCGTAGGCATCGGCACCGGCGAGCAAGACCGGGTGGGCGTGGCGGAGATCGCGCGCGACAAGGCGTACCGCAAGCATGCCGACTGGATTTCCTGGTGCAAGCACGGTACCCCGTACAACGAGCTGATCCTTAAGTTTGGCGAGGAAGGCAAGAAGTTCCGTCAAGAGATTGACGAGCAGACCAAGGCCGAAAAGGGCGGACTGCCCGGTTGCGCGATGGTCAGCGACGCCTTCTTCCCGTTCCGCGACGGCGCAGAGGTCGGCATCAACGAAGGCATCACTTCAATCGTCCAGCCCGGCGGCGCAATCCGGGACTGGGATGTGATCGACTGCTGCAACGACGCCGGTGTCGCGATGGTCTTCACCGGACAGCGCAGCTTCAAGCATTGATCCCGTTTGACCGATTCGAGGGCCATCGACCGTGTCCGATGACGATCGGTGGCCTTCACGTTTGTGGAGAGTAAGAGATGTGGGATTACAGTGAAAAGGTGTTGGACCACTTCCGCAACCCGCGGAAC
>DBXY01000011.1:0-22241 GCA_002309765.1 Verrucomicrobia bacterium UBA1200
GTCTTTTCTACTTGACGAATCGCGAGATGAATAGCGGATTGCAATAATATCCTATTGCAATCCGCTACAGGATGGCGTATACTGCCATTGTTGTTTGAGAGATTTGTTTCCATGGCAATGGGTCTGTTACCCAAAACACCATCTCAATTACGACACTACGTGTTAGTTTCTGGAGACGAATAGGGATGCTATCGGGAAAAAGGAGTTTAATATGAGAAAATACCTACCATTTTTTGTTGTGCTGTTTTTTGGAGCCGTAGGGTGCAATTCGTATAAGGTTCAAGCTTTGCCATTTGATGCAGGGCTGAAAGACGTTTTTGTTATAAACAACCCAAAAGTCATTGTCAACGATTTCGTCGGAGTGATGACAGATGAGTTCAATGCACGAAGCATTAAGGTGCATATGGTTCCACAGTATTACGTAGCGAATCCGAACGAATATGTTATTCAATATGACGCGCGGCAATCTTGGGATTTCTCGCCCTATTTGTCTGACGCGACTATACGTGTAATTCAAAACAATTTGACTATGGCGAAAGGGAAATACCATCACGTCGGGAGGTCTTGTTCGTTAGACATCTTCACAAAGTGGAGAGGTACGGAATGGAAAATGAAAGACATCTATGACGAGTTGTTAAAGAACTATCCAAAGCAATGAATCGTAATTTAAATATGAAACGATAACCGCTAATGCTTTTTCTTAATCCGGCGGCGGCTAGGCGCTAGCCATTTTACGATCAAGGTCGGCAAAGGCGTTCTCCAACGCTTCGGTATGGTAAAGCTCGTACATGCCGATTGCGTAATCGACCAGCCCGCGCTCCGCCAGCCGCCTGTATGCGACATCCGCCGTCACGTCAAGATGTTCGGCGTAACGTTCGAGCAGATAGATGAAGAATCGGAATCCCTTGCTCATGTCAATCCATCCTGAGATACGCCGACCTCAGCGGCGAACCTGTTATCCTCTCGCTCTCACAAATGCTTAATATGCCTCCTGGGCCGAACTGCCACATCGCCATATCGGGATTCGTCATCATCTGATATGTCTTGGATGACAAGAAAAGTTCAAGCGCCTCCCTCTCGCCGTAGCCATACTTCTCAACAGTTCTGCGCACGACCTCCTCGTCATAATAGTCGAGCACTTCTGGGGATGTGCGATTCATTTTTTCTGGCCGTAGTAGGCGTTGGGGCCGTGCTTGCGCTGGTAGTGCTTCTCCAAGATATAATCCGGCAGCGGCGGGACGGGTTCGGACATCCGCACCGCCTCGGTCAACCTCGCCATGCGGGCCATCGCCTCCAGGGCGATGGCGTTTTCCACCGCCTTCATCGGGTTTTTCCCCCAGGTGAACGGGGCGTGGCCGGCCACCAGCACGCCGGGCTGCGCCAGCGGGTCCTTGTCCCGGAAAAGCTCCGCGATCACCCTACCGGTATTTAACTCATACGCCTCCGCGACTTCTTCCGCGGTAAGGTAGCGCGTCACCGGCACCGGGCCGTGGAACTGGTCGGCGTGGGTGGTGCCGTAGCACGGTATCTCGCGGCACGCCTGCGCCCAGGCGGTTGCCTCCACCGAATGGGTGTGCACCGCCCCGCGGACGCCTTGGAAATTGCGGTAGAACTCAAGGTGCGTGGGGGTGTCGCTCGACGGGTTGAGCGTCCCTTCCACCACCCTGCCGTCCAGATCCACCACCACCATGTCCTGTGGGGCCATCACGTCGTAATCGACCCCGCTGGGTTTGATGGCGACCAAGCCGCTGCCGGGGTCAAACCCGGACGCGTTCCCCCAAGTGAGAACCACGAGACCGGATTCGACCAATCGGCGGTTGGCCCGCCAAACTTCTTCTTTCAGCGCCTCAAGCATGGCTTACACCGCGAAGGGGTTTTCTCCGGGATAAAGTTCGCCGTTGAGCTTCGGGGCGTTGATGTCCTCCACGCCCAAGAGCTTAAGCGCCTCGAACATCTGCTTGCCGACGTGCTCGAAACCAAACGCGCCATGGTGCGGGAACCGCTTGCCGATCAGGACATGACGGTAGAAGCGTGCGAACCCGGGGATCGCCGCCACGCCGATGCCGCCGAAGGAGCAGGGATTGACATCGAGGAAATGCCCCTCCGCCACATACGAGACGAGTTTGGAATCACTGTTCGACTGCAAACGGAACATCGTGGTGGGCGAGGCCTTAATCTGCCCCTCCAGTGTGCCGCGGGTGATAACCGGCGTTTTGCCGCCCTCCAGACCGCGGTTCATAATCAGCTGGTACTTCATTGCGCACTGCTTGAGGCACGATGAGCAGGTGTTGCCGCAGTGGAAGCCCATATACAGGTCGCGCTTGGTGGCGCCCTTCAGGTTGATGCCCTTCGGGAGGATGTCATCCGGCACCGAGTTGTTGATGTCGAGCAGCGTGGCGGCCTTCTCGGTGGCGCACTCCAGCATGAATTCCGAAACGGCGCCGTAAATGTCCACCTCGCAGGAGACGGGGATGCCGCGCCCGGTCAGGCGGGAGTTGACATAGCAGGGCACAAATCCGAAGCTGGTCTGGAACGCCGGCCAGCACTTGTCGGCGAAAACCCCGTACTGGGAGGCGCCGAGATTATTGGAGTACCAGTCGAGCAGCGCCACCTCGAACTGCGCAAGCTGCGGCAACAGATCGGGATACGGGCAGTGCTTGCCCAATTCCTTTTTCATGTCCGCCACCACCGCGTTGATCTCGCTGGTCTTGTTCTTGGCTTTTTGGAACGCCTCCAGCAAATCCAGCTCGGAGTTTTCCTGCACGTTCATTCCCAAATCAAACAGCGGCTGGATCGGGGCATTGCAGGCCAGGAAATCGTACGGGCGCGGACCGAACCCGAACACCTTGAGATTGCGGATCCCGATCACCACGCGGGCTATGGCGATAAAGTCGCGAAGCTCAGCCACACCCTCTTTGGCGGTGACGTTGGGATATTCTGGAATGTAAACCTTCAGACGGCGCAACCCCACGTTGTACGAAAAGTTTAGCATTCCGCACAGCGCGTCGCCGCGGTCGGAGGCCAGCACCGCCCGGTTTTCCTCTTTCGCCGCGATGGCCATCGCGGGGCCGCCGAATTTCTGCACAAACATGGTGGTCGGACCCTCGGGTCCGAAGTTACCGAGAAACACGCAGACCGCGTTGACGCCTTCGGCCTTCGCCCACTCCAGCGCCTTGAGCGAGTCCGCCTCGTTCTCAATGATCACCGGACAATCGACCACTCCCTTGAGTTTGGCTTTTTTGACCTCTGCCATCAAAGCCGCCATACGTTTTTTGGTCAACGATGCCGGGAAACAGTCGCGACTGACACCCACGATGCCCAATTTAACTAACGGTTGGTTTACCATTGTCCAAATTCCTTTCACAATTTAACAACAAAAACACTCGATAAAAAACACCGCGCCCGCAGCTATTTCAACCAAGTCCAGAAATAAGCGTAGGCGGCGATCACCATGCCGATGACGAATGCGGAGCCGACGACATCGACCCAATTCCAGCTGGCCCGGTTTTCAGCCTTGAACGACTCGTCCAGACAACTGTAGTTAAGCCCTTCGAGCTGCTCGCGCGCAGGCGGCGGCGCACTGTAGGACGCGACAGCGATGATCACGAACGAGAGGGCCAGCAGCAACCCGGAGAAGTAGAAGTCCTGGAATTTGGCGATCGCCTGAAGGAAAGCCGGACCGCTCTTCGCGCAAGCCGAATTGACCGTCAGTTTCGCCATGCCGAGGATGAAGCCGAGGGAGAGTCCCCAAACCGCGCCGCGCAGGTTGCACCGCTTCCAGAAAAGGCCGGCGAGGAAGACCGCCACGATCGGCGGAGCGAGGAAGCCCTGCACGCTCTGGATGTATTGGTACAGGCCGCCGGAGGAGATAGCTTTCATGATCGGGACCCAGATGATACCCAACACCGTGATGGTGATAGTCGAGAGCCGCCCGACATGCACCAATTCGCGCTCAGAAGTTTCGGGTTTCAGTTTCTTGTACACGTCCACCGTGAAGAGGGTGGAGACGGAGTTGAAGAGGCTGGCGAGCGAGCTCATTAGCGCGGCGATCATACCGGCCACGACCAGTCCGCGAAAACCGGAAGGCAAAAGCGACTGCACGAGGGTCGGGAAGATCTTGTCGCCGGCGAGGGCGCCGTTCTCCACCGGGATATTGATCAGACCGTGCTTATACAGCGCGTAGCCCAGCATACCCGGCACAAGGAAGATGAAAACCGGGAAGAGCTTCAGGGCGCCGCCCCAGATGGTACCCCGCCGCGCCTCGCGAAGATTCTTCGCGGAGAGCGACCGCTGCACGATGAACTGGTCCGTGCACCAATACCATACACCAATGGTGACGGAGGCGATCAGCACGCCCAGCCACGGCAACGTGGGGTGGGAGAGCGGATGCCACAGGGAAAACGCCTCAACGATCTGCGGATCGGCCTTCAGGGTTGACTTCAACACGGCCCAGCCGTTAAAGAGTGTCCCGCCTTCCACCCCGCCGAGTTTGGATAACGAGAAGAGCGTCACGGCGATGGAACCGGCGAGGATGAGGCCGGTCTGCACCAGTTCGGTATAGACGACCGCCAGCAATCCGCCGAAGCAGGAGTAGATACCCGCGAGGGTAACCGTGGTGAAGGCACCGATCCAGAAACTGGAGATCACCGTCCCGCCAATCGTGAGCTGGACTTCGGGCAACATCACCTCAAAGAAGAGCGCGCCGGCGAAGACCGTCACCGAAACCTTGGTCAGGACATAGGCCGCGAGCGAGACCAACGAGAGGATCCATCGCGCCCGCGCGCCAAAGCGGCGTTCCAGAAACTCCGGCATGGTGTAAACCCCGCTCTTGTAATAGAACGGCAGGAATACCCAACTCATCAGAATCAGGACCCAAGCGTGCAACTCCCAGTGGGCCATCGACAGACCGCTGGAAGCCCCCTGCCCCGCCAGACCGATCAAGTGCTCCGACCCGACGTTCGACGCGAAGATGGAGGCACCGATCGCCAGCCATCCCACCGTACGTCCGCCGAGGAAGAAATCCTGGCTCGTCTCCTGCTTCCGGTGCGTGAAGAAAACCACCGCAGCCAACAGCCCGAAATACCCGAGAATCATCAACCAATCCAACAGCGTTAACATTAAACAAACCTCCTTTAATAATCAACTGATTAATATTTTATTAAAAAAAACGCCTTGGTTCAAACACAAAAAACGATATGGCACTATTTTCCGCCAGCAGCGTCCGATTTGTTTATGACGCAGAGGAAAAGTTTAAGATGGATTTACGAAGATTACAGCCGGATTTCGTCGGGACGGGCTATGACGGTTTGTCGGTTCAGCGTATCCCAGCAGAAGCGCGGCAATAGGTCGTGCAGCGACAGTTCCTCGTCGGGTTTTGCCCAACCGCACCAGCGGGCGAGCAAACCGATTACCCGTTGGGGCGGAATCCCGGCTTCGCGATAGGCGCTAATCCGGGTGTCGCCGTGCCGCTTGGCCAATCTCCGGCCGTCAGGCCCTACCACCAGCGGAACATGGAAAAACCGGGGCGGGGTCAACCCCAACGCCCGGTAAACAAGTAATTGCCGGGGGGTGGCGGGCAACAGATCGTCGCCGCGTACCACCTCGGTGATGCCCATCGCGGCATCGTCCACCACCACGGCCAGCATATATCCGGCACCTAACGGATGGCGGGCAAGAACAAAATCGCCGCAGGACTCGCTAACCACCGCAGAATAGTATCCGGCAAAACCGTCGGTGAAACCGATCCGTTCGCCGTCGGGGACTTTAAACCGCCAAGCGGGGATACGTCCGGGCGGAAGTGCCGATTGGGCGGTTGCATAATCGGGGAACCGTCCGCGACAAATCCCGGGATAGAACATACCGTCCTCGGCGTGGGGGGCGGATTGGCCGGCCTCGACATCGCGGCGGGAACAAACGCACGGGTAAACCAGCCCCTGGGCGCGAAGCTGCTCCAGCGCGGCGGCATACAGTTCAATCCGCTCGGTTTGGGTGTATGGTGCGAACGGTCCGCCACAATCCGGCCCCTCGTCCCAATCGAACCCCAGCCAGCGCAAATCTTCCAACGCCTGACGCGCCGCGCCCGGTTTGTTTTTGGGGTGGTCAAGGTCCTCCATACGCACCACCAGTGTGCCGCCCCGGCTACGCGCACTGAGCCACGCAATCAAGAATGTGCGGGCGTTGCCAAGATGCAGCGCGCCGGTGGGGCTGGGAGCAAGCCTTGATCGGCAAACATTTTGGCCTGGGCTTGAATTTTCCATCGGGGTGGTTATTCGGCGGCTTTAGGGGCAAGGTCGGGGCGATGGGCTTTAATCTCATCCACAATACCGGTTATCCCAGAAAAGTGCCATGCGTCCAACCGAATCTTACGGGCGGGTTTGACCATCAAATCCACGATTCCCTTGTCATCCCATTTCGCCCATTCGATGCCGATGATGTCGGCATAGGCGATGTCACCACCGAAACCGCTGCCGTGCAGGCCGGATTCGTCGGCGGAAAATTTCTTGCCGACTTTCAGGGCGACCGCCGCGATGGCGAACAAACCCAACAGAAAGGTGGCAACCGCCTGAATGTCCTGGCCGCCAAGATCATGCGAAGAGTAAACCGGGGATTTAAAAACCTCCTGAAGCTGCTGGTTCAACTCCACGCGCCGCTGTTCGCGGTTTTCTGTTACCTGATCGGAAAGCACCAGCCCGCTGACTTTCTTGACCAGCTTGGAGGGAACACGGTGTTTTTTGAAGGCAAACGCGCGGGTCAGCATCGAAGGCCCGTTCTCGGTGGAGAGCCAAGCCTCGGCGGTCATATTGGTGGAGAGCAGGATTGGTCGGGTGTCATCCATGACGAGGTTTTCGCGGGGCCACGCCACGTGGCCGTCATAAATCGACCAAGCGCAAATTGCCCACATCAGCACACCAACGCCGATCAACCGCAGCGCGTATTCTTTGTTCAGTTTTGCTTCGGACATGGATTGGTTCCTTTCGGGTTAACGGGGGAGATCGGACGGGCGGGCACATAGGGCGGGACTGGCCATTGGCCCTCCACCCAAGCTCCGGCGTACTGGGTGCCTTCGGGCGCGCTGTCCCCGATCCGTGACACTTTTGCCCCTTGCGGCATCAACGCCATCAGCAACGGAAGCGGGTCGCGTGAGCAGAGCCGGTGCCCCAGATACTTTAGGTAGCGCATGAAATCCTTGAGGTTGCCGGAGGCGAAAAGCTCGAACATATTGCCGTTGTCGCCGCCCTCGTGGCCCAAAGTGGCGGCGGACGGCAAAGAGGGCAAATCTCCAAAATTCGCGCCGAAATGGGTAAAATCGGAACTCACCACCAAAAGGGTGCGGGAATCGACCAGCGGCCGCAAAGCCTCGGCGGTCTCCAAAAGCGTATGGGCGTCGAACTGGCCGCAAATCAGGCACGCCACCGGGAGCCGGCGCGAGACATAGGACTGGATCATCGGAAGCTGAATCTGGTCGCTGTGTTCGCGGGTGTGGGCTGACGGCAGATGGGTAACGAACGGCAATTCCCGCAACCGGCGCAGCCAGACCAGATCCATGCGGAGTTCCCCCAGCGGGGTAATCACATGGGTGGCGTCTGGCACGCTAATCTGGTTGCGAAGCTCCTCGAAATGGCTGGGCGCGAGAATGACGATACGATCGTACTGGCGGGCGTCAAGCCGCAAATACACCCGGGCCGCGGTTTTACCGGAGAAACGGTAAGCCGCATGCGGCACCACCACCGCGCAAATGTTGCGCTTGCGCAGAACGGAAATTTCCCGCTTGAAATGTTCCATGTCGTATTCAAGCGTCATGCGGCTGTTTTGGTACCACGCTCCGGCGGCCGGCGAAATCCACGCTTTTCTCATTGTTTCCCCGCATACGTTTGGAACACCAGCAACGGTCCGCCCTCAAAAGTCAGCCGGAAACTGTCGCCCAGCGATTCGTTCAACGCCGCCTGCCACCAGCGGGTAAATGGCACTTGGTCCAAAGGCCATTTCAAGCCTTCGGCGTAAACCCGCAATCCCGGCTCGAAGGAGAAGATCGAGACCTGCTGGCCGGGGAAGGAAACGAAATGTGCCGAACTGAGCAACGGGGTGAAAATACCGTGGTCGGTTAACGCCGTAATCCGCGCCGCCCGCGCGAAATCCACCAGCAGCGAAAGGTTGCCCAGCGTGTGGTCTTCGCGTTTGCCGGAAATACCGAGAAAAACCACGTCCAGCCAACGGCGGGAAAGACAAAAGGCAAAAGTCTTGGCAAGGTCGTTGGTATCCTGGTTCGAGACCTTGCGCAGCCTCGGGGCGTATTTGGCGCGGGTTTCGGGCGACAGGCTGTCAAGATCGCCCACCACCCACGCGGCGGACAAATCCGGCGCTTGCGCCGCCAGGACATCCGCCGCGCCATCGCAGCACACGATTCTCCGAGCCTTCCGCAAAGCGGTCAACGGCTCCGGCGCTTGGGGGAAATCGCCGTTGGCTAGAATCGCGGTGTACGGAACGGTCGGCAAGAAACCCACGTCGGCCTCGCTGGTTAGAAATTGAGTTTCGCCAGAATGTCGCGAAACGCCTGTGCGGCGGGAGTGACGTCGGTCGATTCAACAAACGCCCGGCCGGAATCGCCGGAAGCCGTAATGGCGGGGTCGATCGGCACCGCGCCCAAAAACGGCACGCCCATCGATTCCGCCAATTTCTGGCCGCCGCCGCGGCTCATAATGTCAACCACCTGGCCGCAATGCGGGCAAACGAACCCGCTCATGTTTTCCACCACCCCCAATACCGGAAGGTTGAGTTCCCGGCAGAAGGAGACCGATTTGCGGACGTCCACGGCGGCAACCTTTTGCGGCGTGGTCACAATCACCGCGCCGTCAAGGTCGGGAATCAGCTGGCACACCGTCAGCGGCTCATCGCCGGTACCGGGCGGAGCGTCAATCACCAGCAAATCCAAGTCTCCCCAGTTTACCTCTTCGAGGAACTGGCGGATCACGCCGATTTTCACCGGACCACGCCAAACCACCGGCGCGTCGGGATCGCTCAACAGAAAACCGGTGGAAATAACCGACAACCCGCCCAAACTGATCGGAATGATCCCTTGGTCATCGGCCTCCAGCCGGCGGCCTTCCAGCCCCAACATGGTCGGGACGCTTGGCCCGTGCAGGTCGATGTCGAGCAAACCCACGCGCTGGCCGGCCAACATGGCGGACATCGCCAGATTCACCGCGACGGTGCTTTTGCCCACGCCGCCCTTGCCGGACATCACCACCACCTTGCGGCGGATTTTGGAAAGACGCGATTTAAGTTTGGCGTCCGGGTCGCCGGCCGGCGCTTTGGCGGAAGGACAGCCCGAAGCATGCGAACACGTACTGCATGCGGAAGGGGAACACTCCCCGTGGTCATTGTTTTGGCTCATATCATCTCCTCAATCCAACAACTCCGACTCTCATGCTGCTTGCCGGTTAAGACAAACCCCGTCCACGCGGGCGCGGGCGGGGTTTGGATAATCGCATCAAACCGTGGGATGCCTATTTCGCGCCCAACTGGAAGCGGGTGAAACGGGCGATCTTGATCTCGTCTCCGATTTCCTTGGAGACCTTCTCAAGCAACTGTTTGATGGTGGTCTTCTCGCCGGGGGCGTTCTTGATGAACGGCTGGTCAAGCAAGCAGATTTCGGAATAGAACTTGTTCACCATGCCCATCTTGATGCCGGGAAGCGCGCTCTCCGGAGGAAGCTTGCCCTTCTGTTCCTTCATCGCGTTGAGCTTAATTTCCAGCTCGGCGTCGATGTCGGCCTGGGGAACTTCGCTGGAGCAGATGAAACGCGGGGCCGCCGCGGCAATCTGCAACGCCACATCGTGGACGAACTCGGAGAACAGCGCATTCGCCGCCGTTTCCGGCTTGCCGCAGGTAACCTCGGCCAGAACGCCGACCTTGCCGCCCATGTGGATGTAAGAGGTGACGATGCCGGTACCGCTCTGGATATAACGCGCGGCGCGGTGAATCTTCACGTTCTCTCCGGTCTGGGAGCAGATGGTCATGTGCTCTTCCTTCATGGAATCGCCCAAATCCTCGCCGATCTCCAGCACCTTGGCGGTAACCGCCGCGGCGAAGTTCTGGAAGTTGTCGGTCTTGGCAACAAAGTCGGTCTCGCAGTTGACTTCGGCCATCGCGATGGTCTTACCGTCGGCGGCGGAAAGCGCCTTGATCACGCCCTCTTTGGACTCTTTGTCAGCGCGCTTAACCTGAATTGCCAAGCCCTTCTCGCGAAGAATCTTGATCGCAGCCTCGACATCGCCGTTGGTTTCCGTGAGGGCTTTCTTACAGTCCATAATGCCGGAGTTGGTCAACTGGCGGAGATCGTTAATCATTTTAGCGGTGATAGCCATGTCAAAAATCCTTTCTAGGTGTTGTTCCGATTCGGTTTTATTCAGCGGCAGGCGCCGGCGCTTCAGGAGCGGCCTCGAGGGCGGCTTCTGCGGTTTCAGCAGCGGCTTCGCTGGCCTTGGCGGCGCGTTTGCGGCTTTCACGCAGTTTGTCCTGGGCCATCTTCATACCCTCGGCCTTGGCCGCGTCCTTACGCTGCTTGCGGGCGGCGCGCTCCTGGGCTTCCTGGGCGGCCTGCTCGGCCTCGCGCTGACGCAGCTTCTCGGCCGCGACGCGGGAATACTCTTCGTCCGCAGTCTTGACCACTTTAGCCAAAGCGTCAACAATAAGCTTGATGCCGCGCACGGCGTCATCGTTGCCGGGAATCACGTAATCGATCGGATCCGGATTGGCGTTGGTATCGACCAGCGCGACCACCGGAATCTTCAGGCGAAGCGCCTCGCGGACGGCGTTCTGCTCGCGGCAGATGTCCACAATGAACAACGCTCCGGGCATGCGCTCCATATCGGCCACGCCGCTGAGGTTACGCTGAAGCTTGTCGAGTTCGCGGCGGAGGCAGGAGGCCTCTTTCTTGTGGACCGACAGGACGCCGTTGTTGTTGCGGCCCATCGTCTCAATCTGGCGCATGCGCTTCACGCTCTTGCGGATGGTCTCGTTGTTGGTGAGGGTACCGCCGAGCCAACGCTCGGTCATGTAATACTGGCCACACTCAATCGCGGCGGCCTTGACCACTTCCTGAGACTGCTTCTTGGTGGCCACAAAGAGAATCTTCTTGCCTTCCAGCACGGTGTCCCGCAGGAACTTGGCGGCAGTTTCAAGCATCGGCACGGTCTGGGTCAAATCAATGATGTGGATCCCGTTGCGCTTGTCAAAAATGTAGGGTTTCATCTTGGGGTTCCAGCGCTTAGTCTGGTGGCCGAAGTGCAAACCCGCGTCCAGCAGGTCCTTAAGAGTGAGCCCAGTGGTGCTCGAAACAGGCATTTCCATTACTGTAATCCTAACTTTTTGGGAGACCGACGCCTCTTGCGCCCGTCGCCCGGGTTAATCCGCTTTGGCGCGCGCCCTGTTGCGCATCGCCTTCGCTTCCGCATGGCACACTGCCACTCGACAGCCCATGCCGGTTGAGAAAGTAAGTAATTTACTATAAGTGCTTGGGAAAAGCAAGCCCAAACGGAGAAAAATCGAAAAATCGCGCCGCTTCGCCTACCGACGGGTCACCCCTGCCCCAGTCAAACTGCTGACGCCGCCGCCGATTTTTTCGGCGGTAATCTGAACCGGTATCCGCCGTTCGAGCTCCGAAACGTGGGAAATAATCCCGATGAGTTTCCCGCCCTGCTGGATACCTTCCAGAGTTTGGATGGCAGTGTCCAAGGTTTGTTCGTCCAACGTGCCGAAGCCTTCGTCCAAAAACAGCGAATCCACTTTCAGCCGCTGACCCGACAACTCCGACAGTCCCAAAGCCAGGGACAGGGAAACCTGAAACCGTTCACCGCCGGACAGGTTGTCCACCGAACGTACTTGCGACAACGCCCGGTCGTCAATCAACGGCAGCAGTTTGTCGCCGTCGCCACCGCCGCCCGACCATACCATCTGATACCTGCCCCACGTCATTTTATCCAAATGGCGGTTGGCATATTTGATCAGTCTGGCCAAGGTTAGCCCCTGCGCGTACGACTTGAACTGTTTCCCGTCCTTCCCGCCCAGATATTTGTTTAACGTATCCCAATCCTTTTTAATTTTATCAAGCTCTTCATACTCCTTTTGCTTTCGCGCGATGTCGCTATCCAGGCTCGCGTTAAAGCGTAACGCCTCGCTTATCTTCCCGCGTTCGGATGATTTGTCTTGCAGGTTTTGCGACAGCGCGGCGAATTCCTTTTCCACCTCGGCGGTAACCCGTTCCGCCGTTTCCCGGTCCGCCGGAGCGGCAAGCGCGTTTTGATTGGATGCCGCCGCTAAAGCCTCCCGGCGACCGGACAGCGCCGAATCGCGGTTGGACAAAGCCTGTTTTACCGCATCGGCGCGTTTTATTTCCGGTTCGCTCCAGCAGGCTTCCCGCCATACGGTTTCATCCGCGAACCCCTCTTTTTGAATCGCTTCCAAAAATTCTGCCGCCGCGTTTTGGGCATCGTTTTTCGCGGCAACCAATCCCTCGGCGGCCTCCGCCAACTCGTTTTCCCCGTTGTTTTTCGCCTGTTCCGCCTGCGCCAGCTGCCGCTGCGCCAATTGGTGTTTTTCACGGACTGACTCCAGCTCGTTAGACAAATTTTTCTCGGCAGTCGCGACATCCCCGTTTACCCCGCAATCCCGCCGCTGTTTCTCCAGTTCCTGACACGCCGCTTCGTCATTAGCAAGCGCCGCCTGCTTTTCTTCCCGGCGGGTCTTCAGTTCCTGCAACCGCAACTCCTGCTCGCTGCAATCGCGCTGCAACTCAGCCGACGTTTCTTCCAAATGTTTCTGCTGCGCCAACAACTGCCGGCTTTTGCACTCAATCGATTTTTCGATGGCGTCAAGCGCTTGACGCTGGTCGTCGCATTGATTGCGGACAAAATTTTCCTTGGCCTCAGCTTGATTTTTGCGCGCCATCAAATCGTCGCGTAGTTTTTCCGCTTCTTGCAAATCCCGTTCCTGCTTCGACAGCTCGGGAACATTTCCCCGGCAGTAGGGATGGTCAACCGAACCGCACAAAGGACAGGGAACCCCATCCCGCAACCGTCCGCGCTTTTCCTCCAGCCCTTCAATCTCTTTTGCAAAATCGCGCGCTTCCCGCGCTTTTTTAACCAGCGTTTCCAAATCTTGGAAACGCGCGGAAAACTCGGCGCGAACCGCTTCCGCCGCAGCTTTGGCTTGGTTGAACAAATCATTAACCTCATTCAACTTCAGCTCAGCTTGGGACTTTCGTTCCAATTCGCGCACAAACTCCCGGCACAGGGATACCTCCGGCCCGTTTATTTTGTCCGCAGGCAATGCCTCATGGCGAAGAGCGGCGGCGACCCATTTTCGAATCTCCGCATTTTCATTCAAAGCATTCTTCGACTTGCGGATATTTTCGGAAATTTTGCTTTCCTCCCCGGCATCGTAATCCACTTCCTTGCGGGCGGCATTCCGCCGCTTCAAAGCTTCGGCGAGGTTTGCGTCCAACTCTCTGGCGAGGTTAAACTTTGGACGCATCATCTGTTCCCGGCTCTGGCAATCGTTGAACGCTTGTTGCATTTTTTCAAGGTCGGCTTCCGCCTTTGCCTTGCGTTGCCGAATCTGTATCAACGCCTCCTCGCGCTTTTCCCGTTCCTTTTCAAGTCTGACCGCATTGTCACGCAAATGCGACAAATCACGGTACTCGCGGTCAAACTTTAACGCCCGGTTTGCCGTTACCAACCGCAACAGCTGCGGTTGCGCCGCGAGTTTATCCCGTTCCAAATCCGCCGCGTCAGCGTCCAAAAGCCGTCTTTCCGCCAATATCCGGTCACGCTCCCGCAACCACATCAACAATCCAGAAAGTTGCGCCAACCGTTCGTTGCCGCTTTTCATCTCCGCGTCCAATGTCGCCAGCCGCGATTCATTGGACAGACGCTGTTCGTCGGTCAGCCGCTGCGATTTTAGCTGATCCAATGCTTGTTTTGCCAAATTTGCCGCATTCTCGTTCGCGGACTTTCGATTGTAAATTTCTTTGCCGATTTCCGCGTAAATGTCCGTACCGGTGGTCTGCTCCAAAATCTGCGATCGGGTCTCCTTGTTGGCAGAGGACAAAAAACTGTCGAACTGGCCCTGCGCCAGCATAATGGTTCGCAGAAACTGATCCCGATCCAACCCGACTTTCTCTTTGATTATATCTTTTACCGCATCCAACCCGTGTGCCGGAATATCCCGACCGTCTTTTTCATCGCGGATACTCATCGACACCTGTTGCAAGTTCGCTCCGGGACGATTATGGGCGCGATGCTGTTCCCAACAGGCGGTGAACACACCCGTTTGGCTTGAAAAGGTCAGCTCGCTGAAACTCTCGCCCGTTCCGTAGGACATAACCGCGTTTTCGTTTTCGGTTACTTTTACCCGCGCCGTGCTTCCGTAAAGCGCAAGCGTGATTGCGTCCAGAATGGTAGTTTTCCCGGCACCGGTCGCACCATTGATTAAAAAAAGCCCGTCGGCAAATTCCGGCGACGTGAAATTGATTGCCCACTCACCCGCCAGCGAGTTGAGATTTTTAAACCGCAATTTTAAAATTTTCAAAACGCGCCTCCATTAATTCTTAACATATTCTATAACCTTGTTGACCAAGGAGAGTAGTCGCTCCAACTCCTGATTTGCTATCCCGACATCCTGAAGCCGCATCCGCGCCATTTCCAATTCCGTCATCGACTCCAATTCCACCCCCTGCTCCACCAAACCGTTCAGCCCGGCGGTTTGGCGAGGTCGAACGTCCTCAGGGAACAGCAGCAATACGTTACGTCCCGCCAGTATCGTCCGGAATTCGTTTACCAACGCGCTGAAATCGCCGTCCAATTCCGTCACCTGTACCGAAAGGTAGGTCTTGCGGTTTTCCTCGCCATGCTCCGCACTCACCGCGTCCCGCAACTCGTCGGCAGTGCCGCGAAGTTGCTTTAACAGCGTCCATTGCGGAATCTCGCGCTTTTCCACAGTGACCGGATCGCCGGACCTAGCCCCGAAGGTTACCACGTTCACGTATTTCCGTTGCCCGGCCTCGGCAAAACTCATCTCCAAAGGCGCGCCGGAATAGGCGATCGTCTCCTTTCCGCCCACACACTGCGGTTGGTGCAAATGTCCCAACGCCACGTAATCCGCGATACCCATCGCGGCCGCGTCAAATCCTCCCAGCCCCCCAACATTCGCCATCGCACGCTCGCTCTTTGAGTCGGAGAGTCGGCTGCCCGCCAAATAGCAATGCCCGGTTAACACCACCGGCGCGGTGGCGGCTACCGCCTTTGCCGACTGCAACGCCAGCGCATAACTCCGTTCAAACCCGCGCCGGACGCGCACCTCGCGCTCCTCTTCGGGATTTCCTTCGTTGCCCAGGTTTGCCAGTTCGGCGTTGTTCATAAACGGGACTGCGCCGATAACCAAACCAACCGAGCCATCGGCATTTTTCACCGGCACCGCCAACGATGCCGGATTGTCGGCGTCAAACGACGCGGACACTACCACCCTTATGCAGGCCAACGGTTCTTTGGCGGATTCCAGCAACGCTTGGGAATCATGGTTGCCCGCAATTACCACCACCCGCTGACAAAGCCCGCCGCCGCCGACCCGCGCCAAAAAATCGCAGTACAGTTTCTGGGCCGATGCCGACGGTTGCCGGGTGTCGAAGATGTCACCGGCAATAACCAGCGCGTCCGGATGTTCCGCCTCGACCAGCTTAACCAGCCATTCCAAAAAATTGCGATGCTCCTCTTCGCGGGACACATCGTGTAACCGCGCACCCAAATGCCAATCGCTGGTGTGGATAATTTTCATCAAGATTCTATCCTTTATTGAACAACGTCAACTGGACGGTATTCGGTGTTGGCTTTCGAAGTGTCGGAATTCTCGGCAAGCAACACCCGCGCTTCACGGGAGACAAAGATATGGTGCCATACGCCGGCCTTGACATTATAAACCTTGAACGGAACCATCGGCACCCGTTCGGCTTTCTCCCCGATGACCAGCGTTGCTTCGCCGGTCAGAAGCACAAAGGCTTCGTCCGTCAGCAGATGCCTTTCCAGCCGCTCGAAGTTTTCCGGATCGAAACGCGGCGCGTAGTTGATCATGGCTAACGTCCATTTCGGACCGTCCACGAGCCGACTGTAGCCCTCGCCCTCGTAATTGATAATTTCCAGGCCGTCCATAGCTCAACTCCATCAGTACACATACAGCAATATTGAATCAGGGGCGAGTGTGCTGTCTTCCTCTTTCCCGCGAAAACGTACAAATGGGGCAACAGGAGCGAAAACGCCCTTAGGCGTTCCTAAACCAGCGATCTTAACAGACAGCGGCCTGTCCGAGATGTTCCACACGCAGACGGCGCTTGTGCCATCGTCCGCCACAAACCGCTTCGCGACAACATCGCCGGAAGAACGGGCATCCCCTCCGTTCACATCATTCAGACGAACCGTGAAGCCTTCCTCGTCCACGAATCTTCCGCGCAGCAAATACTTCGAGTATTTCTTCTGAAAGTCGCAAACGGACTTAAGGTAGGCGTTCGCCTCGGATTGCGGAGTCCGCTGCATCTCTCCGATATTCGGCAGGCTAACCACCTCGCCGTAGTCCTCGCGCGTCGGCACCTTGCCGTCGAGCACATACACCCGATCCTGCATATAGCGGATCTCGATCTCGTGACGGAGACCGAACGTAACGACATAGTTCGCGAGCGTACGCGGTGCCATGGGGGTGGAAAACCGCGTGGTCATGGGGATTTCGGGGAAGGTGTAGCGGAACATCTCGGGAAAGGGATCGGCCTTGGCAGGCGTTTCGGCGGCGCGTCCGCGCACGGCCTGCGCGTCGCCCAAAAATGCTCCCGGAGTCCAAGAGTGGAAGAATCCGATCGTGTCGAGAATCGAATCATGCAGCCCTTCGGTGAAGACCGAGAATTCGGGGTTCGTCTTCCGGACTCCGTCCGCAATGCCGCGCAAAAATACCGGACGCTCCTCGGCGTATGCATACCACGGTACCGGATGGCCATGTCCCTCGCCCCAGCACTCGAACGGCCGCATCACGCCCTGCTGGTCATAGAGAATCGCGTCCGCCCCAAACCCAGCCGCCTGCCGCGCAAGCGCGGACATACGGTCGGACCACGCTCCGCCGTAGAGGCAGCCAAGCGCGAATTGGTAAACCGGAATGTCTTTGTACTTGTGATAGGTCTGAATGAGGAACGAACCGTCGCGTTTCGTAAGCGCGATGTGTTTACCGTACTCATCCCAAAACTTCGTCGCACCGATTTGCTGGAGTTGTCCGTTCGCGTAGATACAGACGCGAATGCCGCGCCGGTGCGCCTCGGCGATCCCGGCCTTAAGCGCCTCCGCGCCGCCCATCTTCGGATCGGGATCATAGTCGGGATATAGATGGTCGTGTCCGCCAACAGTCCAACCAAAAAGGCCGATACAGTTCAGTCCGTTCCGCTCCGCGACATCGCACAGTTTGGGGATGTCGGTATAGGGCCACATCAGTTCTTCGTTTTGCTGCTTCATGATAACGAGCAACCACCCGGTGAGATCGCGGGGCCAAGCGAGCGCGGCGGACATCACTGCAGGGCGGGTCGAATCGTACCAGGCGCGGTAACGTTTCGCCGCGTCGTGCCAATCGCCCGGCATCCGCGCGAAAACGGTTTCCGGCAACTCCCACCGCTCACCTGTCCGAATGGAGACCGGATGGCGAAAACGCACATCCGCGTGTTTTTCGTTCGGTGTCCACCTGATGCCAATCGTCTTGGCACGCGCCTTTGGATCGTGCACTGCGGCGTAAAATGTGCCGTTACCAGTGTCAAGCGCGACCCACGGCATCGTGAGATCACGGGAAGGATAAAGGCCGGTCTCCAGTGCCATGTGCACGTTGCCTACTTTTGTCCACGGAGCAGCATCCTTCGCGTCTAGCGGGAAATACCGCAAACGGCGGCCGAATCCGCCCGGAATGTAAAGTGCCGCCTTCGCCGGATTGACCGCCATGCTGTCAAGTTTCGGCCCGTTGAACTTAACCACTCGCACACCCTTGGCGTTGTTTTCAACAAACCCCGTGTAAGTCTTCCCCTCCGGCGTGGTCTGAATATCAAGCGTCACCCGAATGTCAAACGTGCGTTCCCCGCGCTTGAGCGGGCCATAGACGAGACGCCCCTCCTGCGCATCGAATGTTTGCTCCACGCTTTCGATGGGAATCGGTTTTTCCTCGCCATCCACTTCGAGTTCCATATTCCAGAACACCTTACCGGGATAATAGACGCACTTCACGTTGTTGAGTTCCACATCCTTGATGTCCTTGAAAAGTTCCTGCGGCGAAGACTTGTCGTTGAACTCGAACACCACGTCACTGAAGTTCCAGTCCATCACATTGTCTTGCGGACGGAACTTGATGGCAGGAACAGCAGGCGACCTGAATCTGCAGTGCGAGAAGGAGACATCTTTTATAAACGCAATCGGCGTTGTCGTGCCGAAAGTGATCAGGTTAAGACGGTTATCGCAAACGATAGACATATTGGAAAAACGGACATTCTCGACCGAGAACGGCAGAAGCGACTCGGGCGGCGGCGGCACAAGGCCGCGCCCGCGAGGCGGATCCTTGTCCTCGCCTTTCGGCGCGGAGGGGACGGTGAAGCCGATTCCCCAGCGCGAATGGGTCGAGGTGATGTTGTCGAACGAAACATCCTTCACCGGTCCATCGCCACGCCAACCCACGCGGATGGCGAAAGCCCCGTAGGAGTTGAGTATGCAGTTACTTACGACAACGCGCTCGCAGGGGCGCGGCACCTTCATCTGTTCCTGGTGCGTGCGCACAATGAAAGCATCGTCCTGCGAATTGATGACGCAATCGGAGACGACGACATCGCGGCATCCTCCGAAGTGGAGACCATCGCCGTTGGGGAAACGCCGGTCCGCCTCGACGCGCACTCCCCGCACGCCCACCCGGTCGCAGTCGAGGAACCACGTACTCCATCCGGACGGGTGAAGAATCAGCACGTCATCGAGGCGCACATCCTTGCAACCCACGAAGAAAACGCAGCGTCCGGTGATGTTCGTGTCGCTGTTGCGGAACCAGCGGTAACCGGTCCAATTGGTCTTCGCCTCCTCATGGTGGAATTTCTCGGCGCTGCCGTCAATCGTGCCAGCGCCAGTAATGGCAACATTCGTCTGCCCGACGGTGTAGAACATCGCGCGCCGGTTGAAGCGCGGCGAACGTTCCGCGTTCCATACGCTATTTGTTTCGAACAACGGGTACTTGAACGGATCCTCACCGCCTTTGAGTGTCGCGCCGCGCTCGATGTGGAGTTCCACATTGTTCCGCAGATTGAGCGTATAGGTTATGTATACGCCACCGGAAACCGTGACCCGTCCCCCGCCCTTCGCGGAACATTCGTCAATCGCCAGCTGGATGGCGGCGGTGTTATCGGTCGAGCCATCGGGTTTTGCGCCGTACTGCGCCACATCAAACGTCGCCGCGCTCACTGATAATGCGGTTGTCATTGCGACCGCCATCGCCGACAAATTTAGCTTTGATTTTTTCATTCTTATGTCTCTTTTCAATCACTGTAAACGCGATCGTCCCCGCGTACGAGAAACGGCTGATCCAATCCGGCCGCCAGATATTCGCGGAGCGAGATGAACACGGGTTCCATCAGCTCATCAAAGGTATAAGTGCGCGTGGGTTTGACCGAGGGCGGTTTGATGGGCTTATCGAACGACACGGAACATTCAAGCGTGAGCGTTAACGCGCCGGAGGCGAGGGCAAGCACGGTATTGAGGTTGATCGTGCCGCGAGGCGTGCGATTCTCCTTGGGCTTGACCGGATTGAGACCCGCCGCATGGATTGCCGCGTTTATGCGATCAGAAATCGCGTTCACCCGCGCCGTCTTCTCCGGTGCGTCGATTGCGCTGGGGGTAATAGCCGTAGGGGCGTATTCGTAGGAGTGCCCGTTCAAAACGGCATCCACCCGCCAGCGTTCCGCCAACTTCAACAGGGCGCGAGCCTCCGCCGTGCGGATGTTGCCCGGCGAGGCATCGTGCATGATGTTGAAGCCGTCGGCGTTCGGATAACCGCCGGGGTAAGACACTTTGTCGAGCGGAAGCGGGAACCACGATTTGCTGCCGCGCCAGCCGACGAGCGAACCGTCCTTCCACGTACCCTGCGACGCGGCACGAAAGTCATGCCACGCGAGACCGCGCAAGTGATCGGGCGAAATAGCCCGCCCGTCCATGTTCGCGCACGGCACGATGATGAAACGGTACTTTCCGATGAGGTCTATTAGCTCGCGATGCGTCTTGCCGCGAAAGTCCTTGCCAGTCTCCAGTTCCTGTATGAGATTCATCGCGCCCGCCACGCACTCCGGTTCCGCGCCGTGGATACCCGCCAAGAAGAGAAACGTCTGCTTCGCGGGCGGCGGGTTACCCATGTAGTTTTTCCAAGTGGTGGATGACGATCCGGCGGACCAGTTCGTCTGCGGCGGCGAGTCGTTGAAATCGCCATAGAAGAGCGCATATACGGGATAACCCAACGGCGTGTGCGCGATTACCTCTTTGCGCGAACACTTTGTCGCGCCGGCGCAAAGTTCCATAATCTCCAGCGGACGCACCTTCCAGAAGTCAGGGCGCGGTTCGAGTCCGGACAGCGCTATCGGCTTGAATCGCGTCGGTTGGATATCCGCGTCAGTCTTGGCGAGAAGCGGCAGCGACGCGCCAACCGCCATACTGGCCATGAATTCTCTTCTATTCATTGTTTTCGCTCGCTTAATCCGAGAGGCGGACGGATGCAAGACCGGCGGGGCCGAGCGTCAGCTCGTAAAACCCGCCAACGACCTTGCCCGTACCGGGCTTGCGCTCGAAACGACAGCCGGACTCGAGCCCGTTCGGGACAAGCGTCTCCTCCGCGACAATCTTCCCGCGTCCGCCCGCGGGAATGCGGAACGTGCAGGGCTTCACGGTCGAGAAGTTGTAGAACGTCACGTAACGCGAGCCGTCCGGCGCGTCGGTAGCAAATGCGTTTTCCGGCAAGTCGGGAATCGCGGACGGCGTTCCGCCCACGTGCCCCTTCCAGAGGCGCATCGCCTCGCCAAGTGAAGTGAGGTGGCTCTCGAACGGGCTGACTGTTATCGCCTGCTCGTTGATCGCCTGGAAGTAGCAGACGTACGTAAGCCCCGCGTCCTCCCAGTTGCGCATGAACCCCGTTAGCATCTTCGCCGCATAGAGGCCCTCGACAATAGCTTCCTGACGGTACCACATGTACCAGAGATTCCATTCATCGTAGGATATTCCAATGTTCCACGGAAGGCGCGAACGAAAGGCGCACAACGAGTCCATCGCCCTGTCAACGCACTGCGACACGGTGGCGAAGAGCCTTTCCGTGCTCTCGGGCGTGGTGTAGTCGTAGAGACAGCCGTCCCATATATCGTAGCGGTGGTAGGAGATCACGGGCGCGAGGGTGTTGAGCGCCTTGGCGCTGTTCTCGATCCAGTCGTCCCCACCGCCCGGGTACAGACCCGACGCCGTGATCTTGAGCGTCGGATCGACCTTGAGCATCGCCTCCGCGTGAGGACGCACCATGTCCGTGTAGCCCTTCGCACCCTTAGGCCCCTCCATGTGGCCATAGCCCATCTCGTTGCCGAGCGACCACAGCTTCACGCGACCGCTGCACGCCTTCACCCAGTCGGCGGAGTCTTGCGGCTCCTCCCACGTCGCGTTGATGGTGAAGAACGGCTGCGCGCCGATCCGCTCGCAGAGCGCGAGGATGTCTTCCATGCCGATATCGTTCTGGTCGTAGCCAAGGCCATGTGGCTGCGTCTCGATCTCGGTGTAGCTTTGAAGCGGCGCGCGCTCGTCGGGGTCGGGAATGAGCCCGTCGCGCCAGCGGTACTCGCCCGCGAAATTGCCGCCCGGCCAGCGGACGATCGAAGTGCCGATGTCGCGCAGGTGCTCGATCACGTCCGCGCGCATCCCGCGGAAGTTGTCAGCCGGCATCACCGACACCGCACCCACAATCCCGTACTTTCTCCCCTTCACGCCGATGGAGATATCCGCCGTGACGTCCTTCTCCACCGTGAAGTCGAACGCGATGCGCGTCCAGTTGTCGCGTTTCTTCGTGTTCACCATGAAATCGCGTTCGGCGAGGACCTTTCCGTTCGCGGCGACGCGCAGCACGAATGGCGTATCGACGGGATTGAGGGTACTGACGACGGCCCTGAAGTTGTGCGA
>DBXY01000011.1:22279-32380 GCA_002309765.1 Verrucomicrobia bacterium UBA1200
AGGCCCCCGATTACCTGCGAAGCGCGCTCGTTCTTTCGGAACATCTGGCTTCGCTTCGCATGGCGCGTACAGGAGAGACCTTCCGCCTGATGGTAGTACGCCTTGGAACCGTAGGGCTTCCACAGCATCGCGACGCCGGTGCGCGAGGGCTTGCCGGCGAACTTGCGGTTCTTGACGAGCTGCGCGGAAAGTCCCTCCTGCAAGGCGGAGCGCGTATGCTCGATGTTCTGTCCGAAGAGTGCTGCGGGAATCGGCTTCGCGCCGCGATCCGTCGAAACCGACACCTTCGCGGGCAACGCGTCCGGTCCGGCCTGGACATTCGCGGCGAGTTGCTCGTCCGTGAGCGCGCCCTTCCAGATGCGCACCTCATCGTAGTCCGCACCCGCGTCGCCGTCCACGGCGTACTGCGAACCGCCGAGGAGGAAACGTGGATTGACTATGGACGCGAGCGTCCATCCGCTGTAGAGCTGGCGGTGCTCGCGCTCGATCTCGCCGGTCTTCGCGTTACGGCGCATCGCGCGCATCCGCGTCGAGCCGTTTCCGTTGTTCTCGAACGTCACGGAGATGTGGTACGGCGTTCCGATTTTGTACGGACACAGCGTCTTGAACGCAGAGCGCTTCTTTCCGTCGCAGCACATCTCGATGCTGTCCGTGCCGGGCTGGTCGAAGTAGCTCCACGCCATCGTGAAGTAGTTCTTGTCGTCCGAGCCGTAGTCGAAGATGCGCGCCCATGGATGGACGGAGTTGAGCGTTCCCCACACCTCGATCGTGACGTCCGAGCCATCCGCCGGAAGGAGATTCCTCCCGAGGTCGAGATGGCCCGTCCCGTGCTTGCCGCCGGGCATGACAATCCATGCCGAATGTGCCGTTCCACCATTCCCAAACGGCACAACATCCGAAAAGAACGGTTCCCCTATTTTCCTCGCCTCTACGCCCGTCACGGAATCTTTCGCGTTCCCGGTGAAGCTCCAGCGGTGCACAAGCATGACAGCCGTATTTCGAGTCTCCGCCGCATATACGGTACACGCGGCACACGCGGCGACGAACAGTAATCTTTTTGTCATGTCGATTTTCCTTCGCTGTTTGTTGAGGTAGTTGCAAAACCCCTCTTTAGCGCCATTCGAAAACTAGACCATAAAGCCTGACGAAACCCACAGAAACCACCTCGCGCGTCTGAAGGATTCAACATATTTAGTGTACCAAAATTACGCCCTCGGCACAAGGGGGAAAATTGACTTTTTTGTTTTGGTGAAATTATGCGCTATATTATAGGCATGAAAGCGTAAAATGGACGGCCAGACCTCTCTGATATGCCGCCATACAGGCTTGACAGACACTCCGCAAAAATCCCGTGGCGGTCCTTATTATCTAGACTCACTAGACTTTCTAGAAGTTCTAGACAACCCGGCCGGATCACTTCAACGGCGCGAGACCCTGCTGGGGCTGGAGCGTCGTTGCTAGCGGACGCGGGGTGGCGGTTTGCCCCTCCGCAAATGTCCCGCCCACGCTCCCTTCACGATTGAAGAGAATCGTCATCTCCGCCGTTCCGCCGTCGGATTTCGGCACCGTGACCGTCACGCCATCGCAAGCGGCGGTGACGATTTTTTTTACCTGCGGCGGCTTCGACGACATGTCAGCCGCCGTTAGGACGTGCAGGAATCGGTCGGCGTTACGCGGCGCACCGGGCGAAACCTCCAGCCGCCACGCTCCAAAATACGGGCCACGCCCCGTCCGCTTCGCCCCCCGCTCAGCCGAGGCGAGAAACGCGGAATCCGGCTCCCAGTTCTTGCCGTTCGCCCAAAACTCTTTGCCGTGACCGCCGATTTTCTCTAGCTTCGCATCCTCCGGCAGGACGGTCTCGCAAAAAAGCCGACCTTTACCGCTATCGGTCGTTAACAGCCGCCCCTCGATACGCGGCTCGTCCTTTGTGTGCAGAAGCCAAGCCTTACGGTCGGTCGGCACGGCGGCAGTCACGCGGTCATAGACAACAAACACATCGGGAAGCAGATGGACGAACTGCCGTACTGCCTCTTTGCATTTCTCGCCGTATATGGCCGTCGCATCGGAAGCGATGTAGGTGTAAGCGTTGTTCGTCTCGAAGGCGAGCACCTTCGCGGAGCCATCGTACATGCCGCCGTCATTCGTCTTGCCTTCCGGGCCGGGATAGACAGGCCCCCAATATTTAGGCAACGGTTCGTCCGGGCGACGGATTAAGATGCAGTTGTGGGCGATTGTCTGCGCGTAATAGTACTTTAGGTTCCAATCCGTCTCCACGCCGCGCGTTCCGGAATCAAGCGCGAGAAAGTCATGTTTGTAAATGGTGAAGTTGTTCTCATCGTGGTGCTTGTGCTGGGTTAGGGAGGCCCCTGCGGTGAAGGTGCAGTAGGTGGAATCGGTCTTCCAGCCTGAGCGCATAAGGAACTGACCAAGATTCTCAAAGTGCCGGGCGTGGAGCGGCAAGTTTTCCAATTCATCGACAGAGTACGGCTTCACACCGTCATCCCCGCTGCCGAATAGGAACGGATACATGGGCCAATCATTGGCGAACGATTGGTTGGCCACACGGTCGCGCAGCGATGCGGCGAGACGCGCGGCGGCGGGATTCGCGTCGCGGAAGAAATGGATATACTGCGTCATGTGCTCGTAAAGCCGCCCCACCGTCAAGGCGTTCTGCGTGTGCGGATCGTCACCGAAACCGGAGTAAAGGGGTACAGACGGATTCTGCCCGTTCGGAATCCATGTCCAGTAGATCCAATTGGGGAAGAGTGCCAAACCGGGATAGGATACGGCGAGGTTCTCTCCCGTCGCGGAGAGCCAGGTATGGAAAAAGTTGAAATGTGCCCACGGATACGCGCCCATGCAGTAACCTGGTACGGCGGAGGAAAGCGCGCCGTCATCCCCCGCGCCGTCATTGCGGAATTTCAACATCTGCATACAAAGGTCGTGACCGCGGCGCAAGTGGTTGCGCGCAAGATCGTCGCAAAAGCCATCGCCGAACGCCGCAAGGCCCGAATACCACAATAGACTCGGCACACTGTAGAATCCGGTCTGGATTCCGCCCGTGTTGCGGCGGATGATGGACGGCTTGCCCTTGCCGGGTTGCACGTCCTCAACGTGCTTCACGAGCGGCACAATGATTGCTTTGCGTTCATCAGGCGTAAGTCCCTCCCAAATCCAGTCGTAGGCGCAAAGCGCGAGGATGCGCGAGGTGGAGTACCAGTTGACGGCCCGCCCGTTACGATAGGCGGCATGGTAAGCGGCCACACTCGCCTCCAGCATCTTGCGTGCTTTCTCCAAATACTTCCGTTCCCCGGTAAAACGCCAAGCAAGCGCGCACTCCGCCGCCTGCGGCCCCCATTCCTTCACGGAAGGAATCGGCGTCGCCGCCGTTGTAGTGTGCGTACCGCTCGCGGTCTTCACCTCGCGGAAGGTCACGGGGTCAAAACCGGAACAGACCGGATCGTCAGGATAAGCGTCCGCCCGCTTCAGGAGGTTGTCGCGCGCCGCCCGTGCCGGACCTTCCGCCCGTGCCTTGACCGCCGGCCAGGTCTCCGCGTTGAAGAACATCCGGGGATGATCCGTGCGGATTCGCGCAATCCACGCATCCTCGTTGTTTGGCGCCGAAAAAGCAACGTTTACCGCCAGCGGAATAGCCACCCACATGACGACCATCGAGAAGAGGCCGACCGACTTACCGCTCATAAAGCTGTTCAAATTCTTCACTTGTATTCTCCTTACCCAGTCGCAAAACCGAACACGGTCATTTCACCTGCTCAATGGTTTTTATGATTGACGTCAGTTTGGCATCGGCGTTTTTGCCGGACAGTAACGGAATGTTTCCTGCGATTGTGACGGGAGCGACCCGGTCTTTCCGTCTGAACATGTATATTTTACCATCGCGAACCGTAATCCGCGAAATCCGGCGTTCAGCGGCGGTGATCCGCAACAGCGCCAATTTCAGCGCCCGATCCACCGGCTTGGGCGGCATGCCGTAACGGTCGGACATCTCGCGCCGGATGGATTTGATATCCTTGGCGGAATTGGCTTCCGCGATTTTACGGTGAAAGAGCATCCGGTGTCCATCGTCCTCAATGTACCCGTACGGAAGGCAGGCGGAACGGTCGGGATCAATCACGCCGGGCGAATAGTCCATAAAGTCGAACTGGGTCTCTACGTCCACCAGCAACGGCGGCTTCTCGCCTTTGAGCCGGGCTATGGTACGCTTGAGCAACTGGCAATACAGGCCGAATCCGATCGCGGCGATATGCCCGCTCTGCTGGATGCCGAGCAGATTGCCGGAACCGCGAATCTCCAGGTCGCGCATCGCCAAACCGAATCCCGCGCCCAATCCGCCGTGTTTGCGGAGCGCGTCCAACCGTTCACGGGCGATTGCGTCAATCTGACCGTGATCGGGCAACAGCAACCAAGCATAACCCTTTAACGACGAACGCCCCACCCTTCCGCGCAACTGGTAAAGACTGGCAAGGCCGAAACGGTCGGCACGATGGACGATTATGGTGTTGGCGCGGGGAATGTCCAGCCCGCTCTCCACAATCGTGGTGCAAAGCAGCACATCAATCTCACCCGCCTCAAACGCCTCCATCTTGCGCGACAGCTCCCCGCTCGGCAACTGCCCATGCGCGACCTCAATCCGTAATTCCGGCAACAGCGACTCCAGCCGCTGGCGCATCATGTCGATGGTCTTAACCCGGTTGTAGAGGAAGTAAACCTGTCCGCCCCGGCAAACCTCCTGCATCACCGCCTGGCGCAGCGTTTGGTCGGAATCTTTTGCCACCCGCGTCTCGACCGCCAGGCGTTCCTGCGGCGGGGTTTGCAGCAAACTCATGTCACGGGCGCCGACCATGCTCAAGTACAAGGTGCGGGGTATCGGGGTGGCGGTGAGGGTCAACACATCGACAATCTGCCGCGCGGTTTTCAATTTCTCTTTGTGCACGACCCCGAACCGCTGCTCCTCGTCGATGATCAGCAAACCCAAATCCTTGAACGACACCCCGTCCGCCAGCAGCGCGTGGGTACCGATCAAAATATCGACGCGCCCGGTCGCGGCAGCGGCTAAGGCTTGCTCGCAAGCGGCAGGAGAGTGGAAACGGCTCACCACCCCGATATTCACCGGGAACGCCGCCATCCGTTCTTTAAACGTTTCGTAATGCTGCTCCGCCAGCACCGTGGTCGGCACCAGCACCGCGACCTGTTTGCCGTTCATCACCGCCAGAAACGCGGCCCGCATCGCCACCTCGGTTTTACCGTACCCGGCGTCACCGCAAATCAACCGGTCCATCGGCTTGGGCAACGACATATCGCGCTTGACGTCTTCCACCGCTTTGTGCTGATCGGGCGTTTCCGTGTACGGAAAGGCGGCCTCGAATTCCTGCATGTACATCGGGGACGGATCGAACGCCACTCCCGGCACCACGGACCGCCGGGCCTGGGTTTCCAACAGCGATGCCGCCAGATCCTGCACCGCGCGCTCCGCATCGGCCTTCTCCGACAACCACCGCTTGCCGGACAAATTGTGGAGCTTGGCATCCTCACGCCCCGCCACCCCGACGTAGCGGCTCAACAAATGCGCTTGAGACACCGGCACGTGAATCTTCACCCCGCCCGCGTACTCGATGGAAAACACTTCGTATCGGCGGCCCTCGACGATTATCTCGGTGGAACCCAAAAACCGGCCGATGCCGTGGTTAAGGTGCACCACCAAATCACCCGGTTCCAATTCCGAAACCTGCTCGATTCTCGCTCCGGCCGCGCTCGTCCCGGACACCGCGCGGCGCACATTTTTACGGCGCGAAGAAAACAGATCGGTCTGTCCCACCACCACCAGACCCGGAAGCGAAAAACCGCCTGAAATTGCGAACTTCTGAATCTCGATGCCGCTGTCATCGCCGATTTCCCGGGCCAGCATCTCGCAGGTTCCCGCGGTATCGGCGCATACGAAAACGCGTTCCCCTTCGGCGGCTTGGCCGGAGAAAAACTCCAACAGATTGTGGCGGTGCCGGGCCAGCAGATCGGAATAAAGTTCGCCGTCGTCGGCCGTATCGGCCAACCCCGGAACCGACGCCACCGGCAATTCCAGCGTCGGGGTACGGGGCGGCGGCGGATCGCCGGTGAAAAACTGGAAATGCGGTTTGCTCGCCGCCACCGCCTCCTGCAACCGATCCCATTCCGTTGCGGACGGCGTATCAAGACGCATGGCCTCGAAATTCTGCCAAAGCAACGCAACGCCCTCTGGCAAAACCTCCGGCACCTGCACGGTTTTAATCGCCTCGCCGAAACACGGCGGCAGCCACGCCGATTTTCCGGATTCCACGGACAACTGAGTGGAGGGATCGAACATCCGCAGCGACTCCAGCTCGGTGCCGAAGAATTCCGCCCGCCACGGAGCCTTGGCTTGCGGCGGCCAGATGTCCAGCACCCCGCCCCGGACCGCAAGTTCTCCGGGATCGAACACATCGGTCACCCTGCGGTATCCGGCATCGCAAAGCCGCTGAACCAGCTCATCGAATTCAAAGCATCCGCCTACTTTCAGGGTAATTGTGCCGCGGTTAAGCAAATCCGGATCCGGCGCGGGCTGCGTAAACGCCGCCATGGTGGCTACCACCACCCGGGGCACCTCTCCGTCCGAACGATCCTCCTCCGACGACTGGTCCGCGATACCGCGCATCGTGCGGATTACCCGCGCCCGGTTTCCGGCGGCCACGGCATCGCCCTCCGTCAGTTGCGGAAAGAGCATGGGCGAAATTTCCGCCGTGCGGCTGAGCGAACACAAATCGGCGTAAACGCGATCTTGGTCAATCACGCTCGGAACCAGCACCCACGCGCACCGGACCGGCGAACGTCGGGCCAAAACGATTCCGGCCAACGCGGCGGAAACCCCGGGCAAGAAAGAACCGGCCAGCCGATCGACTCCCTTCGGAATCGCCGACGAAAAAGCTTTGGCAAAAATTTCCGGCCAACCCGTCCGCGCCATCGGCATTCCTTTTTATTCCGGCAACACTTCCGCCAGCGATTTTGGCAATCCGCTCGCCAAAACCCCCTCAATCGCCGATCCTTCCGCCAACACCGCCGCGTCCAGATTCTGCAGACCCAACGTCTCCGGCGGATTCCCTTCATCCAACAGCCCGTTCAGCAACTCGCCCACCGTCAGGCTGCCGCCGCACCGGTAAAGCAGGAAATTTCCCGGCCGGTCCGCCACCTCGGCAAGAATCTTGTTGCGGGTAAGGTCTTCGAGTATATCCTGCACCAACCGATGGGGAAGTCCGCGCTGGTTGGCGAATTCGGAGGCCGAAAACGGCCCGCCATCCTTGCCGCGGGCGCGGCGGGCGGTTTCGGCGCAAAAGGCCAGCGCCAGCAAAAACCGCGCACGCATACTGGCCCGGGCGGCTTGCCCCTCCAGCGAATAGGTGCGGTAATTCTGCACCGCGAACGAAATCTCGCAGCCGAGCAGAACAATTTGCCAGCTGGTGTAAACCCACATCAGCAAAATCGGCAACACCGCGAAACCGCCGTACAGGGTGCTGTACTTTCCAATGCCGATCTGAAGCATCGTGCACAGTTTCAGCCAGATGCCGAACAGCACGGCGGTAACCACCCCGCCGACCAGCGCGGGAACGGTCTTGACCTTGGTGTTGGGCATGAACCCCAGCAGGAACGCGAAGGTCAACGAAGCAAGCAACAGCGTAATCCCGGTTTTGAAAAATCCGCTGTCGATCAGCGAGTTAACCGCCACCGTGGCATTGCCGCCCACGGTTTTTTCCATGATTTTCTTGATATGCGCCACCACCGGAATTGTAGATGCCGCGATCATCAAAAACGGCAACACCAAAATGGTGCACAGGTAGTCCGGTATCCGCCGTTGTATCGGTCGGCCCTTCTCCACCCCCCAAACTTCATTGAAACTCGACTCGACCTTGCCCAGCACCCCGATTACCATCCAAAGCAGCATCACCGCGCCGATCCCGCCCAAAGTCCCGAAGCCGATGTTGTCCAGCTGCTCCAGCAGTTTGTCGGCTATCTCACGCATCTGGCTCGAAAACGCTTTGGTGGCAGCCGCCTTGTCCAGCGATTCCGTTGAATCCGCCGCCGGCGCGGCGGCGGGGGTCGCCACGGCGGCGGACTGCTCCATTTGCGTCAGCCAATTGTCCAGCTGGCGGTTGATCTGGCGCTTTGCCAAATCCGCTCCGCCGAACGCCCGGGCCATCGCAAGAGTCAACGCCAAAACCGGCACCAGCGCCATCATCGAAAAAAAGGTCAACGACGCCGCGTGGAGCGAACAGCGGGTTTGCCGGAACCCCCGCACCACCAGCGCCACCAGTTTGAGCGTGCCCCACAGCATTCGTTTGGATTTCGGCAAATCCACCGGCTGCACGTTCCACAGATCATGTTTGACAAATTCCAACGCCCGAGCCAATTTTTTCTTACCCATTACTCTTCTCCCGTATTGCGATTACCGGCACCACCGTGATGGCTTTCGGCATTACCGGGCACAAGTATTCGCAGCATCCGCATCCGGTGCAGACTTCCGGCTTCACCTTAACGCGGCTGGACATTTCTCTGGCGTTCCATGAAAAATCCAGCGCCCCGTGGGGACAGCCGTTGACGCAAAACCCACACTCGACCGACTCGGCGATGCGGCACAAATCGTGGTTTACCTGCGCGACGCCCATCGGCCGCCGGTATTTGCCGGAGAGCGAAAACCGCGGGATCGCCCCGGTTGGACAGACCTGCCCGCATTTAACGCATTCGGGGTGGCAGTAATCGTTACCGAACACCACCGACGGCGCGGCCGCGTTCCACCCGTGGCTTCCCGGCCCGTACAGTTTTATTATGCCGGCCGGGCAAGCCGCCGCGCACGCGCCGCATCGAACGCAGTCCACCGCCAAAAATCTGGCTTCGTCATCCACCATCGGAGGACGCAACTGTTTTTTCTCCGGACGGTATTTGGCCAGCGCGACGCGGGCGAGGTTTCCCAACACCAGCCCCGCCAAAAACTTCCGCCTTGGGGTTGCCGGTGGTGGCGCCCGTTTCTCCGGCGGGGACGGCGGACTCTTGGAAGCACGTCCTTTCAAACGCCGAAACACCCAACCAAAATTCTGGCGCAAACAGGTTAACGCGTCCTGAATTCCGCCTAGCGGGCATAATTTATGGCACCACAATCCCGGAAAGACCGCCAGCAAAACCAGCATCACCGCCGCCGCGGCACCAGCCAGCAGCAAAACCCTTTCCAAAGACGGCGAATAAACCGCTTTACCCCCGGAAAACAGCAGTACCAATTCATGCAACAGCACCAACGGGTCCAACCAAAGCGCCAACGGCCAGGCAAAAGCCGCCACCAGAATACCCAGCGCGGGAAACTTCGCCTGCCAACGGAAAGGTTTGCGTTTAATAGTCAAGACATCGCGGGCCAACCCCAGCGGACACAGCCACCGGCAGAAACCGCGTGGGACCAGCAACGCCAACACCGACACCGCCGCGGACCACAGCAGCACGGCAGATGCCGCCCCGGCGACCACCGCCTTCAACGCCACCAAAGGGCTGAACGCGGGCAACACCCCGGGACGGGAGAGCGGCCAGGCAAAATACAACAACATCCCCGCCGGCACCGCCCGCAGTGCCAGCCGGGTCGCACTAGACCATCGCCACGAAATCCGCGAAAATAAAGCCATTAAACTATTCCCGGCGCAAACCGCCGGTATCCTTTTTTCAAACGGCGATTATTCTAACAGATTCACCCCCACGCTTCAAGGGCAAAAAGAGTTTGAAAGGCGGTATCATTCCAGCTTTCGGAAGAGCAGGGAAAACACCGGGCTAAAAAACAAAAAAGCCCCAATTTCTTGGGGTTTCTTCGTAGAAAAAGCCGTAGGTCTATTCAGACTCGCGGCCGCATCTTAACTATGGTGGAGGTAGGGGGAGTCGAACCCCCGACCTTTTGAATGCCATTCAAACGCTCTACCAACTGAGCTATACCCCCATAAGGCCTTCATCGGGCCAAAAACGCGCCGGTATTAAAACATACCTAGGTCCAGAAGTCAATACCAAAGCGCACTTTTATCGAAAATGGCGGAGAAGGGGGGATTCGAA
>DBXY01000011.1:32428-54392 GCA_002309765.1 Verrucomicrobia bacterium UBA1200
CCTTCAGCCACTCGGCCACCTCTCCGCTACCTGATTTCGAACAAAGTGGGGAGTAATATACACTATAGCGGTACGGTTTGCAAGCAGAATCTGCCGTTTTTTTGGAAATTTTGGTCATGCCGTTTTAAGGGCTATAAGCGCTCAATATCGCAGAAGCGACTACCGCCCCAGAAGCGTCGAGAATCCCGCAGTCAAACGAGGCAAACCCGTCGTCGAAAAAAAGCAGTGAGCAACGAATGCGGTAGGTGGCGCCGCTACGGAAAAAGGGGACGGACAACGTTAGGTTGCGAGATCCCAGCACATAACCGATCCTCGGTTCGCGACCTTCCGAACGCGCCTTCAACCCGGCGTAACAGGCCACGGTCTGCGCCATATACTCCAACGCCGCCACGTTCGGCACCCCGCCCAAAGCGTGGTCGAAAAACACATCGCCGGAACCAACGGTAACCTCGGCGACCACGCCTTCAGGAGAGAACGAATCCGCGTCATAATCTGTGAGCAGAATCATCGGGGCGCGGTGCGGCAAGATTTGATCCAACGGATATTTATCCACAGCGCGGCCTCCCGATGATCACGCTGGCGTTGCTGCCGCCAAACGCGAAGGAGTTGGAAATCGCCGCGTCGACGCGGCAAACATCCCCAATCCGCGCCAAGCGCAACGGCGGCAATTGCGGGTCAACCGGCGACCGGTTCAGGTGCGGCAGCAACCGGCCGTCCGACTTGAGCATCAGCCAGCAAAGCCCGACCTCAATCGCCCCGGCCGCGCCAAGGGCGTGCCCGGTCATGGTTTTGGTGGAGGAGCAATACGGACCGTCGCCGAACACCTCATAAACCGCCGCACTCTCCATCCGGTCGTTGTAAACCGTTCCAGTGCCGTGGAGATTGACGTAACCGACCGCAGCGGGCTCCAAACCGGCGTCGGCCAGCGCCAAACGCATCGCGGCCACCGCTCCGGAGCCGTCGGGCTTAGGCGCGGTAAGATGGTAGGCGTCCGAACTCTCCCCAACCCCAAGCAGAGCCACGTCGCCGCCATCGCGTTCCATAACAAACACCGCCGCGCCTTCCCCCAGATTAATCCCCCCGCGCTCAACGCCGAGCGGATCGCAGGCCGCATGGCTCAACGCCTCCAAGGAGTTAAAGCCGCAAAACACCAGACGAGTGTAGCTGTCAACCCCGCCGACCAAGACCGCGTCACAAACGCCGGTCGCGATCAACCGGCGGGCGGTGGCAAAAACTTTGGCGCTGGAGGAACAGGCAGTGGAGACGGTCAACGCTGGTCCGGCCAGGCCGCACCAGCGGCGCAAAAAACGCGCGGGTATTGACATATCGATCCGGCTGCGGTTCAGCGTGAACTCTTCCATCGTGGAGTTGCTGGTCCCAAGCGCCACGCCGATACGCTCCGCCGGATAACGGGACTTCAACGCGTCCAACGGAGCGCGCAACTGCTCCGCGCAAGCCGCCAGCAGGGCTTGGCAACGGCAGTCGAAACGCGCCGCAAAATCATCGACCAACGGCGCCATGCCGAACGGGGAGGCCGCTCCTTCCGGCAACACGCCGCGCCATTCGGACATTCCCCCGGAGTCACCCGCCAGAGCGCGGCGGATGATTTCGCCGTTCGACCCGCCCAAGGCGCACACCATTCCCAACGCCGACAAGCTTACCGTCATGACGGCTACTCACGGTTAACCGCGATCACGCCCGACCGCGAGATATCCACCACCTCATACGAACTCAACAGCCGCAGAAAATCAGAGACGTCATCCTGGTTGCCAACCATTTGGATGGTCACGGAATCTTCCCGCACCGCGACAATCCGGGCGCTGAACAACGCCGCCAGATCCACCAACTCGGCACGCACGTGGTGGTCGTCGGTGGCGACCCGCACCAGAATCAGTTCGCGGTTCAAATGGCGCCGGTTGGTCATATTCATCACCTTTATCACGTCAACCTGCTTGGCAAGCTGGCGCGTAACCTGGGTGATGACCTGGGCGTCGCCCGGCACCACAATGGTCATATTGGAGACCGTGGGATCGGCAGTGGGGCCGACATTCAAAGTTTCAATGTTGTAACCGCGACCCGAAATCAGACCGACGATCCTGGCCAGCACACCGGGACGGTTCTCAACCAGACAATTGATGATGTGGTTGTTGCTCATCGGGTTCCTCCTGTCACACCGTACGGTTAATGATGTCGGCGACCGTTCCGCCCGGCGGGATCATCGGGTAAACGTTGGCGGTTGGCGACACTATGCATTCCACCACCTGTACCCCGCCAGACGAGAAAGCCCGTTCCAGCGCGGGAACCAACTCGGCCTCGCTGGAGACTCGGCAAGCGGTTGCTCCGTGCGCCTCGGCCAGCTTCACAAAGTCCGGCAGGAATCCCGGACGGTCCGGCACCCCTTCATTGGCGGTACGCCCGGTCTGGGAGATGCTGACCCCGCTGTAGCGTTTACCGTAGAACAGCTCTTGCCACTGGCGGACCATCCCCAGACAACCATTGTTAAGAATCACCATCACCAGCGGCAGCCGGTGTTCAACCGCCACCACCAGCTCCTGAAAATTCATCTGCGCCCCGCCGTCGCCGGAAATGCACACCACGGTGTCGCGGCGGTTTCCGAACTTCGCGCCAATCGCGGCCGGCAGGCCGAATCCCATCGTGCCCAATCCCCCGGAACTTATGAAATGGCGGGGTTTGGTGCAGGGGTAATACTGCGCCGACCACATCTGATTCTGGCCGACGTCGGTAACCACCACGGCACGGCCTTTGGTCAGCTCGTAGATCCGCTCCACAACCGTTTGCGGCATCAGTTCGCCTTCCCGGCGCGGGTAGGTGAAGGGGTAACGGCTTCTCCAGCGGTTGATCTGCTCCAGCCACTCCCGATGGCTGGCGGGTTTAATTTCCGCCGCCAAAGCCTCAAACACCTCGCGCAAATCGCCGTGGATCGACAAATCCGGCTGGACCGTCTTACCAAGCGAGGAGATGTCGATATCAATGTGGACAATCTTGGCTTTCGGGGCAAACTTGTCAGCCTTACCGATCACGCGGTCATCAAAACGCGCCCCGGCGGAAATCAGCAAATCGCAACGGGCTGCGGCGTAATTGGCGGCCACGCTACCGTGCATGCCCACCATGCGCAGGGAAAGCGGATCGTTGTCCGGGAACACCCCCAACGCCATCAAAGTGGCGCACACCGGAATGCCCGCTTTGCGGGCAACGGCCGCCACCGCGTCCGAGGCGTTGGCGGCAACCGCCCCGCCTCCGACGTAAAGCAGCGGCGATTCGGAGTGGTTGACCGCATCGGCCAGATCGCGGATCTGCGCCGGATCAACCTTGTAAACGGGGTTGTAGGACCGCATCTTCACTCGATGCGGCGTCTTGGCTGCGGTCTTAGCCTTCTGAAGATCGGCCGGAATGTCAATCACAACAGGACCGGGCTTGCCGGTGGTGGCAATGTAGAAAGCCTTGGCAATGGTTTCGGGTATCTCATCCACGCTGCGGATCAAGAAATTGTGCTTGGTGACCGAGCGGGTGATTCCGGAGACGTCCGCCTCCTGGAACGAATCGTTGCCGATCTTGGCCAAAGCGACCTGGCCACAAATGCAGATCAGCGGCACGCCGTCCATGAAAGCGGTGGCCAACCCGGTAACGGTATTGGTAGCCCCGGGGCCGGAAGTGACCAGACAACACCCCGGGCGGCCGGTAGCACGGGCATAACCGTCCGCCATGTGCGTCGCCCCCTGCTCGTGGCGGCAAAGAATAAATTTAAAGGGGGAGTTCGCAAGGCAATCGAAAATTTCCAGCACCTGTCCGCCGGGATAGCCGAACAGCACTTCGCAGCCGGCGTCCACCAAACCGTCAACCACACACTGCGCCCCGCTTCTCAACTGCGGAATACGCTTTCTTGCGGCCACGCCGGGCCGCCCGGACCGTTTTTCGCTTTTCATCACATCATTCCCCAAAAGCTTCCTGAAAAAACCTTAAAGCCCACCCGGAACGTTCCGGATGGGCTTTCTAGCGCAACTCGATTACGCCATCTCGCGCATCAAACGACGGGAGTTGTTGCGGATGCGGGCTCGGGCTGATTTCTTACGAGCCTTCTCGCACGGCTTCTCGTAATAGCGGTTGTTACGCAACTGCTTAATCAGGCCCTCCTTGTCCATAATCTTCTTGAGCCGCTTCAGCGCGCGCTCAACAGATTCGCCCTTCTTCAATCGAATCAGAATCACGCTTTTCACCCCCTTCCAAACCACCTCCGGCTTCCTGGGACACCATGTCCGGCAAAAAAGAAGCCTTCTCCGGTAAAGAGAAATAAAAGGATATCAAATTTTTTGATGCAAAGTCAAACCGAAAATCCAATAAATCGGATTTTATCGATAGCCAAACCAATTTTTGCGCGACTCCGCGCCCAACGTAACTCTTTTTTAGCTGCAAAGGGCGCAAAGAAAAGTCATTAGCAGTAAACCGTCAAACTGTCGGGAATGTTGCCAATGTGAAAATGTTGCCAGTACCAATTACCAATCCCCAATTTAGCCGCCGTAGCCTCGGTGTAGGCGGTTAACGAAGGAGGATTGGCAACATTTAACACGGTCAAAACAATTTGATCAATGCAACTCTTTTTAGCCGCAAAGGGCGCAAAGGACGCAAAGAAGAATAATTAGCCGTAAACCGCCTAACCGTCAAACCATCCTCCTTCGCCAAGGCTTCGGTGGACAAGCCTAACCGTCAAACCGTCAAACTGTCAAACCGTCAAACGATCCAACGTATCAATACTTTATTCCGAAATCTATCACTTCGGTTTCAACCCCAAATCCCTGTTTTTGCACCAGCCGGCACAACGCCTTTACGCCCCAGGTTTCCGTGGCGTAATGTCCGGCGAAAACCACGTTCACGCCCCAGTTTTCGGCCTGGGTGTAACCCAGCAACCCCGGTTCGCCGGTAAAGTACGCGTCGAGGCCCAGTTCTGCCGCCTGTTCGACCATGTCCCCGGCACCGCCGGAAACCACCCCGATGCGGCGGATTTTTTTCGGGCCGAAATCCAAACACTGGATATCCGGCGTGATATTACGGCGAACCAGATCGCAGAACGCGCTAAACTCCATCGCCCGGCGCAACTCCCCCGCGAAACCGATCAGCTGCCCATGGTATTCAAACGCGGGCCGTTTTCGCGTTACCCCCAGAATCCGGCACAGTTCGGCGTTGTTTCCGTAAACCGGGTGGGCGTCCAAAGGCAAATGCGCGGCGTAAACCGCCAAATCATGCTGAACCGCCAACGACACCAACCGGTAATTCATTCCGGTAATGCGCTTGAGCGAATCTCCCCAGCTCAAACCGTGGTGGCATACCAGACAGTCCGCCCCGCAATCGACCGCCGCCTGGATGCCGCGCAAACTCGCGTCCACTCCGAAACAGATCTTCCGCACCTCGCCACGGTTTTCAATTTGCAGCCCGTTGTTCGACACGTCGTGGAAATTCTCCAGTTTCAAAACCGAGTCCAAAAATCCCGCCAGCTCTCTTGTCCGCATTTTCCGTTCTCCCGTTTTACAGTTCCAGCCACTCCTCCGACTGCGGCGAATGGGCGCGCAGCCAGAAACCGAAATAAACCAGACCGGCGTACCAAGCGCTCACCATCCAGTCGTCCCAGCGCGCGACCCGCATGGTTCCGCCGGGAATTGCCGCGGCTAACGCCGAGGCTTTAATCATAATCCAGGTAAAGAATCCCGCCGCATGGTTGAAAACCGTGGCGATCGACTTGATTTTAGCGAACGCCATGCCCAGACAACCGTTACAAACCACGCCGACCGAACACGGCGCGATGGCCAGATTAGCCAAAAGCCCGCACGGAGCGAAACGCCCGAAATACGCCGCCGTCAACGGAATCGAGGCCAGCCATGCCGACAGCGACACCGAGAAGGTACCCACCACGAAATATGCGACCGCCCTGACGCGCCGCCAGACCCGCCGCACGCTTTTCGGGGCGTTGGCGGCCTTGAGCAGGTTAATGTGGCGGTCCAGCCAGCCTAAACGCAGAACACGCACCAGCCAGCCATAAATCGGCGACGTGAACAGCAACAATCCGCCCATCACCACGAATGACAGCCGGCATCCGGCGTCAAACAGCAATGACGGATGCCACAGGTAAACCGCGATCACCGTGGCGGACAGCACCGATATCCCGTCCGGGCGACGGCAAAACAGCGGGGCGGAGAGAAACATCAGCGCCATCGCGCAAGCCCGCACCGCGCTCGGCCGCGCACCGGTTACCGCCGTGTACAGGATCAGCACCGGGGCGACGAAAAAAAACTGGTAACGGCGCTGCACGCCAAAAACCGTTACCGCCGACACCAGGATCAGCGCCATCATGCCGATGTGCAACCCGGAGATCGCAAACACGTGGATGGTGCCGGAATTCGCGAAAACCTTGCGCATCGCGGGGGGAATCTCATTGCGCTCGCCCAGCAGCATCGCCTGGATCAAGTTCGGTATGCTGCCCCAATCTTCAATTCCGGCGGTAACCCGGCGTACCGCGTCCGCGCGCAACCGGTCGGCGCGGTTTTTCCAAGTGGTGGCTTCCACGGCGGTCTGCAAACGCTTTGCCCCTTCCCAGCGGGTATTTAACCGAATGGCCGGCAAACCGTGGCGGTCTTCCGCGCGGTGGACGGTTCCTTTCACCGACCAGACCTCGCCCGGTTTCGGGCGGTGGCCGCCGTAAGCGGGATGACTGTCAAACCATTGCACCGACACCTGGGAACGTTTTACCGCCGCGCCGCTCTCCGCGGACAAGGTCTCTGCATTGAAAAGATACCGAACCCCGAGACCACGGGTGCGCCGAACCTTTACCGGGTTACCGATGCGGCAAACAAAGGTCTCGTTCTTCTGAACCGAATGCAACCGGTTAAACTCGCTCGCGCGGAGACGCAAATCGATGTCTGCGCTGGCGAACCCCGCCAGCATCCCGCAAAAACATAACCGGACAACTAACCTTAAGGTAGTTTTTCTGAACTCGGCAACCAACCAGACCAGCATGCTTGCGGCCAACAACCAAGGTGACAGGTCCGGCGGCTCATACCCGCAGGCAAGTCCCAGCAGCACCCCGGCCGCCACCGCAACCAACGGCCGACGGGACACGGTATCGGGAAGCATCGCACTCAAATTAAAGGCGGTAAAACGCATCCTTACCGATCTCCCCGCCGCTTACGCCGCGACTAAGTTCGAACGAAATCCACAATCCCGATCGCTTTCGGGACCACCTCGACCTGAATGGAACCGCGGCCGATAATGTCACCGTCCGCCTGTACCACCACCGGCTTGCGGCATCTCACCAAGACGCTCTTCTGCGCGGACATCCTTTTGACAATGCGGTTGGCGCGCTCCGGGAAAAGCCAACGTTTAAGATAGTACCAAGGATACTCCAACGGCGATTTCATGCTCGCCACGCAAATGTCCAGCCGCCCGTCATCGGGCCGGATATCCGGCGCGTTCGGGTGAAGCACCCGCGCCAATCCGCCGCAATTGGAAATCAGCACATCGGTCGCCATAAAGCCAACCGGCGACTCGCCGTCCACCGAAATCTGCAACGGAACGCGGCGCGATTCCAAAATTTTCCACAACGCCGTACCGGCGTAAGCGGTACGGCCAAACAGGGTTTTACCCAACCGCGAGGTTTCATCGATAGTGTCGGCGTTAACCCCCACCCCGGCGTTGAGCAAAAACAGCCGCCCGTTGATGCGCATCGCGTCTATCCGCGTGACCACCGCCGACGGATCTACCGCCAAATCGAAAGCTTCCGGCAAATCCAACGGCAGACCTAACTCCCGCGCCACCAGATTGCCGGTGCCAGCCGGGAAAATCGCCACCGGCACGCCGCAACCCTCCAAAGCCTGACTTACCGCCGCGACGGTGCCGTCACCGCCCATTGCCACGGCACGGTCGCAACCGGAACGGCACGCCTTGGCCACCTCGGAAATATCGCCGTCGCCGGGAACTTCGATTATATCGCATTCGGTATCCGGATGCCCGGAAACCAGTTCGTGCAAGCGGCGGCGCTTTAACGGATGGACTGTTGGAGAAACCACGATTTTAAGTTTCACCGGTCATTCCTCCCCAACACGCGATCCATTTCGTCCGAGACCAAGTCACACACCCGGTCCACCTCCGGGGAATCGCTCAACGACTTCATGAATCCGCGCCGGAACTCCAGCGCCCCGCGTTCGCGGGCAATCTCCAATGCGGTGCGGTAATGCAACCCGCCGTAAAGCCACCCCACCTGAATCAGCACAAAATCCGACAGACTCTTTATCCAGCTGTATTCCACCGGGCGTCCGGCGCAAACCGCCTCCACCACTTCGCTTGAAGGCGCGGCGTGAACCGGCAGCCCCCACGCGATTTCAGGATGCGACTCCAATTCGCCGCCGGCCACGGCGTTTTCCAGCACCCGGAATATGTCCAGCTTGTCGGCGTCGCGAACCAGATGCGCCACCCGCTCAACCCGCGGCGGAAACCCGGCCGGCAGGGTCTTTCGATTGTGGCAGCGAACTGCGGTCAAAACGCACTCACGGTCCTCAGCAGGAAAACTGTCCAGCCAACCCAACCGCTCCACCACCTCGGCGCTGTATGCGGCATGATCCACCGACACCGCATCTCGGAAAGTCCGGTATTTTTTGAATTGGGCGTAACGCCCGGTATCGTGCAAAAGCGCCGCAATCTCGCCCAGACGGAATTCGTCCTTGGCAAAACCCTCGCCGGACATAATGCGCCGCGCGCAGTCCACCACCGCCATGGTGTGGCCAAGCTTAAGCCGCAGCATCTCCTCCAGCTCTCCGGAACTGTCCCGGAAAGTGTCAACGTAAGCCTGATATTCGCGAAGCAGGTCGGTCATGCGCTATTCCAACGGAACCAGCAGATGATGCTTCTCCATCAACCCGACCGCCCGCACGTCAAGGGTGTGCCCGGCGCGATAAGAGACCACGCGTCCAACGAACCGTCCGCGGTCGATCAGCGCGATCGCCGCCAGCAAGTCCAACGTGGCGCGGTGCCACACCGGTTCCAGCGCTTTACCGCCGCCCGGCATCACGAAACGCGGTTCCCCGTGGAACTTGCGCTTGCCGTGGATAAGAATATTGTCCCGTGTGTAGCCGAGGTTGCGCATATCCGCCATCAACCACCCCACGGTCTTAACCGTCAGCATTTGCGAGAACGAAGCGTTGGTACGCGCGAACGCCCCGTGCTTGAAGTTTTTGGGGGTCAAGTCAAACACAATGCGCTGCTTGCCGATTACCGACGGGAAATCGATCGCGCAGTCCATCCGCAGTTTCTTCTCGCCGTTTTCCGGCGGCAGAAAAGTTAGAAAATCCCCGCGGTCGCCGCCGAAGGTCACCGGCTCGCTTACCGTCACATAACGCGCCGGCTCGTCCCGTTCCACGATACCGGCGGACTCAACAGCCTCCACCAGATCCAAACTGCTGCGGTTGAACAGCGGCGGATCCCCGGAGTTGGTACTGATCACCAAATCGTCCACCCCCATCCCCAACCGCAGCGCGATGATGTGTTCCGCCATGCGCAGATAGTTGTGGGGATTGCCGCTGCGCAGCACAATGTTGCGCGCCGAAGTCCAGACGTTACGGATGGAAACCCGGGTCATCAGCTGCTCATCGAGATCGGTGCGGTCGATCCACCAACCCGGATCGTCGGACGGGCAAAAGGTCAGCGTACGCTGCGCCCGCCCGTAGAAAGTGCCCGGGCCGGTAACCGAACGGGAACCGCCCAACGTGGTACGGCGCGGGGAGTAACCGGTGTCGCCATCGCAAAGGTCGACCTCGTCAACCGGCTGCGCCGCAAAGCGGTCATAGGCCGACCGCACCGCGTCAACCGTACCCAACAACACCCGCCCTATCGGATAGGTGAACTCTTTTTCCATAACTCTGGACATCTCCAGCGGTTACTTTTTCACCTCGTAACCCGCTTTGGTTAGAGCTTCCTCGCAGAACTTCACATACGAAGCCGCGCCGCCGGGCCGGTAGCCGATCTTGGTTTTCACCTGACCGTCAGCGTTCATAATCACCGCCGTCGGATAGCTCATCACACCGAGCTTGTTGCGCAGCGCGGTGTTGGTTTTCTTCTGAGCGAGATCCAGCTTTACGGTGCGCGGGAAATCCACCTTGAGCAGCACCAGATTCTTTTCCGCGAAGTCTTTGAACTCCTGGGAGGACAAAATCTCGCTTTCCAACTTTTTGCACATCATCCCGCCGTCAGACTCGGTGAAGAGCGCAAAAATCGGCAATTTGTTTTCTTTCGCGTCGGCCTGCGCGTCTTCGAGACTCTCCAGCCATCCGGAGCTTTTCGAAGCCGGCTCTTTCGGCTGATACCCGGCCTGCTTCAACAAACTCGTGCAGCGCTCGACGTATGCCGCGCCGCCGCCTTTTAGGTAGCCGGTCTTGCCTTTAACCGCGCCCTCGCTGTCGAGGATCAGCACCGTAGGATAGCCGGAAACCTTGTACTGTTTACCCAGCTCCTCATTACGGCGGCGAACCTTGTCAGACTGCTTGGAGTTATGCGGAAAGTCCGCCTTGAAAAGGATGAAGTTGGCGTTGGCGAAATTGGAAAACTCCTTTGTCGAGAGAACCTCTTTCTCCAATTTAATGCACCACGGGCACCAATCGGAACCAGTGAAAAGCGCAAAAATCGGAATGTTCTTCTCCTTAGACTCGGCCAAAGCCTTGTCCATATCTTCCAACCAAGCCGTCTTTGCGGACGCGCCCAAAACGAACGCCAGCATTAACGCGCAACCGACAAAACTTTTCTTTCTCGCCATAACCAACCTCACCTTTCCGCGGTTTATTCCGTCTTTAGTTTTTGGCGCGGCCACCGGTACCGGCAGCGCTGCCGGCGCCTTCTTTGGCCTTCTCGTGCGGACGCAGCGAACGAACCGCCGCGCCAGCGCGCCAAAGCTCGGACTCGCGCATTTCCTTGAGTTCCGCGTCCAGCTTCTCCTTGTAATCGGGAGCGCCGCAAACGCGGATTACGCGGCGGGCCTCTTTCTGGGATTTCACCGCGTCATAAAGTTTCTTGAACACCGGCAGGGTCGCTTTCTTAAACTGCCCCTTCCAATCCAACGCGCCGCGCTGGGCGGTGGTGGAGCAGTTGGAATACATCCAATCCATGCCGTTCTCGTCCACCAAGCGGATCAGGCTCTGCGTCAACTCTTCCACGGTCTCGTTGAAAGCCTCGGAAGGGCTGTGCCCGTTGGTGCGGAGCACCTGATACTGGGCTTCGATGATTCCCGCCAAAGCGCCCATCAGCACACCGCGCTCGCCGGTAAGGTCGGAGGTGACTTCAAACTCGAACGTGGTCGGGAAGAGGTAACCGGAACCCACGCCGATACCAATCGCCAACGTGCGGTCCAACGCGCGTCCCGTGGCGTCGTGCGCCACCGCGAAACTGGAGTTGATCCCCGCGCCGTTGAGGAAATTGCGGCGAACGTTAAGTCCTGACCCCTTGGGAGCCACCATGATCACATCCACATCGTCAGCGGGCTTAACCTTGGTGAGCTTGTTGTAAACATAGCCGAAACCGTGGGAAAAATACAACGCTTTGCCGGCGGTCATGAAGGGCTTGACGCGCTGCCAGACTTCCCGAACCGACGCATCGCTGGTCAGCATCATCACAATCGTGCCGCGCTTCGCCGCCTCTTCAATCTCAAACAGCGTCTTGCCGGGCACCCACCCGTCCTTGATCGCGCGCTTCCAGTTGCTGTTGGGGGCGGAAGATTTGCGCTGCCCGATGATGACGTTAAAACCGTTGTCGCGAAGATTCAACGACTGTGCCGGCCCCTGGACTCCGTAGCCGATAACCGCAATCGTCTCGTCCTTTAGAGTCTTCAACGCCTTTTTCAAGGGGTACTCTTTACGAGTGACGATGTTCTCAATAACGCCGCCAAAGTCAATCTTAGCCATTTTGCAATCTCCTAGTTTTGCGCCTTTTCCGCGATCCCGATTCCGGCACAAGCCAAAACCCTGCGGAAATCAATTTGAAATGATATCATTTCCAAAAGCAAAAGCCAATACCAAATTTTCCAATCATTTTCGCCAGCGAGCGACGAGTGAATACCAGTGACGAATCAACGGTCAAACCGTCGAACCAATTTGATCAACGTAACTTTTTTAGCCGCAAAGATCGCATAGGTCGCAAAGAAGAGCCGTTAACGGTAAACTGTCCAACCGTCAAACTACCTAACCGTCAAACTACCTAACTGTCAAACCGTCAAACTGTCAAACCGTCAAACGTCCTCTAGAACCCGATTGACATTTCGCCTTTTGCTCGTCCGGGGAGGTCGATAACCAAGACGCGTCGGTCGGCAAGATATTCAAAGGCCAAGGCTTGGCCATCCAGCGTGACGGCGGTCGGACGGTCGAGTCGCGTGACTACCGCCTTTACCGGCGATTCGGGCCAAACCGCAACGCGGCAGCGCAGTACCCCGCTCTTTACCGGCAACGCTTCGGAGTTGCCCGGAAGGTGGAGCAGCGACGGGGCACGGTCGGTTCCGTATAGAAGCGCACGGAGGGAATAGAACGGCATCCCGACCAATTCGGCCAGGTTTTCCTGCACCGTTCCGGGGTTGATCGGAATGGGAAAACGTTCCTGACGCATCAGGTTCCACGAATCGGGGAGAAGCCCGACGAAACCGGGTTCCTCCGCCGTATGGTTCTGCCGTACCCCCGAAGCCGTGATTCCGGCGGCTATCGTGCGCCAATATTCGGACTCTTCCGCCTCCGGCACGATCCGGGCCAAGTCCCAAAGCGCCGACGAATAAACCAACCCACACCATTGTACGGGACGCCCGATCCAATTCGGAGCCACCCAATGCGTAGCCCCCATAACTCCGCACGTCGCATAGCGGCCGACCGGATCCTCGGATTGCCCCGGTTCCAGCGGCGGCGGAACCAGATAGACCATCGAAAGTCCGGTGTACGCCCAGTAACGCGCCTCGCGAAGATAGGCGGGGTCAGGTTTCAGCTGATATGCGAGCGTATAGGAACGGACAAGGTGGGCGGACGCCATTATGTCGGGAGTGTGCAGCGGCATCTCCCAAGGTTGCGCCCCGCGCGGCACCGTGCCGCGATAGAGCGCGGTGACCTTATCGACTATCGCCAGAGTTTTCGAAATCTCCGCCTCGTCTCCGCTCCAAACCGCGTTGCGGAGTAGTCCGCTAAGCACCATCGAAGAGTAACCGTTGCAATGGTCGGACCCGAGCGTGGAGCCGAAATCCGCCTTCCCCTCCGGAGCTTTCCAAATCCGCTTGCCGCTGGAGAACCAGCCGTTGGCGCTTTTCATATCCCGGCTTCTCCGCTCCAACGCCGCCGGGATATCGCCCGCGACCAGCTCGGGGGCGGGACGGCGGACGTGCGAAACACCCGAAACGCCCACCTCCGGCTTGGGAATGGCGGCAAGCATTTCGTTGGCGGTATCGCGAAGCCGGGCAACCAGCGTGGCAGAGTTCGGGACGCCGGCGCGGTTTGACAAAAAGCCTCCGGCCGGATCGAGCGCCGACGCAAGATACAGCATCAGCACCGGGGCGTCCGAAACGAGATTAGACTTGAAGTGCCCGCCAATCGCGTGCTTGACCTTCAAACCCTCGCGGATTTCCGAATCGAGCCACCCGCTGGCAAGCTGCGCAAGAGAAGCGGCTTGGTCGATACGGTCCGGCGGGGGAAGCACATCCTTGGTGATGCAAACCTTAATCGCGTCCGCGACGTTATTCCCTCCCCCGGTGCTGAGCGTCACGGAATGCGAAGCCCCGGAAAACGGCATCGGCGTGTAAAGGCTTAATTCCGACTCCGGACGCGCCTCCCCCACCGCCGGCGCCCAAAACGCGAGCAGATGCCCGCCGCTTTTGAAAACCCGGTCCGGGGTGTCGAAAACCGTCGCGAAAGGATGGGGCCGGCCAGGTCGCGCGCAAGTGTTATCGACCAGCTGATTCCACTCCGCCGCCAACCAGTTTTTTTCATCGGTGAAAACCGCGAGCGGGGCGCTAAAACGGTATTCCGCCGAAATAAGACGGTTGTACTCTTCCGTAAAAATCTCTTTCTTGTTGGACGAGGGTTCGTCCTCCAGATACTCCACCCCTGCCAGCATCGCCTGGCGTTTGTGTCCGCCGGAACCGCGGTCGATAAAAAGCGTGAGCGCCGGCACATGCAGTATCGACGCTTTCGCGCCCGCGATTGCGGGATTGAATTTGATTTGGGTAGATATCTCCAAAGCGCGGCGGTTCTTAACCGGGGTAAACCTCCGGTTAAGTTCCCAATCGTTTCCGTCAGCGTCTTTCATCCGGGCGACGGTTCTCAATCCCATGCCGACACGGACGACTTGCGCCTTGGCGGTTGACCAATCTAGAGAACGAACATTTTTGGATCGGTCAACATAAACAAACTGATCATTGGGGTTACCCTCGACCGTCTTGCCGCGGGAGGAAAACCGGAACGCGCCGATACGGTTGAAATCGTGGCGCAAATCCCAGTTGTCGCCATTGAGGATAGCCGCGGACGCGGGCAGTTCCAACGGCGGCGGCGTTGCCGGGGAACAAGTCCACAGCGGGACGTGGAATTTCACCGCCAACCCCTTGACCGTAAACGAACCGGATACCCCGGGCGGGTCAAGGCGCAAACTGCACGGGCCGCTGCCGCAAAACGGAACCGGCACTTCGGTCTCGAAGCGCGAGTACGGCGGTTTGCCAACGGCCTGAAGATGGCAGGAATCGGCCTGGTTGAAAGGCTTCTTCCCGAATGAATAAAAAAGCTGCCAAGAGTTCGCGCACTCGGTTGGCTCACAAGTCATAATCACGGTCATGTGCTTGGTATTATCCGGCGCGGTCGGGAACTGCACTTTGGTATTGATGAACCACGGGTCCTCGTCGGTAACCGTAAACGAAAGCCCGCGTTCCGAAGACGCCACATCCTTTACATGATGAGGGCTGCCCCAATCGTGCGGCCGGGTAAAATCCGCCACCGGGATTTCAGAGCCGCGCGCCGCAGATAAAAACGCCAAACTGCAAACCAGACAAACCAAAAACTTCATACCGAATCCCTCTTGTTAAAAAACAAAGCGGGGCGCTCAACCGCGCCCCGCCTTGTTTTGCGAAACCATTAACGCAACAGCATGATCGTCCCGCCGGTGTTTTCGACCACCACGTCTTTACCGGCGTTCTGGATGGAAACAGTAGTGCTGCTGTTAATCGGCGTACCGTCAACGGTAATCGTCCAGCCGGACAAATCAAGTTCGCCAAAGCCGGCGTCGGAATGGAACACCGTTGCACGGGCGGGCAGCGCCGAGCCGTTTACGGTCTCGAAATCCAGCGACAAGTCGGCCGGGAGCGACAAATCGGCGGAGTAGATTCCTCCGCAGTTTCCGGACGATACTATTGCCTTGGCTTTCGCCCCGCCGGCAATCACCGCCTTTTTGGTGACAGTCAACCGTCCGTCACTGCCAGCCACACCAAGCACCAGCGTACCGTTGGCCGCCACGCCGAGGCTGTCCAACACCTGGCCGACACCGCCGAACGTCGCGCCGCCCGCCACCGCGACTTTACCCACAGTAGAGGCGTCGTCGCCGAACACCAAACCGCCGGCGTTAATCGCCCACGGGCCGGTGGCCATTACGGAACCGTTAACCGTCAGGGTACCGCTGCCGAGTTTCTTGACCTCGCCAAGACCGATGATCATGCCGTCGAAGGTCTGGTCTTCAGCAATGTCGAAATGGCGGCTGTAGTCGCGCGCCTCTTCAACGCTGACCGCATAGCAGTGGAACTTGTCAGCGGCATTTGAATCGACCTCCACGATATGCCCGTTTCCATTAGCCTTGAAACGGCACACTATGTAACGCGGCAGATAACTTTCCAAATCATCCTCGTTGAGGGACATCGTCTGAGTACGCTCGCCGGTTCCGGAAGTGGGATTGAACGACACCGTGATGGCACGGTTTCTGCCCACTTCCCAGACGCGGGTGTAAATGCGCATCTCGTAAGTCTTGCCGGAGATCAAACCGCGCACCGTCAACGCATTGGTGACGGTGTTGTAGCACATCCCGGTTAGGACCTTGTAGAACCCTTGGTCGGACCCCATCGCGACATTCTCCATATTGCCGCCGCCATGCGGAGAGGTGGGCAATCCGGACAGGCTGCAACCGGTCCGGCTGTCGCGGTAGAAGTTGTTGGCGTTGTTCGGGCTATAGCAACGGAAGAAGGATTCGTTCACCGGAATCACATCCTTGGTGGTGTTCGCGCCGGAGGCGAACGTTTCGGCAACAATGTATTTCTTGCTGCTGCCGAAACCGCTGTCGGCATCGGAATTGAAGTAAACCAGCCGCAGAATGTCGGCATCGGCGAACGTGCCGTCGGCCTGCAACTCGCCCCACAAGCCGTTTTCGCCGTGGGTCAGCTCCACAATGCCGGAACCGCTCAACCCGCCCACGGAAGATTCGTTGCGAAGCTCCAGCACGGCGGCGGTACCGAGAGTGGCGGTACCGAACACGCTGCCGCCCGCCTCCAACACCGCGCGTCCGGCATTGACCGTAATACCGCCGGTCAGCGCGTTGGCACCGCGGTAGTACTGGGTCCCGTAGCCGTCCTGTACCAGCGAACCTTCGCCGTTAAGCGTGCCGTCGAAGTATCCCTTAGTCCCTTCGATGGTGGTGAGCGTCAGCTCCTGCGGCGTTTCCGGGCCCGCCCCGGCCAACAACTCGTTGGAAAATGCGTAACTGTGCGGGTTGTCAAAAAGCAACGACCGGAAGTTGACGCTCATCTCGCCCGAATCGTCGGCGGTGTAACGGAACACCATTGCGCCGAACTGGTCCTTTTCCCCCCAGCAGTGGTCAAAATCGAGAGTGTTGGAGGCGATCGGCTTACCGCCCACGTAGAAGATACTCCGCACCAACCGTTTGTTGTTGTCCCAGTTGCGGAAGTAAATGCGGAACTCGTACCGGCTGCCGGGAGTGAGCCCCTTGAGGGTCATCGTCTCGTTGGCGCTGCCGTAAACGAAACCGTCAACCAAGCTTGCGAAAGTTTGGTCGCCGCCGACCGGACGGGTCGTGTGCGCTGTGGTCGACCAGTTCTGTAACTCGAACTCGCCGAACTCGCCGAACTCCACGCCGTTGCAAGTGGCGGTAGTACCGAGCGGGAAGTTGATCAAATGGGTGTACTGCTTGTCGGGCGAGATGCCGCTGTCCGCGTCGCCGCCGATGTTCACCAGATACAGTCCGGTGTCGCCAAGATTGACCGCACCGTTGCCGGAGAGCGAAGTCACCGTTCCGCCGTTGGCGAACAGACTCCCGCGCTCTTCCACCGCCAAAATGGCGGAATCCAGCTCGCCACTGCTGATGAAGATACCGCCCGAACCCGCCAGCAAATTGCCGCTGCCGTAAACGAAGGACTGCAGCCCCACCCCCAACGTGGCCAGCAAACCGTTGCCTTTTCCGTAAAGGGTACCGTTGAACAGCGAGTCCGCGAATCCGCGGTTAAAGTTGGCAATCGCCACATTGGAGCCGTTTTCCGGTTCGAGATTTCCGTCGCCGGACAGGTTTTGCATTCCGAAATACGGTGTGAACCACTCGATCGGAATCAAATGTTTCTCGGTCTCGCCGGGCGCGGTTACAAACAGGTTGGCGTAGGCATTACCGGTGTACTCAAACACGCCGAGGTAGAACCGGTGCGGACCGGCGGTGAGGTAGCACACGTCCAAAGCCTCAAAACAGTTGGTGTGGGCAAGCTTGACCGAACCGTCAATGGCCATTATCATGCTGTCATCAAGAGTGGCGTAGAACTTGTACTCGCCGGTGGCGGGGATCGTGATCACACCTTCCCAAGCAGCCGCCCAATGGTCTGCGTTCGCGTGCAACGAGCCATTGCAGTATTGCTCCGGAAAACTGACCGCCGCGTCGGTGGCCCGGTCGGAGAAGCAGCTGCCTTCCGCGCAGTCGAAGAAGTAGTTGCCTAGAACGTTAAGCGTGTCCAGATACGCCCGGAACGCATCATAGTCGTAAACCTTGCCGCACAACGCCATAAACTGCGCGGTATTGGCAACCGGCATATCGTAGAAAGTGCCGACCAAACCGTGAACTCCGGTAAATCCGGTGGCGCGGGCGCTGCCGTTCAGCGCAACGCTGCCGGGCTTTACCCCGGCTCCCAAGGCAAGTGTGCCGTTGTCAACCTGCAATGTCCCGTCAAAGCTGCCGTTCAAATCGGTCGGGGCGTAGGTAATCGTACTGGTACCGGTCTTGACCAGCGTTCCGGAACCGGAGAGCGCCCCCTCCACCGTAACATCGCCGCCGCCGAGTGTCACGGTGTTGTCCAAAGCGAGCGACGCGCCATCCTGCACCGTAATATCACCTGCCAACTTGGCGTTCGGGCCGAACCCAACGGCACCCGCTTTCACATCCAAATCGGAAACCACATCGCCGTCAAAGGTGACTTTTCCCACCCCGGCGCTGATTTCAATGGCTTTGGCGCTAAGGTTGGTCACATCGCTGGCAATCACGTGAGAACCGTAATCCACGCTCACCGTCGGAATGCCGCCCGACACCACATCGAACAGAAGCGAGCCGCCGGTCAAAGTGTAGGTGTTGTTGTTCACGAAAGACAACCCGCTGAGCGTGTAGGCATCCTGCAGCGTCACCGTGGCGGGGGCGTTGATGGCGGTGCCGAACACCGCCGAGACGCCAAGCCCGTCAGGAGCGTTGGAATGGTCCCAATTGTTATCCGGCCACTTGCCGCTACCGTCGTGAATCCAGGTGTACACCGCGTTGTCGCCACCTGGCACAATGCTTAGCGTGATGGCGTCGCCGGTGTCGGAAAAGACGTAATCATATCCCTCGACCTGCGAAGAATAGTCGACCATCAGGTTATTGACATTACCATCGAACGTTCCGGAGTATTTGAAGAGCGTGTAAACGCCGGACTGCCCGTAGTAATCCGCGCCGGTGATTTCGTTGCGGAGTTTGAAAATAACCGCGCCCAACTTCAGGTTGCCCACCTCCAGCTGGTCATATCCGTTGGAGTCGAACGATATTAATCCACGGCCGGTAAAGTCGAGCGAAGCCAGCCTAGACTGCAACGCCCGTTTGTAGCCGACCTCAAAATTTCCGGAAACCGCCACCGAAACCACGTCGGGAACCGAACCGTCCAAAACCAGCGCCGTGCCGTTGTTTACGTTGATGGCGGCAGCCTCCACCGAATCGCCGAGCGTGATGTCGCCCAGCACCACGGTGCCGCCTGAAACACCGCCCACCGTCAAATCGGAACGGTTGAGGGTGATTCCGCCCAAAAATCCCGCCACGCCGGAATTAGACCCCAGCGTAACCGAAGCCGCTTCGGGCCCGATCGCAATCGGGCGCCGGGAGACAAATCCGTCCAAATTACCGTAAAGGGCAGGCGTCGCATCGTCGGCGGTCTCGGCGTCCGAGATCGTAACCACATGGTTGACATCGCGGGCCAAAGACGGCTGGGTGGCGACCGGCTCCCCGTTCCAGGGATGAATCTCGCCATTGTAAATTTCTGAATGATCCAGAACGACGGCACCGTCGCGAATGGTGGTCCAACCGTTGAAGACATTGGCGTTGACATTCACGAACTGCAGAGTGCCTTTGCCGGACTTTATCACCTTCGCGTCATCGTAAATATCCTCGTTATTGCTGTGAGCCGCACTCCTGACCAAACCGACCACGGTTATCCGATCATTCTCACCGATATCAAACTCGCAAACCGGCGACAACAACCCGAAAGTGGAGGTCGCCTCGTAAGTGAACCCGTTGCCGGTGGTGCCGCAAACCGCCACCCCGTCACCGGCCATGTTGATGCCGTAGCCGGAATAATTCTGCTTGAGGTCAAAGTAAATCGCCGCGCGGGTGTTGTTGCAGCGGACCTGGGGGTTCTGGTTCTCTTCGTACTGCGCCATTACAACCGTACCCTCGTTGACCACCACATTGGAACATTTGGTGGTGCCGCCCGCCAGTTTCAGCGTACCGCGCCCCAACTTGTGGATTCGGGTCGCCCGGCCTTCAATGCCGATAATCGGACTGGTGATGGAAAGGTCACCGTCATCCACCTGCACCCACACCTTGGACGCGGCCTCGATCGAGGAGGAGATCTTCGCCGAACCGGCGCCGGTTTTGGCAACCTTCGACCAATAGCCCGAATTGTCATTGTCGGTGATGTAAAGTCCGGTGCCGGACAGTTCGGTCAAATTCCCCGCCCCGACCGCGCTCAAAGCCAAATAGTTCATCGAGGTCTTGAACACGTCGTTCACCAGCGACACCCCGTCCATACCAGGAAAATCCATCAGCAGCGTCGGCGCCCCGCCGGCCGCCACCAGAGACCACCCGTTGGCCCACAGCGCAGCGGTTGACCAGCTGCCGCCCTGCCCCGCCACCGCGGCGGCGGTGAGAACGTTCACGGCGATGGTTCCGCCGCCGGTCAAATTCGCGTTCGCGTTGATGTCCATTGCCGCCAGCTCTAGCGAAGAAGCGAGTGCGTGTCCAAGATAAGCGCCGGTGAAAGACCGCTCCACATTCGCCCCGGCCTCGGCGGTCAGCGTGGAACCTTCGACCATCGCCAGCGTCGGCTCGGCGGCGGAGGGAACCGACAACCGCACGTCATCCACAAACGAGGTGTTGTCGAACGACCGGTTGTTGCCCGCCAGTTCGATCTTGTGGCTGCCCGCGGCAAAGTAAAGCGGGCCGGTGGAAACGCGGCGCCAATCTTTGGAAAAATAGGGGTCAAACACGAACACCGCCGGGATATCGTCCACCAAGACCGTAAATCCGTGCTCATTCAACGAATCGGTAGCCACCCGCCGGAAAATCACACAGGACAAATCGTAAACCCCGGCCTCGGTGACAGTAAAGGTCTGCGCCACCGCGGCGTAAATCTGTAACCCCACCATCATGTTGCCATCGGGACAATCGGAGGTTCCTTCAAAACCTTCGTTACCCCACGTTGTGGAGCCGGCTTTGTTCACATGCACCACCCGGTGGTGGGTTGAATACTGCGGCAAATCCCAACCCGTCGGAATTTGGTCTTCGGCGGACGGGTAACGGTATCCGTCGTAAAAAGGCTCTTCAAAGGAACCGTTAGTCAGCAGACTAGCAGACTGCGAAGGCATTCCGAGAATGGTGAAGGTCGCGCCGGAAGCGACGTGGACGTCTGCATTCTGGAACCGGGAGCCGCCCGCCTGCAAAACGCCCTCCGCCACGTTTACCCGACCGTGCAGCGAGGCGGCGGCTATCGTGCCGGCGCCCGATTTGGTGATGGCAGTACCGGTTACGGTGTCCACGTTAATCACGTTGATGGTGCCGGATGCGGCGTTGATCGCGCCGTTCAGGCGAACCATCCCCCGACCGATCAGCATCGCGCCGTTATATTGGAACACAAGCCCCGAAGCGTCCACCGTTTCGGTGACATTCACCGTCGCCCCGTTGGGAAAGACAGCAGTGGCACCGTTTTGCCAAACGGTTTCCGAGTTATCCTCGGCCAGCCAGTTTGGGGTGGCGAGATCCCAGACTCCGGACGCGCCGCCGTTCCAGACCAAATCCTCCGCGCACAATGAAAGTGCCGAAAATCCTATCGCAAGCGTTAAAACTATTTTTTTGCTATTCATTACCAACCTCACTGCCTTGCCGCCAATAGAAACAATCCCCATTGACATAATAATAGATTAACAAATATTTTAAACCCTAGCAAGGACAAAAATTTGTCCGCACGGCGCGTTTTTACCTCACGGAAATGCGGAAGCGAAAAGAAGCGGCGGCTCTGCGGCACAAGCACAAATAACGTGTCTATAGCCAACCGCAATCTCTTAATCGTGTTAATCCTGTCTGAAGAAAAAAAGGCAGTGAGTGTCTCACGCTCACCGTCTCATCAACCTTTTTCAGCACCTTGCTTCTTTCTTTAGGTCAACAAGAAAGTGTCAACCTATCGTAAAACAGG
>DBXY01000011.1:54429-54635 GCA_002309765.1 Verrucomicrobia bacterium UBA1200
ATGCGGGCCCAACCGGTCGGGCCTGTATAACCAATCCTCTTAAGGTGCTCTTTTGTGCGGCTCTTGGTAAATCCCAATGCGCCAATTAGCGGATCTGCGCCAATCCCGCGACCTGACAAATTCTTCTTGGGATCAGCCTCCACGTTGGTGTCACCGACATTAGGGTTTAAGTAATACCAGCATTTGCTTAATCCTATGCAATTCAA
>DBXY01000014.1:0-40051 GCA_002309765.1 Verrucomicrobia bacterium UBA1200
CGCCGCCTCGACGGTCATCGACGGCGCCTCTGGGAGATGCGCGATTCTTTCGGGCGGGGCGACGCTCACGGGCTTCACGTTGCGCAACGGCTCTGCGACCGACAACGACGATGCCGTCGTCAAGTATGGCGGGCTCGTGGACTGCATTGTCGAGGATTGCCACGTCGACTCCCCCTACGCCCACCTCCTTTGTGATGTCGGCACGCTTCGCTGCATTGTCCGCCGTTGCGCGTCGGCGGCGGTCTACGGTACGATACGCGGCGGAACCCACCGCAACACGCTCTTCCACTCCCTAAGTGGCGAAGGCTGGTTCTTCTACTCGGCGACGGTGCTCTACAATTGCACGTTCGCCGACAATTCCGCCCGAAACCTGATGACGGGCGGCATATTCCCCAACTGCATCCTTTGGGGCAACTCGTCATGGAACGGTGATGTCTGCAATGACGCAGAAGATCCGCGGTTCGCCGACGCGGCCGGCGGCGACTACCGGCTGCGCGCGAGTTCGCCCGCCATCGATGCAGGCGAGGCCGCCTACGCGGGCGAGGCCGGCGAAACCGACCTCGCTGGAAACGCCCGAGTGCAGGGCTCGGCAATCGACCGCGGCTGCTACGAATTTCCGCGCAATAATGACTTCCTTGTCGTAGCCAAAGTCGAAGGGCGCGGCTTTGTCTCGCCGGATAGCGCCGTTGTCACAAATCCCGCGGAGTCCGTCATGTTCACGGCTGACACGTCCACATGGGGACTCCCGGTTGCAGGGTGGTATACGAACGGCGTCATGGCGGCGGGAGCGCAGAATCAGTTCCTGCTTGAAAACATCTGCGAGGATACCGTCGTTACGGTCAAGTTCCAGCCTGGGAACGCCTGCATCTACGTGGACGCAGCAGCTGGGCGCAACTCAAACGACGGAGCGAGTCCGGCGCGGGCGTTGCAGACGATTCAGCGGGCGATAGACGTCTCGATCTCGAATGACACGATCCGCGTTGCGGCGGGGAGCTACGAACCAATCGACGTAGGAGGGCGGGTACTGACCATCATCGGGGACGGTGCCGATACAACGGCAATAGACGGCGGCGGCCGAAACCAGTGCGCAATACTCGCGGAAGGGACGACGCTGCGCGGCTTTACGCTGCGGAACGGCTATGCCTATGAGTTGTTGTTCTTTACCTACCCCTGGGACGGCACGATCGCCAGCGTGGAGAACGGAGCACTCGAAGACTGCATCATCGAAAACTGCGTTGGCGAACGGGATGCAGCAATTCTCTTTGGGACCAGTACGAGTCGATGCATTGTCCGCAACTGCCATGCAAAGGAATTCATCGCGCTTTATGGAACACACCGCAGTTCGCTGTTCTATGGCAATAGGTCGGAGGTGCTGGAAATCCTGGATTACGCCGAATCCTACAACTGCACCTTTGCGGACAACTCAACTGAGTTTCCATACATTGTAGGGGGTACCGTCGTCAACGCCGTTCGCTGGGGAAATTCAACTACTATGGTTGGGGAAGTGGGCGTGCCCAGTCAGAACGACCCAGCAGACCCCATGTTCGTTGACGCGGCCAACGGCAACTACCGCTTGCGCAGCGGATCGCCCGCCATCAACAATGGGGACGCGAGCTACGCATCTCAAGCAGGCACAACCGACCTCGACGGAAACCCGCGCGTCCAGGGCGGAAACATCGACCGTGGCTGCTACGAGTCTCCTGCGGCGACGTCCGGTTATTCCTACTGGGCGTGGATGTGGGGACTTGGCGCATGGGACGCGACCGATGCCAGCGGCGTCGCCAACGTCTTCCGCTATGCCTTCGACAAGCCGACCGGCGCGTTCACCGCCCCGTTCCTCCTCGGCATCTCGTTCGACTCGAACGACAAGGCGGTCATCACCACGCCACCGCTGGTGAATACGGAGGGTTTCACCTTCAGCATCCTCGCCACCGACACGCCCGACGGCACAGACGCCTCCGCCACCTATCCGCTCGACGCCTCCGGTGAGACGACCATCGACGAAACCGGCAAGACGAAACGCTTCTTCAGGCTAAAAGCAAAGGAGAAGTAGAATGTCCCACGCGAAGTGCGCGAAGTCCACAAAGGAGGATTTGTGTTTTTAGCCGCAAAGAACTTACCTATAAGTTGGGTGGTTAGGTGGTTAGGTGGTTGGGTGGTTGCTTTCGCTTCTGGGAGTTTTGGAGTTTTGGAGGATGGGATGTTTACGAAACAGTCTCCTTGACTCCGAGACTCCTTGCCTATAACTTGATCAAATGTTGCCAATATTGCCAACAACCAGTTCCAATAACCAATTGGGGACTGGCACATTGGTGTTGGCAACATTTCCACATTGGCAACATTCTCAAATTTATCCTCATGTACATCCTCGTGCGCGGCGCGGGCGGCGGGCGAGGGTCTTTGTGTCCTTTGTGCGCTTTGTGTTAGAAAATACTTTGCGTCTTTTGCGTTCTTTGAGGCTAAATCAATTACGGGAAACTGCCGCCATGCCATTCAAACCCTAATATAATCCAAAACCGACAGCAAGGCAATCGTTGCGGTGTCGGTGCGCAAAACTCGCTTCCCCAGCGACCACCGCGTAAAACCCGCCTGCCGCAAATATTCCAGTTCGTAATCCGTCCAGCCGCCTTCCGGTCCGATTGCCACCACCGGGATACCTCCGCCGCTTAATACCGGCGGTTGGGGCGATCCCGGATGCGCCACCAGGCGTGTTGGCTGGTCGGCGAACAGTTGCGGAAATTCATCCTCCATAAACGGGCGAAACCGCTGGCATACCGTAACTTCCGGTAAAATGGCGGCACTGCACTGCATCAGCCCCTCCAGCAATAACGGACGGTAAAACTCCGGCTGAAGCCATTGACTGCTGAAATAAAATTTCTCCACCTTGAAGGCGTTGAGCAGGAAAATCCGCCGCGCTCCCAACGCCGCCAATTGCGGCCACAGGCGTTTCAGGACTTTTGGGCGCGGTACCGCCAACAGCAAATCCACCCACGGCGGTTCGCTTGGCTCATTATGGTTGACCCGCAAAAGAATCCGTTCGGGAGAGATCGACAGCACTTCGGAAGTTCCGACCATTCCCCCTACCTCACCGGTCTTTACCGACTTGCCGGGTTCCACGCGCAGTACCTTTCGCAAATGCTCCGCCCTGAAATCGTTAAGCGCCACGATTCCGTCCGGACCGATTTCCCCGCGTTCAAACAATATCCGGTTCATTGCGCCCCCGCAACCGCCTTCAGCGCATTAAAGTCATCCCAAAACGCCGGATAAGATTTTGCCACGCATTCCGCGCCGTTAATTACCACCGGTCCGTCTGCGGCAGTTGCCGCGACTGCCGCCGCCATCGCGATCCGGTGGTCACCGAAACTGTCAATCTCGCAAGCGGAAAACGGAAGCCGACGTCCGTACACCCGCATTTCATCGGCGGTGGAATCGGTACGGACTCCAAACCGGCCCAACACCGTTTGCATCGCCGCGATGCGGTCGGATTCCTTAATCCGCAGCCGCGCCGCGTTTTTAAACACCGTGGTTTGCTCCATTCCGGCGGCAACCACCGTCAACGCCGGCAGCAAATCCGGACAGGCGGACACGTCAACCTCGCACGACAGGCTAGGCAAAAGCGAATCAACCACCCGGTCGGGCTGACGGGAAGCGCCGCTCAATCCGCGAACCGCGATTCGGCTTCCCAGCGCATTGGCCGCGTACCAGAATGCGGCGGCAGACCAATCGCCTTCCGGTTCAACCGATTTCGGGGCGGCGTAACGTTGTTTGCCGCATACCTCAAATCCATCGTCAAGCTCCGTCACCGTGATGCCGAAATCCGACAACACCGAAAGCGTCATGTCCACATATCCGCGCGACTCCAGAGGCGACGACAACCGGATTCGGGAAACCCCGTCCACCAGCGGCAGGGCAAACAGCAAACCGGTTACGAACTGCGAAGAAACATTTCCCGGCAACTCATACACCCCGGCCTTGAGTTCAGGATATTCAAGCATCGGGCGATCAGCCAACCGACCGTGACGGACAAACTTTGGACGCTTGCCCAACGCCGCCGCCAGCGGAGCCATGAAACGCAAGGTCGAGCCGCTCTCGCCGCAATCCAATTCCGGATTTGGAGAAGAATCGCCTAATGCCCGCAAACACCGCCGTGTAGCCACGATATCCGCGTTATCGGAGACATCCGGTTCGCAGACGCTGCGGTCGCCAGAGAGAAATCTCGCTATCAAAAGCCGGTGCAGATGCGACTTGGAAAGCGGAACGGTAATTTCGCCGCGCCGACGACCGGGGACCACGGTAACTTTCATTTCTCACCCCGCAGTATGACATCCATAACGGCAAACGCCGAAACCGCTTCCACCACCGGCACCGCCCGAAGCGCGATACACGGATCGTGTCGGCCGCGCACGGAAAACTCCACCTCGCGCATCGCGGACAAATCCACGCTGCGCTGGGGAAGGAAAATCGACGGGGTGGGTTTCATCGCCACGCGGAACGTTATCGGCATTCCGCTGCTGCGGCCGCCCAAAATCCCGCCGTGCCGATTGGTGGCGGTAACCACCTTCCCGTCGGCGATCGCGAAAGCGTCGTTGTTTTCCGAACCGCGCAGCCGGGCCGCCTCGAAACCATTGCCGAACTCAATTCCCTTGACACCGGGAATACCGAAAACCGCGGCGGAAATCTGGCTCTCCAGCCCATCGAACATCGGCCCGCCGATTCCGACCGGCATTCTGGAAATCTCAGCGGCAATCACACCGCCCACGCTGTCGCCCGCCTGCTTGGCGGCAAGAATGGTCTCCGTGAAATTCTCGGCTTTCCCGCCGATCTCAACCACGCGGGCCGAAACCGTGATACCCAGCCGCGTCAGCCACTGCAGGCACAAAGCGCCAGCCACACACATTGGCGCGGTCATTCGTCCGGAATTCGCCCCGCCGCCGGACGGGATGCGGCCAGTAACCGCCCACACCGGGTAATCCGCATGTCCGGGCCGCGGCACAAAGCGTTCATAATCCGCAGGACGGACATTGGTGTTACGGATAACCGCTTCAATCATCTCACCGGTGGTGACACCTTGATCCAAGCCGCTCAAAAATTCCGGTGCGTCATCCTCGCGGCGCGGGGTGGACAACTCGTCGCGACCCGGCGCCCGCCGCGCCAAGAAAGCGCGCATTGCCTCGAAATCAACCGCCAAACCGGCGGGGAAATTTTCCAACCGGACACCAATGGCAGGAGAATGGGATTCGCCGTATATCTCCAAGCGCATTACCGAACCAAATTTCATCCATCGCCTCCTACCCTAATCATTTCTGCGCCGCGAGGCAGGAAAAAGTTTCCTCGCACATCCGCGCCATGCCGTATTTATCCGTCAACCTCCGGCGGGCGGCTGCCGCCATTTCCATACGCGCCGCCGGGTCGGCAGCCAGACGCAACACCGCATCCGCCCAATCCGCGGCGTCAGCAGATTCAACCAAACCGCCGCAACCGTCGCACAACATCTCGCGCAGACCGGCTATATCCGAACCCAACACCGGAACTCCAGCTGCCCAAGCTTCCAGCACCGCATAGGGGCATCCCTCCCAACGGGAAGGCATAACCGCCATTTGCACCGTAGAAAGAACCCTCGCCGCCTGCCCCGGCGCATAACCGCCATACACGTTCAACCCCGGCGTTCCGGCGCTTTGCAGTTGCAACCATTCGCGCAACGGGCCGTCACCGTAAACGTCAAACGACACCTCGGTATTCTTCTCGCGTACCAAACGAACAATGTCTGGCAACAAATCCGCGCCCTTCTGCTCGCAAAGCCGACCGAAAAAGCCCACCCGGATTGGGCGGCGGTCGCACAACGCCAGCGGCGGCAAAGAATCCGTCCGCACCCCGTTGGGTATCAAACGAACCCGTTCCGGCGGGAAACCCAATTCCAGCGCGGCATCGCGGTCGGCGGCGGAGACCGCCACCAGCACCGATGTTTTACCCACCGCCCACCGTTCCAAGGCGCGATATAACCGGCGGCGGAACTTTCCGGTTCGCATCAGAAACGCGAAAACATGTGGCGTATAAACCACGCGACAGCGGGCCAACCGTCCAACGGCCCGCGCCAGAAACCCGGCTTTGCTGCTGTGCGCGTGAATAACGTCCGGACGAATCCGGCGCACCAGCGACAGCAATCCCCAAAAGGCCCGGATATCCGCCATCGGGGAAATGCCGCGCACCATGGGGAGCGGAATCACCTCCACTCCCAGGGAACGCAACCGCGGAAAGTCGTTCTCGATTTGCGGGTTGCGCAGCGGCGACACCGCCAGCGCAAGCTCCGCCCGACCAGACAAACCTTCCGCCAAATCCAGCAAATGCCGCCACACGCCGCCGTCCGACGCCTCTACTACCGAAAGTACCTTCACGCCGGTTTTTCCAATACCGCGTTTACCTCAACGATGCGCCGGAGCTGGCGTTGCCAACCTGCATCGCATACCGGCGCAGCCATCCGCCAAAATCGCGCGGCTTCCACTCGGCGGCGGCAGCCCGGCGGGCGGCGATCTCCGCATCGTCCAAAGCGGCATTCAGCGTACGATTAGGAATGTCGATGTCGATGCGGTCCCCATCGCGCAACAAGCCGATCAACCCGCCCTCGGCGGCCTCCGGCGAAACATGCCCGATACATGCGCCGTGGGTTGCGCCGGAAAAACGGCCGTCGGTAATCAACGCGACCGACTCGCCCAAACCCGCGCCAATGATATACGCGGTGGGAGCGAGCATCTCCTGCATTCCCGGCCCGCCGCGAGGGCCCTCGTAACGGATCACCACCACGTTTCCGGGCTTCACCTTGCCGTTCAGAATCCCCTGGCAAGCCTCTTCCTGGGAATCAAAACAGACCGCGGTGCCGGAGAATTTCATCATCGACGGATACACCCCGGCTTTCTTAACCACCGAACCCTCGGCGGCGAGATTGCCGTAAAGTACCGACAGTCCGCCGTCAACCGAATACGGGTTGTCCAGCGTTCGGATCACATCGTTGTCCTTTACCTCGGCATCGGCTATGACCTCGCCCAACGTACGCCCGCTCACGGTGACAACGGAGGTGTCCAGCAGACCCGGCACCTCGCTGATGCGCTTAAGGATGGCGCTGATCCCGCCGGCGGCATGCACATCCTGCACATGGTAACTGCATGACGGAGAGACCTTGCAAATGTGCGGGCACTTGGCGGCAATGTCGTTTATGCGATGCAAGTCGTACGGAATCCCGGCTTCATGGGCTATCGCCAAGGTGTGCAACACGGTATTGGAACTGCCGCCCATCGCCATATCCAACACAAAAGCATTGTCGATGGAAGCCAGACTGATGATGTCCCGCGGGCGCGGGCCTTCGTTACGGGCCATTTCAACCGCCCGGTACGCCGCCGCCTTCCACAACTCCATCCTGGCCGGGTCGTCGGCAAGAATCGTACCGTTGCCTGGCAGTGCCAACCCCATCGCCTCGCAAAGGCAGTTCATTGAATTGGCGGTGAACATTCCCGAACAAGACCCGCAACCGGGACAGGAGGTTTCTTCCACCGCCTGCAACTCCGCCTCGCTAATCAAGTGGTTGTTTTCGGCGGCAACCGCCTCGAAGATGGTGTTGAGGTCGCTCGGTTTACCGCTCACCGGATGGGTGCCGGCCCGCATCGGGCCGCCGCTGGCGAAGATGGTGGGAATATTGGCGCGGATCGCGCCGAGAATCATTCCCGGCACGATTTTGTCGCAGTTGGGGATACAGACCATCGCATCGAAACAATGCGCCGCCACCATGCTTTCGACCGAATCGGCTATCAATTCGCGGCTGGGCAAGGAATACTTCATGCCGCGGTGGGCCATTGCGATGCCGTCGCAAATGCCGATGGTGTTAAACTCAAACGGTACGCCGCCCGCCTCGCGGATGCATTGTTTGACCCACTCCCCGACGCGGTTGAGATGACAATGGCCGGGGATAATCTCGACAAACGAATTGCAAACGCCGATAAACGGCTTGGCGAGGTCTTCGCGTTTCAAACCCAAGGCAAAAAGCAGCCCGCGGTGCGGGGCGCGTTCTTTACCCAATTTAATCTGGTCACTGTTCATAACAAATCCTATGCTAGAATTTGGAGACGGTGGCGCGTCCCTGGAAAGTTCCGGTCGCGGTATCGACGATAATTTCCTCGCCCTGTTCCATGTATTCGGGAACCATCACCACCAAACCGGTCTGGCAGGTTGCGGGTTTGCTGCGCGAAGTTACCGTGGCGCCTTTCATCACCGGATCGCAACGTTCAATCGTCATCACCACCTTTTGCGGCAGTTCAATCGCCAACACCTTACCGTCGGCAACCAAAGCGGAAATGCCCTCCATGTCTTCGACCAGATAAGGCAGCTGGTCGGCGATCATGTCTTCGGTCAGACCGAACTGCTCGAAGCTGTCCAGATCCATAAAAGTGAACAAATCGCCCTCGCGGTACAGATACTGAACCGGACGACGGTCGAGGTCGATATCCGAATACATTTCGTCACCCTTGACCGCGGCGTCAAGCTTGTTTTTGGTAATCAGGTTACGGAAACGGAAACGGTAAATCGACGCCGCACCGCGAGCGCTGGGGGTGGAAACTTTGAGTTCCTCCAAAACATGCGGGGCGCCATTGATGGCGACAATGCTACCCTTCTTCAATTCGCAAGCCTTTGGCATAACAACTTCTCCTTTTTTATCAGTTAAATGGAAAACCGCATCTAACGACCCAAAACCTTTTTATGGTAAAGCGACCGGTAAATGCGCAGAATCTCGTCCGCGGCGGCGTCCCATTTGAAAACCGCCGCCCGCTGCATACCCAAAACGCTGTAAGTGTCGTGAAAATCAATCGACGCTACCGAATACTGGATGGTCTTGCACCACTCGGATTCGCTGGTGGGGTGCAACAGCTTTGACGCATTGCCGACCACTTCGCGAAGCGCCGGAATGGCGGAACAAAGCACAGGAGTGCCGCAAGCCATCGCCTCAAGCACCGGGAAGCACAATCCCTCGGCCAGACTGGGATAAAGCAACATACTGGCGGCGGAATAAATTGCCGGCAAATCGGCGGAATCGGCTTCCGGCAGCCAAACCACCCGCTGTTCCAATTTTTCCGCATCGCGGCGGTACGGATTGTGTTCGGGGTCCACGCCCAACACCACCAACGAAGAATTGACGTTAGGGCCGAGTTTTGACAACGCGCCGATCAGCGTCGAAAGGTTTCGGTACGGCTCGGACGACCCGACGTAAAGCATATAGCGGTCGGGCAATTGGTATTTGTCGATAACCCGCCGTTGCCGTTCTTCCGGCTGCGGCGAAAACTCCTCGCCCACCCCGACCGGCACCAACCGGGTACGGTTGCCAATCACGCGGTTGAACCGTTTTTTTATCACGGCGACCAATTCGTTGCGGGGACAAATCAGACGCCGGGCGGTCATGAAAGCCCGGAAGCAACGGTACCGCCACAACAACCGCTGTCCAAACGAAGAGTAACGCGGATTTGACACCGGGATAATGTCGGCAACCGTCAACACCAACCGCCCCGGAATAGTCAGCGGCATAAAAACGTCAAACCCGTGGGTGATGTCGGGCCGGATGCGCCGGATTTCCCGGAAAGTCCGCCAATGGCTGGATAACGATGGGTATGGAGCCCCGATAAAATGCGGCGACAGCTTGGGATGGTTGGGCAACCAAGCGGACGATTCGGCGTCGGTAAGCAGTATGTGAAGCGTTTCATCGTCCGCCAGTTTCGGCAACATTGCCGAAAGCATCCCGGAAATGTAACGGCGGATTTCCGACATTCCCGCAGCTCGGCGTGCATCGATGACTATGTTGCGTCCAGCCATAACCTGACTATCCCCTGGTTAAAAACCGGCCACAACGGTTACCGGTAAAACGGCCGCGCTCATAAGCCGCCCCGCCGTTGACGAAAACCAGCTCCACGCCGGTCGAATATTGGTGCGGACGCTCATAAGTTGCGGCATCACGGAATTCCGCCAAATCAAGCACAGCCAAATCGGCGAACGCGCCGTCACGGATTACGCCGCGGTCACGAATGCCGAAAATCTCCGCCGGCAACCCGCACATCCGCCGAACCGCCTCTTCGTCCGAACAGATTTTGGCGAACCCGTCAACCCTGCCGGTCAGAAGCCGGAAGAATCTCGGCATGGTGCCGTAGGCGCGCGGATGGGGATGATCCGCGCCCAGCGGCCCGGAGGGGGCCCGCAACGATGCGTCACTGCCGCAGCAAATCCACGGCTGTTCGTAAATCCGGTGCAGATTATCTTCCGACATCCCGAAAAAGAACCCGCCGGTGCGGGCCAGATCTTTCTCGACAAAAAGGCAAACCGTCTCGCCGGGCGACATACCCAGCGTCCTGGCGGCAACCGCCAGCGTCTTTCCGCAGAACGGCGCCACGGTATCGCTCCACGACCCGCCGATCAACACCGTCTCCCAATCGCGATCCTGGCGGTTGATCTCGTCCACGATTCTCGCCCGCTGGACCGGGTCGGACAACCGCTCCAACTCAGCCGCGCTGCCGCCCGCCCCGGCCCAATCCGGGAACACCACGTCAAGCTCGGTGCCGGCCGCAACGTACGGGTAACGATCGCTGTAAAGCCGGATGCCCTCTTCCCGCGCCGCGTTCAATTTGCCCAGCAACGCGTCAATCTTATGCCAGTTCGCCTTACCGGAAGTCTTAAGGTGGGAAACCTGCACCTGGATCCCGGTGGCCCGGGCCAAATCCAAAACTTCGTCCACTGCCTCCAGCAACCGCACGCTTTCGCTTCGCATGTGGGTGGCGTACATCCCGCCTTTGGCGGCTGCCGCCTTTGCCAAAGCGCGAACCTCATCCGGAGTGGAATATTTCCCGGGCTGATAAAGCAAACCGGTGGACAAACCCCAGCCGCCTTCGTCCAAAGCCTGTTCCAAATTACGGCACATCGCCTTGACCTGGTCGGCATCGGCGACTTCCGGCGCATACCCCATCACTCCCGCGCGCAAAGTATTATGCCCGATGAACTGGATGGAGTTGATGGCGGGACGTACCTGTTCAAACAGCCGACGGTAAGAAGCCACGGTGGTCCAAGTCGGGCCTTGCGCCACACCCCCGTCGGACGTAGGGTAACGCATCGACGCCCAATCGGATGAGAGACGCGCCGCGCCGAGTTTTGGAACCGCCGAGCCGCCGCATTGGCCGTTGACCTCGGTGGTGATACCCTGCGAAAGCTTGCTCGGCGCTTCCGGCTCAATCAGCAGATAGGCGTCGGAATGGCTGTGGGCATCGATAAACCCCGGCGTCACCGCGAAACCGGAAACGTCAATCTCCCGTTCCGCCAGCCCGCCCGGAATCTCGCCCACCGCCGCGATCCGATCTCCGGCGATGGCGACATCGGCAACAACGGCGGGCTTGCCCGTGCCGTCAATTACCAAGCCGTTTCTAAGAACAACGTTAAACCGCATCGCCGCCGTCCAATTAGTCCAGACTGACCTCCACCATCACCGGGTCGTGGTCCGAGGGATGCAACTTGCCATCAAAACGGTCATCGCAGGTGTAATGGCTGTGCACTTTGACATTGCCGGTGGTAAAGACATAGTCAATCAACGCCTTGCCCTCGTCCGCATAGGCGGTAAAGGTGTTCACCGGACCGGCGTGCGGGGTGGCGGAGATATCTTTGGAATCCAAAAGCACCACCTTGGCCAACCCGATCGGGTCGATCCCGTGTTTTTTGGACAAATCGGGTCCGGCCAGTTTTACCAATTCACGGCCGATGTCAGAACCCGAACCGGCAACGGAATTCATATCACCGGTAAGAAACACCGTCTGCCCCTGCGCGATCCGCTTCATCCGGTTGAGGATGGTCGCCATGCCGCGCTGGCGCGCCTCGCCGCTGATATGGTCGAGATGTGTGTTGAAGAAGAAGAAACTGCGCCCGGTGATTTTATCCCGGAGATGCGCCCATGTGCAGATCCGCGGGCAGGCGGTTTTCCAGTCCACCGAACCAGGGATGTCCGGGGTTTCGGACAACTGGAAGGTGTCGGACGCCAACAGCTCGAACCGATCCTTTTTGAAGAAGACGCTGTTCGCCTCGCCGCTGCCGTCTTTGTTCCGGCCGCGCCCCACGCAATCCCAGCCGGGCAACGCGGCGCAGATGGCTTTCAGCATCATCGGGGTCGCCTCCTGCACGCCCATACAGTCGAACCCGCGACGCTCAACCACCTTTATAATGCGGGGGAGCCGCTGTTCAAACGAGTTCTCACCCTTATCCGCCGGACAACGGAGGTTGAACGAGGCCAGCTTAAAGGTCTTGTCGGAAACGCTGGAACTCAGCCCGAAATCGAAATACTGTCCTCCGATAGTCTGGTGAATCTTGGCGGCGATAACGTTCTTGCCGACCTTAAGCGCTTTAACCGCCGCCGGCGCGATGTCAAACGGAACGTAGTCGATGGTATAGCCGGCGTAAGTCCCGGCCTGCACCCCGTTGAAGAAAACCGTGGTGTCCTCGTCGTGATGCATGAACAATTTCGACGTGACACTGGGGTCGATCTCGCCCAGCGTGACCGTACGGCGTACCCAAAGGTCCGGGGTGGACCATCTTGTGCGAATCGTGGCTTGCGGCGGATTGTTGGCGCCGAATCCGGCCGGGCCGGACTGCCATGCGGAATCATCAAAATCCGGCTTTTCCCAACCCGACGGCGGCGCGGAGAAGGTGTATTTCCACTGCTCGTTTTCATTTTCGCGCCCGGTCGGAACCAAGGTTTTCAGATTCAGGTTTTTGGGCCGCAACGGGGCGTACAGCTGGGTGTTGGCCTTGTCGCGCCGGGCGTACTTGTACCAAAGCTGCTGGTCGTACAGTGCCGGGATAAAGACGCCGCCGACCACCGAACGGGCAATGAACCCGCGGAATTTTCCGGAATCGGCAAAATACCAGTCGGTGAACGGGATGCGGTCCGGGGTTTCGTTGGCGAAACGGTGCAACGCCGCGATTACCGCGTCAAAATCTTCACGGTTGCGGGTGAGCGTGGCGGTCCAAACCGTCCAGTCAACCTTGGTGTAGTTTTTACGGTTGTCCAACGGAAGGCCGTACGGCTGCAAAAGTTTGCGGTACGACGCCATCTCCTGCTGTTTAACCGATTCCGGGAAAAGGTTAAAGCCCAGAATGGCGTCCCACACCATATTGTACTTCATTGACCACGTGCCTTCGCGGTCAAAGGCTAACCGATAAGAACCGTTGGCACCGCCCTTGGCGGCTTCGATCCATTTCGGGACCAACGATTTCGCCAATTCGAAATACTTGTCGGCGGTTTTCTGTTCCCCGCGCAGCTTGGCCATTTTGGCGTAACTGGCTAAACCCATGATGGCCTTTACCGAAAGGTTGGCGTTATGCGCCAGATGCCCGGCGAAGTCGTCGGTGCAGAGTTGGTTTTCGGGATCAAACCCTTTCTCCGCCAAATATTCAGCCCAACGGGTAATGGTGGGCCACCACTGCGAAGCGAAATCGGCGTTGCCATCCAATTGCGAAAGCGCGGCCAGAGAAATCAGCATATTGCCGCTCTCTTCGACCGGCATTTGATTCCGATCGCTATTCTCGCCCCCGCCGTAACGCTGGGCGTTGCCCAAAGGATACTGGCCGATATCGTGCGGGGAATACGGATGTTTCCAACGCGAATCAGATGCATAAAGCATAATCGGCGCGATAGTGGCGCGGGCCAGAGTCGGGCTCATCAACAACAGATGCGGCATCTGCGGATAAAGCAGATCGACCGTACCCATGCAGCCGTTGCTGGCGTTCTCCTTAGAAAAATAGAGCGGCTGGCCGTTGGGGTCGGCCACCAGTTTACAGGCTGCGAAGGATTGGCGATAGGAGAGCATTGCGATATCGGCATACTTCTCGCCGCCGCAGCGTTGCATATCGGCCTGAAACTCGCGGTCGAAAGCGGACATCTTCGACATCAGTCCGGCGTAATCGGATTCCGCCTCTTCGAGCATTTTTTCGAAGCTCTTGCCGGAACGGCGCCACCAAGCCTGAAGCACCCGGTCAAAAAACACCAGCGACTTGACATCGTCGTACGCCAACAACAGATGCGTCGAGGTTTTGCGCGTCTTGCCCAGATCGGTAATGACGGAACAACGGATTTTACCGGCCGCCGCAGCGGTGGAGCTCAACTCGGTGACCGCGTTTTTGCTACCCGCTACCACCCAGGCATAGCCCCAATTGCAACGGATCTGGTCTCCGGATTCGCAGAGGGGATTCTGCTGAACGCGCCCGAACCGCACGGCCGGCATCCCGTTGGGCAAAATTATTTTTTGCGCGGCGACCTCGGCCTTGTTGTCGTTGGTCACCAACTCACCGCCCGCAGTGTATTCCAACGAAAGTTGATGGTCTTCGCCGTCCGCGGACTGCACGTTCAACGTGGCATAAGTGACCGGCCGCGAAAACACATCCAGGTTTTCCGGCATCAGCGGAGTGGAAAAGATTAACGTTGCGTAAACCTTATCGTTGGCGAAAGTGCAAATCGTCTGCAACGGCATCACCGTGCAACCGGTCTGCGGCAGAGCATCTGGAACCTTCTCCGGCTGCCCCATCAGCCGATAGGCTTTTCCGTCCACCGTCAACACCGCCTCCATCGGCTGGGCCTGCCCCGTCCAATGCGAGGTGTAAGTGTCGGTCAGCTTGTCCGCCCGCGACCAAACCGAGAAAAACGGGTCGATGCTCACCAGCGGCACCGCCGGCGGACGAAACGCGCCCTCAACCGACAAAACCCCGGCGGCCACGACCGCCAGAAACGCCATTCCCAAACGTACTCCCCTCGCTGCGCTGCATGATTTCATTGCCATCCCTTTCTACAAACGAAAAGCCCAAAAAGTGGATAATATTTTACAAAATCCAACCCCGAGTTGGCAAGCGAGTAATGCGCCGCCGCACAATTTTTGCGCAACAAAATTTAACACGGGACAAAACACAACCGCCACCCCTCCGCGACATTTTGGAGGAGTGGCGGGCATTGGTTAGACGATCGGCTTTCCGGCGTCGGTTAAACCTTTTCGACGGCCAGTTTCACGCTGTGGCCATTAAGGTCAATCGCGTCTCCGGCGACTTCGCCAAAAGCCAACTCCAGGCACAACGTCTCGCCTTGGACATAATCGCGGTAACGCTCCACCGCCGCCTGAAACTCGGCATCCGCGGCGAGCTTCACCTTAATCCGCTGGGTGACTTCGAAATCCGCATCCTTGCGCATCGCCTGAATGCGGCTGACCAACTCGCGGGCCAAGCCTTCGCGGACCAGCTCGGGATCAAGCGTGGTTTCCAAACCGACCACCACCGCGCCCTCGCTGGCGACCACCAGCCCGTCTTTCGGTTTGCGGGTAACCATCACGTCGTCTTCGGTAATGGTGAAGCCCTCCGCTTCAAACGGGACCCGGTCCGTCGCGGCGATGGCGGCTGCCACCGCCTTCATCTTCGGGCCGCACTTTTTGCCCAGAGTCTTGAAGTTCGCCTTGTAGGTGATGTCGCAAAGCTCAGTTTCATCACGGATAAACTCCACATTCTTGACGTTAAGCTCATCCATAATCAAATCCTCCAGTCCCTGCACATCGCCGCCGGCAAGCTTGAGCGCCTTTAGCGGCTGGCGCACCTTGAGATCGTGGTCGGCCCGCAAACGGCGTCCCAGCTCCACCACCTGCTGGACGTCCGCCATCCGCTTCTCCAGCGCGATGTCGCGGGCGGCGGCGTTGGCGGCCGGGAAGTCGCACAGATGGACCGACTCCGGATCGCTCTTGCCCTTCAGGTTGCGGTAAATCTCCTCCGCGATAAACGGGGTGAACGGCGCCGCGACTTTTGAGAGCTGCACCAGCACATAGCGCAAAGTCCGGTAGGCGCACATTTTGTCATTGTCGTTGGACGACTTCCAGAAGCGGCGCCGGCTGCGGCGGATGTACCAGTTGGTGAGATCCTCGATAAACTTCACGAACGGACGGACCGCGCGCTGAAGGTCGTAGGCGTCCATCGCCTCGGTGACATCGGCGATCAGCGTTTCCATGGAGGAGATAATCCACTTGTCCAGCACACTGTCGCTGTTCGGGGCAACCACCTCGTCGTCATGGAAATTGTCCACATTGGCGTAGGTCACAAAGAACGAGTAGGCATTCCACCAAGGAATGAGCAAATCCCGCAGCAATTGCTTGACGCCGTTTTCGGAGAACTTGAGGTTCTCGGCGCGCACCACCGGGGAGTAGATCATGTACAGGCGGATCGCGTCCGCGCCGTAGGTGTCGAGCATCAGGTTCGGGTCGGGATAATTCTTCAGCCGTTTCGACATCTTCTTGCCGTCCTCGGCCAGCACCAGCCCGTTGACCACCACGTTTTTGTAAGGCGACCGATCAAACAGGCAGGTTCCGAGAATCATCAGGGTGTAGAACCAGCCGCGGGTCTGATCCAAGCCTTCGGCGATAAAGTCCGCCGGGAAGAAATCGGAGATTTTCCCGTCTCCGCCGAGATAATGGTTTTGCGCGTAAGGCATGGAACCGGACTCGAACCAGCAGTCCAGCACTTCGGGCGTGCGGCGGTAGGTCTTGCCGTCGCGCTTGATGACGATCTTGTCCACGAAATGCTTGTGGAGATCAGTCACCTTAACCCCGGAGAGCGCTTCCAACTCCGCCACCGAGCCTACGCAAATCATGTCTTCCGGATCCTGCTCGTTGATCCACACCGGAATGCAGCTGCCCCAGAAACGGTTGCGGCTGATGTTCCAGTCCCGCGCCTCTTTAAGCCAGTTTCCGAAACGCTTGTCGCCAACATAATCCGGCATCCAATGCACGGTTTCGTTGTTTTTGGTCAACCGTTCGTGCAAATCCTCAACCCGGACGTACCAAGCGTCGATGGCCCGGTAAATCAACGGGGTGTCGGTTCGGTCGCAGAACGGATAAGAGTGGACGATGGTGGACTGATGGACAAGTTTCCCCTCTTGTTTAAGCCGACGGATAATGTCGCGGTCGCAGTCCTTGCAGAAACGTCCGGCGTATTCGGGCACCGCCTCGGTAAACTGGCAGGACGCGTCGAGCGGATCGGCGATGGCGTTCATTCCGGCCGCCTTGCAGACCCGGAAGTCGTCCTCGCCGTAAGCCGGCGCAATGTGCACCAATCCGGTACCGTCCGCCGTGGTCACGTAATTGTCGTTCAGCACGCGAAACGCGCCATCCTTCGCATAGCCGGCGAAATAGGGGAAAATCGGCTCGTAAGTCCAGCCCAGCAGATCAGCCCCCGCGAGTTCCGCCAACACCGTGTACTGGTCGGGCTTCTTGTAATAGGCGGACAAGCGCTCTTTCGCCAACACGTAATTGACGTTGTCGGCGTTATCGCGTATGACGCAATAGTCAATCTCCGCGCCGGCGCAGATCATCAGGTTCTCCGGCAGCGTCCACGGCGTAGTGGTCCAGATCAACAGGTAAGTGTCGCCCCACTCCGGATTCGCGCCGGAAAGCACCTTCGCGCGCACGGTAACGGTGGGATCCTGCACATCCTTGTAATTGCTACCCGCCTCAAAGTTGGATAGCGGGGTGCTCAACTTCCAGCTGTAGGGCATAATGCGGTGGGATTTGTACACCCGCCCCTGATCCCAAAGCTGCTTGAACACCCACCAGATGGTCTCCATGAATTCGGGGTTCATGGTTTTGTAGTCGTTGTCGAAATCGACCCACCGCCCCATGCGGGTAACGGTATGCCGCCATTCGTTAACGTATTTCAAAACCATCGAACGGCACTGCTCGTTGAACTTGTCCACGCCCAACGCCTTGATTTCATGGGCTCCGCTAACCCCCAGCGCCTCCTGCGCCAGCGCCTCAATCGGCAAACCGTGGGTGTCCCAACCGAAACGCCGTTCAACATAGCGGCCGCGCATAGTCTGGTAACGCGGCACGATGTCCTTAATCGTGCCGGCCAGCAAATGGCCGTAATGCGGCAAACCCGTGGCAAAAGGCGGCCCGTCATAAAACACGAAACTGCGCTTGTCGCGGTTTTTGTCCAAACTCTTCTTGAACGTTCCGTCCTGCTCCCAGAAAGCGAGCACCCCCTGCTCCATTTTCGGGAAGTCGGTTTTGTTTGACACCGGCAAAAACATGATCTTTCTCCTAACGCTGGATCAACACCCGCAAACCGCCGATTGAAGCGTAATTGGCTCCGCGGATTTCACTCAACGCCACCAACTTTACGTACCTGCCCTTGACGGGCGCAAACTCGATCCGCTGCCACTTGGACTGCTCCGCCGCGAAATCGGCCTCCTTCACCGGCGTCCCCCACTTCTTGCCGTCGTGGCTGACAAACAACTGGTACTTCTTAATCCAGCCGTTGGAATTGCCGTCGCCGCGGCCCAAATACTCGAACCCGCCGATATTCAGCTCCGCGCCGAGGTCGATGGTTACATAATGGGGGAACTTGGCTTCCGGATTCTGCCACCTGCTATGCCAGAAGGTGGCCGGGTTGCCGTCCAAAATGTGCTGCGGCTCGCCCTCGCCTTGCTGATAAGAGGAGACCTCCGCAATCTTGATCTTCGCGGGATCGCGGGGCAACAACCCTTCCAGCGCGGGGAAATCCGCCCCGGCGACCGCGCTCTGGCTACCGCCGCGAATCGCGACCGCGCGCACCTTGAGCTGGCCGAAATTTTCCACCGGGCCGGTGAAAACCGGGGATCCGGCGTTCGGCACCGAACCGTCCAGCGTGTAGTGGATCTCGCCGTTGCCGCTAATGTTCAAAATGCCATAGCCGCTGCGCGAGATAGCCGGCGTATGAATGGCCGGAGAGGGAGTGCGAGCCAATTCGCTGAGGCTCTTATATCCGGCGGCGCACGGACGCATCACGTAGGTATAGTCGATGGGCTGCGCCTTGATGGTGTACTTCGCCATCGGGCGCGGGCCGCAGCTGGCTCCGCCCAACCCCATCTGCAACCGGTCGATGCGAAGGATAACCTCGGAACGGGGAACCGGCGGGTTGTAAATGCGCTGCTGCCCGTTGCGGTGACGGGCGAATTCCATATCCTCGGTGGTGTAATGGGTGGCGGTCATGAACACCGGCTCCGGGAAGGTGAACAGCACGCCTTTGCCCTTGGAGTTGGTGAACGCCGCCCAACGGACATCGCACTTGCAGCCGTTTTCCTGCGGACGGACGTAATCGACATACTGGTCGGTAACCGTGCTTTCGTAATAACCGATCTCGCTGGCGGTCTTGCGGTCCACATAGTTTTCCCAAGGCCCGCGCCCGTAATACGCCAACTGCTCCAGCGCCGGATCGAGAACAAGGTTAATCCCCATGCGCGGGATGTTGGGCATCGCGCCGAACGGGGTGATGTGATTCTTTACCGAAACCGAACCGTCACCGGCAACGATAAACTCGGTGTCGTGCACAAAGCGGCCGCTCTTGAAACCGTCGGCATTGACACTGCTGACAACGCGCACCGTCGATGGGCCGGCCTGCTCCACCTTAAGCGGATGGGCGTGGTACCCCATCTGGGTAAGCCCGGAATTGTAGTACTCGTCGCGCATCCACACGTCATTGTCGACAAACGCCCGGAAGGTGTCAAACCGCGGTCCGCGCACAATGCCGTCCGAATCCGACAGCACCGTCTGCCCGCCGTAAACCAAACGGGAGATCGTGCCGGTCTTGCGGCTGAACTCAACTTCGAAATTCTTGCCCGACACGGTCACCGCCGACGCGGTTTCGCGTACCGTTAGGCCGGGCAATTTTTCCATTGAAGCCTTCGGCGGCTCGGCCGACACCAAGAACGGCAACTGGTCGGACGCTATTTCATGGCCCTCATCCGCCCACAGCGTTTTGCGCTTCAAATGGAAACTGACCCGGTAGAAATACTCCGCGCCCGCCACGGGATTAACCTTCGGCAGCGGCACTTTAACCTTTTGGCGCGACAGCGGCGGCACCGCGATATTGGCGATCTTTCCGCTGTCAACCACCTTGCCGTCGCAGGACAAAGACCAGCGGGCCTCAAACTCCGAAGTGTTGGTGAAACCGAACCGGTTCCACACCTCGACTTCGCCGGTGCCGGCGTTTTCGGAGGACACCACAATGTTGCGGTGGACGTGCTTTACCTCAACCAGTTTAGGAGTGACCTGACGGTCCGGGGTAATCACGCCGTTGCAGACAAACGGCCCGTCGTTCGGCTTGTCGTCAAAATCGCCGCCATACGCAAAATAACGGATCGGCTTGCCGTCCGGGCCGACCTTATCCGTGTTCTTCCAAAGCGCTTGGTCAACCCAATCCCAAATGCAGCCGCCGCAAAGCGTGTCGCTGGAATACCAGGCATCCCAGTACTCCTGGAAGTTGCCCATCGCGTTACCCATGGCATGCGCGTACTCGCACATGAAAAACGGCTTGTCGCGATTCTGCCCGCGGCTGAACAGCCACTCCACCGACGGGTACATGGTGCTGTCCACATCCGCCACCGGATTGTCGCGCTCGTAATGCACCAGGCGCGTGGGATCGGCGGCCTTTACCGCTTTTGCGGCGGCGGCGAAATTCTCGCCAGGACCGGCCTCGTTGCCAAGCGACCACATGAAGACGCAGGGGTGGTTCTTGTAATTCTCCACGTTGTTCACGTTGCGCTCGACATGGGCCTTCTCCCACGACGCCACATGGGCCAGCGACTCCCTGCCGTATCCCATACCGTGCGACTCCACGTTCGCCTCGGCAACCACGTAAATGCCGTACCGGTCGCACAACCGGTACCAGTAATAATGGTTGGGATAATGGCTGGTGCGGACGGTATTGATGTTGTTCTGCTTGAACATCAAAATGTCTTTGAGCATCATCTCGCGGCTAATCGTGCGGCCGTTGTCCGGGGTGGTCTCATGACGGTTCACACCTTTGAACTTGATGTGCTTGCCGTTGAAAAGCACCACGTTGTTCTTGATCTCGATTTGGCGGAAACCGACTTTGCAGGAACGGATGTCCGTGGTGCCGTCAGCGGCGGCGAGAGTCATAACCAGCGTGTACAGGTACGGATCTTCGGCGGACCACAACCTCGGCGCGGACACCGGAAGGCTGACCGAACGGGTAGCGTCGGAACCGTCGGAGGTCAGCTGGAAGTTTGCCACCGGCAGCTTCGCCACGGATTTTCCGGCCGCGTCAAAAAGCTCCGCCGTGACCTTGGCGGTCAACTCCTTGCCGTTCAGCGACCGAGCCTTGTAGCGGATGTTGAGCGTGGCGTCGCGGTAATTCGCGGCCAGCGGAGTGGTCACGTAAAAGTCGCGCAATTCCGCGGCCGGCGGGGAGAAAAGCGAAACATCGCGGTATATCCCGCTGAAGCGGAACATATCCTGGTCTTCCAAATAAGAACCGTCGCTCCACCGGTAAACCTCAACCGCCAGCAAATTCTTGCCCGACTGCAAATACGGGGTAAGATTAAACTCGGCGGGAAGCTTGCTGTCCTCGCTGTAACCCACCTGCCGACCGTTCAACCACAGATAGAAAGCGGAATACACCCCGTCAAAACGGATGAACACCGGGCGGCCCTTCCAATCGTCCGGCACCGTGAAAGTGGTGCGGTAGGAGCTTACCGGATTGTAGGCGGTGCCGATGAACGGCGGCTTACGCTGGTGCGGATAGCGGACATTGGTGTAGATCGGGATGCCGTAGCCGCGCATTTCCACGCAACTCGGCACATCGATGGAGTACCACTGGCTGGCATCGAAATCCGGACGGTAGAAATCGACCGGACGGTCATCGGGGCTGCCGTTCCACATAAATACCCAATCACCGTTCAACGACTTGCGGAACGGCGTCTCCGGCTCGTCCTCCGTGATTGCCGCCTTCGCGCTCGCCAAAGGAAAACTCTCCGCCCGGGACGGCTCCCGGTTAATCGAGTTGATAAGTTCGTTTTCCCATTCCTTCACCCCTTGAGCGTTGCAAACGCCAAAAAGTGCCAATGTCAGTCCCGCAGTCATAACGATTGTTCGGTTCATCAGTTGATACTCCTAAAAACAAAGAATAGGGTATTATCCCAAAATGAACGGTGCAATTCAATCCAGAAGTGTCTTAAAATCAAAGAATGTTGATTATGCGATTGTCAAACGCTCTCGAATGTGCCATAATGAATCGCGATGAATAAATGCGTGGCATAATGGCACTACAAAGGAAGAAATGCATGAAAAAATCGGTTATCGTTTTGTTGTCGGCGGCTTTCTTGACGACAGTCGGCTGCCGCCATTCTTTGGAAGTAAAGAATTCCAACCGATATTGCGGCATTACCGCCGCAGACCACCGGCAGCAAGGGCTATCAATCGCGTTAGTCCCCAACAGCCACAAACAATTATATTTTCTGCAAGCCTTAGCGCCTAAACTGCAAGTTGCCGGAAATTACAAAACGTTCATCGCCAATGATAGCAATTCTTCCCAGACATCCGACATCCAATTGCTTTTTAAGATTGATTATGACGGGTCGGCAAACCCGGGCAATTTTTTTGTGTGTTTTCCAGGCTGTTTCATATTTACCCATGTTTGGCTGGGTTACGGTTACACCGTTCATTGGGAAACCACCATCCAAGGAATCGACACCAAAACCGGGAAGCAGCTGTTTCGCGAACCGATTGGGATGGATCTCGATTTCCGCTACGCCCGCTGTGGCACGTCCTGGGCCAACAATATGCTCTTCATCTTCCCGTTTCCGTTGGTCAACGGTTTTGTCAACATGACATACGACGACAAAGCCACACCTATGTTTTTGGACAAATCCTTAGACACCATCACCGACTACACCGCAGTGAAACTGGTCGAGAAAATAAACACAGCCTATTCTAACAGAGCATCATTGTAAAAAATGGTGGGCGCGGCGGGAATCGAACCCGCAAACCTTTCGGTACAAGATCCTAAGTCTTGCGTGTATGCCAGTTTCACCACGCGCCCGAAAAAATTGGTTTGACGTTATCAAAAAACGCGCAGAATGGCAACTAATTTCTGCGGTCTGACTCCGTTTTTTGCCGCCGCTGGGGCTAATCGGCGTACATGGCCGGCGGCGGGTCGCATTTTTCAATCATCTTGGCGGTGCTTTCGCGCGACATTTTTTCAGCCATGGAAAACAGCGTCTTAATGCCGATGCCGAGCATCACGGCAACCACCGCCACCCCGCAACCCAACAGCAATTCCCGCGAATGCGGATGGACAAAATCTTGCCACAGTTCGCCAAAACCTCGGCCAAGCCCTTTGGTACAATCCGCCAACGGGCCAAAGACCGAACGCTTGGGACGTTCTTCCGTCTCCTCATCCGAAATCTGCGGCAGTTCATCCACCTTCGGCGGCACATAAGGATGGAACAAATCCGGTTCTCCGGGAACAATCGGCCCGAAATCTTCTTCATCCGTTTTCGGTTCGGCGGTTTCCGCTTTCGGTTCAACGGATTCCGCTTTCGTCTCGGCGGCTTCGACCGGCGGCGGCGTTTCCTGAATTTCAGCCGCTTCAAGCGGCTCCGGAGCTTCAGGGGTTTCGGGGGTTTCTGGGATTACCGGAGCGACCGGAGTTTCCAAAGTTTCAGGGTTTTCCAGAACCGCCGGGATTGCCGCAGGTTCCGGAGTTTCCACAGGTTCCGGAGTTTCCGGAATGACCACGGTTTCCGGGCTCTCCTGAATGGCCGGAGTTTCCGAAATCACCGTGGGTTCCGTAACTTCCGGCATCTCCGCAACTTCCGGCACATTCGGTTTTTCCGGTTCGGCCGTTGCAACGGCCGGGGCCGGAGGCGCGACCGGTTCTTGTACGGGGGTGACTCCGGGAATTGTGATGCGCGGGGGCGGCATCACGGACTCGACCGGCTTCTGTTCCGGGGCTGGCGCCGGTTTGTGCGGCATAATCCGCTCCGGCTTCGCCTCCGGCATATTCTCCGCCAGTATCGGACGGTGGCGTGAAGGCTCTTCGCGTTCGGAACGGTACAACCGGTTAAAATCCTCCACCAACGGAGCCGGGTCCAGTTCAAGCAGCTGGGCGTACAGCTTCACAAAACCGCGGCCGTAAATCGGGGCGGCAATCCGCCGGAAATTTTCATTTTCCAGCCCTTCCACCACCTGTGAAAGCAGATGGGTGCTTTCTGCCACCTCCGATATGGTAAGCCCCTTCTCTATGCGAGCCTTGCGCAGAATCTCACCTAATGCCATGTTACCGCTCCTTTACTCTTCACCATCCGGTTCAACCGGCTCAGCGAATCCGTCGTCACCGAGCGCCCCCGCCAAATCCGCGGCCCCCGCCGCGCCGGAATCGGCCGACCCGCCATCCAAATCGATGTTCTCGGGAACAATCTTATCCAAATCGACCAAAATGTCGCGCGCGTTGGCGCCGTTGACCGGACCGACAATCCCGCGCTCTTCCATCATATCCATGATCCGCGACGCTTTGGAATACCCAATCCTGAGTTTGCGCTGAATCATGGTGGTGGAGGCCCTTTTAGTGATCCTGAGCACCTCCAAAGCCTGACGGTACGTCTCTTCGTCACCGGCATCGGCATCCGAGTCAAAGCTGCCCGGCACACCGCCGCCAGCCGACGCGGATCCGCTGTCGTCTTCGTCATCGCCCAGCAAATCGGAGGCGTCCTCAACCTTGACGCGATCCATGCGCTGGGTGAAATCGGAGTCGTAACTGGCCCGGTAGCGTTCGCGGATGTAATTCGTTACCCGCTCAATCTCCTGGTCGCTCAACCACGCGCCCTGCGCGCGAATCAGCCTTCCGCCCGGCCGCAGGAACAGCATGTCGCCATTGCCGATCAAGGTCTCGGCGCCGGTGGTGTCCAAAATGGTCCGGCTGTCGGTCCCTTGGGCAACCTTGAAGGCGATCCGCCCCGGAACGTTGGCCTTGATGGTGCCGGTGATGACCTTTACATCCGGACGCTGGGTGGCCAGAATCAGATGGATGCCCACCGCGCGCGATTTCTGCGCCAGTCGGGCAATCAGCTTGTCCACGTCTTTGCCGACCGTGGCCATAATATCCGCCACCTCGTCCATGATAATCACGATGTAGGGGAGCTTATCCGGATCCTCGGAACTGAACAGATCGTCCGCGCTGCCCACATTCTGGCGGTTGTTGTAAGCGGCAATGTTGCGGCAGGCGTATTTGTTGAGCAGCTTATAACGCTTCTCCATCTCCACCACCGCCCAACGCAACCCGAACACCACCTTGTTGGCGTCGGTAATCACCGGAACCAGCAGATGCGGCAGGTTGTTGTACATCGCGAATTCGACGCTCTTGGGGTCGACCAGAATCAGCCGGAGCTGTTCTGGCGTCCGGGTCATTAGCATTCCGACGATTATGGCATTAAGACAGACGCTCTTACCGGAATTGGTGGCGCCCGCGACCAGCAAATGCGGGGCTTTGGTGAGATCCGAAATCAGATCGTCGCCGCCGACATCCTTACCCAGCAGCAGCGGCACCGAAAGGTGACTGTTGAGGAATGTGTCGCTCTCCAGAATTTCGCGGAACGTCACCTTCTGCGAATGGCGGTTCGGAATCTCGATGCCCACCACGTCCTTGCCGGGAATCGGCGCCTCCACCCGCAGGCTGATCGCTTTTAGGTCCTTCTGCAAATTGCCGGAAAGCGCCGCGATGCGTTCCACCCGCACCCCTTTTGCGGTGCGCAACTCATACTGGGTCAACACCGGACCGGCGGTGGCGTTAACCACCTCGACCGGAATGTTAAACTGCGCCAGCGTATCGGTCAGGATTTCCGAAGTGAGCTGGATGTCGCCCTCCTCCACCGTCTGCTGCTTTTCCGGCAACGGGTCGAGCAGATCCACCGGCGGCAGCTCGTAATGCTGCGGCTCATCCTCCGGCTGCTGCCGGGCGGCATCGGGAACCTTGGCTTTATCCGCAACCGCCACGGGCGCGGCCTTAACATTGGCGGGCTGCTGCTCAGCCCGGCGCGGGTTTGAGGCGTCCACCGCCGCCCGCGCGGCTCTGGCCAGTTCACGCAAATTGTCGCTGCCGTCATTGACGTGGATCAGCGTGGCGGCGCCGACCTTCCCCGTCTGCGTCTGCCGCATTTCGGCGGCCTTCGCCTCCTGGCGCTCCCGCAACCGCTGTTCCCGCTCCTCGCGTTTCTGCTCGGCGCTCTTTTTCTGCTGCTCCCTGATTCGCGCCTTCTCTTCCGCTTCCGCCGCGAGGGCCGCTTCGCGAGCCTGCCGGGCGGCCTCTTTTTCCTGGCGGCGGCGCTCTTTTTCCGCCTCTTTCTCCCGGCGGCGACGCTCGGACGCGGACATTTCGCGCACGCCGTCCACGCCGAATCCCGGCTCACCGCCCAGAGTTTCGTCGTCACGGTACCGGAACGACAACATTCCGGCAAACCGGCAAATCCCCGCCCACAACGTCGTCGGGCCGATAATCATCACCAAGGCAAAAATCATTAAGCCCGACATGAGCATCCCGCCACCGAACGGGTTTATCCAACGGGCGAGGAAACAGGTCATCAGCCAATACCCCACCGCGCCGCCGGCGTTTGGCTGAGAATTAAGTTCAGATAACGCGTTGCGAAACGTAGAATCGCTGCCCAGCTGGAACATGCAGCACGTCGCGGTCAGCAGCAGCAAGGCCCACAAAGCCCGCCGGCAAATGTTCATGGTGCGGGTAAACAGCATCAGCAGACTGAACGCGAGCATCAGCGCCGGAACCACCCACACCGCGAGGCCAATCAGCGTGTAACCGACGAAAGCCGACCATGCGCCGACCAGTCCGAACAGGTTGGCGGGCGGTTTCTGGCAGGGCGTGCTCAGCCATTCGATGTCCCGCCAATCGTAAGTCAGCAGCACACAAAAAATCAACAGCGAAAACACCAGCAGCGGCACCGCCGCAATCCGGTGCTGAATCACCCGGTCATGAAGCTCTCGGTCTTCGGTTCTCTGGTTTACCAATTCCATAATACGGCACACTCACTTCGCGGCGGGGGACGGTTCCGCCTGCTCAACGGCAATCAATTTCACGGTGGGGATAAGCGGTTTGGCGTCGTCTATGGCCAAATCGCGGCGGACGTGCACCGTCACCGGCACGTCATTGGTTAAATTCCCGGCAACCACTGGTATGTCGCCGTTAACCGTAACCACCAAATCTCCGGGTTTTATTTCGGCAATCGTCTCCGACCGCCCGGACACCTCAATGTCCACCGCCGGCGGCTCGACCCGCCACACCGACGCCGCGCTGCCGGACTTGCCCATTACGATCACCGGGACCTGGTTGACCGTGGCGGTGGTGTTCTCGTTAATGATTTTGGCGGTGACCATGATGTCCGGCGGATCAAGCTTGGCGTTTGGCACCTCGCTCGGGGGAAGCAGCTTGGCCCGGACGGAAAAAGTCTGGGCGCGGCCCTCGACGTTGATCGGCTCCATCTGAAGCTGGAATTTGGCATTCTCCAGCGGGCTGAGCAGCCGCCTAGACCCCATCACCACCACATTGGTCTGGTCGTACACCAACTGCACCCGGCCGCGGGCCCGGCCTGCGGTTACCGGCGTTGCCACCGGCACCTCCAGCCGCATCGGCACGTCAAAACGCACCTGAACCTGCGACGGCTCGATCGCCACCACCCGCAACCTCCGATTGAATCCCTTCAGGTTCGAGGTCCGGACTTTCACCGCCACGGTGTCCTCGTTGGCCTTCTTCTGGCGGGGACGGATCTGGCACAGCAAATCGCTCTCCGAAAGCTGGGTGACCTCCTCGTAAGGGCCGCGCAGCAGCACCCGAACCGACGGCGGGTCGATCGACTCCACCACCGCGTGTTCTTTGTCGCCCGTACCGGTATCGACGCGATCCTGCTCCACCGGGAAATAAACCACCCGGACGTGGCTGATGTCCGACCGGATGGAAAAATAAATCATCAGCGCCAGCAGCAACGACACCAGCTTCCACCAGCCGTTGCGGAGGAATATGCTCTTGAGCGCCGCCAGAACCGGTTTAAACGTCATGGGCGACCTCCTCCGCCGTAGCCGGCACATTGCGGTTGAAACGCGAGGCCAAACGCCCGAAGAAATCGCTCACCCGCATAAAAACCAACCACTGACCGCGATTCTTGGAACCGCGCATCCGCTCGAAATGCAAACGCAGAATCCGCTCCGCCTTGTTTCGCGAATAACGGCGGATCCGCCCGTTGTGCGCCACGGATATGTCGCCGCGCTCCTCGGAAACCACCAGCACCAGCGCGTCGGTCTCCTCGGAAAGCCCCACCGCCGCCCGGTGCCGCATCCCCGATTCGATCAACTCCCGGCGGTGGGAAACCGGGAAAACGCAGTGCGCCGCCGCGATTCTGCCGTTGCGGATAATAATCCCGCCGTCGTGCAAAGGCACCGGCGGGGTAAGGATTGACGCCAACAATTCGGTGCTTACCAACGCCCGCAACTTAATGCCGCTTTCATCGTAATTGGCCAGCGATATTCCGCGCTCGATGGCGATCAGGGTCCCAATCTTTTTCTTGGCCAAATAGATCATCGCCTCAATTAAGCGGTCCTCCATGGCATCGTCGCGCTCGAACGAATTTCTGCCGCCGAACAGGCCCCTGGCGCCCACCAAAGCCAGCAACCGGCGCAACTCCTGCTGGAAAACCACCACCAGGCTCAAGGATAGGTAGATGAGCAGGAAATAGACGATGCGTGCCAAAACGTCAAAGTGGAACAGCGAGACCAAGGCAATCAACGCCACCACCAGCAGGAAAAACCCGAGCAGCATTTGCGCGCTGCGGGTTCCCTTGAACACGCGAATCAAGCCGTAGATCACGATATAGAGAATCGCGATCTGCGCCAAGTCGTTAAACCCGATTTGAAATCCCTCAAACATCCGTCAACCGTTCCCCGGCGGCGTCCAACGCCGCCACCATTTCCAAAGCCTGGCGGGTTTCGCGCACCGCGTGAACCCGCAAAATCTTCGCGCCGCGCCGCGCCGCCCACAACGCGGCCGCCACGCTCCCGCCGTCCCGCAACGCCGCCGCCGGCTCGCGGCAAACTTCCCCCACGAACCGTTTGCGGGAAGCCCCTACCAGCACCGGCGCCAACTTCGCCAACCGCGGCAAAGCCGCCAAAATCTCCAGATTGCTCACGGTGTCCTTGCCGAACCCCAAACCGGGGTCAACCGTAAGCGAATCCCGGCTGATCCCCGACGAAACCGCGAACTCTACCGCCTCGCGCAACGCGGACTCCACTTCGTCCACCGTCACCCGCCCGGCCGACGCTTTACCGGCGGTGGCCATCCAACCAAACGAGTGCATCAACACCAGCCCGGCGCCGAATTCCCGCGCCACCGCCGCCATTTCCGCGTCCCCGGCAAACGGCATCACGTCATTGATTATCGCGGCGCCGGCCGCCAGCGCCGCCCGCGCCACCGCCGCATGGCGGGTGTCCACCGAAATCGGCACCCCGGCACAGCCGGCCAGTTCGCGGACCACCGGCAAAATGCGCTCCGCCTCGGCGGTCTCGTCCACCGGAACCGCCCCCGGCCGGGTCGATTCGCCGCCGATGTCCAGTATGTCCGCCCCTTGGCGCACCAACTCCAGCCCGCGGGCGATCGCGGCCCCGGGATCCGCCCAATTGCCGCCGTCGGAAAAAGAGTCCGGCGTGACATTCAGGATACCCATCACCAGCGGACGCCCGTCGAGCGGCAGTTCAAGATTCGGGAGTTTCCACTTCATGCTCAACCGGTTCCGTCTTTGCCGCTTCCGCCGTCCCGTCCGCGTCCGCCGCGTCTCCGGCGGGAGCCGGCTCCGTCTCCGGCTCAACCTTTGGCGGGATTTTGCGTTCCGGCATCACCCCGTTCTTGATCAACTCTTCCGCCTCGCGCCCGTCCAGCGTCTCGTACTCCAGCAACGCCTTGGCCAACAGTTCGAGCTTGTCGCGGTTGGCGTTGATAATCTCCTCCGCCCGCCGGTAGGCCTCGGCCAGCATTTTGCTGACCACCTCGTCGATCCGCCGCGAAGTGTCCTCGCTGTAGGATTGGCTGCGGGTCAGCTCCCGCCCGACGAAAAGCGTCTCCTCGTTGGTGCCGAAAGCCTGGAAACCGAACTCCTCCGTCATACCGTAGCGGCAGACCATCTGGCGGGCCAGATCGGTGGCCTGTTTAATGTCCGCCGCCGCTCCGGTTGAGTAATCGTGGGTGAACAGCTCCTCGCCGATGCGCCCGCCGCAGCAAACCACCATCAAATCCTGCATCTGCTTGCGCGAGTAGTTGAAAACGTCCTTCTCCGGCAGGCTGGCGGTAAGGCCAAGCGCCCGTCCGCGCGGGATAATCGTAACCTTGTGCAACGGGTCGCAATGCTCGCACAGCACCTGCAATATCGCGTGCCCGGCCTCGTGCCAGGCGGTGCTTTGGCGCTCCTCGTCGTCCATCACCAGACTCTTGCGCTCGCGCCCCCACCGCACCTTGTCGCGGGCCTCCTCCAAATCGGAGTGGTGCACCTTGCGCTGGTTGCGCCGGGCCGCGGTCAGCGCCGCCTCGTTCATCAGGTTAGCCAAATCCGCGCCGGAGAAGCCGCCCGTGCCGCGGGCGATGCGCGACAGGTCAACATCGTCGTCCAAGGGCACTTTGGCGGAATGGATCTTGAGGATCTCCTCGCGCCCCTCCACCGTCGGCAGGTCAACCATCACCTGGCGGTCAAAGCGGCCCGGGCGCAGCAACGCCGGGTCCAGCACGTCCGGGCGGTTGGTCGCCGCGATCACAATGACGCCGCTGGCCCCCTCGAACCCGTCCATCTCCACCAACATCGCGTTAAGCGTCTGCTCCCGTTCGTCGTGCCCGCCGCCGATGCCGGAAAAACGGCTCCGCCCCACCGCGTCGATCTCGTCGATAAAGATGATGCAAGGGGCGTTTTTCTTGCCCTGTTCAAACATATCGCGCACCCGGGACGCGCCTACGCCCACGAACATCTCCACGAAATCCGACCCGCTGATGCTGAAAAACGGGACCCCGGCCTCGCCGGCGATCGCCTTTGCCAACAGCGTTTTTCCCGTGCCGGGAGGCCCCATCAGCAGCACTCCCTTCGGGATTTTGCCCCCCAGCCGCTGGAATTTCTTTGGGTCTTTCAGGAAATCCACCATCTCGGAGACCTCTTCCTTGGCCTCCTTCACCCCCGCCACGTCCGCGAAAGTCACCTTCTTCTTGTCCTGCTGGAGCAACCGGGCGCGGCTCTTGCCAAACTCGGAAGCGCCCATGTTGGAGCCGCGGATCATGCGGAAAAAGAGGAAATACAGAATCCCGAACGGGATCAGTATCCACAGGATCTCGCGCATGAAGGAGCCGAACATGTTGTTGTTGTAAACCAGCGGGCAGGTAACATTCTTTTCAAGCAGGAACTTCTCCAGATTGTCCGACGGCATCACGTTTACCCGGAAGGGCGTTTCGGGCTTGCCCTTCTTAATTCCGCGCAGATAGGTCTCGCCGTCAGAATCCCGCACCAGCTCGACCTTCTTGACCTCGCCCGCCTCGATCATTTTGCGGAACGCCAGCTGGTCCAGCACGGAATCATCCTTGCCCGGCTTGTAGAAGAAAAGCCCAAGCAGGAAAACGGACACCAGCGCCACCGCGGCCCACGCGGTAACGGGGTTTCTGCGGCCCGGTTGATCCGATTGGCGGGCAGTGCGCCGCAGGTTCGGCTGCTCCTCGCCGTCCGGTTTTTCGTCCGGCGGTCCGGGGTCTTTTTGATAATTCTGGTTCTCGTCTGACATATAAAGGTATATGATACTATTTCGCGTGGTTTCGGGCAATTCAAAAAGCGCAAAAATGGAAAAGTAATTTAGTCGTTAGCGGTTAGTCGTTAGGGATTAGGGGTTAGGGATTAGGGATTAGCCCGCCGCCCGCGTTTTTCACGGGAATGTAAATGAGGATAACGTGGGGCGGGGGCAGTTGAGGGTTGAGAGCTGGAGTACGGAAGTCTGATGTCTGAAGTCCGAAGTCTTGTGGCTGGACGACAAGTTATAGGCAAGCCAGCCGCCCCCGCCCCGCGCAGGAACGTTCATCTTGATAACTTTAGCCGTGTAGAACGTGTAGAGCGTGTTCCTTTGCGTTCTCTGCGTTCTTTGTGGCCCAAATCAATTCGCTCCTCGCGTTGTAACCATAAACGTCACTCCAGGACTCGCTCATCGCGGAGCCGATGGCCAGGTCGTAAAGCGTATACCAACATCGGAAAATCTCATTGTCTTGCCACATAGCTATTCCTTTTTGACTTGATTATTATTAAGCCGAATTTTAATTCTTCCCGTTGGAGTCAGATATTCAACTTCTTCTCCCAAAGAAAATGGAGATTTGTTGTACATTGATTTTAAGGTCAGGTTGCTGGATCTTATAACTTCAATTGCACCACTTTTGCGAATAATGATTACCACTTTGACATTTAGTAATGGCGGGAAAAACTTGGCGGAAGACTTCCATGTCGGAATCGTTTTTTCACTATCGGTCATTCCATCCCATGCAATCGGCAAATGGGCAGGATTTATGTTTGATGTAAACATGATGGGAAAATTATCATTAATCTCATCAGGAACAGAAATTACAAAGCACCAATAAGCACATCGTTTGCAATTGATGTTTGTGTTCAAAAGAGAACACACATACTCATAAGAATTACTGAAAGCGTTGGTTTTCGCAATTGTTCTATACCCCTGCTGTATTGCTGCGCTGTATATGATTCTTGCATCACTAATAGCCGCAATAATTTCTTTATCTACAAGAATATCGTAGCAAGTCACCGCCATAATTAAAGCGATAACGAATAATGCGCAGGTGATGAGACCCCAGGCAATTTGTCTTTTTCCCGTTTTTTTCACAAGCACCCCGTCATAAATGGTGTTATGGAACTGCACGAAAACATGGTAATACGCGATCAGAAATATAAACCCAATAATATGAAACAATATTAAGCTTATCGTGAACTTTGAAAAACTGGCACCTGTAAGTGGTTATTACTTTACATGTTTTTGCGTCACAATATCCAATTCCACTTATGAAAAAACGTGGATAACATGCATAATCCAATGTAACGTCTAAAAATTGGCCTACGACTCCAGAAAAACATTTACTCTTACCCAATGTGTGAAAGCCACTACTTTCATATGTATGAAGCACATTGCCAGTATAGGCGCATTTGCAACATTCAATTTTCCCAAGGCAATCAAACTTGTTAGCAACATTGTTGCGACAGATGGGATATAAAATTTTTCCTTCGGCCTCATATAAAGGATCCCTGCTCATCCACCTACCCGTCACCGGCTCGTAATGCCGGTAGTTGTAATACACCAGTCCCAACGCATCATCGGCGTATTCCGACGAGAAGCGGAACCTGTTTGCGGGCGCGAGGTTCCCAACGGAAACCGTCACGTCCCCGAATGGGGCGTACTCGTAATGGGCAACAGCAATGCCGCTTCCGTCAACTACTTCCGAGACGTTCTTGTTGCCGTCATGGGTATAGGAGTAAGCGCTGCCGCCATACCGCCACACCAACGGCCGGGTGGCGACGGGCTCGGTCGGATCCCAGACGAAAAGTTGGGTGTTGGAAGTTGTGAGTTCTGAGTTGGCGATCTGGAGGTAGTTGTCGTAAACAAAGGTTTGGTGAACATTGGTCACGCTGCCGACGGTTTCCGTGTACGACACCCGCCGCCCCATGCGGTCGAAGGACATGATGACGTTGGTCTCACCGCAGGACCAGGAGACGGGGCGGTTCTCGCCGTTGTAGGTGACGGACCAGATGCCCGTCTTGGTTTGGATAAGGGTCTGATCCCCGTCGTCATCAAACTGGGGCGCGAAGGTGTCCACACCATCTGATATGCCAGTGTACTGATTGAGGCTGTTCGCGGTGTAGGTACGGGCAGTGCCGAGATCAGACGAGGTTTGCCGATTCCCTATGGGGTCGTATGCGTATTCGTGTTCGGTCGCCGGGGACGGCGACCCTCCCGTTCTGGCGGAGGAAACCAGCTCGCTCCTGGCGTTGTAGCCGTATATGTCGGTGCGGGCATCGCTCATTGCGGAGCCGGACTTGGCGCAGCCGAGTGGACTGTCAAAGATATCATAACGCTCGAAAATATTGGCTTTCATTTCTTGTAACATAGTTGCCGCTCATCATTTACATCGCCGCTTACTTCAAATTTAATTACATTACCAAAAACGTCTTTAACTTCAATTCTTGCACTTAATGCTTCTAGTCCCAAGAACAGATTATCATCCAAATTATCAAACACAATACTGTCTTTTGTTTTCATGAAATATTGATCACTGCCACAATAATATCCTCTTGCCATTCCTAGCAATCGATTTATCTTATAATTGCGTCCACGGGAAGAATCCGTACCTGTAAAAGCAAAAGAGACGGCAAGCACACGAATCTCTCTATCAGAACAAAAATCCAAAACTACCTTGCGTTTACTACTATCCAAAACAATTTTGCAGTAAACCCCATCGTTGACTGAATTAATAATGCAATATTTGTAACTGTTGTGGGCAAAACTCACACAACCACATAATCCAAATAGTATGACGGCTAGTTTAAAAATGCGAATCATTTCCATTTATCCTCCCATTCTTTTTGTTTTTGGGGAATTGACCCATGCTCGGTCTCGTTGTCATATTGGTTTTGCATATTTTGTTCTTGTAAATACAACTCTTTAAACTTGTTATCCAGACTCGATTCGCTTGGAGGATTTTTCTTTGCGAAATCCACGCCCGATTCTAAATTACAGAATTTAACCTTGGCCCCTTTTACTTTCCTCAATTCTTCCGAAGCTTTAAGAGCCATTTTCTCAGAAATGGTCACGTGCAATTGTTCATGTGCCAGTATATCCAAATCATCCAAAGCAAACTTTTTGACATAACTCTTCTCATGGTTTATGCTGACAGTGACAATCGCATCTTTATAAAATGACTGCACCTCGTAACATTCAGCACAAGGGCATTCAACATCCACATAAGGTCGGCCATTGTCACGGACTTTCTTTGCATTCAAGCAATCATCCCCTGTAAGTGGCGTTACCTCAGTCCCGAGCTCGTTTGCAGTATAGGACCATTCCAAAGCTATAATAGAGACAAATTCCAGATTTGAGTTTTTTTCAACTTTCTTAAAGTCATCCCAAGAAATTTTTGTTAACCCAAGATGGTCATAATATTGTATATAATTACATACGCCATAAACATTCTCAACCCAAAACATTCCAATTGGATCCCGTCTAATCCACCTCCCCAACACCGGCTCATAATGCCGGTAGTTGTAGTACACCAGTCCCAACGTGTCATCGGCGTATTCGCATGAGAAGCGGAAACGGTTAGCATACGCAAGATTTCCTACAGCAGCTGTCACATCGCCGAACGGGGCGTATTCGTAATGGGCGGTGACGGCACCGTTGCCATCCACCAGTTCCGAGACGTTCTTGTTACCGTCGTGGGTGTAGAAGCATGTGCCGCCATTATGATGCCACACCAGCGGGCGGGTGGCGACGGGTTCGGTCGGATCCCAGACGAAGAGTTGGGAGTTGGAAGTGGTGTGTTCAGAGTTGGCTATCTGCAGGTAGTTGTCATAAACGAAGGTGCGGTGGGCGTTGGTCACAACACCGACGGTTTCGGTATACGACACCCGCCGCCCCATGAGGTCGAAGGACATCAAGATAAGTGATGGCGTGGAGGAGTTGGGAGTGGAGGAGTTAGAGGCAACGCAGGACCACTGGATAGGGCGGTTCTCGCCGTTGTAGGTGACGGACCAAACGCCCGTCTTGGTCTGGATGAGCGTCTGGTTTCCGTCGTCATCAAACTGGGGGATAAATGTCTCATGCGGAGGCGCGGAGGCGCGGAGGGTGGAAATCTCGGTGTACTGGTTGAGGCTGTTGGCGGTGTAGGCGCGTGTCGTGCCGAGGTCGGAGGAAGATGTGCGATTTCCGATGGGGTCGTAGCCGTACTCGTGTTCGGTCGCCAGGGACGGCGACCCTCCCGTTCGGGCGGAGGAAATAAGCTCGCTCCTCGCGTTGTAGCCGTAAGCATTGAATAACATACAAACCGCCGGTTCCATAACCAAATCCCGTAACACCCTCTTGTTGACACCTACCAACAACACCAATATCCTAACAAATCCGCTCTAGCGGGTCAATGCAGGATTGTTGCCGATGCCAATTATTACGAGACGCGCCTATTGCCGCCCGGCGGGATCGAAAGGGCGGACAGCTCCGCCTCCATGCCGCAGCACCCCCTCACGCCAGCGATGCGAAGGGGCGTGTCGCCCGTGTTGCGCAGCTCCGCGGCGCCCGACACCGGTTCGCCCGCCGCGAACTCGCCTAGGGCGATACCTTCGGGCGGGAAGGATAGCTTCGGCGCAGAAAAAGCCTTAAAAGCGCATATCGTCAGCAAAATTAATATTGGTAAAAATGCGTTGCCGAACATATCGACATCCTCTTATTTGTCATTATGGGATTAGTGTTTATGCCATCCACACGCGCTCTCCGACTTCTCGCATTTTCCGGCAGACATATCAACAGATGTGAAATTATGGCCGAATTACTATTACAATATGAATTAAAACACCTTGGATCGTCGGGAAAGCAAACTTGTTATTCGGGCATTTCATCTCAATAGATCTCCAATTGTTAATCTCTTTGCGTCCTCTGCGTTCTTTGCGGCCCAAATCAATTCGCTCCTCGCGTTGTAACCGTAGGTGTCGGTACGGGACTCACTCATCGCGGAGCCGGATTTCGCACAGGAGACGCGGCGGCTTGCGGCGTCGTACGTGTAATCGTATTGGGAGACGGTGCCGCCTTGCGCGGCGTTGCGTACCTGCGTCAGCCGGCTACCGGCGTCGTAGGCCCAAGAGGCGGTGAGGCCGTTGGGGTAAGCGAGCCGCGATTTGAGATCGGAGCCGGGGAGATAGGACCAGGCGAACGGGTTCGCGTTTCCGGCGACAAGCATGGATGCGAGGCGGCCGATGGCCGGATCGTAGGCCAGGGTGGTTTGGCGGATGCCGTTGAGCGCATAGCCTAATGAACGCCCGTAAGCGTATCGATGATAAGTGAAGTCAAAACATGACACTGGAGTATCCCTCCTTGAATTGCACATCTGGATTGATATTAATAAATATTTCAGGAGGCCGATTTGAGAAAAAGAATATAAGAACATTTTCACCATCAGTTACCTTTGAATTAATGGCATTTTCTTTTTGAAATGGCATTGAATCATAAAGGGATTTGAGCTTATCAACATCCGCAAACACTTCTTTATAATGCGTGTATCCATAAAATCCGTTACCGACACAAGCTATTGCGTATGCCGAAACATAAGAATCAACCGCAACAAGTTGCCCCAAGAATTGTTTATAAGGTCTAATAAAAACTGCGATTGGGGCGTTTACGGCATATTGTCCAAAAGAATGGCTCGGTATTATATCGTTACACTCTACAACATTAATGCTATGGGATTTACCCACAAAGCAACCCCCACCAGTCGAAACAAGAAACAGCAGGAAAACTGATTCTAATATACGTATAGTCATATTCCCTCCTGTCCGATATATCTTCTATATTTTTCAGAATATTGTAAATATCCATACGATTCGCAAAAATTATCCCAGTAATAACACCAAGAATCATATCCTACCCGATAAACCTCGGGCTCTTTATTGGTAAACCAAACGGATATGATTACACATCCATTGTCACTTTCTTTAATTTTTTCGTTTGCCATTTCTGATATACTATTATAAAACGACATTAATGCGTCACGATCCATAAAACATTCATTGACATTTACTGATAATGCAGACAAAACACTGCGGCAAAGAGAATTATTTTTACTGTCAGCTGTGAAAACCCACGCAGATTGAGGACGGTAGTGAACCATACAATCCTGATCTTTCTTTGAAACAATTACTGAGGACAAATTGCCCGGTTGTCTGCTAAACAATATTTTGGGTTCACTCATGAATTTAGTGTCATTAACATGGTAAAACCTTATTTTTTGTGAGCAACCGAAAACAGACAATAATGTTATTAAAAATAAATATCTCATATCATTAATCGTTTTAATGCAGTTCAACTTTTGGCAACCCATTTTCATCTTTCTTCGCAGTAAGTCCCCACTCTACACATTTCAGTTCTACATCACTATCCCCTCCACAACAAATAAGACAGCTTTTGAATCTTACTTCTTGATTATACGTTGTAAGATTATTTAACATCATTAGCATCCCATTTGCCTGTTCGACCGCCGAACGTGACGTATAGTGTTACAATTGGGAGCGGCTTGGGGTAACACACCCTACATGACAACAAAAACACTCCCAAAAGCAACGAGGACAGTGTACACCATCCTCCGTAAGATTGCAATCCTAATCCCCCGCGAGTTCGTAAAAGGCACGGCCGGGCGGCAGCGGGCGGAGCGTGACCGTCAGCGTGGCGGAGCCGCCCGGAGGTATCGTCAGGAACGCCGGCGCCCTGTTTACAAAATTTCGAGCCGATTGTTGTTTGCGTCTGAATCATCAATCCTGTTCCTTAATGCCACCCAACTTAACAATGCACATCCAAAGCCTATGATAACGTACATGCCGCACCCAAACCGGTTCTTTTTGATTTTAAAGATAATAGCCGGTCAATTTTAACGGAATATATGCCGTATGGCTTTTATCAACCCCCTGTCAACCGATGACACCGGCCGCACATACTGTTTTGTAGTTCCATCACCAGAACTAATGTCATAAATAACGAGGCTAGTGTCTACCACCGTAATGAGATCTTCTGAATTTGGCTTCTTCAGACAAAAACGATAAGTTGGAACATAATCACATAATGAAGGGATTGCATCATTATGAACAGACCCAAACCAATTTGTTATAACCTCATAATCTTCCTGCTTGATTTCATCAAGGTCACACGTAATTCCTTCATGTCCGCACACAACAGAATAAACATAAATTTTTGAATAATCTTTAACATTAAATGGGGGTAGGCACACTTTTTCACCAAAATTCAGCACAATTTCATTGGAATAACATATATGTGCGATCCAAAGTTCGATATGTCCACTGTAAACACATACTAAAATAATTATTACCGCAACTGCAATAACTGCGCAAAACATTTTAGACAACCGTTTTTTAGACATCACTTACCCTCAAACGACTTTCGATATTCTTGGTACAACTCATTTATAAACTCGTCCATTGTCCTAGCGAAAGTTCTGCAATTGTCTGATGCAACATGGTAGTTCAGCTTTTTGCCAACAAGATTCCTGAAATATTTCTCAATTTCCATATCAAAGTCACAATAACAATAACCATCTGTACAAGTATCAATATCATAAGTCACCATCAACTCTGGGCGAGTCAACTCACGTATTACAAGCCTTGATGAATCAATCGCTATATGGTCATCTGAATTATGCACTCGTTCTGTTGCATCATCTTGATTATCATCGTACACAATTCCATTAGCATTACTGGAAAATATAAGTTCTTCTGGCATTCTACCATCATAAATAGACGGAGACATATCTTTTCCTGTTTTTCTTTTTGAAATAGAAGAACCAGAAGAAGAACCAAATGTTCTAGATATCCAACTTCTCCAAGCAAAACCGATACAGTACTTACCTGATTTGTTATATTTCTTTCCATCAAAACAACATTCATAATCATCACTATCCGTTTCTTTCCATGTAGTCACACAAATCCTTTCGTGTTTACCACCAGCTGCCTCTGTAGCCTCAATCCAAATATCCAGTCCAGCAACATCATATCTATTAATCATAATATTCTTACAAAAATTGTAAACGTTTATACCGCCAATTTCTTCAATGGGATCTTTTTCTATCCACCTCCCAGTCACCGGCTCGTAATGCCGGTAGTTGTAATACACCATCCCCAGCGCATCATCGGCATATTCCGACGAGAAGCGGAAGCGGTTTACGGGCGCGAGGCTCCCGGCGGAAACCGTCACGTCCCCGAACGGGGCGTACTCGTAATGGGCAACAGCAATGCCGCTTCCGTCAACTACTTCCGAGACGTTCTTGTTGCCGTCATGGGTGTAGTAGTAAGCGCCGCCGCCATGCAGCCACGCCAATGGGCGCGTTGCGATGGGTTCGGTCGGATCCCAGA
>DBXY01000014.1:40145-40787 GCA_002309765.1 Verrucomicrobia bacterium UBA1200
CGCCCCATGCGGTCGAAGGACATCACAACGTTGGTTGAGCCGCTGGTCCATAGCGTAGGTCTATTTTCTGCATTGTAGACAACAGACCAAGTGCCTGTTTTGGTCTCAATCACAGTTTGATTTCCATCAAGGTCAAACTGGGGGACAACCGTGTTGCCGCCCGTAGAAATGCCCGTGTACTGGTTGAGGCTGTTGGCGGTGTAGGCTCGTGTCGTGCCGAGGTCAGACGAAGTTTGCCGATTCCCTATGTCATCGTAGCCGTACTCGTGTTCCTTTGCGTCCTCTGCGTTCTTTGCGGCCAAAACCAATTCGCTCCTTGCGTTGTAACCGTAGATGTCGGTGCGGGCCTCGCTCATCGCGGAGCCGGACTTGGCGCAGGAGACGCGGCGGCTTGCGGTGTCGTAAGTGTAGTCATAATGGGAGATGGTGGAAGCGGTGGCGTTGCGGGCCTGCGTCAGCCGGTTGTTGGAATCATAGGTCCATGTCAAATGTATAATCACCTTTTCCCCCGCGCTACCAGTTTGTAGAAACTATATTTCCCCTAAGAGACCCTTAATTTTTCCAAGGTAGAAGTAATAGTTTTTCAATGTCTTCATCGGTATCTCCACATGCCCAGCAGTCTCCAGAATCAAACCAAATGAC
>DBXY01000018.1 GCA_002309765.1 Verrucomicrobia bacterium UBA1200
AACAACGGCATGTCGCTGGGGTACGGAAATTTCCAGGGGAACGCTTCCCACAAGTACACGGCCGGAACGCGTTACCTTGTACAGAGCGATCTGCGCGCCGGCAGCCAGACCGTCACCGTCAACGGCGAGACGGTCTATACCGGAACGTCCTCCGCATCCATCGACACCGGTAGAAACCTCTACCTTTTCGCCAACAATGTCGCGGGAAGCGTGAAGAACCAAAGTTACGTCCAGCTCTACGGATTAAAAATCTGGCAACAGGACGGAACCGGCGCGGAACAACTGGTGCGCGATCTGCGCCCCTGCATGAAGAACGGCGAGATTGCGCTCTATGACGCGGTAGAGGAACGGATCCTCTATCCCGAAACGAAACAGCTGGAGACCAGACGTCCGCCAATCCCCGGCAAGCCGGACTACTTTGTGGAATACATTCAGGCCAATGCCGACAATCAGATCGACACCGGAATCCGCGCCCGTTCGGGGACCCGCGCGCAGGGTGAGTTCCTGTGGACGACCCTGCGGTCAAGCGCCGAAGAATACGATGTCTACAAGGAGACGGATGGATACCGGGAACGAACGTTCCTCGGCGCGGTCGGGCCAAACGCCGACGCCACCCGTTTCTACATGGTCCATGAGAACAACAAGAATCTCTGGTCTGGCTATGGCAGCCAACGGGTCTACGCCTCAACCAACGTAACCACGATGGTCGAGGTCGAGACGACAAACGAAGACGGATCCGTCACGACCAATATGGTAGAACAGGTTACCGCAAAGAACATCACGATGGCGGCAAACACCCGTTATTCCTTCGATGTCAATTACGAGGTGGGATCGCAGACGATCGACTTCAACGGGATCCGCGTTTTGGATAAAGACAGCACCTCATCCATCGATGCCGGATGTAACCTCGGCCTCTTCGCCCGCTGTACCACGTGGGGGCATGCGTACTACCCCGTCCACGCGCGATGCTACAACCTGAAGCTCTGGCAGGACGGCTTGCTGGTGCGCGATTTCAAGCCATGCGTCAAAGACGGACTGGTGATGCTCTATGACGCCGTTTCGGATATGATCTTCCAGCCGACGCGTAACATTGAGGCGAATTCCGCCTCAATCGGCAAGATACTTCCTTTGAGCGGCGAAGAAAGGCCCGTCTCTTTCGTGGAGTATGTGGAGACCGACGGGACGCAATACATCGACACCGGCGTGATCGGGCGTTCTGGCACAACGGCGGAGTTCGAAATGCAATGGATGCCAGCTTCGGCTGGTTCGGATGACGAGTTCCTCGGAGCTCGCCCCAACACATCGACGGACAACCGTTACTATATGTGGCACTATGCCAAAAACTCCGTCTCGTTCGGATACGGGGTGTTCAAATATCTGAAGAACGGCGATCCGACCGCGACGCTGAACGGCGGGGAAAGCCCGAAGATCCCCGCGCAGATCGAGCATACCTATCATGTGTCTTGCACCCTCTCGGCGGGGGAACAGGTGATGGAGGTTGACGGCCAGACGGTTTTGGACCGGACCGACCCGCTGAATCTCAACACGGGCATAAATCTCTATCTTTTTGCCGCTAACGTCAACGGAAAGGCGACTTACGCCAGCAAAACGCGCCTCTATTGGCTAAAGATCTGGCAAGACGGTAAACTCGTGCGGCACTATCGTCCCGTGCGGCTGAACAACAATCTGATCACACTCTGGGACATGACAAACAACGAAGGTGTCCCGCCAACCGTCGGATTGTTCAACGCTTCCGGACCGGACACGGGGAAATTCATCCTCATCAAAGGAACCATCCTAATTTTGCAGTAAAGGGAGATGTGCTTGAGCATTGAATCTTACATTCGCAGATGAGACTTCAGGCAAAAGAAAGGGCATGAAATGATGGTGATGAAACGGCGACACTTCTTGGGCGGAATGTTGGCAACGGGGATACTTCCCGCGTTTGGCGCTCCTGAAAGCGAACGCATCGCCCGAATCGGGATGATGACCGACACCCATATTGGTAAGACGCTTGAAAGTTGTTCGCGGGTAAAAGCGGCATTGGAACTCTTCAAATCCAAAGGCGTGGAGATGGTGATCAATTGCGGCGACCTTGCGGACCGCCACTATCCCGATGGTTACCGCTTCTACCGCCAAACCGTCAACACCGTCTATCCTGACGCGGCCACCCGCCCCAAAGAGGTCTATGTTTATGCTTGGCATGATACCGCAGATTACGATGCCGTAAAACGCGACGGTCCTCCCGGTTTTCTCGGCGCGTTTGAGAATATGCGCAAACTCCTTGAAGCGCCCAACCCGCACACCTGCGACTTTGTTTGGAAGGGTTTGCCGTTTCTGGTTTTTCCGCAATTCACCGGACACGCGGGTTTCCTTTCGTGGGCCGACTACGAAAAGGCGATCGAACGGACTTGCGCGGCCAATCCGGGCAAACCGGTTTTCGTATGCGACCATGTGCCGCCGGCCGACACCATTTTCCATAGCCGGGAATGGGGTTGCGAGGAGTGCCGCCGCATCCTGAACCGATTCCCGCAAGTGGTCTCGATTTCGGGCCACGTCCACGGCTCGCTCGCTTGCGAACGGCTGATTTGGCAAGGCCAGTTTACCGCAATCAACCTGGGCTGTCTCCAGACGTGGGGAGGCTTCGCTCCCGGATCCACCCCGCCCCGGCAGGCCAAACCCAACTTCGGCGTGTCGGTTATGGATGTCTATCCGGATCGCCTTCTCATCCGCAGGTACGACGTTCGTGACGGGTCGGAATACTCTCCCGACGCGCCATGGCTGATCCCGCTGCCGTTCGTGGCCGCGCAAGCGCCATACGTTCCCGCGACAGCAGCCAAACGCTGCCGACAACCGGTTTTCGCTCCCGATACTACAGTCAAGGTCACCCCCGTAGGATCTCCGATCACTGGATACGAAATCGCCTTCCGCGAAGCGGGCGCTTTCATGTACCGGCTCCGTTGCGAGCGTAAAACGGCAAATGGCAATTGGGAACCATATTCCAGGGACGATATCTTCGGGGAGTTCTGGAAGGCCCCCAAAGATCGGGCCGGTGAATCGCGTTATGTGTTGAGCGCCGGTTTCTTTAATGCTGGCGAAACCTACCGCATTTCCGTTTCTCCGCTTGATTTCTTCTATCGGGAATCTCCGGCAGTCACCGGAACCTTCACCGCAACGCATCCGCCAGCGAAATCGCTATGGTCATGCGCCGATCCCATGGCAACGCTGCGATTCACCGAATACGGCAAGGCGGTTGAACGCGGAACGGACGGTTATTTCACCCCGCCGAGCGGACAAGGAACGCTTAATCTTCCTGACGGCATCTTCGCCAATTTGGAACGCGGAAAACGACACCACTTTACTTTCGATCTCGATGGAATCCAGCCGGACGGTGAGTGGTGCGCATGGCGCGTCACCCTGCGGGGACGCACAGGAAACCGCGTTACGCTGGCGGACGTGCAAACCTCGCCGGGAAAACCTGGAACGCTTCGATACGTGATGGATTTCAACACGCCAACGAACGGAGACATGCCGCAAACTTGCGATCTGCTCTTCAACCGCCGCAGCCCGAACTCGAAGCTACGCGTAACGCGGCTTGAGCTGTCGCGGGCATAAGACGCAATCTCCCCTACCCTAAGCGATTATTGTTCCGTTACCACCAGCGCCCAGTCCAACTCATCCGGCTTGGATGGCAAAACAAGATTACCGTTTTTGTCTGACAACGCAACGGCGGCTTCTTTCCATTCGCCGGTTCGGGTGTTGAACCAACGTATCGTGTGGGAATGCTCAGGAGTAAGGGCGTGGATTGTTCCGGTAAGCAAGCTTTTGCCGAAAAAGTAGAAAATGTCGCGGTTCGGTTCCTTCAGCGAGGCAAATGCATAAGCGACGCCTGGTGCCGGTGCGCGAGCAGTACCGCTATGGGGGGTAAAGCGTTTTTCATCGCCAAAACCGGGTTTGAGATTCCACCATTCAAACGAGGTAAAAAAGCTCTTCAAGTGCGCCATTTGAAGCGCGCTGGGAAATTCTACGGCTTGGCTCCACGGCACTAGTTTATCCGCTTTGGTGATGGTTTCAACCCCGTCGTGGCTGTCATGGTTCACATCATACGTACTCTGGTAGAGCCAAATGTCAATCGCGCCGTAACCGTATCCAAAGAGCCCGTTGAGAAACGAGATATATCCTTGGGCGCGGGCGCCAAAGTCTTTGGTCCAAAGATAGCAGTAGCGTCCTTCGTAGTTGACGGCAGGACGCGGATCGGCCCAGTAGTCGCGTGGTACGGCATAGGAGCCGGAAGAAGTTAGCGATGGCGACCATTGGACTCCCCACCAGTTGTGTCCGGTCCGTTCGGCAACCGCTGGGTCGGCAAAAGCGGAACGCCCGCCAAAACGGTCGGCATTTTTCTGGTCTGAAGTCCCCGCCCCGGTTACCGTGGTATGGGAGGTGTTTTCCTGATGCGCCGTCAGCGGATGGCGGTAGGCGTCGGCCCGATGAATGCATTCAGCAACCTTAACCCAAGGGTTGTTCGTGGCGCAGTAAAAATTCGCCCCGCCGTGCCGGTCATAATAAAAATCGTTGTCCGCCTCTTGCGCCAGAGTCCACATCACCGGGTACGCGCCAAAACGGGCAACCCAATAACGGGAAATCCGGTCGATGGCGGATGCGTCGGCGGCAAGCTTGGGGTTCATCTGCGAGACAAAGAAAAATTCGGCGTTCGCATGAACGAATCCTTGGTCTGCAATATACCGGTAATATCGGTCGGCGAGTTGTAATCCGGGAATGTCGGTGGCATCAACCTTGCCGTCAGCGAGATTGAATTTCGCGCCAATCGGCTCCGTCTGATAGACGGTAAACCCTTGTTCAGCACGACGGTTGACAATGTACTTGAAATGAGAAACCGCTAAAGTTTCTCCAACGTGCGGACCAGGTCCGTCAATTTCCTCTTTGTAAAGCCCCCAATGCGTGTCGCCAAGATAAAAGAATGGCGTACCGTCGGCATATACAAAGTGCTTCTTACCCGGCACAGTTTTAACAAACCCGCGCCGGAATATTTCCAGCTTACCTGAATATGGTGCGATGCGTAAATAACCGGTCCGACCGTCCAAAGCCCGGTCCCCGACGCATCTGGTGGTCCATTTCCAACGCCCCGGTTTGGTCGGGGCAAAACGCACCCGGAATGTTTTTCCCCCGTCCCAAAAGCCCGGACGCGAAATCTCTTCCCCGGATTTATGCTTAAACACGGCATCAAATGTCACCGCGTCCGCACCGGATTGGTCATAGTCCTGACTAGCCTCAAACACCACCTCCACAGGCAACCATGTTTCCCCGTGTACCGGTCTGAAGGTGAATGTGCCTACAATTAATAACAGCATTAACAAAAAGCCAATTATTATGGATATTTTCATACCCGTAATAGGCGTTTTTGTGAATGATTTCCGCGCCAGTCCCATTCCAAGCTATTTATCCAAAGAAATACTGTCGCCTTTCCCGTTTTCCGGGATCGTAAAATCGACTGTCACACCTTTCTTTTGACGCGAAAGGAAATCCAAACCGGCCGGGTAATTGCCGTTATGTCCTCCTTCAAACAACGTGAAACGGACATTTCCCGATGTGCGTCGGAGGTGTATCCGGTTCTTCGTCGTATAAAAAGGATCCGGTGTACCGCGGTACGCCAAACCTTCCGGCACCTTCTGATCGTTCTCGATGCTAGCGATGTCATCCTCGCTTACCCGGTCTTTTTCTTCCGCCAGCGCGTTAAAAGCGCGGATCGCGTGGCCGACCGGCACCGAACCTTTCCAGCCGTCGTGAATGCCCGTGGCAATGTAAACTGGCACCCCTGCGGCCTTTGCGGCCGCGAGGTGGGACAACGGAGAACGGTGCGAATATTCATTAGGACGTTCGGAAGGCAAACCGCCGCAAGCGCTCTCCATCATTTTGGCGTAACGCTGCGAACGTCCCGGATGTTTCAGCATCGAATCAGCATGCCAGCGCGACAAATCGGAAATCGGGCAAAACGCGACGCATCCGGCCCAAATCTCCGGATGCCGTCCGGCCATCAACAACGTCATGTGCCCGCCACCAGAACCGCCGACAATGTAAATCCGGCGATCATCGATTTTGGTTTTGGATTTGGCGTATTCCACGGCATCGACGATATCCTGAACCGCGGCGTCACTGCCACAAGCTTCAGGATGATCGTTTGCGCCGCGGAAATCCGGGCCCACCATCGCCCAACCATGCTCACGCGCATACGCTAAAGCGGGTTTGTAATTAGCGGTGTTCTTCCAAGTGCAGCTCCAAGTGTGCAAACCCACAATCAGCGGCACCGGTTCCTGCGTGTCTGGAGCCCAAAAATAGCACGGTTGCAGCGAACCGTCGAATGACGACTTAACCTTCACCAGTTTAGCGTCAATACCGGACACGGTTTCGCCAGCAACCGCTATCCCGGGACGTCCCGCCGATTCGGGATGTCCGGTTCCATCCGCCGCCGCCAGACTTACCGTCACGGCGGCCTNNCACCGGCAGCCGCCACCAAACCCGACATAACCACTCCTTGCATAAAAATTACTTAACCCGCCCGGTATAGGCATCAACGCCAGAGTTGTCAATAGTTGTCTTAAAGAACTTCTCAGCAGCTTTGTCCTTCGCGCCATCCCACGGACGCGGGCCGCCGCAATTCTGCACCGCCCACAGTTTCAACTGCTTCTTGTGCCAATTAACGGAACAGTTGGTGCCCCAAGCCCCACCATGCCCGAACCAAGCGTCATCGTTGTCCTCTTCCGGCGCAGTCAATCCCAGCGAATAACCGCCCATGCCTTTGGGACGGGAAGATTTGGCCAACAACTCCTTTACCGTCTCTTCTTTCAAGATGCGTACCCCGTTTTCCCCGATACCGAGATTCATCAACATCTTGTANNTGCCAATTGACCATGCAGTTGGTACCCCAGGCTCCACCGTGACCAAACCATTCATTCTCTCCATCTTTCTTTGGAGCATTTAATCCCAGCGAATAACCCCCTAATCCTTCAGGGCGGGTTGAAACAGCGAGGATTGACTTGACTGTTTCTTCCTTCAAGATGCGTACGCCATTATCACCCATACCGAGATTCATCAACATCTTGTAGAACTTCAACTGGTCTGCGGCCGTTGTCCACAATCCCGCCCCAGCGGAAGCGAACACACGGTCGTCGCCATACGGCCGCTGCTGAGAGGCGTTTTGCTCCATCCATTTCGCCTGACGTCCGCCCTTTACATCGTACATCTCGATCTTAGTGGCCAAATCTTTGTCGCTTGGCCAGAAACCGGAGGCGGTCATTCCCAACGGCAACAATACGTTTTCCTTGAGATAATCCTCCCAGCGCTGCCCGGAAACGACCTCGACAATCGCCGCGCCAATGTCAATCCCGACATTGGAATACTGCACCTTGGTTCCCGGCTCAAACTTCAGCGGAATGCCCGCCGCCGTGGCCGCCACCGAACGCAACGGCATACGGCGCGCCCAGCCGCCCATCGACTGGAAGTTCGGCAACTCGAAATCAAAGCCGCCAGTGTGGTTCATCACCATCCGCACGGTCAAAGTGTTCTTTGCTTTTGTAACCTGATAGGAACCATTGGCATCGGCGTTCCCCTTTACATACAGGGTCTTGAATTCGGGAAGATATTTCGACACCGGATCATCTAGAGAGATTTTCCCTTCCTCAACCAACTTGGCGATGGTTACCCCGCAGAAACCCTTGGTTTGCGAACACTGCATATAGTGGTCATTGACAGTAATCGGCCGCCGCACGTCGCTGCCAGCATCCGCGTATCCCACACAAGTAGTTTCCTGAACCCCGTTGTTGTAAAACACGCAAACCGCGCCGGGCAGTTCACCGCGCTCGACGTAAGGCGCAAGCGCATCGCGCGCAAAGGTGGTTCCGGAATCCTTCGGACCCGCCACATTGGCAGTGCGGCATCCGTTAAAAACCGCAAACGCGCACACCAAAGTGAACGCTCTGACAGTATGGGACAAAACTTTTCCAGTGCAACAAACTGAATTTGTCATTTTTAACTTTCCTTCCTCTGATGGTATGGTTCACGAAAGACATAACCGACGGTCACCGTTTCTGTTCCATCCAGACAGCGGTGTCGGTTTCCCCGTTGGTGGTGGTCGCGTTCATCACGCGGTTTAAAGTTCGCTGATTGACCAGATAACGCTTGAACGCAACTTTCCCTGGCGTGCCAGCGCTCTTGGTGATTATCAAATCGCATTTCGAAGCCTTAACCGGCGTGCCAAGCACCCGGATTCTTTTGCTTCCGATGGCGGTTCCGGTCAACACGGCTTTGCCGTCGGCCAAAAATTCCCAACCGTCAACCAACTCGCCGGCTGACACGTCTTCGGTCATGACCACCACGTTGAACTCTTCTCCAAGTGCCGCCTCTTTTGCAAAAAACTCTTTCCTGATTTCGTTGAACCGGCGCAACGCGACCACATCCTCATCCGCCAACAACCCGCGACGGTCCGGGGCGATGCCGATGTTCATCGTTCCGGCGTTGCCAACGATATTAAGATAACGTTGCATCAAAAATTCGCCGCACCGGACCGTGTTTTTGTCTTTTTCATGGAAGAACCATCCCCGGCGCAACGGGAAGTCCGCCTCCGGCGGATGAAACACCACACCGTCAGGTTTACCGACATCGGCGTAACGGCGGTAATTCGCGTAATTCGCCGGATCGTGGCTTGCGGTAGTGGCGCGGCAATCGTCTTTCAACATCCCGCGTTCATTCCCGGGCCAACGATAATCGGCTTGGTCGGATTCGTTGAAGATGCAAACCTTCGGCTGCAAACTCCGTACCATCGCAAAGGTTTCGGTCTCGTACCGATAGTACGGCAACGGGATCCGGCGCTTCGTCCGCGCCCCGCCGTAATAACCGTCGCCGCCGTTCGCACCGTCAAACCACATCTCAAAAATTTCGCCATATTCGCCGCCGAGTAATTCGCGGATCTGCGCCTGAAAAACATCGGTAACGTATTTGTCGCTCCCGTAATGTTCGTTGTTTCGATCCCACGGCGACACATAAACGCCAAACTTTAACCCGCGTTTGCGGCAAGCCTGTTCCATTTCCTTTACGTAATCCCCCTTGCCATTGCGGAATGGGGATTTGGAGATGTTGTGCCCTGTCGTCTTAGTCGGCCAAAGGCAGAATCCGTCATGGTGCTTGGCCACCACCACCAACCCCTGTAACCCGCCATCCGCGCAAGCGCCGACAATTTGGTCGGCGTCAAATTCCTGCGGGTTTAGCAATTTCGGGTCTTCATCGCCATAGCCCCATTCGCGGTCGGTGAAGGTGTTGAGCCCCCAATGCACAATACCGTAAATTTCAATGCCTTGGTCAATACGCTCTTTTAACGCCGCCCGAGGTACCGGCCGCGACACCGCCACTTGCTGTTTTTTTTCACCCGCTTTAATTTCGGCAATCACGCGGTGCATCACTTCCGGATAATCCGTGCCGAAACAATCAAATCCCATATTCCACAACTTGCGGTACAACTCCGGGTTGTCCCCGTGCGTCCAAGGAAAACCGGCCGCAATCTTTCCGGCTTTGTGAATGCGCTCCACCGCGTCCTTGAGAAACGCTGAGGACGGACAGAACGGGTCTTCCTGCGCGGGATCGGCTTGAATCAGGAAATGCACGACATCCGCATTGGCGAAGTTGTCGGCGGCCGCGATATCAAACAGATTCTTCATAAACGCCTCACCCTTAGCGCGGCGCTCCGGGGTGAACTCAATCTGCTTCCACTGCCCCATCCACATCCAGTAACTAGTCAAACCGTTCGGCACCGCCTGCCGCCACTGCTTCATCAGCTCGTAACTGCACCCGTGGCAATATACTTGCCGCTCAAGACCGAATTTCTTTACCAGCACCGAACTCTGCTCTACCGGAACATTCTTGTAGTCCATGTAGATTTTCCATTTTGGACGGCCTTTCATCGCGGCGAACAATCCCTCCCAAGTCGGAATGCGCACGTGGTTCCAGATTTCGCCGTGCGCCGCCCCGATAGAAACGTCGCGGAGTTCCGACCAGTCGTACTCCTCCATTTTTTTGCCGTTGAGGGACGCATTGTGGTAGGCAATAATCACCCCGTCCTTAGTGGTACGAATGTCAGCCTCCGGCACCACATTATCCGCCCATGCGAGCAAACACGCCTCAAGCGAATTGTCCGGACGGTTCACCCGCCCCGGCACCAATACCCCGTCGCCACGGTGTACCATGCTGAGGTTTAACAATCCAAGATCCCGACCCCATCCGACTGTCGCGCAAATAAACAGCGCAACGTAAAACAGCGTCATCCATACCGGTTGAAAACCGCGCTTCAACACACCTTCTATAAAAAAACATGACCGCATCGCAAATCCCTTTTCTACAAAAGCCGCAACATAATCATTCGTCAACAACCAACACAAACATATTGCGAACTTTTGCCACATAGTTTACCACAACCACGCCACCCGCGCAATACCAAAGCTAATCCAGGAAAGCTTTCAATGACAAGAAATCATTGGACAACCGTCAAATCGTATTCTTTACGTCCATATCAGTTTTTGAGTTGTTTCTGACCACTAACACCACGGCGGTAAGGATTATCACTATGCCTATCGCCAAACGCAAGGTAAACCGCTCCCCAAACACCAAAGCGCCGATACCCACCGCCGTAACCGGTTCCAATGCACCCAGTATCGCGGCGCGGGTCGGACCGATCAGGCGAATCGAAATGGTAATCATCGAAAACGACACCACCGACGGGAACACCCCCAACCCCAAAGCGCAGCCCCACGTCAACGGAGTCCGCAACGGCTGGAGTAGCGACAAGCCATGCAGCGGGACAAGGTAAATCGGCAATCCGAACCACAACACGTAAAAGATTAGTGTCTCCGGATCGATCTGCCGCAACGATGATTCGCGTACCGCCACAATGTAAAGCGCGTAAGTCAACGATGACAGCAAAACGCAACCCAAACCCGACCAACTTACCGGCGCACCCCCGCTGCGGCTCAACAATGACACGCCAATCGTGGCCAATGCCAAAGCCACCCCCACCGACACATTGGCGTTTTCATGGAAAAACGCCACCATAATCACCGCCACCATCACCGGGTAGGTAAACAATATGGTCGAGGCGATGCCGACATCCATCAGCCTAAAACTGATGAACAGGAACAAACTTGACAGTGACACCAGCCACCCGCCGATAGCGACCGGGAGAACCTGCTTGAGCGGAACCGCGAATTTTTTGCGGCGCAGCAACATTAAGCCGCTCATAAGCAACGCGGCGAAAAGATAGCGGTAGAAGAGCACCGAGGCGGTGTTGAAACCGGCACGGTACATCGGCACCGCGAACAACGGGTTTAACCCGTATGACACCGCCGCCAGCGTCCCGCACAAAACCCCAAGTCTGAACTTACCCATAACCGACAAACCCGAATGCGGAATCGCGCACCGCTCATTCTGAGGCACCGAAACTGTCTTTTAACCGCGACAACGCCACACTGTCAGATTTCAGAATCTTCGAACCGCGGGTAATCTTGCACAGGCTGACGCGAAGCCGCCGCGCGATCTCGCGTTGCGGCACACCGGATGACAACATCGCCAGTAGCCGCCACCGCAACGCCAGATCGCTGATCTCCGTCGGCGTAAACAACACCTCCAGCAAACTCGTCATTTCACATTCGGAGTCAATCTCCGTAAGCATCTTGACAATTTGCCGCAATGCCTCGCCATCCAATTTGTGTCTTCGCCGACGCATGTTTATCCTTCTCTATCTGAAGATGATTAACGAACCCAAAGGATAGCAATAAAAACTGCCCTCCCCGCTAATGAACTCCGGCATGGTAGTGGCGTTGAAAACGCCAAACTGACGTTCACCGTTCAAGAAGAAATATCCGACTTTGCAACTGCCGGAGAAATCGAGGAACAATTTGCCCGTGTCGGTCAATTCGACATTCAGCTTATCGGAAATCCGTTGCGCCAGCAGGCTGGGGTCGAAGGAACAGCTGTAACCGATCCGGACATTGTCAAACAGCGAGTCCGCGTTATTCGCGCCCGGTTTAAAGGTGAGGGTGTGGGTACCGGCGGTCAATTTGCCCAACGGGATCTCGGCGGTTACCCAAGTTTTGTCCTGGAACAAACCGGTCTGTAAAACCGGGATGCCATCGAGCTGCACCTCAATCGCCCCCTTGTACGTCGTGTTGTTGTAGAAACGCGAGGCGTAATCAAACTTTAGGGTGTAATCGGCAAGTTTGGAAACGGTAATGGTGCGCGAAATGTTGCCGCTGTTACTCCTCAGGAAGGCAAAATGCGCGCCCTCGGTAGTGGACGTAGACTCGAAATATCCACCTACACGGGAAATACCCACATTATCCGTCTTGGCGAAACTCCAGCTAGTTAGATTCGACGCGAAGTAACTGCTGTTCCTGTTGCCGCGCCGGTCAAGATTGGGGGCATCGCCAGACAACGCCGGTGACGGTTCAAAACCGCCGTCCGTCACCAATGTCGGCTCAACCGTCTCACCATTGGCATTCACTTTCAATGTGCCTTGGCTGACGATTATCGGAGCGGACAAAACGCTGTCGGAACTATCGCCGTCCAACTGCACCGTCAGCACACCGGAACCGGTTTTCTTGACCGGCGTGCCGACCAACGCGGCGGTAACCACCTCGCCATCGCCATCGACTTCAACCTCCGAAGGTTCTGGGTTCTCTCCCTCAACCGCCGCACGGATTACACTGAACAACTCGCGATCACCATTATTCTTTGGAACCATCTTCAAATACCCGCTACCTGTAAGATTCAATTCCGGACGGGTGGTGAGCAGACTTGTCATCGTAGTGCCGGGAGCAACGGTGTGATCCAACCATAAACCTCCGTCCTTCACCGTGATTGGGCCAAGGATGGATAGTTCCGCCGAAACCTTAAAATCGCCGACATCTCCGTCGACGCCGTTAATGGTCAACGGCCCTGACGTCTCGCCAGCTGGTGTGGTGATAGGATGGCGAACACGAATACTCCTGCTGGCGCCAAGTTGTTTTGACATCAGATCAACCGTCAATCCGCCGGAAAGAATCTGTGCCGGAGGATTGGCATCGCTTAAATTAATCCAACTGGTGATGTCATCATTGTAAATCTGGAACACCGCGTCATTAAAGGCAAACACCGAGTTGGTGGTGTTATAGACACTATTGGGAAGCGCCGCACCGATCAACCGCGATCCACCGCTTACCAACATTTTGGCGTTAGACTCGGTTTGTCCGCCCCAACCGGTGTTTGCCATACGCAGGTTCGGGACTTCCACCGTACTGCCGCCGGTGACTTCAAAATTAACATTGTATCCTGAAAGGTCAATGTAATCAATATGAAGCGACGAGTTGTCCAAGGTGAGCGAACCGCCAGCGGTTTTTGCCACCGAGTTAAAGGCCACCAATTTACGCAAACCATTCGGGGCGGACAAATTGTTAATGTAAACCGCGTTGTCGGCGTTACCGCCGGCCAAACCGTCCAACCGCAGGTTAAAGTCGATGTAGTCGGAAACCACATTGTCCACATACAGCGTGGTGACACCGTCCAAACTGGCGGGAACCACGAAGGTCATGCAAGCGTCATTACCGGCGGTAGCGATCACGTCCGGCGAAAGGATAGCAGTGTCTCGCAAGGTGAGGCTTTGCGCCCCCTGCAACGACAACCCGAAATCAAACTGGTTGTACTGCAACATCTTTGCCGCCCAAATCGGGTGTGACAACTCAACATCGTCTTCTAACACGCTTAAATAACCGCGGGAAATCTCTTTCGCGGCATCACCAAAGACCAACGGCGTATCCGGAGGAATGGCATCGGCCGTGGCCAAGTTGAGCGCACCGCCCTTAACGTAGATGGCGTCGGAAATGTAGTTTCTACCGGACAGGGTTAGAGTGCCGTTCCCGGACTTGGTGAGGCCTAAACGACTGCCGTTTTCCGCCAGCGTCCCAGAGAAAACGGTGTCGGAATCGGAATCAACCACTAACGTAACCGGACAGTCGTTTGTTGTGGTTACCACCGTACCGGAACCGGATAGCCCGCCAACTTGTAGTGTAGGGCTGGCAATCACAACCGTAGCGTCAACGTCAAGATTCCCGGCGAACACCTGTTCCGGATTGTTTTTTGTCACCAGCAGACTCGCAACGGTGGCGGCATACGCCCCTGCACCATCCACGGTCTCAGTATAAATGTTCCTTTCCGAAGTACCGGTGTACAATTCCGTCCCGAAATTAATCATGCCGTCGCAGTCGTCAACCTCGCCGATCGGTTCGCCGTCGATACGGAACGAGCAAGCCTGCTCCCCGGCGAAACCGTAAGTTTGGATCCGGTACATGCCGTCCGCCAACTTCAACGGCACCGGCAACCGCTGGAAGCGGTATCCGTTACGCAAGAATCCTGGCGAAGCGGGAGAAAACTCCATCGCGGTGAGAATCGTTCCGCCGCTGGCAACCAAAGTGCGCATCGTCTTGACAAAACCCGCGCCGGTAGAGTCGTAGCACCCCAAATGCGTCACCCACAACGGACCGTTCTGCACGGTGAAATCATAACCGTACCCACGCGGATCATCGCCCATAACGGAACTCTCCACCACGGCGGAAAACGGCTGGTACACCTTGGATCCGTTGTTAAACTCAACTACGCCTTCCGAGACATTAAACTCTGAAAGCACCGCCAACGTGTCGGTAAATTTGGCCGTTCCGGCTCCCGTCTTGTCAAGCTGGAACACACTAACCGGCACATCAAAATTCACGGCCGCACCTGACGCCACATTGAGCTCGGATTCCATCCCGCCAAAGTACAGCATCCCGTTGGTGAACGTCCAAATACCGCTGCCGGAAATCTGGAGCGAGCCAATCTGCACTTCGCCGCCAAGATCAACCGTGCGGGCGGAGCCGTCACCGGTGAAGGTAGCGGTGGCGGAGGTTCCGTTCGCGATGTCACCGTTTGCCCATGCGGCAGGATTACTCCACGAATCATTGGACTGCCCACTGATCCAGCTTCCGCTCACCGAAGCGGTCGCATTGCTTATCGGCTCAGAATCCAGCACCATACGAGCATACTGCGCGTACAAACCGCGGGAATCGCCGGCATATTTCTCCAAAATCGTCCGCCCTACACCATCTTGGTCATCCAACCGGTAAAGCATCCGACCGATCGCCAACTCCCGCAACGCCGCATTACGCTCGGCATCGTCGGTTCCCGATTCATAGGCACACGATACCGGGGCGGTCATCGCCTCACCGACCCATGACGGGTTGTTTTGCAACGCGGTAACGGCGGCCGCGGCGGCATCCTTGTCCCGAAGCATTTCCGCCGCCAACGTGCACATACGAACGTTGGAAAGTTTTGACTGCGCCGACAACGAGTTAAACAGACCTTCCAGCAACGGGGCGAAAGCGAGGTTGCCCGCTTTGGCAAGCGCATACACCACCGCGTCGTTAAACGAGGTGGCACGGCCGTAATTCCCCATACCTTTGAAATCAGTGCCGCCTACCAATCCGCCGGAAGCCAGCAAATTCAACAGCCTCTCGTTGCCGGTGCTGTCGCCCAGCAACGCCAACGCGCATGACAACGCATTCAACCGATCGTCACTGGCTGCGGACTGATACGCGCTCCGCAACAACGGCAACGCAACGTCAGGAGCGCTTAAAATATACTGCAAGCCGATAAAATCGGTGGCCAAGCCATCAACCGCATTTTGCACCTGCGCCACGGTGACCGTGCTGTCGGCATCGGATAACACCCGTTCTTCCAAAGCACCGATCGCCACCAACTGCCGCTGTAAATCCGGCACGCTGATATTACGCACACAGCCGACATCCACGGCGGCCGCGGCGGCCAACCCTGCTGCGTATCCCTGATTCTGCACATCCGCCTGCATCCGGATAATCGGCATAGCGTCGCGATGGGCGCTGACCCCCAAACCGGTGGCGATAACACCGTCCAAGTCCCGCGGCAGAAGAGCGCGGAAGGGAAGATCGGCGTTGAAACTCATGTTCTGCGTATGGTTGAAGAACATGAACACCTCCGAAGTGGTGTAACCATGCATATCGAAATTGCTGGTGCCGTGCATAATGGTGTCGGAATAAGTTTTTCCGCAGAGCACGTCCAACGGCGACACCACCACGTCACCGATAATCCGACGGCGTTCGCGGCTGGCGGTGTACGGCGAACCGAAGGTAAAGAACGAGGTGTAAGCCAAACGCCCGCGAAGGGCGAAAAACGTCAAATCGCCGGCATCGGTGTCGTTCAAAAATCCCACGTCGTAATTGATGTAGCTGTTGGCCAGCTGCTGCTTGGAAAGCGTAGCTCCCTGCATCGCCAACTCCGCAACATCCAAATACTGCGTTCCAGCCCCGGCGGCGGCGGAAAGGTCGGCATTTCCGGTGCTGTCCACCACCACGCTGGCGTTAACCACCCCGCGCGTTCCATCCGGAAGCGCCACCACCACGCCGGTAACTTTGGCGCGTCCGGCGGCGTCCGTACCATCGGTTACCACGCCTTGGGCAAATGCGCCGTACCACACTTCCGCCCCCGCCGTGCGACACTGCCGACGCAGCCACTCGGATTTTGCGGCATAGAACACCCAACCGGTAGCATCAACCCCGGCATCGAGTTCAGAGGTGAAACCGCGCACGTTGCCTTTGTAATAACGCCCGATGCACGAATCGGTGGACGAACCGCCCATATTGTGCAGCACGTCCATAATCAAAACCGACTTGCCCTGGCGCGCTGCCGCAATCGCCGCCGGCGCTCCGGCGGTACCGGCACCGACCACCGCCACATCCACCGTCTTTAGCGTAGGCAGAACATCGCCGCAAGAAAATACCATACCCGCATCGTCCGAACCGACATTAAGCGGTTTGGAAAGCCGTTCGCAAACCCGCGCGGACGTGGTCGGAAACGCCACTCCTACAATCACATCGCCCAGAGCGCCGCGCGCGACGGCCGCAGCCGCCGCGGCAACGCCCAAACGCTTACCGACGAAATAAGCGTTTACCGGCATGGACAACTTGGCTGCGACCGCGTAGCTAACATCTGCGTTGGGGCCAAGCACATACAAATAATCATTGCCAACTGGTTTAAGCGCGTCCAAATTGAAAGCCGACGAACCGGTCCACACCGACACCTTCGCCACGCCGGTTATCGTGTCAACCGGAACAAAATCCAAAGTTTCCGCCGCATCAACAGTTGATTCGGTCCAAGTCGCGTCGCGGAATTGCTGTTCCAAATCGGATAAAGCGGAGTAACTGGTCACTGGCATGGGAAATGACGCGGTAATACGATAGGCGGCCAGCGTCATGGAGGTCGGAGCACCCGCCACCTGTAAATCTGTCGGTTGGATGGTCACCGTTTGGACAAAAGGCAGCTGCTCAACGGTGTAACCCGAAGGCAAGGAGAACACCGTACCACGCTGGCAAATCACCGTCCGTGAAAAGGGTATCGGATCCGCGCTTCCGGCGGATAACTCCACCCCTTTACCGCGGGCGACAGCGGCCAAAGTAGTGGCATCGATAACCGTTTTAGCCAGCACGACTTGACGGCCGCTACGGTTTGCGATTACCACGCCGGCGGTCTTACCGTTGGCATCCGACACCGTTCCGACCGGCATCGATCCAGTCAAGAACGGCACCCCGGCGCCAACCAGCGCCGCATCCAATGACTGTTCCACTTGAACCGGGGTAGCCGCGCTGGACAAACAGTTTTCAGTGGTGATGAACAATTCGCCGAGCAACATTCTGGAGGTAAGCTTGGTGCAAGCGATCTGCACGTAATTCGCATCGACCGGCGTGTTAAAGGTGAAAGTCCAAGCTTTGATCGGGTCATTTTTGGAATCCTTAACCAAAACCGAACTATTGGGATTAAGCGTCAAGGAACCAGAACCCGGCGTATAAGTAACATTGTCGCCGGATACCGCCACCGACATCGAATCCATATCGAAAACGTCCGCACGGTAAAATGAAAAAACCGTCACGCTCTTGACTTTTCCGCGATTTGGATCGGTAAGCGTGGCGGTTATTCTGACATCGCTGTTATACTGGACGCTTTGGTTCGCCGAACTTTCCCAAACCCCGTCGGTAAGCACACTGGAATTATTGTCCGGATGCGAGGCATTCGGGGTGACATCGGTAACGTAAGTAAACGGAGTGGAAGCGAAGGCGTTGAAGGTCCGCATTATAAACTCGTCTGATCCGCCATCAGAATCGGAACCTAACCACAGACGTCTCGGCTGCACCACATCCTCGCCCAAATGGAAGCGCGGCGCCACCAGGAAAACCGACGCGCCCGACTCCTTGGCCGAAATCGCGGCACCAACACCGCCCATCGTGCCGCCGACAACCAGAACATCCACCGAATCAATGACCGGCAGATTGCGTTCGGACTCCACCGTGTCCGCAAACAAAGCGGAATCCGTCAAGGCACAAATAGTGAGTGCCAACAATAATTGTTTCATTTTTGTCTCCTGTTTGGATAATTAATCGTAAACCCGCCCATTATGCCGCAACCAACCGGCGCGGTGGCGGCGGGCGGGATCTTTATGAGTCCAGTGAATGCAACCGCCTTGATTGTTGGTAACATATTCACCGCAAAAATCCACTGTATCACCTACTTTAAGGCTGGGAATCTTCTGGGCCAAATCGATGTTGTGCGCCACCAGCACCGTGTCGCCGTTTCTATCCACAAGAATAAAACGCTGATGCTTTATCCCGTCGGTATCGTCCGTAAGCACTTTACGCACCGTACCGCTGCTGGTTACGATCTGTTTTTCGCGAAACGTGGCAAACAGCGGGCTATTGGATACCGGAGCGGTTTGCGTTTTGGCGGTTGCGGGCTTGACCGTTTTATCCGCTTCCGCCGGTTTGGGGGAGGTCTGGCGTTTAGCCGCAACCGGAGTTTTTACCGCCGGCTTGGAGGTCGTTTTTTTGGTGCCGGAAACCGTGTCCACCACCTTTTCCGCCTGCCGGTAGGTGCGCTTCATTCGGTTAAGTTCAGGCGATCCGGAAGTGCCGGCGGATTTCAAGTCCCACCCTTTCCATGCCGCTACCACCGCGATCACCAACAACACCGCGACGCGAATCATTTTCTGTTTGCTAGGGTTCTTGCCTACCAGCTTTCCAAGTTTCCGTTCTCCGCGCATCGTAAAACCTCCATTATAGAACCGCCACCCGACATCGGGCTACTTACCCAGCAAACCGCACAACTCTGGGATCCACAACACCAGCTTGGGCACATAGGTGGTGACGAACAGAGCCGCCACCATGCCAAGGAAAAGCGGCACCGCCCTTGCGGTAACCTTGGCAATCGTGGTCTGCCCCACCCCACAGCCGATGAAAAGACAGGTCCCCACCGGCGGGGTGCATAGACCGATGCAAAGGTTGGCGATCAATACGATTCCGAAATGCACGGGATGCATTCCGAGCTTGGTAACCACCGGGAGCAGAATCGGAGTGAAAATAAGAATCGCCGGTGTCATGTCCATAAAGGTTCCAACCACCAGCAGCATGATGTTGATGGTGAACAGAATCACATAGGGATTGCTCGACATTCCCATCAGAGCGTTGGAGACCGACTGCGGAATGTTCGCCACCGTCATGATCCACGACATCGAACTCGACGCCCCGATCAGCAACATCACCACCGCGGTGGTCAGCCCGGTCTGCAAACAAATCTCCGGCAACGCCTTCCAGGGGATCTCTCGGTAAATCAGCACCGACAGCACGAAAGCGTACGCGACCGCAATCGCCGCCGCCTCGGTGGCGCTGAAAATGCCGGCCAAAATTCCGCCGATAATCAACACCACCAAAAACAGGCTCGGAATCGCGCGGATGCAAACCTTCAACGGAGAATACTCGATTTTCATGCCTCCGGCACATTTGCGGCCGTAACCCTTGCGGACGGAGATTATGCCGGAAACAATCATCAGGAACACGCCCACCAAGATGCCGGGCAGAATGCCGGCCATGAACATCGCCGCAATCGACACCGAACCGGCCGCAACCGAGTAAACGATCATCGCGTTCGACGGAGGAATCAGCATTCCCGTGGTGGCGGCGGTGGCGGTTACCGCCACATTGAAATCGCGGTCATACCCCTCTTTGTTCATTTCGGGAATCATAAATCCGCCGACCGACGACACCGCGGCCGCGGCAGAACCGGATATGGAACCGAAAAACATGCAGGTAAGGGTATTGACATAACTCAACCCTCCCGGCAACCGTCCTACGAACAATGCGGCAAAATCAATCAGCCGGCGCGCCAAACCGCCGCGCCCCATCAGGATACCGGAAAAAACGAAGAACGGTATCGCCAGCAAAGGGAAACTGTTAACGCCGTTCGCCATGCGTTGGGCGACGGTGAAACCGGCGTCACCGCCGTTGGCGATAATGGCGGTCAACGACGCCCCGGCAATCGCAATCGCCACCGGCGTGTTGATAACCAACAGGGAAAAGAACGTAGCGACCAAAATCAATGTAATACCGCCCATGACTTATGCCTCCGATTGTGTTTTGCCGGACAGCTGATCCGCCGGGGACAGCAGAACCTTGACCAGATTTTCCAAAGTGAACATCAGGATGAGAATCCCGGACAGCGGCAACGCGAAATAAACCTGTCCGCGGGTTAACCAGCGCATGGTGGAAAGCTCCTGCCCCATTTGCGACATCGCGAGTTTCCATCCGCCGATTAAAAACACCGTCACCGTGACGCAGATGATTACCAACTGCACCACCACACACAGGATCTTGGCGGCTTCAGGGTGTAACTTGCCGACAAAAAAATCAACGCCGAGGTGCGCCTTGCGCCCGAACGCCAGCGCAGCCCCCAGCATCGAGATCCAGACCAACAGCACGCAAGCCAACTCATCGGTGTAAACCGCTTGGCCCAGATGCGTCTCCGGTATCACCCCGGACAGCATTTTGTGGGCCAGCCCGCTGCCGAGGACGAAACGGGTGAACACGCCCCACAACACATCCAGCGTCAGCAATGCCACCATCCCGATAATCATCCACTCCACGGCGCGGACGACCAAATCGCGAACCCTCTTAAGCGCACCCATCACTTTACCTCTTGAATCTGGCTGTACAACTTGCGGATGTCCGCGTAATCCGGACGGTCGATAATCGGGGCGCACGCCTTGCGAAAACCCTCGCGGTCAGGGGTAATAATTTCTATTCCCTTTTCAATGGTGGTCTTTCTGCACTCTTCGGTCATTTCTTCCCACAACTTGCGCTGGAAAGCCTCCGACTCGTCAGCCGCCTTTTGCAGCGCCGCCTGCACGTCCGGCGGCAGCTTGTCCCACACTTTGGTGCTGATGATCATCATATCCGGGATCATCTGGTGCGCGGAAAGCGTGAAATATTTACAGACCTCAAAATGCCGGCTGGTGATGAAAGACGGGAAGTTGTTTTCGGCGGCATCCACCATCCCCTGCTGCAACGCAGTGTATAACTCACCCCAGTTGATTGGGCAAGGACTGCCCCCCATCGCCTGAATCATATCCTTCGCCGTGCGGCTAGGCATTACCCGGATTTTCATCATCCCGACGTCTTCCACCTTCCGAATGGCTTTTGAAGTGCTATAGAAGTTGCGGTCGCCGGAATCGTAATAACACAACCCCTTGAAATTACGGGCTACCCCGAGCTGGAGCAGGTCGCGCCCGATTTGCGAATGCAAAGTGTTCCAAAAATGGTTGCGGTCCCGGAAGGCGAACGGGATACTGAAAACTTTCATCTCCGGCAGGAAATTCTCCAACGCCGCCGTGGACACCTTGGTCATTGCCAATTCGCCCTGCTGGACTTGCTCCAAACACTCATTTTCGCCGCCCAAAACGCCGCCGGAATAAACGTCTAGCGTAACCTTGCCGCCAGTAAGCTCTTCCAACCGCCCCTTCATGAACAGCATCGCACGGTGTACCGGATGCGACTCGTCCAAACCGTGCGCAAGTTTAAGCACCGTCTTGCCGGTCTGCGCCGAATCCGCCTGTTTTCCCGGGCGCAAAACGAACGAACCTACCCCGCATGCCACCAACAAACCGGTCAACACCCCGGCGATAAAAAGCGATGATGATTTTCCAATCATAAGCCACCCCTAAAGAGATTTAAAAACATAGTCTAATTGTAACTCAAAACCGGCGGATAGTCCAGCCAACAATGACACCGACGGTTTAAAAAATTTTCCCGGCTTTTCCGGACCCGATTCGGATTAGCGTTGCAATCTGACGGGGGATAGTGTATATTTTGAACCGGTTTTACGGGTGATTGGATGTCTTTTAAAGTGTTTCGCGAATCCGAATTCGAAAAAATCCGTAAAAGGAAAAATCTATGGGAAAACATTACGGAAGAGGGCGTTGGATTATCGGCTGGATTTTATCCGTTATCACAGTATTCGTCGCATTTGGTCTTTACCGAAATCGCGCAAAACATTGGATTGCCGAATCCAACGTCCGTTCTGTCAAAAATGGTGCCGAAGCGTTTGCCGGAAACGCAGTAAATAATCCACTCAGCGCGGACGAACTGGCAGCGCTCAAATGGCTGGATTACATTACAGGGCCGTTGCCGCCGGATGAAGAACGCGAGTGGTGGAACATCGGCGGCACCCAGCACGGACTATTCGCGAAGCGGTACAACATCGCTTTCTGCGGCTACGCGGCGGCAGCGCTCGGAATGCGTGAAGCACCAGGGACACCGGGTTTCACAACGGTTGGGCACGTTCTTGGTCGCTGCATAGAACGCTATCTGAAACGCGACGTCTGGGCGTATTCAATGAGCAAATCCTATTGGGGATTGAAACCGTGGGCACCCGATCCCTGTTTCCGTGAAAACGTGATGTACACCGGTCATCTCCTGCAACTGTTGGCGCTGTACGAAACATTCACTGGCGATACCAGATACTGGACAGAAGGATTTGATTTCACTTGGACAGACGGGCGCACCGCGCACTATACGGTCCAGAAACTCATCGATGTGACGGTTCACCAGATGCGGCACGGACCAAACGGCGGGTTGACCTGCGAACCCGGTTTAATGTTCTTCCCCTGCAATAACCACCCGCATATCGCACTCTCCATCTTCGCGAGACTCGGCCACGGCGATTGGAACGCCGATGCCCGCCGCTGGGAAAAGTGGGCGCTCGAACACTACACTGAACCGCTTTTTGGCGGCGGGGCTCTGAATCTAGTCTATCATGTAAAGTCCGGGCTCTTCTATCCCCGCGGCAGTGCCGGGCTGGACGCATGGTCGCTTCTCTGGTATGAACCTTGGGCAGAGAATCGCGACACGGCCCACGCGCTCTGGCAGTCGGCGGCGACGAAAATCGATTGGACAAAGTTCACCGCTCCGTCGGACGCGATTGACGGATCTGCAACCTGTAACGACCCCGCAAAGGTTCCGCCAACAGCGGCAGCATCCTTCCTCGCGGCGGCAGCGCGAGCATGCGACGATCTGGAAACGGCGGAAAGGATTGAGAAGGAGCTCGACGCGAAGTATCTCAAACACGACGACGGAATGTACCGGCTCAATCTCGACCGCGAATGGCGTATCGGCGCGACGGCAAACCGCATCATCTCGCTCGCCTACTCCAACGGCTCATCCTTTCGTACATTCTGCGAGGGCAAGGTTCCTGCCTTTAACAACCGGATTAAAAAATTTGACCGGGACGCTGGCAAAACTGACGAACGTCCGCAATGTCTGCCGCATCCGTGAGCAACATAACCAACCGGTCCACCCCTAGCGCGATACCGCCGCTGGGCGGCATCCCCGGATATTCCAACGCCCCAAGAAAATCCTCGTCTAACGGATACTCTGCCTTGCCAAGGGCGCGGCGTTCTTCCGTTGACTCTTCAAACCTCCGACGTTGCGCGGCCGCATCGCAAAGTTCACTATAGGCGTTGGCCAGCTCTATTCCGCCGATGTAAACCTCCCATCGCTCCGCCACCTTGCCATCGTCCGGTTTCAGCCGGGCCAGCGAAGCCGCCGGTTCGGGATAATCCATCAAAACGCATGGGCGGTCTTGCGGCAGCGAAGGCTCGACCTTTGAAACCATATCCAGGTCGAAACGGTCCGCGTCCCAATGTTCTACCGGATCCCAACCCGCCCATTGCAAGAAAGCGTCACGTACGCGCACCCGCGGCCACGGCGGACGCAAGTCAATTCTTCGTCCCCGGTAAGTTATACCGTCGCCCGCCAGCGCGGTCAACAACCCCTCGGTGTCCGAAAGCATTTGAAGATAGTCCGAATCCGCGCGATACCACTCCAGCAAGGTGAATTCGGGATTATGCCGCCGACCGCACTCGCCAAGCCGGAAACAGGGGCCGATTTGGTAAATCTTGGGGTACCCCGCGCACAACAGCAGCTTCATCTGCAATTCCGGCGATGCCCGAAGAAACGCCGGACCTGACGGCGGCGCGTCAATCTGAGATTCCGGCGCCGGAGCCAAAATGCGGGCCGGGGTCTCCACCTCGATAAAACCGTTAGTGTCAAAAAATGCGCGCACGGCTCGAATTATGCCCGCCCGGCGTTCCGCCGTCGCCAATTCATTAACTCCGACCATTTCCGGCTCCCAGGTTATCCAATAACAGAGAGAAATTTGCTTACTCGGCGGAACTACGCCCCGGCGGCGGGGTTCATACTGTTGCGGATCCTGTCGTATGAATACCGGTTGTCCCCGAGAATCGCTGCGCAACACTCCTCCACGCGGTCCATCGACCCATTCTTGCGGCGCCACCAATTCTTTAACTCGTCCAAATCAACCAACCGTCGATCACCTATCGCGATTTCCGGCGCAATGTTGTGCGGCATGCCCAAATCAACCATCAGCACCCCGCCGGGATTCATAAACGGACCGCATTCGGCCGTTACCACCGGCTTCGGGGAAGAAACCGCGCTAACCACCGCACCAACACCGCCCAATCTTTCCGGAATTTGCGACATCGGGATGATTTCCGTACCCTGCAACAGAGTAGGACGCTGATGGTGGTAAACCCATACCACCCGCAACCCGCGCTTAATTAGACCATTTACCACTCCGCGGCCGACCATTCCGGTTCCGATTACCATCACTTGGGGAGCATTGCCGTTTGCGCCGATATGCTCGTCGAGATACCGCAAAGCCACGTCCTCGATCTCCGAAACTGCCAGATACTGTCCGACCTCATTTCGGATCAACTTGGAAATCCGCAACGCCTCGTCGCCCAGTTCATGGATTACCGGTCCCGACCAACCGTTGGCGACCGACTCAGCCAGCGAATCCTTAAGTTGCGACACAACATGGAACTCGCCGGAAATTTGCGACTCCAGCCCCGCCGCCACCCGGCACAAGTGCGAAAAAGCGTCAAAGCCCCGCTTTACAATGAAACTGCCCGACGGCAAAGTGTCAAACCGCATCAACCTACCGATAGCCGCTGCGGTAGCTTCTGGGTTGGAGGTGGCTGCCACCACCTCGATACGGTTGCAGGTATTGAGAATAAAGAACTCATGGATATCCCGCAACTGTTGGATCATGCCGCCCACCCTAACCCGGTCCTCAGGCAACAAATGAAAAGCCGCCCGGGTGTCGGCGTCCAACAGATAATGGTTCGTACCGACAACCAGCAAATCAGAACCCGACCATGATGCCAGTTGCCGCACAAGCCGGTTTTTCATCATTTTTGCCTGACGGCAGGAACGTCCGTTGGTGGAAACCGCAAGCAGAAAATCGCCGCTACGAGCTATTGCGGGGGTCACGAAATCCCCGTCCGCCCAATTGCCGTCGGCGCAACAACACGGCACTTTAACCGCGCGGGCCGCCTCCAAGACCGTCCGGTTGGCGTGGCGGTCATCGGTACACGCAAAGACAATGGAAACTCCGTCAAGGTCAGACGGCTCAAAATCACGCGGCAGATGGTTAATTCTGCCCGCAGCAGACAACTCCGTCAGCTCCGGGACGCAATCCGGGCAAACCAACCGAATCGCGCAACCGGAGTCAAGCAAAAGCTCGACTTTGCGCAAGCCTACCCGTCCGCCGCCGACAACCAGCGCCGTCCGTCCCTCAAGCATTACGTTAACCGGAAAAGTTTTTCGCACCGGTCTCTCTGTAATCATTCACCATTCCCCGATGATTCCATCCCCAAAAAGAAAAAAAGTATTTTATCCCATCGGCCGTAAAAATGCAATGCCTATTCGGTCGCGGTTTGCCAAAAATCAACGATTTATGAGCGTGAATAAAACACCCGCGCAAGCCAAAGCGTCATCAAGGGCATCATGGCTGTTCACGCCGTTAATACCCAACGCCTCGATAAGATGCGCGAGCGTGTGGCGTTCAAGATCGGGTCGCAGATAGCGGGAAAGGGCGAGAGTGTCGCAGGTTTCGATACCTTCGGGAGAAAAACAAAGGCCGAACTTCACGCATTCCTGGTTCAACATCCGCATATCAAATTTATTGTTGTGCGCTACAAGAAGCACGTCATTCCCCAGAAACTCGAAAAACTGCCGCATCGCCGCTTCCGGCGCGATGCCATGCTCGTAAAGAAAATCTAACGAAAGACCATGCACCGCTTCCGCCCACGGATTCATCTCGCAAGTTGGACAAATATAAAGCGCGAGTTTACGCGACAGTTCGCCGCAAACGTATTCTACGGCGGCAATCTGGCAAATCTCGTCATGAGAAGCGCAACCCGTAGTCTCCGTATCAAACGCCACCACCCGGCCAGACCGGACATATTCCGCCAATAACGGCAAATTTCTCTCACAAATCCTCATGCGACACTCCAAGCCTCGCAGAAACGGTGCTCGTCGGTTGAATTCGATGGTGGCAGGTTTGAGACCTTCGTACTCCGCTGTAAGCCATAACGTTACCGAGGTACCCTTCTCGCGGCACACCATCACGACGGCCATGCCGTTGCATACGCGAATTCTTCTCATTACAACCAACGAAAATAACCGCCAACGCCAGCATTTATGCCATAATGAATATCATGCCTTGTCTCCGTTATTGAGCACCGACGATCTCATACTGCCCCAAAACTATTTGACACGTGTAATACCGTACCAAATTACCCGTCGGAACTCAAGCCGTAACAGGTAGATCCTGCTTTTATCCGCCACCTCCTTATAAATGAGACAACTTATGATTGTTCACATTTCTGGTCTCACAACGTGCTTTGAAACATCGTTCCAACAAAGCCCGAGATTGTTAAGGTGATTCGGATTGACACCCTTGTCAAGGAGCGCTGCAACCGTAAACGGACACGCGAATCCACCTGGCGGGTTACGATCATAACGATAGGTAAGATACCATAGCAGATTGTTGCCATTGTGGTCAACGAATGTTCGGATCTGTTTGTCAAATTCCGGTGTTGAATTTCCAATAACGCATCTTGCCGCCAAAGCATCTTCACATGAAACAATTCCGTAGATGAGCTTTTGCAATAGGGAATATGATGTCATTACGCCATAACTCCCAATGTGCAAATCAACGGTCATCTTTGTAATTTCCCAGCCCGGCAGATGATTTTCCACGTGGTACCGCCGCATTGGTACGGCATCCGCGAACGCCCGCTGCACAACAGGGTTCTCCATCACCGGGCCTTTCAACACCTCATCCACGTACCACCAGATGTGCGAGTAGCGGACTGTGTCCCATATTGCGACTTTCAAGATGTGAGGCAGATCCGCCGTAATCAGCTTCGCGAAGTAGGCAAGTGCCACATCGCCCGGCAATCGTTTAAACGCGAGCTTGACCTTGCGAGCAATTTCAGTTGGATCGCCGCACTTCGCTATTTCGTTCTGCCAGCTCTGGCACATGCAGCGGTATTCGCTTGTCGCATTCGTCTCTGTCATGTCTATTCTCCTTTGACTATCTCCTTTATGAGAACTCACCGCCGCGAGACCTGAAGAAGTCGTAATACACGCGCACGTTCTCGTTCTTCATTCCGTTTGTCATACGACATCTGAACAAAATGAGATTAAATTCTTATCGCATGACATCCGTAATAATAAGTGTCAGAATATAGGTCGTCATCCTCGGCATACGTTGTTGTTGTCATGTCTCCAATTTCAACCTTTGCCTTATGGAACTCAAAATGTGTTTCATCGACCATGTCTGAAGGATTGACACCTTCGACTTTGAAGAGATAAAACAAATCTGGGATGGATATCGCGATAGGTTCTGACCACTCTGAACCATCGTCGAATTTCTTGCTGACCATCATCCGCCCCGTGTCCTCATCATACGAGATTAACTCGAACTTCTCCAGGACACTTCCAGTACTGATGTTGTCACATTCTTTTGCCATGATTGCTATCCTTTCTTCTTGCCTATCCAATAGCAATCTCCGTGCCAACGACGAAAAGGACGGAAAATGCATAGTTTCCCGGCCTTTCACCATTCAGAATTTTATCAGGCTGTCAAATTATGACCATCGTCTCCGCTCACCCAGGCACACCAGCCATCACATACCCCCATCTCCACGCAAATCGTCGCCCGGCCCGTGCGCACATCGCAATCCAAGATCTGAACATCCTTGTCGGGGTAATGGGCCCTGATCCAATCCTCAAGCCACCGACGCACATCACCATTCCCGCAAGCCCCTCCAAAAGAACACCATCTTCCGCCCGCCGCACCCAACCTCCATAGCGCGTAAAGCACGTACCGGAGATCCACATACGTATACTTGATGTAAGCCATAAGAATTCAGCCGCTCCTTCACCTGCGGCATAATCCCATAAATGACAGACTCGTAGATGTCGCGCTTGAAGAGGGAAGTGGCCTAGTGCGACATCACTTATTACTTTGTGTCATTTGTTACCAAAGGAACAGGTTGCGGATTTGTTGTCTCATACCATGACGCATCCCATACATCATACCCCGTGTCACAAATCTTGGCCGCTCTTGGCAACCAACGCTTATCGTCGGTTTCGTAGTATATGATTTCACCATCCAATAACTTTCTGTTTTCCTTTTCCTTAGCGTTGTAATCCAGCCTAATTGAATATCGGGATCGAGAAACATCAGCAACAACGTAAGTCCAACCGTCAAATGCGCGTAAGCCGTAATTATTTCCAAGTCTTTCCTCTTGCGCCAATTGCTTAAAGTGCTGAAGCCAATCCGGCCATTCAGGCTCAGGAATCCCCGTTTCCATCTCCGCTATTGCCTTAATAACCTGATTGGTTGAAAGAACATGCTCCCCCCATCGGCGGAGATTGGAGTAAGGTATGGCAACACGCGATTTCAACTCGTTTTCATCACCGCGCTCAAGACGAGCAAGTATCTTACAGAAGACCCCAATCCAATCTGCATCGATAGCTGCCTTAACCTTTTCAAGACGCGCCTGAACATCGGCTTCATCCACAAAATCGCTCCACCCGATAAACCGCAGGCTTCCGCAATAGACAAGGTCATTCTGCTCAAATTTGACAACACGATCAGCATTCAATTTCCATTTTCGCTTTTCGTCTGCCAATTGTGCTGGAGAATATCCGGCTTTGCGCGCTTTAAGCCCGTCCAAATCCAGTTTGGCAGCGAGAAAATCCAACCCCGCTTTCAAAGCACCTTCACATTTGTCCTCTATAGAGGATGCGTCCAGCAGGTTTAGAAGGATTCGCCGCCGTCGCGAATCATCCGTACAATGCGACTCTTCCGCCAAGAACGAGATTCGTAGAATATCTGAAAGGGAAGCGTCATGTCCGTTGGAAAGCCATTCCCAAAAATCAACAACTGCATCAGTTGAACCAGTCTCATCGTCGGTTGTACCCCAGAGTGCGTTCTTCGTTCTATCTTCCGACCAGCAACCTGCAATCTTAGATAGAGCATTAAAGTATGCCGCCGAGAATTTGAAGAAGTCGGAAATGGCCGATTTACTAAGAATATCTTCGTCTTCAGAAGATAGTTTGTCATCCATCTGCCAGAGTGTTTCATCCTGTTTGTCCAACCCGGCAACGCGAGCATACGCCATGCGGACGATCTTCTCCAAGGCATTGTCAAGCTTGACTATGTTCCCGCCAACGCCTTTCCAAATGCATTCAGCCCAGCCCCCGTCGATTTTGTCGCGCCAATCCTCCGCCATCTCCTTAGGAAGGCTCTTGTCGAGATGCTTATCCAGCACTGCCTTCATGTTCTCCCACGGCGACAGTTCCTTTCCTCGTGCATTCATCTTGCGGAAAATGTGATCGAAAGTGTCACCAGTCCCAACTATACCGTGTAACAAAAAGGTGACGTTCCCGAGATTTGCTTTCATACGATCACGTGAACCGATATTCTCATCCAGTGCGTTAAGCATCCTCAACATTCCAGCGACGCTCGGGTCACTCTCCCAATCAGGAAGGAACCAACTGGAAGCGCGAACGGCATCAGTGGGCTTTCCTTTGGTTGGAGGGGCGTCCCCAAGCAACCCTTTCATGAAAAGCTGTGGAACACGGCGTGACTCGTAGTCAAAACGCCACTCCTTCCGCCATTTTCCACAGAGCCACGCCAGAAGCGCTAATGTAGTCAACCGTTGCTGTCCGTCAAGAGGGAGCAACCGCCTCTTCTCCTCGGTGCCGTCAGCAACGCCGTAGAGGAAATCTAGCGATAGCGGAGAATTGCCAAAGACTGCTTTCACCAAAACAGGAACGAACTCCGCACGGATAGATTTACCCTTGCCATCTTCTCGCCCCTGCACATATCCACGCTGGATGCGCGGCACGCAAATACCGCCAGGAAAAGAAGCGAACAGTTTTTCAAGCGTGAATGATTTGTTCATTTCGTACCTCCGTCAGTCACTTTCATGAATCCGTCGAAAAGCTTTTTCATACCTTCGCGATAGGCTTCAGCATCATTTTTGCTCCAATAGCGCATCTGCGCAGCCGCCGGAGAATATGATTTTGCGAACGCCGCCTCGGTCGCGGGAAGGACGTATTTCTCCTCTTTTCGTACCTCATTCGGCAATTCAAGGAGAATCCACCTTCGTTTCGCCGAGAAGATGGCGTTCTTGTAGCTCCGGTTGGTGGTGGAATCGAGCAGTACGAGATTCCCTATCGCATCCTTGTCAGAAACGGCATCACCACATCTCTCAAACATCATCCAGACAGCTTGCCACTTTTCTTCGAAAGTCTCGTATTGCGCCAGGGTCTTCTTCTCCGCCTCCGACATTTCAGCTTCTGCAAGGCGCAGCCAGTCTTCGCGTTCCTCCCTCGTGTCTAGCGGGTTGTCCGTCTGGGAGGCAATATGCTCGACATCCCAGGAGTCATTTTGGTAGAGATCAAACCGGAAGCGGATACCGCGACGCTCCGCCTCCAGCATGTTGAGGAGGGCGAATACCTTGCGGAGCGTCAAGAGATCGGAAGGGGCATAGCGTAAGGAATCGAAGTCCACGTCGCCAATGCTCTCCGCGACGTACTTGCGAAGGATCGCCTTGAAAGACTTCATCCGACATTTCGCATCGCCGTTCCATTGCCCCCTGAACATCACACGCGTCTCGCGATCTGTGAACAGAGACAGCCATCCAAGCAGGTGAGCGGCTTCCGGATCCCCATAGCACGATTGCATCCACCACCAGCACCGAAGCACATCCTCCCACCGCTTGCGCAGTTCATCCGACAATCTATTGCCGCTCAAGACGGTTTTCTCGAATCTACGGTAAACACGAAGTGGATCGTGGCGGGCCTCCTCCGATTTCACGTCCACGACAATGGAGAAGAGAAAATCCATCCTTGTCGGAACGTCGCGAAAATCGCGATTGTTCCAAATCGCCCAGAATTGCTTATCAGTCATCGCCGACTCGATCAAGTCACACTCCTTGGCGATATCGGCCTTCTCGCCATCCGTAAGACCATTGCCCGCTTCAATGAAAAGTGCCCGGATCAATTCCGAAGAAGTGAGCGGCGTCTTCCCAGCGTTAAGTCGCTGAAAGACATCATGTCCGTCTTCGCCCGACGCGATTTCATGGCGGAGGAAAACCACGCTCTTACCTTTTAGTTCGCCCATCAACAATTGTTTCAAGTCATTGCATCGTTCGGGGGCTTCCATTAACCATCCCTCCACAGCTTCACGCGCCCCATTACGGAAATAGTCGTTTATTGAACTGCCCGGCTTGGCCAGCAAATCAGACAACCTTCGATTGCTCTCGGCTGTGTACTCGATATCCCAGCCTGGCTTCCCCCCCAATATACGAAGGATGATGGCTAGTGTCGTCAACCTCTGTTGACCATCCACGACAACAGTTTTTCCGTCTTTTCTCTTTTCCAACACCAAAGGTTGCAAACAATAGATATTGTCGGCATCACTGCAAAAAGCGTACAGATCGTCCAGTAAGGCTTGAACTTCATCTTTCGTCCATCGATACCCTCTTTGATAATTGGGAATGTGAAAGATCTTAGCTTCTTGCGATATCTCGTGGATCGCAAGTTCGTTATTGTCTGTCATTTATACACACCATCCTTTCTCCGTTGGTTGTTCGTATCGTGATCTCCTCGCCGGGCTGTGACGGCCGCCGCGAGTTGGGTTTTTGATACAGGTGTTCAGGACCATCGTGCGGATGTCCTTGAATGTCCGCCCGCAGAACTTGCAGGTGAAATCGCCGGAAACGTCGCCGTCGAACGGCTCGTGGTTGCGACCGTTCGGATTGCGTATGCACGTGTTCAGAAGAAGAGTCCGCAGGCTCGTATACTTCTGCCCGCAATGCACGCAGTAGAACGGGCCGTTGGTGTCGCCCTCGAACAAGGCGTGATTACCCCGCCCGCCCGGATGGCGTGTGCAGAAGGAGAAGCGTCCGCGCATCCCCATACGACTGTCCACAGTATTTACAGTAATCGCTCATGTCACTTTCCTTTGTCGAAGGCTGTCTTAGCATACCAAAACCAAGTGGGGAGTGCGAAGAATCTTGATTAATTCAAGATATCGCGTTGGCCATTCGGGGCTTTGGGGGAGTTTAGAAATCTCCGTATCAACCACCAGTCACTTTCGCCACATATTGTGACATCCGGTCGCGAAAATCGACGGAAAGAGTCTGCGTCGGGCGATGGCGCGTTTACTCGTGGCGAAGGTCTTGTCCCTGCGGCTGTTCCATGCCATGTTCAGTGTTGAGTAAATTCGATGCATTCGACGAGTGAAGTCCTTTTCCGTAAAAGGCTCATCCTCAACTCCCGCCCTTAGCCCCTTAGGACGCGGCCAATCCTCCCCTGCCCTTTTGGCCACAAGATAACCAAGGCTGTTCAGTTTGGCAAAGGCCATCTGCATGTGAATTCTTACCACCTGAAGGCTTACTTTCCTTCTCCCTACACCGACATAATGATGCCTGCGTCCTTTAACGCTTCTGTCGGACGGCCAAAGGTCTGCGAATGCTGCAGTGTCAGGAAACCGATTCCATCGGTCGGCATCACTGTCGGTAAAGTGCCACACTCGCTCTTCCGGCGTACGCCTACAGTTCCATGCCCAATTGAGATGGTGGTAGGCATGCTCCAAAGCGCAGAAGAGAGCCGATTCGGTGAATGGATTGCGCTTCTCCTGTCTCTCAAGGTAGGCGATATATTTGGCATCCCTGGCATCACCCGGCGACGGCTCCTCTTCTTCCGGCAATTCTCCGAACTGAAGAAAATGCAATCGGCAGTGAATGTCTCTAATTTCCCCAAGCGCCTCTGTCAGGTTGGACAAGATAGGTTTCCAAGTTAGTTCTTTCATCTCTCACACCTCCGACCTGATTAGGTGTCGGCTTACATCGTTCCAACAAAGGCCAAGGCTATTGCGGTGGTTGGGGTCAACGCCCAGCCGCAGCAACTCGCTTTCGATACAAGGACAGGCGAAGCCGCCTTGTGCATTCTGATCGTCTCTGTACGTGAGATACCAGAGAATATTGTTGCCATATCCATCTTGATAGTCCGCGACTTCGCGGGCACCGTCAACTTCCGCAATCTGCTCCCTGATCATGATTGCCGTCGACAAATCATAGAAATGCGTAACCAAATAAATGAGCAAAGGGAGTCTGTTGGCGGATGTCATTTTGGTCGCATCGCGCAGATCCTTTCGATAATCCACTGCCTCCGTCAAGGTCATGCAAACATGCTCCCATCCATCTCGTTTATGATCCACCAGCCATTTACGCATCGGCACCGCATCCGCAAAGGCCCACTGCACGACGGGATTCTCCATCACCGACCCTTTCAGCACCTCGTCCACGCCCCACCAGATGTGCGAGTAGCGAACGGCATCCCACACGGCCACTTTTATTGGATGCGGCAGCTCCGCCGTCATGACCTTTGCGAAGCAAGCAAGCGCCATCTCGCCCGGCATCTTCTTGAACGCCAGTTTCACCTGCCGCGCAATCTTGACGGGATCGCCGCACTCGACTATCGACCGTTGAAATATCGCAACTTCGTTCTGTTCCATGTCCGTTCCATCCTTATACATAATTTATGGTATGACACGAACCGATTTTTCATGAAATGGCACTTGAGGGTCCAATACCAACACATTTTCAGATGGTTTAGCAAGACGCAAAGGCCACCTTAACAACGCTTCAATGTCCTGGACATGTGCCTCAACCCATTCTATATCACGCACTGACAGCTTCATCGCGAATCGGATCAGGGCTTTTCCGTATTCAGCACCGAGAAATTCATATTGAATCTCATTTGATTTTAGATATGCCCTCAGCCTCTCACCATTGCCCGACAGATCATAATCATCGCGCAATTTATAGATGTAGTTTTCTTTTTCCATAACTCTTACCCCAATTCGATCCAGCGAACATAGCCACGGCAATTCCCTTTCGGGCAGGCTCCGGGCTTGCGGTAGTTCATGTTGCACGGCGTGTCTGGTGCACGATTCTCGTACTTCACCTTCCCGCGCCTTGGCTCGTATCGCCGCTCCCCATGCCAGCTCTGGCACGTGCAGCAGTATTCACTAGTCGCATTTGTCTCTGTCATTTTGATCTTCCTTTCTATTTTCAGCCATGCCTGCTGAATGAATGTTTGTTGTCATATCTCCGTTGCACTTGCGAAGACAGTAGAATCATAGCAACATCCGTGCCAACGCCGAATTGGCACCAATACACCCACCCTGCCGCTTAAACTTTTACCGACAGCTCATAATTTGACCATCACCCCACCCTGCGGCACAATCCCGCAGGTGGCAGATTCCTAGATGAGGATAGAACAGCAAGTAGTCATAGACATCTCGCGCATCTCAAAATACTATCGAGCATTCCAAATCCAATTCTTAAAATTCATGATGTCAATGAGGATTTCTTACAAGGACAAGAGCGGTTCGATCGCCTCATATAACTTCGTGTAGAGTTTAATAAACCGTTTACAGACAGCAGACCTAAATGACAACCCGCCATCGTCCGCATTATCTTCCTTGTATGAAGATGTTATCTGCTCCACATCAAATATTTCTGGCCAACGGCTTTTCCTTTCATTGTAATACTGCCAATCTTCTCGGTCATTCTTGCTGCGATTTTCCTCAAGAGGGATTGCTGCAAAATTCCCAATACACCAAAGCCAAGCCTGATTATCAGTTGTATCATGCGCCCATCTATTTACAACCGACTGCGGCATTATATGATCATAATCCCAAGGCCTATTATATTCGGCCCAAAGATCCTTTCTAGCTGGATCATAATCAGAAAAAGTTTCTTCAAGAAACCCTGCTTGTACAAAAAGCAAAAACTCCTTATTGTTCATAAATCTATTTAAAGTCTCGAGCCATGGCGTCTCTGCCGGGAAAGCAGAAAGCCTATATTCTGAACTTTCAAGTTCGTCTGCGAATTTTCTCAAATCCAACACCCCAATCAACCATCTGTCATTTCCTTCCCCTGTCCTCGAATACGCTACAGCATTTTGAAGCACTTTCTCTGTAAAACCATTTAGATACAATTCTTTTATCATATGCCTACAGACATCCCCCCTACGACTTTTTCGAATTTTAAAATCATAAAAATATAACAACAAGGTTAATGCTACAATATTAACACGTTTTATATCCGCATTATTTTTTGCCAATGTCAGCAGCAACAAATACAGCTCTGGGGTCTTCTGAGCAACCGCCGTCTTCAGCACTTTTGGAAGCCCCTTCCCATCTTTATAAACCAACCATTCATCTACAATACCAAGCAGTTTCTCCATATCCTTTTCCAAAAAGCACTTTATTTTATTTTTATCCTTCTCTGATATATTCTTAATTCGATTAACACCAACCCCACCACTCCAATGTTCTTCCGAAACATCTGTAAAATATAACCTTAATGCTAGGGACAGCATCCGCGAGCATACCATCCGCCCCTTAGCGCACTTATTAATAACACCTTCTATCTCAGGCCAGTAGGATTTTATCGTAGAATACACCAACTCTTCTCCATCCAATGGCGTCCCCTGTCGATTTATTCGTGTGAACAAATGCGCTATTGTAGACTGTCCATCCGAGCGAGGGGCTTCTTCAACTATTTCTTTTGGAGAATTCATCGCTATCACCATTGAATTGAACACCCGCCTTAGTCCATCGTATATTCCACGTATGTCACTTTCGTTGGTTTTACAAAAATCCAAGACGCGCACTTTCAAATCTTCAAAAGGAATTTTCTCCGCCCATTTCGATAATCCAACGATAAAACCACCTACACTATCACTATTCTTAAATGCATCTATCACCCAACCCATAGGCATTGGGATATTCGCGTAATATGGATAAGTTTCAGAAGTATAAGGCCGCCGCCCCTTCACTCTCGTGCGACAAATCGCGTCACGAATTGTTTTAGTATCTAAACACGCGGCACGCCCAGTATCGTCGGTTATCCGATACCCCCATGGATGAGCTGATGTCGTAATCCTAAACAAGAACTTCCGCGTTGTCTTAAATAGTGAGTTCTCATCTGGAGACAAATCCAACCATAACAACGATTTGTTCTTGTCTGACTCACGCTCACTAGCGAAAGGATCCTTGTCGAAGGCAAGCGCTATCGCATTACACCTCTGTTGTCCATCCAATATCAAATGCGTACACGGGATCCCTTTGCTTTGAGCAAGGCTCATTGGGCTTAAAATAATGGCCCCTATAGGTATTTGCCGCATCAAAGAATCCCAGAGCAATTCATTTTGCTGAGGAGACCACACAAGCCCTCTTTGCAGTGCGGGGACACTTGCAACAATACCAGACTCTGAATTATATTGCGCATATTGCCATGAGGCAATATCTGTTATTGGAAGTTCAAAACACAAATTTTCCAAAGCCGGCAAATCCTTAATCATGCCCATACATTGAATTTTTTCAACAGCCCACGCCGCCTTAACCATTCGGACTGTTGACATTGCACCTCCTATAATCGTCGCCCAAGATACACCATACGATGATACTCCCGCATAATGATCCTCTGGATTCATAAACCGCCACTTATCAACTAAGATCATTAGATGCCATTCATCTTGTTCGTTTTCTTTCACATCGGAAACAGAAACACCCCAAGCAACCAATGTTTGACTAAAGCTCAAGAAAACTATGTCTCCAGCGTTAATTTTATAAACCGCGCTTGGATGTTTCGCTAACTTATGTATCTTATACCAATTATTTCGCGCAGACTCTTCAAAGACGTCTCTCACACCCTCAAAACTATTGTCTTTGCCGTATGTGCACACAAAGTACTTCATCTCTTGATTCCCTTCTTCTATCAAATTCAGTCCCGCCATCCAGTAGCCAGTGCAACACTCGTTGCGTAGCCCTGTGCTGACGATGCTTTCTTGCTTGTTGTTGGTATTATAGCAGATTTGGTTTGGGCTTGTAAAGCGGGATTCAGCCGGAGATTCCGCCTTTCGGCAACACTGCCCTTGGGGGCGGGCGTAGCCGTCCCCGAAGGGGCGCCGCGAAGCGGCGAGGCGAAGCCCGCCCCCAAGGGCAGGCAATTTCAAAGAGCGGTCGGCGGCTATACGGCGTCGCTCATGTGCCGGAGGATTAGTCCCGCAAACGCCTCCCTGGGCGTGCGCCAGTTGAGGCACCGAAGCGGGCGGTCGTTGAGCATGTAGTCGATCCGGCGCATCTCCTCCTCGGTGATGTCGTCGAACGACCTCCCCTTGGGCAGGACTTTCCGGACGACACCGTTGCGGTTCTCGTTCGTCCCCCTTTCCCATGAGTGGTACGGCTTGGCGAAGTACACTTCGATGCCGAGCGCCTGCTTGATCTGCTCGAACTTCGCAAACTCCTTGCCGTTGTCGAATGTCAACGACTTCAGGAATCCCTTCGGCAGCGACGCGAGAAGCCCGATCACTGCGCTCGCAACCGCATCCGCCTCCTTCGTCGCGGCATATGCGAAGAACACGAATCTCGTCATGCGCTCGGCGAGCGTGACGAGATTTCCCGTTCCCTTCAGCCCGTTGATGAGGTCTCCCTCCCAGTTGCCCACGCGGGCGCGGTTCTCGACCGTCTTCGGCCTCTCGTCGATGTCCACGCGTCCCGTGATCTTGCCCCGCCCCGCGTTGCGGTACTTCTTCGCGTTCCGATCCCGCGTCCTGCGCTTCTTCTGGCGCCTCGGAAGCGGAGGAAGGACTTCGTCCGACTTCCCAGCCATGACGAGCTTCTGACGCCTGTAGTACTCCTTGTAGAGTGTTTCGGCGCACACCATCGCAATGCCGTCGCGCTTGCAGCGACCGTGGATCTGCTCGAACGTCCAGCCCTTCGCCAGACGATCCTTCGCCAGCGCCCATATCTCCGCCGTGAACCTGCGCCTCTTCGCGGCCTTCACGGCGACGCGGTGGTTTGCCTTGCCCTGCGCCTTCTTGTGCCGGTAGCCTTTCTTGCTGACATTGCGCTTCAGCTCCCGCCAGACCGTCGTTGGGTGGCATCCAACCCTCTCCGCTATATGTTTTTTCGAACATCCCTCTTTACGCAGCGCCTCGATTATGATACGCTTCTCATCCGTCAGGCGGTGGTACTTCGGAGCCCCGGGCGGGGTCTTTCGTCGTTCCTTTGTGGCCATTTATGCCTCCTTGCGTTTTTTGTGTTTGCAAGAAAGCATACAGCCAACGCCTGATTTTTTCAACCCCCGGCTGAAGCCCGCTCAACAGGCCAACCACTCAAGGCAGAACCTCCCGGTATTGCACTGGAAACTCGCGCGCGCG
>DBXY01000001.1:0-2071 GCA_002309765.1 Verrucomicrobia bacterium UBA1200
ACGATTCCGGACTTTTGGGACCGGTGTCCGTCAGAATCGGGGGACAGAAAGGTATTTGATGATATACGGGATGAAAAAGTTCGCGATCAAACACCCTATTGTTCTTATCGTGATAGTGTACATCGCGAAAATCTTCATTTTCAGTTTCTTTCGCGGCGTTGCGGAAAGGATGTGTTCACCCGAAGCGAACGCAAGGGGCGTCGATATGGACATCGGACGTTTGCTTTCGGGTGGTCTGCTGCTTCTGGTGTTCATCAGATGCTTCAATTTCAAGAAGCAGTTTTCCGGATTTGTCATCATGCTGCCAGCCCTGCTTTTCGCATTGTGGACATTGCTACTTCATTTTTTGTCTAAGGTTACCAATGTCGTTCCAGACCATTGCGGATACGCGATTCTCAGTGGACTGGCCCCCGCCGTCTTAGAAGAGATCATTTACAGGGGGATTTTCATCTACTTCCTGATGGCGAACGGGAAGAAGCCGATAGCCGTCCTGCTCATTTCCGCATTGTTTTTCGGTTTGTCTCACATCACCTACATGATCGACAAGGAAATGCTTAGCGTTTTGTTCCAGATGAGTTGGGCTACCGTGATCGGCTTGGTGCTCGGCGCGGTCTACATCAAAACGGGAGATTTGGCCTCCGTCATCATTGCCCACGCTGCCGTTGATTGCTGCCTCAACCTGTTTCCGATCGTAGGTTGCATCTTCCCGCAATATGTGGTGAGAACAGCCGCTTACGGGCTTATGGCCGTAGAAACATGGTACGCATTTTGGTTGATATCAAGAAAGAGTTATTCGGCGGATCTCCAGCCTCCTGCCATCGCGGAAGGCTGAGGCCCGATGTCTGAAGTCTTGATACGGAGAGACAGGTTGGATGTCTACAGAAAAGAGAACGAAACCGATGAAATGGATGATGGGCGTTGCGATGGCGCTGGTGAGTGGCGTGTGTGTGGCTGATCTCGCGCAGGACTTCCTTTCGCCGCAGGGCGTGGTGCGCGAGAACACCGGGCCACTCTTCTGGCTGCACGGCACGGAGTCGGAGGCGCGGCTTCGTGAGTATGTCGGGCGCGTGGCGGAATCGGGGCAGGGCATCCTCACCGTTGAGTCGCGGCCGCACATCGACTGGATGCGCGACGGCTGGTGGCGTGATGTGGACATCGTGCTGGACGAGTGCAAAAAGCGCGGCGTGAAGATGATGGTCTTCGACGACTACTGGTGGCCGAGCCAGGGCATGGGCGGCAAGTATCCCATTCCCGAACAGTACCAGTGCCGCGACATCAAGGCCGATGTTTACACAAAAAGCGCAGTACCTGAAAATGTGGCGAACGAAATCTGCCGTGTTTCCGCGTCCGAAACGGGTACGGGCGTGTTTAGGCTTGGCCCGGACGGCGACAAGATCATCGTGTACTCTTGGTTTGTGCCGCCGAATGGCAAGGTGGAGGGACTTGGCAGTCGGCAGGGAAACTTCCCGTATGTGAACGGACTGGACGAAGAGGCGGTCGATTGGTTTCTCGCCACCTACTACCAGCCCTACTATGACCGCTACAGGTCCGCGTTCGAGGACGGCACGATACCCGGCTTCTTCTTCGACGAACCCGAGACGATGGGCGTGTGGGGGTCTGCGCTTGAGCGCGAGCTTGCGGCGCGGGGCGAGGATGTCGGCGAACTGCTGACGGCGTTCAAGTTCAAACTCTCAGATCCTGAGGCGCAGGCGCGCGCTTTCTATCGTTACCACGATGCCCGTGTTGAAGTGTGGGGGCGCACGATGTACGGAAGGCATAGCGCGTGGTGCGAAGCGCACGGCGTATTCTCCAGTGGGCATTTTATGGAACACTCTGACAGCTTCTACAGCCTTGCGATGTGCGGCGGCAATGTGATGCAGCTCATGAAATATGTGACGGTGCCGGGTGTCGATCTTGTCGGCCGCCAGTACTTCCCCAGCCACCGTAAAGATAAAGGGCGTCAGGTCGCGTACGGCCAGATGCCGAAATACGCCTCGTCTACGGCGCATGTCCACAACCGCCGCAACGGGCTGAACTGGTGCGAGATCTTCGGCGCGTACGGGCAGGACAT
>DBXY01000001.1:2205-68823 GCA_002309765.1 Verrucomicrobia bacterium UBA1200
TGCGCCATGCTGCTCTCCGAAGGCGAGCATGTCTGCCGCATCGCGCAGTGTGTGCCCGGCATGAGTTTCCACGTAGGCAAGACGATCCGTCCCGAAATGTTCGCATTTGCGATCCAGGACGCGCAACTTGACAGCGACTGGCTGGGGTATGACGCGGTCGAATCCGCCCGCATTGAGACGAACCCGCGCACGGGCCGTCCCTCGCTGCGTACCATTAACGGCAATGAGTATTACGATATTCTCACCCTCCCGGCCACGGAGTATGTACCTTTCGCGACACTTGAAAAAGCGCTAGCCTTTGCGGCGGCCGGCGGCGTGGTGGCTGGTTACGGCATCCGTCCGTGCAACACGCCAACGCGCGGCAAAACCTCAGAGGATGTCAACCGGTTGGTTGCCGATATCTTCGCCCAGCCGACCGCGCTCTTCATCGAAGGGGAGCCGACCGGGGCGCAGCTTCGCGCCGCATTCGCGCAACCCTATCCTGGTACGGATCAGCCGCTTGCCGTGCGGGAACTAGACTTTGTCGATCTTTCGGCCGAGGACGGACGAATGCTCGCACTCAACCACTACGAGAAGAACGGCGACACCGTTTATTTCATCGCGAACCAAGACGCCGCCCGCCGCCGCGATCTGACGGTGTGCGCGAACGTCGCGGTTGGACAGGCCGAGCTGTGGGACCCGATGCAGGGTACGGTCGAACGTCCGGTCATCGAGAACGGCCTGATCAAATTGGCGTTGGAACCTAGCCAGGCCGTATTTCTTGTGTGGCCGAAGAATCCGCGTACCGCGTTACCGGTGCGGATGGAACGTCCGTCGGGCGAGATGATCGCGTTGGCTACGGAGGAGAATGTCACCCCGGTTGTGATTGATGCCGAGGAGAATTCCGTGTTGTTGTCGCTGGAGGGGGCGAAATGGATCTGGCATCCGGTCAATCCCAGGGCGGAGGGCGAGGTGATGTTTCGCGCGTCCATCGATGTTTCGTCGGCGGTGGAGGCCCAACTGATTTTCGCCTGCGACAATTCGGCGGAGGTGTTTGTGAACGGCGAGAAGGTCGCTGAGCAGAAGGATGGCGGTGCGCCGGACTATCCGGGTTGGCGCACGCCCACCAGGGCCACGGTCACGCTGAATTCCGGCCACAATGCGATTTCTGTAAAGGCCGCGAATCCGATTCCCGGCTACGCCGGTTTTATCGCGGCGTTCACCTGGCCGGGCGGCGCGTTTAAAACCGATGCGGCGAACTGGGAGGTCTCGCGTGACAACGGTGCCTATGTGAATGCGGGCGAGATCTGCGCCTACGGCGGTTCGCCGTGGGGGCGGTTCGTCGATGCCGGGGATAGGGATTACGTGCTGTTGTCACTGGAGGGGGCGAAATGGATCTGGCATCCGGTCAATCCCCAAGCGGAGGGTGAGGTGATGTTTCGCGCGTCCGTCGATGTTCCGTCGGCGGTGGAGGCCCAGCTGATCTTCTCCTGCGACAACGCGGCGGAGGTGTTTGTGAACGGCCAGAAGGTCGCCGAGCAGAAAGATGGCGGCGCTCCGAACTATCCGGGCTGGCGTACGCCCACCAGGGCCAAGATCGCGCTGAATTCCGGCCACAATGCGATCTCTGTAAAGGCCGCGAATCCGATTCCGGGTTACGCCGGTTTCGTCGCGGCGTTCACTTGGCCGGGCGGCGCGTTACGGACCGATGTGGCGAACTGGGAGGTCTCGCGTGATGACGGAGCCTTTGTGAAGGCGGGTGAAGTGTGTACGTATGGCGGTTCACCATGGGGCAGGATCGGTGATAAACAGCAGATAACTTTCAGCACTTTTGCGGAGAGTGTCGCAACCGATTGTACCTTCACGTTGCCTGCGGTTAAACAGGGTGAGCGCGTCTATCTGGTCTGCGATGACGTTGCAGGCGAGAAGAGCGCGGCGGTTACGGTGAACGGCGCATTTGCGGGCGGTTTCATCGACGCGCCGTATCGCCTCGATATCACGAAATCGGTCAAGACCGGTGAAAATACCCTTCAGATGAAACCTTTCCGCGTCACGAATCCGAAAATCGTGATGATCACGAATTCGACAATCATGATTGTGAGATGATGGTTTGGTGGTTTGGTGGAGGGAGTGACGAGTGAAAAATGAGGGAACAGGGAACAGATGTCTGATGTCCGAAGTCTGATGTCGTTCGCACGTCTCGTGTCTCTTGCCCTCAATGCTCAACGCTCAACCCTCAACGGTTAAGTGGAGAAGAAACGATGAAACGGATGATTGGAATTACGATGGCGTTGGTGTGCGGTGTGTGTGTGGCTGATCTCACGCAGGACTTCCGTTCGCCGCAGGGCGCGGCGCGGGAGATGACGGGACCGCTCTTCTGGCTGCATGGCACGGAGTCGGAGGCGCGATTGCGTGAATACGTCGGGCGGGTTGCCGAGAGCGGTCAGGGCATCCTCACGATCGAGTCGCGCCCGCACATCGACTGGATGCGCGACGGCTGGTGGCGCGATGTCGACATCGTACTGGACGAGTGCAAAAAGCGCGGCGTGAAGATGATGGTCTTCGACGACTACTGGTGGCCCAGCCAGAGCATGGGCGGCAAGTACCCGATCCCGGAACAGTTCCAGTGCCGCGACATCAAAGCCGATGTTTACACAAAAGGGGCAGCTCCGGAGAAGGTGGAGAACGAAATCTGCCGGGTTGTCGCGACCGAAACCGCCAAGGGCGTGTTTCGGCTTGGTCCAGACGGCGACAAGGTCATCGTGTACTCCTGGTTCGTACCGCCGAAGGGCCGTGTGCAGGGGCTCGGCGGCTCGCAAGGGCGCAACCCGTATGTGAACGGACTGGACGAGGCGGCCGTGGATTGGTTCCTCGCCACCTACTACCAGCCGTACTACGACCGCTACAGGGCGGCGTTCGAGGATGGCACGATTCCCGGCTTTTTCTTTGACGAACCAGAGACGATGGGCGTGTGGGGACCAGCGCTTGAAAAGGAACTGGCGGCACGCGGCGAGAACATCTGCGAACTGCTGACAGCGTTCAAGTTCAAGCTCGCCGACCCCGAGGCGCAGGCGCGCGCTTCATATCGTTACTACGACGCGCGCACCGAAACGTGGGGGCGCACGATGTATGGAAGGCAGAGTTCGTGGTGCGAGAAACATGGCGTGTTCTCCAGTGGTCACTTCATGGAGCATTCTGGCGACTTCTACAGTCAGGCGATGTCCGGCGGCAACGTGATGCAGCTCATGAAGTACGTGACGGTTCCGGGGGTAGATCTCGTCGTCCGCCAGTACTACCCGCACCAGCGCGAGGACAAGGGGCGTCAGGTCGCGTTCGGGCAGATGCCGAAGTACGCCTCGTCCACTGCCCATGTCTACAACCGCCACAACGGGCTGAACTGGTGCGAGATATTCGGCGCGTACGGTCAGGATCTCACCTATCCGCAGATGAAGTGGCTCTGCGACTGGCACCAGTCCCAAGGATGCTACTACCTCATTCCGCACTCGTTCAACCCCAAGGCGCCGTATGACACCGACTGTCCGCCCTACTTCTACAACGGCGGATACGAGCCGCGTTATCCGCTCTTCCGCGTCTGGGCCGATTACAACAACCGCTGCGCCATGCTGCTTTCGGAAGGCGAGCACGTCTGCCGCATCGCGCAGTGCGTGCCCGGAATGAGCTTCCACGTTGGCAAGACGATCCGTCCCGAGATGTTCGCGTTCGCGATTCAGGACGCGCAGCTCGACAGCGACTGGCTGGGCTATGACGCGGTCGAATCTTCCCGCATTGAGAAGAACCCGCGTACGGGTCGTCCCGCGCTCCGCACTGCCAACGGCAAGGAACATTACGACATCCTTACCCTTCCGGCAACGGAGTATGTGCCATTCGCGACGCTCGAAAAAGCACTCGCCTTTGCGAAAGCCGGCGGTGTGGTGGTGGGTTACGGCGTGAAGCCTAGCAACACCCCGACTCGCGGCAAGACATCCGATGAGACCAAGCAACTGGTTGCGGAGATCTTTGCCCAGCCAACCTCGCTCTTCATCGAAGGCGAACCGACCGGGGCGCAACTTCGCGCCGCTCTCGCTAAACCCTATCCCGGCACAGATCAGCCGCTTGCCGTGCGCGAACTTGATTTCGTTGGACTATCGGCGGAAGACGGAAGGATGCTCGCGCTCGACCACTACGAGAAAAACGGCGACACGATTTTCTTTATCGCAAACCAGGATGCCGCCCGTAGCCGCGATCTCACCGTGCGGGCGAAAGGTGCGGCCGGACAGGCTGAGCTGTGGGACCCGATGCAGGGAACTGTTGAGCGTCCGATAACCGAGAACGGCATGATTAAAATCGCGCTTGAACCTAGCGGGGCTGTATTCCTTGTGTGGCCGAAGAAACCTCATGTAACATTGTTGGCACGGGTGGAACGTCCGTTGGGCAGGAGCTATGCTTTGAGTGGAAAGGAGACGGTTACCCCGGTCGTGATTGATACCGAGGAGAAGGATCCGGTGTTGTTGTCGCTGGAGGGCGCGAAGTGGATCTGGCATCCGGTCGATTCCCGTGCGCAGGGGACGGTGACCTTCCGTTCGCAAATCGAGATACCGGAGGCGGTGGAGGCCCAGCTGATCTTTGCCTGCGATAATGCCGCCGAGGTGGTTGTAAATGACGAGAAGGTCGCGGAGCAGAAGGACGGCGGCGCACCCAGTTATCCCGGCTGGCGTACGCCCACGCGGGTAAAGGTCGCACTGAAGGCCGGAAGCAATGCGATCATGGTCAAAGCCTCTAATCCGATTCCCGGTTTTGCCGGTTTTGTCGCGGCGTTTACTTGGAAGGGCGGTGCGTTTCAAACCGGCGCGGCGAATTGGGAGGTCACGCGGGATGACGGAACCTTTGTGAAGGCGGGCGAAGTGTGCGCGTATGGCGGTTCGCCTTGGGGTCGGTTCGGCGAAAAACAGCGGTTTACCCGCAGCACCTTCGCAGAGAGTGTTGCGACCGATTGCGCATTTACCCTGCCTGAGTTGAAGCAGGGTGAGCGCGTATATCTGGTCTGCGACGAAGTGGCGGGCGAGCAGTCTGCCGCCGTGACGGTTAATGGCGCCTACGCGGGCGGTTTTATCGGTGTGCCGTATCGCCTTGATATCACGAAATCGGTCAAGGCGGGAGCAAACACGCTCCAAGCGAAGCCGTTCCGTCTGACGAACCCGAAGATTGTGATTGTTCGGTAAAAGAGTTGGATGGTTAGGTGGTGCGGTGGTTGGATAAAGCCTCAAGTCAGAAGTTCTGGGATGGCAGGTGGATGAAACAGTTTACAATGGATGTTGGGTGTGAGATTGCCTTTCGTAAGCAGATCCAGATGAGGCAGATAGCAACATACAAGGATTCGGTGCCGGGGCGGAGGTGTTTCCTTAATGCGGTTTTCTTTTCTTTTCTTGCGATGTCAACCGCGTTAACGTCCTCGGCTGCGATTGACATTGATCTGGGGCGTCAGCTTTTCGTGGATGACTATCTGGTCGGTGGCACGCAGGGTGTAGTGCGCGTCTACAACCATCCCGTGAAAGCATTCGACGCTCCGGTGATGTGGCCGGAGACCGATCTTGAACGCGAGGTGGATTCGGCGCGTCCATATCGTTTCGCGCCGGTGGCGGGGGCGACGAGTGGCGGTCTCTGGTGGGATCCCGTTAAAAAGGTGTTCCGCCTTTGGTACGAATCAGGCTGGATGAAGTATCTGTGCTATGCGGAGTCGAAAGACGGCGTGACATGGGAACGGAAGGATTTGGGTATCGTAAAGGGAACAAACCGTGTGTTGACGGACGCGTTGCTCGACAGCTGGAGTGTGTTTCCTGACTACGCGGCAGCGAACCCTTACGAAAACTGGCGGCTGATGGTGTCATTGGCCGGCGGCGTAACCGACAACCGTCTCTACACTTCTACGGACGGTGTCGTTTGGAAATACATAGGCAATGCGGGGCAGAGCGGTGACCGTTCGACTATGTTCTACGATCCGTTCCGGTCTAAATGGGTGTTTTCGTTGCGCGGTGGCGGTCCAGGCAAGGGTGGACGAAACCGCTCATATTGGGCATCAGAGATGTTCGGTGGTGAGTCCTGTTTGTGGAACTTTCCAGACCGTTTGTCGCGGGGGCTGCATCCAGACCTGCCGTGTCCGAAACCGTGGCTCGCAACTGATGAAAAGGATTTGCCCGATCCGTCGGTGGGCGGAAATATGCCGCAGCTTTATAACATGGATGCGGTAGCGTATGAGTCAATCCTGTTGAGTCTTTTCGAAATCCTGTATCCGCTTAAGGGTGACAACGGGGCATGCGTGAAGGCGGGACTTCCTAAGATCACTGACCTTCATTTTGCCTATTCTCGGGATGGATGGAATTTCGACCGTCCTGACCGCACGGCGGCTATTGCGGCTTCTCGGTGGGGGTCGGGAAAGTGGGATACGGGTTATCTCTCGCCGATGGGCGGCATTTGCGTTATCAAAGACGAGCGGTTGTGGTTTTACTACACGGCCATGCGCGGCGATGCGACAGAGACGACGCCCTACTCGAACGATCCTAAGATCGGCTGGCGGCGGAACGGTATGCACTTTAACGCCTCCATCGGCGTGGCGACGCTGCGTCGCGACGGATTTGTGGGTTTGGTGGCGGACGGGCGCGGCGAGGTTATGACGAAGCCTGTGACTTTTTCCGGTGCACATCTTTTCGTAAACGCAGAGTGCCGGTTTGGCTCGCTCGCAGCCGAGGTTTTGGATGAGCAGGGGACCGTGTTGCCGGGTTTCGCGGTGGCTGATTGTCAGCCGTTGGTACGAACGGATTCTACGAAAGCGGAGATAGTTTGGCGGGGCGGCACCCTCGCGTCGCTATCGGGACGGCCTGTCTGTTTCCGTTTTAAAATGCACTGCGGCACCTTTTACAGTTTCTGGGTCGCGAAGGACGCGGACGGGAAGTCGGGCGGATATCTGGCTGCAGGAGGTCCAGCCTATAAGGGGCTTCGCGATCTTTAAGGAGCAATGGCGACGAAGGTCTTTTGGTAGGTTATTGACAAGGGAGAATTGAGGATATGCGGAGATCGATTAAGTTCTGGATGGTGACGGCAGGTTTCTGTTCATGCATGACTGCATGGGCGTTCGAGTGTTCGGACGCGGTAAAAGCGAGGGCGCGGGATTTTATTGATAACGAAAAGCAATTCCACCTCGGGTTTTTGCCGACGGAACAGTCCAACCCGATCACGGCGACATTGGAGGAGGATTTTAACCGATCCACCCTTGCGGGCGTACAGTGTCTCCAACGCGCGGACCGGCAGATTCCCATCACGATGCGTCACGTATTCGCGGGGGAGCGGTTTGAAAAACTCGTTGCGTCAATGGAGAAGACGCTCAAGGCTCCGAAAGGCCGGATCATCTTCTCCGGATGTGGCGCGACTGGTCGGCTTTCGATTCTGTTGGAGTCGATGTGGCGCGATTTCTTCTTCCGACGCGCTGCCGAGCTGTCTCCCGCAGAACGGGCGCTAGCCGACCGTTCGGCATCGATTATGACGGGGGGCGACTTCGCGTTAATCAAATCGGTGGAGAGCTTTGAGGATTCAATGGCTGGCGGCGAACGCCAGGCCGCCGCGCTCAATGTTGGCGAAGGGGACACCTTTGTCGCCATCACCGAGGGTGGCGAGACGTCGTCCGTCCTCGGGACGCTACGTTACGCCGCCGCTCACGGTGCTACTTGCTTCTTAGTGTTTAACAATCCCGCCGATCTGCTTCGCCGTTATCTTGACCGTTGCCGCGAAGCCATCGACAATCCGAAGGTTACGGTTCTCGATATCTACTGCGGTCCAATGTCTCTTGCCGGCTCAACGCGAATGCAGGCGACGACTTCCGAACAACTGCTCTGTTCGTGTGCGCTGGAAGCGGCGCTCGGCCGCGTTTTGCCGCGTTTCGCGAAAGAGACGGCGTCGGACTACACCGTGGCGTTTGAGAAACTGCTCTCCGCGCTCGAATCGCCGGCGGCGCGAAAGGAGATAGCCGATGCCATCGCTTATGAAAAGGCGCTCTATGCCCGGAAAGGGCGGGTAACCTATTTCGTGGACGACTGCATGCTGGATCTTTTTACCGACACAACCGAACGTTCCCCGACCTTTATGTTGCCGCCATTCCGTTCAACTGACGAGAAGAATCTGGCCCAGAGTTGGGCTTTCGTTAAGAATCCGCTTTACCCAACCCTTAAATGCTGGGACGCGCTCTTCCATCGGGAGGTGCGTTGCTTGGAATGGACGGAGGCGGATTACGCCGCGCCGGGTATGCCGCCGATGAAGGGCGGTAAGCCGCCGCTTATCGGGCGCAGTTCGCTGATGAAGTATCCGATCGGAAACGAGGATACACCAGAACGCTATACGGGATGCGAATCGGCGGCAATCATCGTCAGGGCCGGCAAGCAGGATCAGGAGTTCGAATCGGCGGCGCGTGCGCAAGCGGCGAACTATGGTACCGTTCGGCTCTTTGCGGTAACCCCCACCGATTCCTCGCCGCTTGAAATTTGGAAGCATCTCGCGGTTAAGCTAACTTTCAACACGCTTTCTACTGGCACGATGGCGGCGTCTGGTCGTGTGGCGGGGAACTGGATGAGTTGGGTTTCCATTTCAAACAAGAAGCTCATCGACCGCGGCATCCGGCTACTGGTTGAGCTGGGCGGAATCTCTTACGAGGAAGCCGCCCAACGTCTCTTTGCCGCGTCGGAGTGGGTTGAGTCGCAAGACTGGACGGGAAAGGAAACGCCTTGCGCGGTCCAGATTGCATTGAAACGGTTGAAAGACGAAGGACATCAATAACAATTAGTTATTATTGATAGCCATCGGCTTTTAATCTCTTGCTTACTAAAGGGGAAATGATGAAAAAGATGCTTTTGAGTGTGGTGATAGGGGCGTTTTTGGCATCGGTCGCCAATGCGCGGGATTTTACGGTTGACGGAGATGGCGCGGCGATTCAGAAGGCGATTGACGCGGCAGCGGCGGAAGGCGGCGGTCGGGTGGTAGTCCTGCCCGGGACGCATCAAAGTGGTTCGTTGCGGCTCCGCAGCCATGTAGAGTTGCATCTAAAAAAAGATGCGGTGATACTTGGGGGAAAACGTGTCGAGTACTATACGGATTTCCCGCGCGAAGTTTGTTCCGTATCTCCCGAAAACTCCTATAAGGTGTTCCTTCAGGCGTGGGATGCCGAGGATATCGCCATCACCGGGGAAGGCATGATCGATGGCCAGGGGCCGGCGTTCTATGACCGCAAGCCGCCGAACGGGCATTGGCCGAAACCTAAAATCCAACGCCCGCTCATGGTCCAGTTCGTACGATGCCGGGGTGTCCGGTTAGAGGACGTGACGTTCAAAGATAGCCCGATGTGGACTATGTTCATCCGTCTATGCGAAGACATCAAGGTGGACGGAATCACTGTGATCGGCGACCAGCGGATGATCAACAACGATGGTATCGATTTTGACGGATGCCGGCATGTGCGAGTTGGCAATTCCCGTTTCAAAACCGGCGATGATTGTCTTATTCTGCGGGCGATGCGCGAGGAACCGGAAGAGAAAATCGTTTGCGAAGACGTGGTGGTATCGAATTGCGTACTAAACAGTACCTGCCAGACAATCCGCATGGGGTGTTCATCAGATGACGTGATTCGTAACGCACTTTTCAAAGACATCAAGGGATCGGGATGGAACGGCATCTTTTTCGATTACCCTGTACGCTATCTCCGTCCATACGATGAGGGCTACATGGACATTTCCAACATCGTTTTTGACGGTTATGAGGGTACGCACACTGGTAGCGCCATACAGATTGTTGCCGGTCCGGGCGTGAAAATCCGTGGTGTACGGGATGTCACGTTCCGTAATATCAACGTCAAGAGCGCCAAGCCGCTCCGTTTTGTCGGCAACGCCGATTCCGTTCTAACCTCTGTCACGCTTGAAAATGTAATCGCCGAGGTGGAGAATGAAAAACGCTTCGAGGCAGTGGCGACCGAACCGCTTATCATTCGCAACTGCGTGTTCAATGGCGAAAAGATTCCCGACGAAAAACTCGTCACACCGCGCGGCGAACGCAAACCGCTTATCCGACAAGCGGGAGTTTCGTGGGAAACGGCAAAGCAAAAGTAGGAGTTGGGTGGTTAGGTGGTTGGGTGGTGCGGTGGTTAGGTGGTTGGGTGGTGCGCGAGGTGGCCCGATAAACGCTTGATTTCGATGAAGAGAGTCGGTATAATAATCCTCCATACAGTTTTGAAAGGTTGTACTTTGTACTTGTAAAATTGAAAAGGACTGGACAATGATGTACTATAGATTGGCGAAGGAACTGGTTGCTTCGGCAGTTGCCGCTGTGGTCTTGTCGTCGTATGCGGCCGACCGCACAATCAGTGCGAACTACACTCTTACCGCTGACGAGACGGTTGATGGTGTACTAACCGTCGCAAGCGGCGTGACGGTCGATCTCAACGGACACAACCTCACCGTTAAGGGGCTTGCCGGCGGCGGAAAGATCTTATACGGTGCTACCGACCTCACCTCCCCAGATCCAAACGGCGAGCGCGTGAGCTGGACTACATCCGTTGGCGCACAGGATGCGCTCAACGGCGGTTCTCCGATCAACCTCTTCAACAACAACTATGTGCGCAACGGTACGGTAAACAGTCAGAGAATCCTTGTGGCCGTATCAAAACTCCCCCTTGCCGTCACTTACGATTTCGGCGAGAATACGCCGCAAAGGGTTGACATGTACAAGGTTTACTGCGGTCCATACAACTCGAATCAATACAACGGGCGCAGTCCGAAGGTGTGGACGCTGGAAGGTTCGAACGACAAGACCGCTTGGACAACTTTAGATTCGCGTAACTCCGAGACCGGATGGCCGTCTACTCAAGAGACGCGTACCTACACGTTTGATAACGCTGCAACCTACCGCTATTACCGCATCACCTTTAAGGTATCTAGCGTCAACGATTGGCTCGAATGTGTACAGCTCGAATATTTCGACACTTCTGCCGTTCCGGAGACGCCGGCGGAGTTGCATGTCGTCGTTCCCGAAGGCACGTCCGTTACCAACGCCACGGTAGCCATTGACGGCAGCGTTCGCTTAGTGAAGGAAGGGGCAGGCGAGTTCGTGGCTATGATGCCGAACCAGATGTATTCTGGCGGCACCCGCATCGCGGCTGGCACGCTGAAGGCTGTGTCGAGTATTGATCGTCACCTTGGTGTCGAAGATTCCATCATTCAGATTGATGCCGGAGCGACGTATGACTTCAACGGCGCGAACTCGGCATACATCTACCGATTCGTCATGAATGGCGGTACGTTGACGAATACGGGTGCCAACTTTAATGATGGAAATGCCCAAATCGGGAACATGACACTCATTGCGGATTCTTATCTTATTTCGGAAAAGGCGCTTGGATTCCGCATGGCGAACGACGCCCTTGTCCCGGTCGATCTTGGCGGCCATGTGTTTGATGTGACGCATAACAATACTTTCTGGGTCATCAACGCCAACTTCACGAATGGAACTGTCCGCGTTGCCGGTCCTGGCGGAGGTATCGTGTTCAGGAAAAAGCCGAGCTATGCGGCAACGGCGTCTTTCGATCTGGCGGTGGCCATCGGCCTTTACGATGACGCTGTCGTAAAAAATCTTACGTTGCGGAGTGCTACTACCGGTTCGACCGTAAACACCGCGACTGGCGAGTTCAAGGTCCTTGGAACGTTCAAAACTGAGACGGCGAACTTTCCGTTCGTGAAAATGATGGATGGCTCGACGCTTGATCTAAAAGCCCAAGCGGGAACATTTGATGCGGTCAGCACCTGTATCAACGTCAACGGATACAAGGTGCGGTTCGATGCCGGCGCGACAGTGACAATCGACATCGCGGGACGTACTCCCGCCATTGGCGACTGTTTGATTTCGTGGGACGAAATGCCGGATAACGTCACATTCCAATTTGATGACGCAACGGCGGCAGAAGGTGTTTCTCCCATCGTCACGGAGCGCGGCCTCTTCTATGGTTATGTCGCGAGCGCGGTCGAATGGGCGTGGTGGACAAACGGCGTTGGCGACGGAGACTTGACGAATCCGCAGAACTGGATATGCAAGAACGCGGGCGGTGAAGTGGTGGAGAACGCGCTTCCCACCGCGACAACGCGCGTTTATCTTCCCGCGTCGCTCGACATGCAGATTCCTCCAGACAGTACCCTCGTCTGCGGCGTGTGCGTGATCTCGAACTGCACGCTCGCGGCGGACTGTGATCTGCGAGGTCTTGGTTCTTCTCTGCTGATCGCGGATGGCGCGACGGTCAACCTTGCGGGGCATCGCCTTGATGTGACCGCATCCCAGCTTCTAGGCAACTTCACGGTTAAGGGTGACGATGTGGGCCATGATGCTGACCTTACTACTACTGACGCTACACGCGTGTCCTCGCCGACAACGTTCCTCAGAGAGGGCATGACTGCTGCAAACCTCTTCAACAACAACTATGCCCGCGGGACTAGCGACGCAATGCATCGCGTGATAGTCGAGAGGGTAAAGATGCCGCTAATTGCGACGTACGATTTTGGCGAAGGGCAGGGGAAGGTCGTCGATGCCTACAGGGTCTGGACCGGTCCGATCTCAGGTTACGGGAAGCGCTTGCCGCTGTCATGGAAGTTTGAAGGCTCCGATGACGGCGAGAACTGGACGCTGCTCGATTCGCGCTTTGCCGAGTCCGAATGGGGAGAGGCGAATGTGCATCGCACCTACACGTTTGCGAACGATACGGCGTACCGCCGCTACCGTATCACGATTGATGCGGCGCAGCCCAATAACGACGGATACCTAGAACTCGTGCAGCTTGAATACTTCCATCTGAAGCCAACGCAGGGCGAGCTGCATATTGACACTGCGGGGTCTAGCGGAGCGCCGGAGCTAACCGGGCTGGTACTTGCGGGCAATATGCGCGTATTCGTTGAGGGGAACGGCAGCGTCAGGTTCACCAAGACCGGACAGACCTATGTCGGCGGCATTGAAATCTGCGGCGGCACGTGCCTCGCAGGAATCGGCACGACATCGCTCCTGAACACGGACATCTTTGGCGAGAAGGGAAGCGAAGTGATGGTGCGCGGCAACGGTTCGGGAACTGCGAGCGCGGAAAGCGGCGTGATTGACTTTGGAACCCGGACGAACTACACCGGCTATGCGTACGTACTTTCCGGCGGAACGATTCAGAACTCCTGCGACGGAACGGTTACGCAACTGCGTCTCGACGCGGATTCGTACATGAAGGTCACAACCGCGATAGGTTCGGGCTGGAAGGCGGGAATCGGAAGAGCGGCTAGTCCTTCCCATGCCGACTTGGGCGGACATGAACTCTCCGTCACGGTGGCGAGTGGCAGACAGTTCGCGCTTTTTGGCGCTACGCTCGAAAACGGTAGCGTGTATGTGAAAAGCGGCGGGTGGTTCGCTGTCACAAACAATGTTGTCGCAACGAACAACGTTTCAATCAAAGTGAATTGCGCGACCGACATTTCGGGCCAGCTTGCCGTGACCGACCTCACCAGTTTTGTGAACAACGCCAACTACAACGTGGGTGCCGGGGTGATTGATATCTATGGAACTTTCAGTACGAAATATCGGTTTTTCCATGGCATTCTGCTGCGTGACGGCGCAACAATCGATCTCGCCACCGATTATGCGTCTTCTGATCCGCTGCCTACGGTCGCCCTTTTCGCTGCATCGACCACTGGCGACAAGACAATGCGTTTTGAACCCGGTGCGGAAATCGGCATTATTCTCGGAGGACGCAAGATCGAGAAGGGGGTGCCGATAATCTCTTGGACGGAGGATACGAAACCGGACGCGACAGTGAAGTTCGTTTCACGCGACGTAGGACGCAACATCAGATATGTCGCAAAGGAAGACGGCCTCTACACAGAACCGAACGGGCTTATGATCATCGTCAAGTGACGAGTCACGGGAACGCTTTCTGGAAAGTGCAATGGCAGCAGAAAAATCAATCGGCGTAAAGCAGTACGTGTTACGAACGGTATTGTTGGTCGCGCTGTTGTGCATGCCGACGGTGGCGTTTTGCGTAAACCCGGACTTTCCAAACCTTCAAGAGGTGATCATTGTCTCGAAATGCCACCTTGACGCTGGCTATACCATGCCGGTACCGAAACTGCAGGAGAAGATCAGATCGGTTGATTCCGTCAAGGCGCTCGCCCTTTTCGACGCTGATCGCGACAAGCCCACCGACCAGCGCTTTTGCTGGACGTTTCCCGTATGGTCGATGGAGACGGCACTAGACGCGTCTCAGGGCGGAGAGCGCCGTTCCCGACTAGAGGCGGCAGTGCGCGAAGGCCGGTTCATGTGGCACGCGATGCCGTTCACTATTCAGACGGAGACGTCGGACCTAGAGGAGCTGGTTCGTATCATTGGTCGTTCTTCCGCCATGTCGCGCCGGTTCGGCAGGCCGCTTTCCCGTTGGGCGAAGCAGACCGATGTACCGGATCAGGCGTGGGCGCTTCCCACCGTTCTAGCCCATTCGGGCGTGAAGTTCCTGCACCTCGGCATCAACGGTTGCAGCAAGCCCGTGCAGGTGACCAACAAGATGCCGACGCTGTGTTGGTGGGAAGGCCCAGATGGCTCTCGCATCCTCCTCGGCACCTCGCCGCAGTATGGCTGGAAAAGTATTCGACCGCCAAAAGGATGGAAATATAGCAAGTGGCTTGCGATATTCGTTGGTGGCGACAACGCCGGGCTTCCGTCGAAAGATGATATTGACCTAATTTTCGCGAAGGCGGAGAAGACGCTTCCTGGGGTGCGTGTGCGTTTCGGCAACCCCGATGAATTCGTAGATGCGGTTTTGGCGGAAGAGCGGGATAATCCGTCGTTGCCGGTTGTGCGCGGAGATATGCCCGATACCTGGATACACGGCGCGATGTCCACGCCCGAAGCGACCGCGATCCACCGACGCGCCATTGGCGATCTAATCACGCTTGGACAGCTTGACACCACTTTGCGAGCGTTTGGGCTTGATGCGGGCGACGTGGCGGAACGGCTCGAAGACGCCTGGCGCAACGCGGGAATGTACTCCGAGCACACCTGGGGGCATCGCGGGCACCCGGTGCGCGGCGCGAAGCTATACGACGGAAACTTTTCCAGTCGCTACGAGGCAGGGGAATATAAGTGGTTTGACGATACTTTTGAATATCATGCTGACTACGCGAGATGCGCGTATGCGACGGCGTTGGACGGAATTGCCGCGAGGATGTCAGTTCTTGCGCGGAACGTTTCGGTGGATGGCCCACGCGTTGTCATATTCAATCCGCTTCCATACGGGCGCGACACCGAGGTGGAGGTGGAGATGCCGGTCGGATTCACCGTGCCTGGCGGTGTCCGCAACGGCGACAAGGTGAAATTTTTCGCGAAGGGGCTACCTGCGGGTGGATACAAGACGTTGGCGGTGGTTAAGGATGATTCAAACATTGGGGCACTGAGACGCAGCGATGGTAGATCGGGCGGTTCACTGCCCGATGTACTGAATACTCGCCATTTCACCGTCAAGTTTAACCTAGAAAAGGGTGGTATCTCGTCACTTGTGGAGAACGCCACCGGGCGAGAACTCGTGAAGCAGGGTGACCATGTTTTGGGGCAGTTTTTGCACGAACGGTTTAGTACAAATGAAGTTAGGCGATTCCGTGCCGCATACGATACGCGCCAGCCGAATGACGGTTTTGGCAAGCCGGGTATGCCGGACGCGGAGAAATCGCCTTACGCCGCGATGACGCCGAAAGGATGGGCTGCACATTGGGTTCGCAACACACTTGGGGATGAGGTCATCCTACGTCTGTCAGATACGCTTGGTTTAGCGAAGGGGTATGAGATCAAGTTCTCGTTCCCGAACGCGTCAGCGTATGTGGATATTTCTTGGACGGTCATTGGCAAGACTCCCGATCCGATTCCTGAGGGCGGATGGTTGTGTCTGCCGTTTAACGTGGATCATCCTTTGTTCCGCGTTGGCCGCATCGGTGCAACAATTGATCCCTCGAAGGATATTGTTTTCGGCGCTAACCGGAGTCTCATCACCGCAGACCGCGCCGTGACGGTGAGGGCGAGTACGAACGGAGCCGGAGTTGCGGTGGCATCGGTCGATCTTCCGCTTTGGAGCCTTGGTAAGCCGGGGCTTTGGCGCTATGAGCCGGACTACGTGCCGACGGATTCTGAGGTCTTCGCGAACCTCTACAACAATATGTGGAGCACAAATTATCCGCTTTGGATTCCGGGATCGTGGACGGCGACGCTGCGAGTCTATCCCGTATCGGAAGGCGCGGACGAAGAACAGGCGGTGTTCACGCCGGCTTGGGAGATGCATCAGCCCGCCGTAGCGGCTTTTGCGGACGGGAAGGGCGGTTCTACCGCGCCGGAGCAGACTGGGGTTGCACTCTCGCGCAAAGGCGTTCGCGTTACGGCGTTCTGTCCCAATCCAGATGGTGACGGCATAGTGTTGCGCGTGTGGGAGCAGACCGGGAGGGGCGGTGATGTCACGGTTACGCTTCCCAAGGGGATGTCTGTGAAAGATGCCTTGCCGGTTAACCTTCGAGGTGAGCCGACGGGAGAACCGGTTGCGGTAAAGGATGACAGATTAACGTTCCCGCTCAAAGCTTGGGCGCCGGCGAGTTTCGTTCTTGGTTTCAAGTAGAGATGTGAAAGGGTGTTGATTCTTCAAGGTGTGACGATATTGCCGGTGTCAGGGATAGGTCGAAAAATGTGCATATATGGTATGTATGCCAATAAACAGGTGAGGTTGTTCGTTTACCAATAAGTTGTCTTTGGGATTAAACCATGGAGAAAAGGATGATCACAAAACGGATAATAGGTCTTTCGGGATTGGTGTGTCTTTTAACCGGATCGCTTCAGGCGGCGGATGTCTATCGGTTCCGGGGGGAGAATGCCCAGGGAAAGTTTAACGAGACGGGGTTACTGAAGGCATGGCCGGAAACGGGGTTGGAGCCTAAATGGACCTACACTGAGTTGGGCGCCGGCTGGGGAAGCGTGATTAAAGTCGCAGATCGGCTCTATGTGAGCGGACTTGATGCCGAGAACAACCGGATGGAATCTGTGACCTGCCTTGATCTCAACGGGAAGAAATTGTGGCAGGCGTCGGTCGGAAAGAACTGGCAGCAGAGTTTTCAGGCCGCCCGTACTACCCCGACCTACGAGGACGGCAAACTGGTTATGTTGACCGGGAGCGGGGTGATCGCCTGTTTGGACGCAAAAGAGGGAAAGAAGCTTTGGGACAAAGATCTGGCTCAGACCTACGAAACCAAATTCGGCCCGTGGGGTATGGCGGAATCGCTTGTGGTGAAGGACGGAAAGGTCTTCGTCACCGTCTGCGGGCGGAAGGCATTGGCTGTCGCGCTGAAGATGGAGGATGGATCGGTTGTCTGGGAAACCCCATCCAACAATGACCGTTGCGCCTATGTTTCACCCGCTTTCTGCGAAGACCAGCTGATTTTGATGACCGCGAAAAAAGTCACTGGCGTCAACCCCGCCACGGGCGAGGTCTACTGGGACACCGATTACGCCACCTACGCGCGACCTTCCCGCAGCCAGGGGATTAATTGCAATCCGCCGGTCGTCAAGGGTAACCGCTTTTTTGTCTCGGCGGGATACGACCAGGGCGGCGTGATGTACGAGCTGCTCCCGGATAAGAAGGGCGTCAAGATGATCTGGAATAGCAAGGTGCTTGATCCGCACCATGACGGTATGGTCGAGGTGGACGGAAAAATCTACGGCTCCAATTGGATCAACAACGACTCGGGCAACTGGGTCTGTCTGGACTGGGAGACCGGCAAGGTGATTTACGATCAACAGTGGGATCGCCTCGGCAAAGGTATCATCTTCTACGCCGACGGGATGCTCTACATCTACGAAGAGAAGCGCGGGACGATTGCCCTTTTGAAGCCGGGTGACACTTTTGAAGTGGTCAGCCGCTTCCAGATCCGTTTTGGGGCCAGGGAGCATTGGTCCCATCCGATTATCAGCGACGGCATTCTTTACATTCGCCGCGGCAATACGTTGGCGGTGTTCGACATCCGGGAAAAGAAGTGACGAAACGATACAACAAACGAGGAAAACGATGAAAAAGACTATCATGCTGATTGGATGGTGTTGCGCGGTAATGATTGCGCAGGGTGCGGATGTTACCCAGTTCCGTGGCGAGGGGCACATGGGCGCGTACCCCGATACGGGATTGTTGAAGGTATGGCCGGAAAACGGACCCAAACGCCTTTGGACAGCGACAGGTATCGGATTCGGTTACTCTTCCGTCACCGCTGTGGGGAATTTTATATACATAACCGGTGTCGAGCGGAAAGAAGAGAACAAGCGGATTGAAATGATCACCGCTTTGGACAAAAAGGGCGAACGCAAATGGCAGACCGTTTATGGTAACGCATGGAGCGGTCAATACCCGAATGTTCGGACCACCCCAACCTTCCGCGATGGCGCTTTGTATGCCATCAGCGGCGGCGGTGAGGTCGTAAAGATCGATGCGGCCAGTGGTAAGATTCTTTGGAAGGTGGAAGCCAAGAAAAACTACAGTGGCAAAACCGGTAATTGGGGTACCGCCGAATCGCCCGCCGTTGATGACCGTGCGGTATATTGCACAGTGGGTGGCGACGAGACGACTGCGATTGCGCTCTCCGTGACGGACGGTACCCTGATTTGGAAGTCGCCGACACTTAATGACCCTTCCTCTTATGTGTCGCCGACATTGATTGCTCACCGGGGCGTTCGTCAGTTGTTGGGCGCCACCTCCAATTTCCTCTTCGGCATCAACCCCGCCGACGGGACGATCGTATGGCGTGTCAACATCAAGGAGGAAATGGACAGTGGACGGAATATCCGCCGGTGGGGGATTGTTGCGAACTCCCTCGTTTACCTGGATGGGAAAATCTTGATGAGTAACGGTTACAACCAGGGCGGCATGATGTTGGAGCTGGACGATACCGCCAGCTCGGTCAAAATACTTTGGAAAAACTTTGATATGTCGTCGCAACACCACGGATTTGTCATTCTTGATGACAAACTCTACGAGACCACCCATAACGCGCCGAAGTTTGTCTGTATCGACCTGAAGACGGGCAAGACGCTTTTCTCCTCCCCAATGGAGCATGTGCGGCAGGGGCAGATCATCACCGCCGAAGGTTTGCTATATATCTACGACAACGCCCGGGGTAATGTCATTCTGGCCAAACCAGTTCCGGAAAAGGGTTTTGAGGAGATATCCCGTTTCCAGATCACCGACGGAGCTAACGAACACTGGTGTCATCCTGTGATCGTGGACAAGGTGCTCTATATCCGGCGCGGTGACACGTTGATGGCTTTCGATCTGAAACCATGAGCGTTGTCCTTTGCCATTGTCATGCCTATCGGCGTATCGCCCGGGAAAAGATCGAGGCCGTTCATGCCGCCTGTGAACAGGCGGCAATCCCTTGTGTGAGCGTTCCCGATCTTTGTTATCTGGCGGCTAAGGATCCCGAAACCCTCCGTTGCCTTGAAGGCGCGGAGGTTGTGTTGGCATGTCAACCCCGTGCGGCACGTGCGCTTTTTCCGTCCGCCGTGCGTTATATGGACCTTCGGACTGAATCGGTCGAGACGGTTCTGGACGCTATCCGTGCCGTACCAGTCACGCCCGTGGTGTGTGAACCGCACATGTCGTCGTCATGGGTTCCCTGGTTCCCCGTGATTGATTCCGCCCGTTGTGTCCAGTGCAAAAAATGCGTGGATTTCTGCCTCTTTGGTGTCTTCGCTGCGCAAGGGGCATCGGTTAGTGTCGTCCAACCTGATCACTGTAAAACCGACTGCCCCGCCTGTGCGCGTATCTGTCCGCAAAACGCCATCATCTTTCCGAAATCGGAAGAACCCCGATTGAACGGCGCGTTGGATGAGCCGGTCACGCCCTCGCCGATGGACCGCGACGCCTTTCGTGAACGGTTGAAGCACCGTAAGTTGCGCCTGTTTAAGGAGGACGATTAAGCGATGGTAGTCTCCGCAATGTTCCGGATCCTTCGAGGCTGTACCGGACGCGTCATCTTAAATCTTATGCGGTTTGCCTGGCGCGGCCATCGGACGGTTAGGGCGTTTGATCGTCGGCAACGCAAGGGTCTGCCATTTTTCCCCGCTTTTCTCATGCTTTCCATCACCAGCCGTTGTAACCTGCGGTGTCGTGGTTGCTGGGTCACCCCGACCAATCCGCCCCATGCCCTCACGCTTGCGCAGCTGAACGGTATCATTGCCTGCGCACGGAAGTACGACTCCTCATTTTTCGGAATCCTTGGCGGCGAACCGCTTTTTCACCCTGATCTTTTCACCCTCTTCGAGACCCATCCCCGCGCCTATTTCCAACTCTTCACCAACGGTACAACGCTGACCGACGAGGTTGCCGCCCGACTGGCTAACCTCGGCAATGTGACCCCGCTCATCAGTATCGAGGGGCTTGAGACGGAATCCCGACTCCGGCGGGGACAAGATGATGTTTTCGCACGCTCGCTGGCGGGATTGCGTGCGTGTGTTCGGGCAGGACTCTTTACCGGTGTTGCGGCAAGCATCACCCGTCGCAATTTCAGTGAACTGGTAAGCACGGACTATCTGGATTTTCTGGTCAAGGAAGGTGTCCACTACATGTGGTACTACATCTACCGACCCTGCGGAAACGATCCTGATTCTGAAAACGCGCTAGACCACGATCGGATTCTCGAACTTCGCCGATTCATCGTCGAACAGCGTTGCCGAGCAAAAATATTCATCATAGACGCTTATTGGGATGCGGACGGTAAGGCGGTTTGTCCCGGCGCGATGGGGCTTTCCCACCACATCGCACCAAACGGAGCGGTAGAGTTCTGTCCGATCATCCAAGCCGCAGGTACCTTTCTGAATGCGGACGCTTCCAATCTTGAGACGGCTTTCCAGACCGATTCTTTCCTTCAGAATCTCCGAACCTTTAGCGCTAGGCAGGGACGATCCTGCATGCTGATGGAAAAACCTGGCGAATTAGGTGATTTTTTGGCGAAGAACCGTGCCGTGGATTCCTCGAACCGGGAATTTCTGCCAACCCTCAGCCAGCGCGATCGATTTGTCTGCCATGATCTTCCGGGCGAGGAGATTCCCGATCGTTCCTTCGTTTACCGGATTATGAAGAGATCCTGTTTCTTTGGATTCGGAGCGTACGGATGACTACACCATGCCGCCAGCCACAACGGGTCCCGTCCGATTCCGAAGCTCGTTTCCGCATTCGTGAAACCGCTCGGCAAATCGTCGCCGAAGCGAGATTGGTTCCTCCGCTCACCCTTTCCCAACTCCGTCAACAGGCCGAGCGTCTACTCGATCTACTCCAGCTCACGGACGCCGGTTATGACCACTACGCGATCATCCTACTAAACAATGCGTTGTGGGAGACGGTCTTTTCCGCGTTTCCGCGTGATCAGCGGCTTTTGCTCTTGCCGATCTGTCTGCGTAATCATGACCGGTGCCAAGCACCGCATGACGATATGGGGCTCCTCTGCCAGGATTGCGGAGCTTGCCGGATACCGGCGTTTACCGAAGCGGCGGAGTCGCATGGCATCCCGGTATTGGTCTCCGAATCCAGCTCCAGCGTTAGCGAGTGGGTGGAGCAGGGGGTGATTCAAGCGGTCATTGGCGTCTCTTGCCTAGAGTCGATGGAGAAGACTTTCCCGGCGATATTCCGTAACGGCATTCCCGGCATCGGCGTGCCGTTGTTGGTTGACGGTTGCCGGGATACCGTCCCGGACACGGAGTTTCTGCTTGAGGTTCTCTCCGTTCCGGAAACGGAACCGCTCCCGCTACCGGTTTTTCATGATCTCCGAAAACCGTTGAGCCAGCTATTCCAAACCGAATCTCTGAACCGGTATTTAGAATTGGCGAACGAATGCGCCAACCGTTTTCCGAAAGCCGAGATTCTTTGGCTTCTCAACCAAGGTAGACATTACCGCCCGTTACTAGCGGCGGCCATTTTCCTCGTTTTGAGTCGCCGGACTGAGCTGCCCGATTTTTTGGAGCCGATTCTATTGGCAATCGAGTGTTTCCACAAAGCATCGCTCATTCATGATGATATTGAGGATGCCGATCCGATCCGTTACGGTGAACCGACTCTTCACAAGAAGATCGGCGAGTCCGCCGCGTTGAACGCTGGCGACTTCCTGCTTGGAGAAGGGTACCGACTTCTCACGCGTACCGAGTTTCCCGCCGACCAGCGCGTCGCAATGCTTGCGGAGGCCGCGCGAGCGCACTGCGAATTGACCCTTGGCCAATCTTTGGAGTTTGAAACCGCTGATCAACCGCGCAGCCTCGAAACCTGTCTGGCGATCGATCGGCTAAAGACGGTTCCCGCTTTCCGCGTCGCCCTGCTACTGGGCGCGATTGCGGCGGGAAGGCTTAGGGAATACCAAGCACTTCTTGAAGCTTTCTCCGACGCTTTCGGAATCGCCTTTCAATTGCGTGACGATTTGGACGACGAAGCGCCCAACCCTGCTTCTGCGGTCGATTGCGTCATGCGGAGCCGCTCGATTCCGCGCGACGACGCGCGCCGGATTGTCACCGAGTGCTATTTCGATTATCGTTCCCGTGCCTATGCCACCCTGGAAACCCTCACCGATCCCGCTCTGAAAATCCTGTTATACCGCTTGATCGGAAAGGTGCTGAACGATGTTTGAGCGCCTTTCCCGCATCTTCCGTCCCGTAACAGGCCGATTCGACCGACCGTTTGCACAAGCCATCCAAAAAGGCATACGCCGGATGGCTCCTGAGGCCGTCCGCGCTCTGCGAGGTGAGATTGAATCTGCCCAAACCGCCAACGGGCTTTTTCGCGGCCGTAACGGGCAGGGCGATCTCTACTACACCTTCTTTGCGATGCCGCTTGCGCGGCTGGTTCGGGCGCGGTTCGACCTTTCCGCTTGTCGGCGCGCGGTCGCGGCGATCACGCTCTCGGACCTAGATGCGGTTCACGCCATCGCCGTAATCCGTCTACGCCGGATGCTCCGACTTCCCGTCCGTTCTGAGATGCTGATGGCACTGCTCGACCTTCCCGCCACCTCCTATCCGCAGAGCGATCCTGAGACACCCTACGCCCGTTTTATGATTACTGCCGCGTTCCGTGATTTCGGACTGAACGATCCGCCGTCCGACCTTACCGATTATTGCATCGGACATGGGGGGTATGCCAATGTAAAAGGCGCAACACTCCCCGCTGTCAACGCGACCGCCGCCGCCCTTTTCCTGCTTGCGGGAGACGTACGGAGGGAAGCCGCCGAAACATTGCAATCCCTTCAGGAGCCTGACGGTTCGTTTAAAGCCGTTCCCTGCGCGCCGCAGGGCGATTTGCTCTCTACCGCGACCGCCGCTTTTGCGCTCCATGTTTCTGATTATCCGTTGCGACAGACGGTGAAACCGTTCCTCCGTGCTTGCTTTCGCGACACGGGACTTTTTGCGGCAACGCCCGACGATCCTGTCGGCGATTTGGAATACACCGCCTACGGGTTGCTTACCATGGGGTTGACGCTATGACGGAGTTGATGGAGTATTTGCTTTCCAAACGTGATCCGGACGGTTATTTCGCCAGCGGGCTCTCCGATTCCGCCATCTCCACGGCCGTCGCGCTAGTAGCCCTTCATCTGGCCAATCCGCAAGCATACGCCGAACCAATCGCAAAAGCCCGCGACTGGCTCCTTCTTCACGCCGATGCTGATGGCGTATACGGCGACTCTCCGGAATCGCCCGCCAATCTGACCGCCACCTTTCTTGCTACCGTTGCTCTTACCCGTACCGGGGTTCCGCTCGAACGGCTTCAACCCGCCCGAAGGTTTCTTGAATCACACCTCGGGGGATTAGACTTCCCTTCGGTCAGAAAAGGATTGCTGGCCGCTTACGGAAACGATCTTACCTTCTCCGTACCCTTGCTCGCGTTGGCGACTGCCGCAGGTTTCTTCCCCAATGCGGATACCGCCTGGCGGGCGATGCCACGTTTTCCTTTTGAGGCCGTCTTGATTCCTGAAACGTTGTTCAAGTATCTCCGGCTGCCGGTGGTCAGTTACGCTATTCCTGCCCTGATCGCCATCGGGCTGGCGCAACTTGCACATTCCGGTCAGGGCTTAATTCCTCGCGTCAGGGCCAAGGCGCGACCGAAAGCTCTTCGAGTCCTGGCGGACAAACAACCGGAGGACGGCGGATTCTTAGAGGCAGCGCCTTTAACCGGTTTTGTCGCGCTCTGCCTTTGCGCGGCAGGTTTAGCGGATCACCCTGTCGCCCATCGCGCCATTCGTTTTCTGCTTGATACCCAACGGGGAAACGGCGCCTGGCCGATTGATCGTGACCTGCGCCAATGGGTCACTTCCCTAGCTATCACCGCACTGTCCCCCCGTCTGGACGAGACGGAGCGAGTGCGTTACCGAACCCTTTTGGCCGACCATCAGACCAGGACACTCCATCCTTTTACCCGTTCGGAACCGGGCGGATGGGCTTGGACCACGCATTCGGGCGGCGTTCCCGACGCGGATGATACGCCTGCCGCTTTGATCGCCCTTCACGCTTTGGGCGAAAGCGCTTCCCCGACCGTTCAAGCCGGACTTCGTTGGCTTTTGCACCTCCAGAACCGAGACGGAGGATTCCCCACCTTCTGCAAAGGGTGGGGCAAACTCCCCTTCGACCGTAGTTGCCCCGATCTAACCGCGCATGCCTACAAGGCTTTCGCACTCTACGAACCCCATTTGCAAGCCCCGCTCCGGCAGCAGGTACAGCGGGCGATGCGTCGATGCGTTAGGTTTCTCCAGAAAGTCCAACGTCCTGACGGCGCGTTTCTGCCCCTTTGGTTTGGCGACCAACGTGCGGCGGACAAATACGCGCCGATTTACGGGTCGGCCGTGGTGCTGGAACACTTTGCGGGCGAACCGTTCCCATTCCTCGACCGGGCACGTGCCTATTTACTCGCACACCAGCACTCGTCAGGCGGCTGGGGGAGCGCCGACTCGGAAGCCGACTATCTCTGTTTTACCGCGCGTTGTATTTCGGCCCTTGCCTCTTACCCTGATGCTCGTACCGCCATCCAGCGGGCCGCACGGTTCATCGCTCCATACGTCCGCCATCCCGAAACCATACCGCCCGAACCTATCGGACTCTACTTCGCCCACCTCTGGTATAGCGAAACCCTTTATGCCCCGATCTTTCTGCTTCACGCCTGCGACCATCTTCCGTTCGATTTATTACGGCACTAGTGTTGCAATCTGCCGCAGGATGGTGTATACTTTCTTCGTTACTTTTGAGGAGTTGAGTTGGTTTCATTGCATTTTGAAACTTGATAGCCATGTTTGAAAGAGATACTGAATGACGGAAGACGAAAAGAATACCCGATCATCGACGACAGCCACCGGCAAAAGGTGGTTTGCGGTGACGCTTATTCCAGCCGTTTTGAAAACGCTCGCCATCGGTGCCGCTTGCGCGGGTCTTTGGCTGTATCTTGATTACCGCTCTCCGCGTACCATCGGCTATGCAACGGAACAACGGGACGGTTCGGAACACCGTGTGATCAAAACAAACACGACCCGCATTGGAGAGACCTTTACCCCGTTTCAAGCCCAACCTTCCTCTGCCGCCATTGCCGCCTCCTGGCCTTGTTTTCGCGGCAACCGCCGTGACAACCTTGTACGGGAGACCCCGCCGTTGGCCAAGACCTGGGCGGCAGACGGTCCGAAGGTTTTGTGGCGAGCTGATCTCGGCGAGGGCTACGCCGGCGCGATCATTGCTGAAAACCGAGTGTACGTGTTGGACTATTGGGAAGAACGGAACGCGGATGCTCTGCGTTGTTTCGACCTTATCTCCGGCGCTGAGCTATGGCGGCGAAGTTACAAAAACCCGATTCGCCGTAACCACGGTAAATCCAGAACCGTTCCAGCGTATGCCGATCACGTGGTTGTGAGCCTCGGTCCCGCCGGACACGTGATGGCGGTGGACGCGCGATCCGGCGATCTGCTTTGGAGCTGCGATCTCGTTGCGACTTATGGTTGTGAGATACCGCAATGGTACGCGGGGCAGTGTCCTTTGATCGATGGTAAACGGGTCATACTGGGTATCGGAGGCGAAAAGGTTCTGATGGCGGCATTTGATCTTACAACTGGAAAGCCCGTTTGGGAACTTCCAAATGATGCGGCATTCAAGATGTCCCACGCTTCGATTCTCCCCGCCACTCTGCTCAACCGCGCGTGTTACGTGTACGCCGCCCTCGGTGGAATTGCCGCTTGTGACCGCGATGGAAAGCTCTTGTGGAGCTCCTCGGCGTGGAAACCCGCTGTTTGGGCCCCTACGCCGGTTGCGTTGGATGACCATCGTCTTTTCTTGACCGCAGGTTATGGCGCGGGGTCTGCGATTCTATCCCTTCAGGAGACCGACGGGCAAATCACCGCCACGCTCGACAAGCAGTGGAAGCCGACCCAAGGCCCCGCCTCAGAACAGCAGACCCCGTTGATTATAGACGGGACGCTCTATACGATTCAGCCCAAAGACGCCGGTGCGTTGCGAGCGGAGTTGGTTGCGGCGAATACGGAAACCCTTCCTGCGGTAACCGCCTCCAGCGGTAAAGAGAACCGTTTCGGTCTCGGCCCGTACCTCTTTGCTGACAACGCTTTCTGGATTGTCGATGATGACGGAATCCTCCATGTGTTCGGTTTGGATGGCAAAACCTTCACCCGCCTGGCGAGACACAAAGTTCTGCCCGGTGTCGACGCTTGGGGACCGATCGCCTTTGCCGGGGGGCTTATGATCCTTCGCGACTCCAAATCTCTCGCATGCCTTGACCTCAGAAAGGAGACCACACCATGAAACTCTCCAACCGTGAACGAATCCTCTTTTTCGGCGGTTTGTTCGCTTTAGGAATTCTCGGCGTTTTTCTTTTTAGGCGCAAACCGCGTCTACGCGCGCTTCCGCCACCGGAGCCTCCTTTCACACCTCCGGACGCGGCGTTGCATCCACCCGTTCCTCAGCTGGGTGCGCTCCGTTTCAGTGTGGACCGAAAAAAGAAAACCGTTTGCGCCCATGACGTTGCAACCGGAGATCTTGTCTGGGAATCCAGCGGTGAGGACCGTTTCATCATTCCCGGCGCGGCTTTCCCCATCGATCTCTCTCCGGACGGCGAGCTATGGGTCGCCAATGTCGGGCGCAAGCGTCTGGAACGGCTCGATCCGAATACCGGACGATTCATTGCCTCATGGCAACCGACGGAACCGTTCGGCGGTTGCTGTAACCCGGTCCGTTTCGCGGCGCTGGCGGGCGGACGGTTTGTAACGATGGAAAAGGGTACGCGTCTCGCCCGCATCTATGCTCCGTCGGGTGCGTTGGAACGTGAGATCGCTACCGACCTCTCTTTTTCCGAACACGATTACTATCTCTACCGCGAGAAGCGTGTCATCCATCTGTATGACGTTGCCCGGCGCAGCCATTGGAAGGTTAATTATGATTTCGACGCGTAAATTCCTACGGGTTCTCTTTGGCGGAGGCTTACTGGCTCCATTTCTCTGGCTTATCGGAAAACGAAAGAGTCGGCAAGCGGCGTTCCTGTGGCAGATTGATCCAGACAAATGTATTCAGTGCGGCAAGTGCGAGACCGCTTGTGTCCTTGGACACTCTGCCGTGAAATGCGTTCATCAATACGCAGCCTGCGGATATTGCCTCTTCTGCAGCGGGTATTATCAGGACAAAAGGATTAAGTTTGACACCGCAGCCGAAAATCTGCGTTGCCCGACTGACGCCATCAAGCGCAAGTATATTGAGGATCCCTATTTCGAATATACCATCGACGAAGAGGCTTGTATCGGATGCGGCAAATGCGTGAAGGGTTGTGCGGCGTTTGGGAACGGATCGCTCTTCCTCCAAATCCGTCAAGGGCTCTGCAAGCAGTGCAACCAATGCCGCATTGCGGAAATCTGCCCTTCAAATGCGGTTGTTCGAGTACCCGCTGACAAACCTTATCTCTTCAAGCGTCCGCCAGAGGTGAAAACATGATTCCGATTTTGGCCCAAGCCCGCTTCCCTGCGCCTGAGTTTGAAAATTACATCCTGCCTCAGCTTCAGTTGGAAACGTTTATTCGTGATCCAATCGTTTGGCGGGTGAGCGCATTGCTGTTCTTTCTCGCGGTGACCGGGCTTTGTTTCTATCGATGGCGTTCCGCGAAGGCGATGCGCTTGCTTGCGCTAGCGGGTGTCGTGATTTTCGGGTTTCTCTTCACCGCGTGTCCCTGTCCGGTTGGGATGTTCCAGAATCTGCTTGCCGCCTTTGTCCATGACCATCCGCTAGGTTACGGTTTACTCCTTCTCTTCGCGATTCCACTCGCGACAGCCCTGTTTTTTGGCCGCCTCTTCTGTGCGGGAGCTTGTCCGCTTGGAGCGGTTCAAGAGTTGTTGCACTGGAAATCAATCCAGATTCCTTTGCCGGTTGACCGTGCCTTGCGGCTCATTCCGATTGCGCTCTTTCTTTTAATCGTGGTCGCCGTTGTGGCGGGCATGACCTTCCCGCTCTGTTCGCTTGATCCTTACTTGCCGCTTTTCCTGTGGAGTTCTTCCATTCCCACCGTTGCTTTTCTTTTACTGGGTTTGTTCGTCTCCCGTCCATTCTGCCGTTACGTTTGCCCATACGGGGTTCTGCTTCGGCTCTTTTCGTTGGTCGCATGGAAAACTCCAGCGATTACCGTCAAAACCTGTATCACCTGCCGCCTTTGCGAACAAGGGTGTCCCAACGGGGCCGTTCTTCCACCGGAAGATGCCCCCACAGCCGATGTGCAGGCACGCGGTGTGCGGCGTCTATCCCGGCTCATCGCCTCGTTGCCGCTGGCGCTTTGTCTTGGCGGTCTCCTCGGTTGGTTTGCCGCGCCAATTATCAGCGGACATCACCCCGCTGTCCGACTTCTTGCCGATATCGAGACTCATCAAACCAACGATGCTGTCGAGGCGTTTGAAACCTCCGGTACCCCGTTGGCTCAGTTACAAAACGAGGTCGCGCAGGTCCGCCACATCTTCGATTGGGGTATGCCGTTGGCGGGTGTCCTTCTGGCCGGCGTGGTCATGGCTGAACTGATCGCCGAAAACCGCCGCCGCAAGGAATCTCGTTCTTACACGATTGACCCGTCACTCTGTTTTTGCTGCGGCCGATGCTACGCTGCGTGCCCGCTGAACCGCAAACGCGAACCGAAAGAAGGGACAGCCTCATGAAAAATCCCGCGATTCGTTCGACTCTCCGTTTCCTTCAGAAGATTGCCTTGATTTTTTTGATTCTTCTTGGGATACACATGCTTCATGACGCTATCCGTGGCGATCAAGTTCTCACCGCCGGACTTGAGCAGCTGGAGCATTTGAAACAGCAAGATATGTCCAATCCAAAACTCGCCGCGATTGCCCGTGAGCTGGATTACCTCTACCGCGCCAGCTATTTCCAGACCCATGACAAACGGCGGTTTGGACTTCGTCTCCTCGGTGTCGGATTGCTCGTCTTTTGCCTTCTGCTGGGCGCGGAACGTTTTTTCCTTCCGCCCGAGCTTTCCGTTCCCAAAGGCTATCCGGTATCGCCGGAACATGATAGCGGCGAGTTGATTGCTACCACCGTATGCGGGGTTGTCGCCCTCTTTTCGGTTCTCGCGTATATCCGCCGTTCGTCCTCCCGCCCATTGCCGGATCGGTCTGATACGGTGGCGGTTGCGTCTAAAACCGCAGCAGATGTTCCCGCCACTGTTTTCGAATCCGGCAGACAACCTTCGCCGACCGCCGCCAAAACGCCCGTTCTTGCCGAGGCGGTAGAGGCAGAGACGCACCAGTGGCCCCAGTTCCGCGGTTCGCTGCTACCCAACCGAAATGCGCTTCCGGCCAATTGGAGATTTCGCGAAAAATGGAAAACCGCCATCGCTTCGCCCGGTTACAATTCCCCGGTAGTCTGGGACGGATCGGTATTCCTTACGGGCGCGGATGAAAAAGCCCGAACCCTTTTCTGTTACGATGTGCAAACTGGTAAAGAAAAATGGCGTGTGGTTTGCGACAAAGCGCCGCAGGTTCCGGAGGTTTCGGAGGATACCGGTCTCGCCCCGCCGACCGTTTGCGTTGATGCGGAGCGGGTCTATGCGATCTTTGGAACCGGTGAAATGGTTTGCTGTTCCCATACTGGCGAGACGGTATGGCGTAAACAACTTCCCTTTCCTGATATTACTTACGGTTACGCTTCATCGCCCCTGTTGTTGGGAGATCGGATTATCGTCCAATACGATCTCAACGAGGCCCAAACCCTCTACGCCTTCAATGTCCTGAACGGCGCGACGTTATGGGAAAAGAAAAGGGACGCGGCCCCCTCTTGGTCGAGTCCGGTTGCATGTGTCGCTGACGGCAAGGCGATTATTTTCACGGCGGGTTGTCGGACTGCGGAGGCGTATGACGCGCAAACCGGTGATTCGCTCTGGCGTCTGGAGTGTATGGGTGGGGAGGTGGCCGCCTCCGGTGCCGCACGAGACGGAATTTTTTACTTCTCTAACACCGGCGCCTTCACCGGTGCTTTCTCGTCAACCGATGGTAAAATCCTTTTTAAGAATGAGGACACGCCTTCCCCCGATGTTTCATCGGCCGTGTTGTACAACGACCTTTACCTTCTCTTTACCAGTGGCGGGAGCGTTTTGGGTATCGACGCAAAAGATGGTAAAGAACTGTTTGAAGAAAACTTCGATAACGGTTTTTACGCTTCGCCAGTTGCCGTTGGAGGTAAGATTATCGCCGCCAATTTGGACGGAGACCTGCTGTTGCTCTCTGCCACGCGGGAGAAGCTGACAGTAGAGGCGAAGTATGCGTTGAAGACGAAACTTTTCGCGGTTCCCGCACTCTCTCAAGGTAATCTGATCGTGCGGACAGGGGAGAATGACCTGATCTGTCTGGAGGCGGAACCATGATGATTCATCCACTCCTGCCGGAGTTGATCCGTCTTCAGCGGCGGGACCGTTATCTCGCCCCTGATGCGCTTGCGGCGCTCTCGAAACAACTCGCGATCCCGGTCAATCGGATTATCAGCGTCGCTTCCTTCTATCAGGCGTTCCGTTTCAAACCTTGCGGCAAACACCAGATCAAGGTCTGCATCGGGGCAGCATGTTATGTCAAGGGCGCCGAAAAACTCTACGATGCGTTCGCCGATTATCTGGACCTCGCTCCGGGTGAGGACACCTCCAAAGACGGGCTATTCACTCTCAGCAAGGTCGCATGTCTGGGCTGTTGCATGTTGGCGGTCGCAATCCAGATTGACCGTCACATCTTCGGTCATGTCACGCCCGATGATATCCCGCGGATTCTCGATGAGTTTCAGATGATGGCCGGCGAGGAGGAGACTTCCGCCGCCAATGCGATTACCGGCGAAACCGAGGCGGAAATCCGTGTTTGCCGTTGTTCTTCCTGCCGGGCGGCGGGAAGTGACCGTATTTTCGAGGCGTTAACCCGTGCCTGTCACGACGAGCGGTTGCCGGTTACGGTCAAGGAGGTAGGATGCCACGGAATGTCATACCGTGCTCCGATTGTCACGGTGGTTTGCCCCGATGCGATCTATCACTATGACCGCGTTCAAGCGGCCGATATCCATACGCTGCTTAACAACCATTTTAAGCCCACTGGCGGACTTCGGCGGATCTCGTGGGAAAGCAAGCGGTTCCTTGACCGCTTCTACAGCCGCCACGCCTGTTCCTGCAGCGCGGCGACCCCGATGGATACCCTCATCAACGCGACGCGACTGGTGACCCGCAATAGTGGCGTCGCATCCCCTGAATCGCTCGACGATTATCGCCAAGGCGGTGGTTTACAGGCGTTTGAAAAGGCACTTACTCTCTCTCCCGAAGCGATTATCGCCCAACTAAAACAGGCAAAGCTCCGCGGACGGGGTGGCGGCGGTTTCCCAACCGGCGAAAAGTGGCGGCTGGCTTATGAAGCACCGGGTAATCGCAAGGTTGTTATTTGCAACGCCGACGAGGGCGATCCCGGTGCTTTCATGGACCGGATGCTGTTGGAGTCATATCCCTACCGGGTCCTGGAAGGGATCCTCATCGCGGCGCGAGTGGTCAAAGCCGAATGCGCGATCATTTACATCCGGGAGGAGTACGCGCAGGCGATTACCGTGCTGGAACGTGTCATCGGACAGCTCCGGGAACACGGCCTGTTCAACGCAATTTCACCCACTTTTGAAATTCTGCTTTTCCGCGGCGCGGGCGCTTTTGTGTGCGGCGAGGAGACTGCCCTGCTGGAGTCGATCGAAGGGCGCAGGGGCATTCCACGGCAACGTCCGCCTTTCCCGGTAGAATATGGGCTGAACGGTCTGCCAACCCTTATGAACAATGTCGAGACCTTTGCCTGCGTCCCGGTAATTTTGGCAGACGGCGGCGCGGCTTTCACCGCGATCGGTACGGAACATTCGCACGGAACCAAAGCGTTCGCTCTGGCGGGCAAGGTCAAGCAGGGCGGGTTAATCGAGGTGCCGATCGGTATCACCGTCGGGGAGATCGTTGAAATCTTCGGTGGCGGCGCGGAAGAGGGGCATACGATTAAGGCGGTCATGATCGGCGGACCGTCGGGCGGTTGCATTGCCCAAAGGAATTTCGATCTGCCGGTCGATTACGAATCGTTACGCCAAAGCGGCGCGATGATGGGGTCGGGTGGCCTGATTGTGATTGACGAACGCGATTGTTTGGTCGATCTTTCCCTCTATTTTCTCCAATTTTTGCGCGATGAATCGTGCGGCAAGTGCGTATTATGCCGTGAGGGAGTACTTCAGCTTTGCGAATGGGTTGAATCCCTAACTAAGAGCGGACCTAAACCGCCGGACATCCTTGACCGGATTGAAGTGTTGGCCCGCCAGATTCAACAGGGTTCCCTCTGCGCGCTTGGACGGACTGCGCCGAACATGGTCCTCAGCGCGTTGCATGAATTCCGGCACGAATTTGAGGCGCATTTGCGCGGCGCCTGTCCGGCGGGGAAGTGTCCAGAGCTGACTGAATTCGAAATCACCGATGCCTGCATTGGCTGCACCAAATGCGCTCAGGTTTGCGCAGCCGACGCCATCACCTGTGAAATTTTGGAACAGGCGCAAATCGACCCAGCGAAATGTGTGAAATGCGGCGTATGCCGGTCGGTTTGCCCGGAAAAAGCCATCCGCAATCGGTTAGAAAAACTGGTGCTACCGCTATCCGTTCCTCATAAAACGCCTCAGGTCGAAACGCAGGAAGTGGAACCTGACAGTTATCTAATGGACGGTAAACTCTTTCCGTTCGTGCCCGGCCAGACCCTGTTCGAAGCTGTCCCCGACCTTCCAACGCTATGTCATCTCAAGGGTGTCAACGAAGTCGCTCACTGCATGGTCTGTGCCGTTTGGGACGCAACGCTCAGCCGTTTTGTTCCTGGTTGCGAGGCACGGGTCCAGTGCGGTCATGTTTACGAGAGTCGCGGAGAACGGGTTGATGCTTTTCGGCGGACAGCTTTCGAGTTGATGCTTAAGCGTCATGATTTCCGGTGCGGTACCTGTTCAGCCCGCACCTCATGCCTATTGCTGGACGGGATTAAAATCTATCATGCTAAAAAGACGAAGAACGGATGGATACCCCCTCCGCCTGTTACTGCGCGTCATCTGATTTTCGAGGGCGGGAAATGCGTATTGTGCAACCGATGTATCGCTGTATCGGAAGGATGGCTTTCCGTCCACAATCGAGGTTACCGTTCCGTTATCTCGCTCGCACCAAACAACTGGGATGACCTGCCAGAAGCTGTAGCGACTGCAGTTTGCAGTGTCTGTCCGACCGGCGCATTAACGTTGAGGAAGGAAACGTATGTTCCGTAAAATCATCATCGGTGCCGGATCCTTATTGGGGCTCGCTCTAATTATTCTATCCTTCCTCGACCGTGATATCCCAACAGCGTCCGACGGTTCTATGGTGGAACGTAGCGGACAACTCCAATTGGACACCGTTCCGTTAGGCGTCTTAACGTTAGTTGCTGACGGCGTTGTCGCAGGAAACAGTCGCGGCGAAATCCGTCACTTTTCAATCAATGGAGATGAAAAACCACCGGAGGTTTATTCAGTCTGTTCCAACGCGATTTCGGCGGCAGTCCTGTTCTGGGATGACAGTTATTTCGTTGGTGACGAAAATGGGGTTTTCCACGCCTTCCAGCCGGGAACCGGCGAACGGTGGTCTTATCGTACAGGTAACCAGATTACCGGTGGCGCTATATTGAGTGGTAATCTGATTTGGGTCGGTTCCCATGACCATACCCTCTATGCATTCGATCCACATAGTGGCGAATGCCGGCATCAAGTCGAATGCGGTGGACAAATCAACGCCACGCCTGTTATCGATGCCGAACGGCGCTACCTTTTTCTCGGTAATTGTGACGGAAAACTTAGACGGATAGAAATTCGAACCGGGAATGTCGCTGGAGAGCTGGATTTCGAATCGCCGATTCCCGCCCAACCGGTTCTATTCGACGGCCTCCTCTATGTTCAGACGCACGGTGGGGAACTTATTGTTGTTGACACGGAAGGTTGGACTGTCCGATGGCGGCAACCAGTTCAGGCGGGGTCAATTGCAGCGCCGTTTGTGACGGGAACGATTGCGGTCGCGAATTTAACAGGTAAGATTTTCCCGATTTTTGACCGTAAGAGCGGCGATTCTATCGGTTCTCTGGAAGCGGACGAGCCGTTGACGCCCATTCAGGCAGGCAGTGATTCGATTTTATATGGCGTGACTTGCCGGGGTAAACTCTACCGTTGGAACCGGAAAGAAAGAATTTGGCACCGAACCATGCTTACAGACTTTCAGGCTGATTGCCGTTATGGTTGTCTCCGGCAAGGTAACCTGCTACTGGTCGCTGATGAGGGCGGAGGCTTGTTCTATTATTTGGAGGAGAACCGCGATGCGCCTTGATATCAAACACTTGGCTAAAAGCTTCGAGACCGCCGGAGAGCGGGTTGAGCTTTTTAATCAATTTGATCTGGAGCTAGCCGCTGGGGAGGTCAAGGTACTTATGGGGCCTTCCGGAAGTGGTAAGACCACACTCTTGCGGATGCTTTGCGGATTGGAGCGGCCTGACAGCGGGACGATTGCCTATGACGGACGGGATCTGTATGCGATGCCGGATGAAGCCCGTCGGAGGTTTCGGCGTGAAAACATCGGATTTGCCGACCAAGCCTCCTGTCTGCTTCCTCAGTTAACCGCGTTGGAGAATGTCTTGCTTCCCACCATCGGGGAAAGAGAAGATCGTTTAGATACTGCGCGAAAGTGGTTGGCCCGCTTTGGGTTGGAAAAGCGGCAGGACTTCTTTCCCGCGCAACTTTCCGGCGGCGAGCGGCAACGGGTCGCCCTTGCCCGCGCGTTGCTTCTAAAGCCCGCTTTCCTTTTTCTGGATGAACCAACCTCCGCGCTTGATCAAAAACGGAGTGACGCTTTCTTCACTTGCATCCAGGATGCCAACCGTGAGGAGGGCGTAGCCATACTGCTCGCGACTCATAACCCCCGTGCGTTGGACTTTTTCCCCAACCTCATTCCTTTAACTGCGCCATGACCTTCCTTAGGCTTTTTCGTCGCGATTGTGTTTACTACCGCAAAGCCTTTTTAGCTTTGGCGGCGGGCGCTGCACTCATCTCCGCTATCCTCACCGGCGCGTTGCTGATCGGTGACAGCGTTCGGGGAACGCTCCACGACCGGGTGAACCGTAACACCGCCTTCTTGTCGGAACGGTTGATTTTCCCATTTCCAGTCGAGACTAGTCTCACCGGAGGTGTCCTTCACGCCGAGGGTATCCTTAACCACCGCACTACCGCACTACCTAACCACCTAACCACCAAAATCCATCTTTACGCTCTTGCGTCTGAAACGAATCTTAACGGGCGTTACACATTGTCAAGCCCTGCCTTGGCCAAACGGTTGAATCTAAAACCAGGTGACCGGATGAGTGTACTTCTGGCGACCCGTCCCGCTATCGCCAGCGAAAGTCTGATGGGCCGTCCGCCAAAGTTGAAACAGCTCCAATTGCTTTTCCAAGATGTCTGTACAAACGTTTATGCCGAAGCCGCGTTTGCCAACCCGCAGGAAGAGGTGTTGAACCTATTTTTGCCGCGAGCATTGCTCGCGGATGCGCTGGACGTCCCGTCAGCCGCCGTCAATGAGGTGTGGCAGCAGAATCCGTCCCCGCCAGATGATGAAACCGTTTGGGCTCTCTCGCAACTTGTTATGGAGACATGGAACGGTTCGCCAGTCTTGAAATCACAAGCCTTCTTTTTGCCGAAGTTTCTACGTGAACGTTTCCCCGATGCGACGGCGGGGATCTTCTCCTTTGCTGAATCGTTCTCGAACCAAACCGCCCATCTCGATTATTGTTTTATCGGCGCGTTTGAGAAAGGTCCATTCGCCGTGGCGCGAGGAACCGCCGCGCTTGCCGATGACTTGCCGGAAGCCTTTCCGAATGGCGCGGATTTGACTTACTACTTGACGGACGGTTACCGTAAAATCGTGACCCGTCGCCACAACTTTACTACCGTAACCCGGATGGATGACCGCGCGTTTGGGGATGCGTTGCGTCCCGACATCCCCGGTCTGACCGATGTGGATGACTGTTCTTTGTGGGATGCTGGTATCCCGGTCGATTTCGAACGGGTTACCAAGGCCGACGAGGCATACTGGGACCGTTACCGGAGCAAACCCAAACTATATCTTAACTTCGAGGAGGCGCAAACGCTCTTCGGATATGACACCTGCAATTTGCTAATCTTCCCGAAAGGATACGATCCCGACCGGCTTCGCGGCGAAATCGTTCAGGCGATGCGGTCTCTGCCGACGCTCTATCGGTGTGAGGCGGTTGCCGATACGCTCCGTCAGAAAATTGACAACGGGGTCTCCTTCGCCCCGCTTTTTCTCGGGCTGAGCATCTTCTTGATTTTTTCCGCACTACTGACGTTAGCCATGTTGCTTCGTCTTCACTGGCAGGACCGCGCTGAAAGTTTGGCCATTCTTCGAACTTATCTGGCTGACCGCCGCCGGCTGAATCGTTTTCTTGAATCAGAGATTCTTGCACTCATTTTGCCCGGAGCCGCAATGGGGCTGCTTCTTGGATGCGGGCTTTGTGTTATCCAACTCTTTTTGCTGGAACGGATTTGGAACGGAATCGTCAATTTGGAACGCCTCACTTTCCATGTTCGGCCAATCAGCTTTTTGATTGCCTTTTTCGCTACTATCCTGACTGGTTGGCTAATCACCCGCTGGTCACTTCGCGAAAACGTCACGCGACTTCAATTCGCTCCGTTACGGTTACACGCCTATCCGCGAACCCTGTGCCAACTCGCTGGACTATCATTCCTGCGTAAATTGCCCGAACACCGTTTTTGCCTGATTCTGTTGGCGCTGGGCTTTCTTGGAACTTTGGGCGTCGGTGGGTTCGGAATTAAAGCACGGGGCGAGGACGGTTTCGGACGGCGTTACGTTGCGGAAACGCAATTGTCAGTCGTTCCCTCCCACGATGCGCCTTTTCCTGATGGTCTCTTTCCCGTTCGTGTCCGGGAGGCGGACCGGGCGGATTGCGCGAACTTGTTGCAGGCCAGTCTCCCGACGGTTTACGGTTGCGATCTTTGCGCCCTTACGGGAGAAACCGCATTCCTGCATCTTGGTGGCGCGGCTGTCGATGCCGGGTCCCTCCAGTGGATAATCAAAAAGAAGGTGGGTGATTGCCTCGCTTATCCTGAAGGCGAGCTGCGGATTGAGCGGACATTGAAAGCATCGGTTTTCCAGCGGGGCGTCCTGATTGATGAAGCCGCATTCCAGACACTCTTCCCGGAGGTCCAAGGGGCGCGTTTCTTCCTTATTCGAGATGATGCCGATCTGGCGGCCTGCCGTGCGTATTTGGAACCGTATTGCCCGCATATTCGATCGGTTGATGCTTTCATGGCGGAGGCGGAGTCGTTCCAAAATCGTTACCTCGCAATCTTCCTTCAACTGGGTGTGCTCGGATTTCTGCTGGGTTTGGGTGCGTTCATCCTCCTTATGTTCCGCAACCGTCAAGCCGCGCAACCTCATTTCCGCCTTTTGGATATGATTGGCTTCACTCAAATGAGTGCCGAGCGATTATTCCGGTTGGAGAATCTGATTCTTTTCCTATCGGCAGCGATTCTTGCTCTTCTCGTGCTTCTTATCCTCGGCGTCTTTGCTCCGCTACACCTTCCGACCGTCCTAATCGGCTGGTTGTTTTTAACCGCTGCCGGTCTATTCGCCGTAGCGATGCGGAAACGTAATTGAAAAAAATGAGTTTTGTATTCAAGATGTCGTGGTTGCATTGTCCAGCCCGATTTTGTATAATTAGCAACAGCCTGGGTAAAGGAGGTTTATGCATGTTTTATGGTCGTGTAAAGGCACTTGAGTCAATCCCCAAAAAGAAGATCAGCCTGTGGTTTGCAATCGCTGCCGCAGCGGTCGCGTCCATTGGGATGGCGGACGCGGATGTTTTTACGCTTGATGAGCCGATCAGGACTACGCCGTTCAAGCAGGCGGACTTCAAGTGGGTGGTCACACCGCGCCATGACTACTCGAAGACGTATGTGACCAAGCTGTTTCTTTCGCATGCGGAGTATGACCGTGAGCATCTTGGAAGATTCAAGATGCGGGACAACGGAAAGCAGACGGTACGCATGACGTGCGAGAAGGCGTTCGAGGCCATCAAGGGGATGGACGAAATAACCCTCGGTATTCCAAAAATTGTATATCTCGTTGGTTGGCAGTACAATGGACACGACTCCAAGTATCCCGCCTTTTTCGAGGGCAACAGGGAAGTCGCGAGACCGTGCGACAAGGATCCGCTTGATAGTGTGCGGTGGTTGATGCGCGAGGCGAAGCAGTACCATACTGCGGTTAGCCTGCACATCAATCTCTTCGATGCGTATGCCGACAGCCCGCTTTTCGACGAGTACGTCCGCGCGGACGTACTGGCGAAGGACAAGGACGGGAAGCTCATTATCGGCGACTGGGCATATAAGGTGAATTATGCCGCCGAATGGGAAAAAGGGTTGCTCCAGAAGCGCGTTGACCGCCTTTGCAGCCTTCTTCCGATTCAGGAGGCGGGAACCATCCACGTGGACGCGTTCCACAATAGCGTACCGTTCCCCTATGTGCGGTCTGATGGCAGGATAGCGATGAAGTTCCTTTCACCAATCAGTCCGTGGCATGGAACTACTCCTGAACAGGACATCGCCGCAAAGCGGAAGATCGTCAAATATTTCGACTCAAAGGGCATCGACGTGACAACAGAGGGAGTCAACGGCATGGACGTTGGCGGCGGACACGAGGGATACTTTCCGATGTACTGGCACTACGGCAATCGGGATTACTCGTTGTCGCTTCAGGCATCGCAGGCATGCGGCGGGGACTGCGGTGTCAAAGCGTTCGGCGATAACGTGAGCGGTGAGGCAATTTTTATGAACAACCCCGATCTTGCGAAAGCGTTTAACATTTTCAAGCGGGAGTTTTGCAAGAGCGTTCTTATTTGCCAGTACCTCAATACAATCGGTCGCAAGGCGTTGATCGAGGGCAAAGACGGCAGCATCGGAGTGTTCGAAAGCGGAGTGCGTACGATGTGGAAGGGCGGAAGATTGAGCGTCGCGAAGGATGGCGAGGTGCTGTGCGATGGCAGAGATCTGCTCATTCCCGCTGTGTGGCTTGGCGATGGCGCGGTGGTAGCATATTCTGAAAACGGGTGCAATGATCGCAAGTGGAAGATTCCGTCGGGAACGAAACTTTCTGCCCAAGCCAAGGCTTGGACTATTGATGCTTCAGGCCGCACGGCGTTCACCCGGTTCAAGATCGATGATGGCGTCGTCACCATCACGCTCATGCCGAACGAAATGGTTTTGATTAAGTGACACTCAACTGTCTGCCTGTATAGCTTTGTGCAAAGTACCTGATGTCTGATGTCCTAAGTCAGAAGTTCCGGGAGGGTAGGGGAGATGAAACGTTTTATAATGGTTATTGCGTTGGCGATGCTGGGAGTTATGTGTAATGCGGCGGAATCGATCTTTTTGCCGGCGGGCGCGTTTCAGCTTGCGACAGGGAATCCGTCGCTGGTGTCGTGGCAGAAGGGCGCGGTAAGTCTGCCCGTGTGGTCGCTATCTGGCGGTACGGTCGGTCAGTCCGTTGCCGCTGTAACTCCCCCTCTACCGAATGACTGCAAGGCGGTTTCGGTCGCGATCGGAATTGTAACATCGGACAACACTACTGCATCGACGTTCTCGGATGTCTATCGCGTTCATCTTTCGCAACTTGCTTATGGGAAGTCGGTCGGATATGGCGAGACCGAAGGCAAACCGATTCGAACCGCGTTGCCGGACGCGCCGTTCATTTTGCGTTGGATTGTTTTGGAGACTTACTGTATCGTTGAACCTGGGTTGCCGTTGACCGTTAAGATTCAACGCCTTCCGGATGATCCGGGCGACACCTTCACTCGTCCGACAGGACTTGTGTTTGTTACCGTAACACCGCTTGCCGCGGCTCCAACAGGGTTTATTGTCCAAGATAAGGGCGGGTATAACTCCTGGCCGATGATGCAAGCGGTTGGGGATAAGTTAGTCTGCGCCTATAGCCGTGGGAAGGGACATAATATTTCCGAGGGGATACGTGGTGTCTATGCGCGTACGTCCGCTGATGGCGGTAAGAGTTGGATGCAGGAGGTTTGCGTGGCGGACGATCCTGCGTATGGCGAGGTTACCATCGGCAAGGGATTGGACGCGGACGGTGCCATGCTGTTGTGGATCCGCTGTTACGGCGGGCCGCAACCCCACCACGATCTCTACCGTACCGTTGACGGCGTTACCTTTACGCGCGTCGCTACGCCTACGCTTTCACCGTTGCCGATGCAAATCACTGATATTATCCGTGTTCCGTCGGTAGGGTTGATGGCATTGTGGTTTGCCGGCGACTATGGCGATAACATGAATGCCTCGTGGGGAGTGTTGACCAGCGCGGACAACGGGCAAACATGGACCCAGCGGACCGTCGAGGCGAATCTGGCGAAGCGAGATTGGCCTACTGAGCCATCCGCTGTCTATTTGGGAAACGGGAAAATCTTGGCGATTGCCCGGACGGAATCGGGCGGTGATTCCACGGCGAGCCAATTCCAGTTGACATCGACGGACAACGGTTTGACTTGGCAGAAAGCGAAGACGAACATTCGCGATGTAATGGCTTCCACTCCGAGCCTGATCTTCGATCCCGAATCCGGTCTGCTAGCAAACTACTATTATGAACGGGGAAGGGGAGTAATTCGCCGCCGCGTTGTCAAAGCAGCGGCAATCTTCGACCATCCGCAGGATTGGCCCCTCTCCGAAGCGGTCGGCATCGGAAGCCAAAGCCCGTGGGATTCCGGCAATGTGAACGCCACCGCGATTGGCAGAAAACACTATTTGTCCTACTATTCCGGCAAAGATCCTGATACTGCGGTCCTTGTCCTGCCTGTCGAGTGAGGAATGAGCGCGGCTAAATATTCCAAGTGACCGTTTTAAGTCGGCGCGGTTTTACGTGGGGTCCTGCGGTTTGGATTCTACCGTGACGATATTGCCAGACCGATTATCAGCAAAAGTTCGGCAATACGGAACAACGCACCCATCCACTCCACATAAGGCAGCAACAGTACCGCTACTGCAAAAACTGTCCATGCCGTTATCGATACGGAGCTGGTGGCTGCCCCCGACAAAACGACCGCCACCGCCACGGCGGAGAAACCCATAATCAGGCGTTTTGAGAAGGCGGCCAATTTTAAGCGAAACATAATCCGTTCGCTGCCGATCGCTACCGTCGGCAACGGTACGGGAAGCAAAAGTAAAGCCGAACCTGCGGCGCAGAGCAACCATGCGGCGGTTCCCGCGGAGTTTAGGTTGTCGGCAAAAGTGCCAGGGCAAATCCCATAACGGCATAACAACACAACAAACACCATGCATGGCGTAAGGGAGATAATCCATTTCGCCGTTGTAAACCAAGCCGGCCGCAACAGGCGTTCGCCGCAATTTGGACACGAACGCAGCGGTAGGCTAACGGTCTGTCCGCAGTTTTGGCAAACCGTGTTTACGGCAGATTTTAAAAACATTAAAACACCCACTCCATTTCTGTGAAATTCTTTACGGATCGGAATCGGTGCAATTCAGAACCGTCCATTTCCAGCGCGGCGAAACCGTTGAGGAATTTTACGGCAAACTGAGATTTGGAAAAACGTTTACGAAGAATCGTTGCGGCGGTAACCGCCTTTTCCCAACCGTCGCCGTGGCGGAAATTCCATACTTCGTCCGGCTGGGCCAACCGGAACGGCTCCGGATAGATCGACTCATCCGACCATTCGTCCAGCAGCGCGAAGATTTCATCCGTTGAAAAATTTGCCGCGCCTTCGACGCAAACCGGGTTGCGTTCCAGAGCCGCTTTTAAGAACGGGCGGTAATCGGTGCGGGACATATCGCGCCAAGCGTAGAACGCCATGTCGGCCATTAGGTTGCCATCCCTGATGCTTTCCAAATGGGCGATAATCTCCTCGCGGTTCATTCCGTCTTTAATCTCCAGCTGTTTTTCCAAAGTTACGAAACGCTTGGCGGAAACGTCCGGCAAATTGGGTCGGGTCACAGCAAAACGCGCTGTGGCCGCCGCCATTTCTGTCGCCGGAATTGTTGCGCCTTGCAAATGCGTTGCCAGTTCGGCAACCGCCTTCGGATCAGACAGATCCAGCGGAGCGGCGTCGAGTACGGTCTCAAGGTCATTCAAAACCAATCGGTCGGACGGACGGGAAGCCGCGAAAAACTCGCGGGGAATGTTTTCCAGCAACAGCGGGCGGGTTTGTCCAGTGACGAAGTACGGAGTTTCGCTTTCAAACCGGAATGCCATCTCCAGCGGAATATAGCATTCGTGCCCGCCAAAGCCGCAACGCAAGACGAAACACTCCTGACAGCGTGAGTTTTGTCGCAGGAAATTTCCCAATAATTCAGGGGTTAGCGGAGAACGAAGGAACTCGCTGAGCTTGGCGGAAAAACTGCGGTAGGCGGATTCGGAAATGGTCGCGTCCGGATAAAGCGTGTGAATCCATCCGGTAGGATGGGAAACTATGGTGACCTGTTCGTTCTCTAAGGCGCGTCTGGCCTGCCCGGAGATTTGGGAGCCGTTGAACCACATCGCCTTGGTGACCAGACGTCGATTGTTGATCAGGACACCGTCGGCCCAATCCACGAAATTTTGCGAATGCAGCGGAGTCGCCATCAGAAAAACGTCTTCCAACGGAATCCCCGCCACCACAAACAACGCTGCGGCATACAGCGCCGCAAGAGAAACGCATTCGCCGGCTCCGGTGGTGAAGTTGTCCCGGAATCGGAAAGCATCCATAGCCTCCACGGTTTCGGTTTTCCAGTAGGGGATTACCTCCGGGCCGTATTTGTCCAATCCGAAATGGGTGCGGATGTCGATGTCGAAATAATAGGAATCGCCGTGGTAGCCAAAGAGCGCGTTGGATTTGGCAATCACCTCCGGTGGCAAAAATCCGGAGAATCGGTCCAGTTCGCGCTGTTGCCGTGTCAATCCCCAGGTTTCGAGATCCAGATTGAAAACGTAATGATCCATGATGTACTGTTTGAGCCGCTGGATGCGCCGGTAAGGCTTCAGCCGTCGGAAATTCGCAAACCAAGGATCATCAAGCCATTTCCAGATGGACGGTGACATGATGTTGGCCAACACCAGCGAATACATTAGTTCAGGGAATACAAAAATCTCCATGTCCGACAAGGTTACGGCGGCGGATTTTTGTTCATTTTCTTTAGTGTCGGGGTAACCGGTCATGATGGGTTGCTCCTTGACTCATGCGCGCGGGTGCGCGTGGTTGTATTCGTCTTGCAAATGCCGGATTGAAACGTGGGTATAAATCTGTGTTGTGGAAAGCGACGCGTGTCCCAGCATTTCCTGTACGCTGCGCAAATCCGCCCCGGCATCGAGCAGGTGGGTGGCAAAGCTGTGGCGGATTTTGTGCGGGGTAAGATCAAGCGGAAGCCCGGCGGCGGCTAGCCACTGCTTCATTTGACGTTCAATCGAGCGGGTGGTGAGCCGAGTCCCTTTAAGGTTTAGGAACACCGGCGCGGAGTCGGCGTCGCCGTTTTCAAAGAACGTGGAAGTGATTCTCAGTTCCCTCAACGCGCCTTGCGCGGGACCACCCAGAATACATACCCTTTCTTTGTCGCCTTTGCCGATTACGCGCACCAGTCCCTGTTCAAAATCGATGTCGCACCAATTCAGCGCGGCGATCTCGCTGATCCGGGCGCCGGTACTGTACAGCACCTCGAAAATCGTGTAATCCCGTTGACAGGCATAGGTCATGGCGGGATCTTTTTCTTGCAACCGCTCTAAAAATTCGAGCGGGGCGTTCAAAAGCCGATTAAGCTCTTCGACGGTCATCACTTGCGGCAGTTTCCGGCGCAACCGAGGGCCGCGAAGACCGTTAAAAGGATTTTGTTCAAGTTTCCCGGTACGGATCATAAACTTGAAAAAGCTGCGCAGGGCGGAAAGCTTGCGACGGGTGGAGGCGGGTTCCGGTCCGGTACGGTGATAGGCCGCTATAAACGCCCGGGCCTGATTTCGCGATATCCCCTTCCAATCGAACGGCGGCACGATTCCAGAGGCGGCGGGCCAGTGAAATTCGGCAAACTGGCCGATATCCATAAGGTATGCCGCTATGGTGTGGCTTGAGTCGTGGTTCTCGTTTTGCAGAAACGCCGAAAAATTGGCCACTGCCGGATCGGTGGCGATATCCGCTCGAACCGGCAGGGACTCTTCCGGGGTTTCGCCGTAACGGCATTCCAACGTCAGGTAATCGTCCTGAACGGGCATTGTCATTCCTTGTCAGCCTGACCGTCGTTGGACTCGCCAGCCGTACCGTTGAGTTGGAGTTGGACGGAATAACGGTCAAAATCCGGAATCTGGCTCTTGTACCGCGCCGCCATGCGTTTCAAGGCCGCAAGCTGTTTGGGCGACAAAACGTGTTTGCTTGCAAACTGCTTGGCGACGCTTTGGAAGAAGGTTTGGTCGTCAAAGGTGCGTTTGCCGCGCGCGACAGGCTTCTTCCACTCTTTCACCGATGACAGCAGTTTGACCACCAACGCGCTCTCGGCGCTAAGGTTGGAACTGGCGGAGGGTTTTACCTCGTCAAGCTTCAATTCTTGTCTCAGGGTTTCGAAATTATCGATCTTGTCCGACAGTTCGGTTATCACCCGGTCCAGCGCCGCGAGTTGCCTTGAGGACAGGTTGCGCCCAAGGTCGTGCTGCTGGCGCAGGGATCCGACGAACGCCGACTGGCTTTCGTTCAGCTCCAGCCCGCTCAGCGCCTTAAAGCGCAACTCGGCATCTTCGCGGCTGGGGGCGGAGATCGCCTTTGCCAACTCTTCGCCAAATCCAAGCTCGATGATGCGGGTGGGCCCGTTACGAATCTGCTCACGATAATTTACCGCAGTGCGCATCAGGGCGGCGAGCTGTTTTTCCGTAACCGGTTTCTCGCCCTTTTCCAATTGCTCACGGATTGAGGCTACGAACTTTTTGTCATCGTAAATGCGTTTTCCGCGCTTTACCGCCGGAGCCCATCTGCGCACTTCGGACAGCATCGCCAACGCGGTGTTGATTTTGTCGATGTCCGCCGGGGGTTCTTTGGCCTGTTCCAACCAGTCAGTAAACTTGCCGTAGAAATCTTCCAGCATCTTGGTCCAAACCACGTGCCCCTCTTCAACTTGGTCAAGGTTGTTTTCCATGGTCGCGGTAAAGCCGACGTCAAACAGCCGCGAGAGTTTTCCCACCAGCAAGTCATTGACCTCCAAACCCAATTCGGTTGGGACGAGTTGGCGTTTTTCTCGAGAAGTGTACTTGCGGGCGTTGAGGGTTTCGATGATTGAAGCGTAGGTCGAGGGACGTCCGACGCCGTTGTTTTCCAGCGCTTTGATTAACGACGCTTCGCTGTAGCGGGCCGGCGGCTTGGTTTCTTTACGGTCGTTCAGCCATTTTACCAACTTCAGCACCATCCCATTTTCCAAAGGCGGGAGACGATCGATTTCATCGCTGTCTTCATCGTCTTCCCCGTCTTCGGTCTTTTTTCGGAAATCCATTGCGGTCACCTTCATGAAGCCGTCGAATTTGGTTTCCGATGCCGTGGCGCTGAACAGATAGTCATGCTTCAGTCCGGCTTTAACGGGCTTGACGTCAACCCTGCGCTGGGTAATTACGGCATTGGCCATCTGACTGGCGACGAAACGTTTCCAGATCAGTTCGTAAAGTTTCAGCTCCTGGGCGTCGAGTTTGTCCCGCATATCCGCCGGAGTGCGTTGAACATCCGTGGGACGGATTGCCTCGTGCGCTTCTTGGGCGCTTTCGCGGCTGCGGTATCGGTTAGGCTGGTCTGGATAATACTGCTTCCCGTATGTTTCGATAATGTATTTCATCGCTTCCGTCTGGGCGTCACGCGCGATGTTCACCGAATCGGTACGCATATAGGTGATAAAACCACCCTCGTACAGTTTCTGCGCGATGCTCATGGTTCGGTTCGGCGATAAACCGCAGAAACTGGATGCGGATTGCTGAAGGGTGGAGGTGATGAACGGCGGCAGGGCGTGACGCCGTATGTCACGGTCCTTGATTTCGGCAACGCGCATCGAACTGCCGGCAAGATCGTTCAACAACGCTTTTGCCGTGTTCGATGTGCCGATTTCGGCCTTTTTACCGTCAAGCCTCGACAATTTAACCACGAATGGGTCCAACGGTTCTGTCTCGCGCCGGACTTCCGCTCCCATCACCCAATATTCTACCGGATTGAAATTCTGGATTTCGCGTTCGCGTTCGGCCACCAGTCGCAGCGCGACGGATTGGACTCGTCCGGCGCTCAACCCTTTTTGCAACCGCCGCCACAGCATCGGGCTTACCATGTAACCTACAATACGGTCCAGCACGCGGCGCGCCTGTTGGGCGTCCACGCGGTTTTGGTTGATGTCGCTCGGATGTTCAAACGCCGCCTTTACCGCCCGCGGCGTGATTTCATTGTACTGCACCCGGCGGAACGGTTTGTCTTTAGCGGTTGGGCGGAGCGTTTCCTGCAAATGCCACGCAATTGCTTCCCCTTCGCGGTCAGGGTCGGGCGCGAGGAAAATCTCTTCGCATTCTTTGGCCGCTTTTTTAAGCTCGTTGATTACCTTGGTTTTGTCTTTCGGAATTACGTATTTGGGGGCAAATCCGTTTCCAATGTCCACCCCGATGGTTCGCTCCGGAAGATCCCGGATGTGGCCTACCGATGACTTCACCACATAAGACGAACCGAGTATCTTGCCTATGGTTTTCGCCTTTGCAGGCGATTCCACAATTACCAGTTTTTTACCCATTCTGAATAATCCTTCCTTTAAACCACTTTCGCGGCCCTGCCGCCCGGCAGGGATTTCGCAAGCCGTTTGATTTGCAACACAATCAAAATCGAACTGACCTTGGCGGCGTCAAGCCCGGTCAACCTCACCACTTGGTCAATGGATATTCCCTCGGCGGAAAGCGTGTCGTACACCCGCCGTTCCTCGTCGGAAAGCGCTGGCGCCGGACGACCTTCTTTGGCGGCGGTGGTACGATCCTTTGGCGGATCAGACGGTTTGACATTCCGCATATTCGAGACTAAGTCCTGCAACTCCTCAATCACTTCGTCGGCGTTGGTCACCATCCGGGCGCCTTGTCTGATCAACCGATGGCATCCCTGCGAGGCGGGGGAATCAATACGTCCCGGTACCGCCATCACCGTGCGGTTCTGGTCCAGCGCTTGGCTTACCGTTATCATCGTGCCGCTGGACAACGGAGACTCTACCACCAGAACGCCTTTGCAAAGTCCGCTTACAATCCGGTTCCTCATCGGAAAAGTCTGCCGGTCGGGTTGACGGCCAAAACTGTATTCCGATACCACCGCGCCACCGTGTTGGACAATCTCGCGGGCAAGCGGGGCGTTTTCCTTCGGGAAGAAACAGTCCAACGCACCGCCCAGCACTCCAACCGTCAATCCGCCGGATTTTACCGCTCCGCTGTGGGCTTCGGCGTCAATCCCCACCGCCAAACCGCTTACCACAGTGTATCCGGCCCCGGCTAGGTGGTAACCGAATTTCCTGGCGGCTTCGCGCCCGTACATCGTGGGATGGCGGGTTCCGACTATTGCTACCGCCGCGCGATCCATTGCGGAGACCTCGCCGCGCAAATAGAGAACCAACGGCGGATCGGCGATCTCCGCAAGCAGTTTGGGGTAATCTGGATCAGCTAAAGTCACAATGGTAACTTTGAGCTTCTCGGCCAACGACAGCTCCCGATCCAGTTCCACCGTCCGGAACTCGGTGGCAAATGACGCGGACTTTTCAGGACCGATGCCGGGGACACTCCGCAATTCCGTTTCATCCGCCTCAAGCGCTTTGGCAAAAGAACCGAAACGGGCGTGCAGCCGCCTAGCGGTTACCACCCCCATTCCAGTTACCATGTTCAACGCCACCAGCGCGTCGTGTTCCGTCATTCACATTCCTCATTCATCGGGGTTGCCGTACGAAACCCCGTGCCGTCTCAAAAAAAGTCGCCTTACAAATACCATATCTCGGCTTTTTTGGCAAGAATCAATTTTATCGGGTAGACTTTAAAATACCATTATCAGCCCGTTTCAATACCCAAAAATAGCGGGCCTATCGCCGTTGGAGCGATAGACCCGAAAAATGTTCCGATCAGAAAAATCGCTTACTTGATTTCCTGTGCGCCTTTGCCCGGCATTGCGCCGAACAGTTTTAACGCGTCGTCCAGCGGATAACGATTACCGAACATGTCCACTTTGGTGGTGATGGTACCCTGCAATGGCAACCCCAGCACGCTGCGCAGCGCATTGCACTTACCCGCGTCCAGCTTGGTCGATTCGGAATACTTCATCGACAGGAAGGCGTTCAGGTATTTTGCGTTGATTCGCCCCGCGAATACTTTCGGGTCTTTGAGGTCTTCGTTGTCCTCGATGGACTCGATGCCGTCGGTTCCCTCCAGATCCTCAAAGCCGTCCACCCGGACTTTAGCGATTGAGGGTGAGATAGTCATCTGCACGTCCGATTCACGGTTCAGGAAGAATACGTTGTTGTCCAGCTTGGTCTTTTTCTTTTTCGAGTCGCCTTTGGTGTTGTCAAAACCCGTCAACACGTTGAGCCCGATGATGTTGTCGTGGATGTTCGCCGTGACTCCGGTGTTGTTACGGATGCCGAATCCCATGTCGGAAAGTTCGCTGGTGCGGGACCAAGTGAAGAGTACGGTGTTGTTTGCGAACTCCCATTCGACGGCGGGGGTGGCGTTGCCGCAAAGCACGTTGGCGCCAATCATCAGATTGTTGCAAAACACGTTATTGGTCATTATCACCTTTCCTTTGTACCAATTGAGGTTGACCGCAATGTTACCGGCGTTTACAAACGCGCAGTTCTTGAAGGTGATGTTTCCGGTGGCGCGGTTAGCGGTCGCGGAATAGACCAGATAACGCTTGGCGGAGGCGAATTGGTTTCCGCCGTTGGCCGGCGGCTCTAACCACATACCGGTCTCTACTCCGTCCGGTTTGCCTTTTGTCGGATGGTATGCTTGCGCCAGACCATCGTCAAACACCAGTCCGTCGAAAACCATGTCAACATTGTCGGGTTCCTTTTTCGAATGGTCGAATTCAATGGTGAACACGCCAAGCCCGTTGCCGCGCTTATCATTGTTTTCGTTCAGGGCTTGGAACATCGTGCGGTGCTTGAGCGCGTTCCGCTCCGAGAAGTCTGAACTGTAACCGCCGATAATAGAGACCGCCTTGTCGATTTTGAACCAGTTGCACTTCATCTTGCCGGGATAAATCCCTTCGGCGAGATGGATGGTGTCGCCATGCTCTGCGGATTCGATGGCTTTCCAAAGATTTTTTAGCGGGGCTTCTTTGGTGCCTTCGTTTTTGTTTTTGCCCGTTTCCAGGGAAACGTAGATGTCCTTAGCGTAAAGCGATGTCATGCAAGCCAACGCTGCTGCAAAAACCATTAGTTTTCTCATTTGGAGATCCTTTCGTTAACACATAGTCCAAAAAACGTTCAACTGGAGGAAAGTATAGCTTATCATCACCGGAAAATTCAAGCGCAAAAATACGATGGCCGTTAGTCGTTAGTGCCGAAGTCTTGTGATTGACCCGGTCGGCAAGTAGCGGATTTACCGCAACCATGGTTCGGGTTTGTCGGGCGGGGTTTCGCCCGGCTTTAAAAGCGCATCAGGGTTGTAGATATTTTCTTTCCAGCAATATATCAAAATTTGTCCGGCGCGTTCCGGTTCCGGGCTGCGTAAACCGTCGTTACTGGTTTTCCAGGTTAGGATGTTTCGTCGCAGAATCTCGTTGCGTTTTGCAAAGCGCGGCGCACCCAATGCCAAGAAAGCCGAGGTGTAGATGGCCACGCCCCACATTACCCATCGTACCGCCCGTCGGGTTAGGGCATCGGGCAACGGAATTTGCTCCAGTGCCAGATACCACAATCCGGCGAAAACCGAGCAGGAGACGATGCAGTAACGGCTGGAAACCGCCGCGTGAGGATCTGTGGAACGGAATAGTGCGGCGGAACACATAGTGCCGAATTCCGCCACAATGAACCAAAATATTTCGGGACGGCGGATTTTGGGGTAGTGGAGTGCGAAATAAACCAATGCCGACAGAGACAGTGTCCCCAAAATTAACGCCGCTTGGTACACGGGAACCACTCCGCCCAAAAACGCCAGCAGGAACAGAATGCCGTTTGCCAATCGGGGCAGCAACTCCGTCGATTCGGGGGAGTCGGTTGATCCGGGGAAGCCAATGAAGTAACATCCGATGGCGGCNNCTGCCGCCACCACCGCCACCACCAACAGTCTGGGTAATGTGCAGCAAAACGCGCCGCGAAAATTTTTAAAACCGTTCCGCCAATTTTCGGCGCCGTTAAAAGGTTCGGCAACCCCGGCGGCAATCATGCACGGCCATACCAGCATTCCGCCACCGCTGGTGTAGGTGGCAACGGTGGCGCATACCAAAGCGCAAAACGGCATCCACCGGTTTTTTCGCCAACGGGAAAAAGACAGAATCGCCGCGAAGGTGAACGCCACCACCGCCACGTTCTGTACCGAGGTAAGCGCCCAGCAGCTGTTTTCGTAGTGGATGAAGGAGGTTAACAGCCAAAACACCGGCACTGCCGCCCAAATTCCGCATTTGGATTTGCGGAACACCAGCACCCATCCGACCGCATAGGCGAACTGGATCAGGTTGCCCACCGCCATCATGGCGCGGAAATTAAACACTCCGCCGTTCAAGTATAGAATTGCGTTTGCAACAAGGCGGGTAAAGACTATGCGGTGTTCGTTGTGGAAGTCGAACAACCGTTTAGGCCATTTGACAAGATATTGGAGAAGGGCGGAATAGTCGTCCCAGTAGGGCACGTTGACGGTCAGGAATGTCCAGCAACCGATCATTGCCAGTGTCGGAACGGCAAACCACAGCCATAGCCACCGGCTCGATTGTGTCGGACGATGCTCCGTTGCCTTATCCGTTGAATGGGTTTCCATTTCAGAAATCATGGGGAAATTAACGGAGCAGTTTTTCCAAACGTTTGGCGTGGTTTTCCTCGGTGGCGGACAACGCCTCAAAGGTGTCGCGCAACCGGATGTCGGATATTTTTTCCGAGAGCGACAGGTAAAGCCGCGCAATCATTTTCTCGCGTTCAATCAACCGGTTCAGAATATCCGGCCGCGAATATTCCAGGTCGGAGACAAAATATTCTATGGGCGGCAGCCGTTCCGCCATCGCCATGGTGAACTGGATGTCCCGGTCGGCACCGCCGGATAAAGCGCACAGCATTGAACTGTGGTGCCATTTCTCTTCCTCAAGGATTTGATAAAGCACTTTGCTGATTTCCGGGTCTTTGGTGACTTTTATCAGCCCCTCGTAGTCGCGCACCGACGCCATTTCAATTATGCCGAGCTGGTGTATCACGCCATGATTGAGCCAACTGGGCGTATTTTCCGCTGACGGTTTTACCGTAGCCGGCGTTTGCGGGTGTTTTGCCAAACAAGCGTCACGGATCATCAGCGCGCCAAAGATAAGGAAGAGGGATCCTCCGGCCCATTTTATCCAGCGCTCGTCTGGCACGAACCTGCGGATCAGATCGCCGGCCAAAACCCCGATGGCGGTGGAGGTGGCCAACGCCAGTGTTGCGGCGCAGAAAATCGTCCAACGGTGGGAGTTTGCGGCCGATTGTCCCATCACCGCCAACTGGGTTTTATCACCCAATTCGGCCAGGAAGATCAGCATAAACGTGCTGAAAAAAAGCGACCAGTTCATTTTTGCGATCCTAATTATTATTTGCCGCTGAACCAGCGCGCGTAAGCCCCGCTGGGGGTTGGCAAAACCCCGGGCTTGCCGGTCAGCAACATTTCGCCGGTTTCCAGTTTTCCGAATTCCGGCACGGCTTGACTCAAAACATTACCCAGCACCACCGGTGAATATCCGGGGGTGTGCGCGCTAAGCAAAATGAAAAGCGGACGGTCGCTCATCAGTTTGCGGCACAATTCCAGAGTTTCGGGAAGATCCCGTTCGATTTTGTACAATTCGTTGTTTTGGCCGCGACCGAAGGTGGGCGGATCCAGAATAAAGGCATCGTATCGTCGCTGGCGGCGAATCTCGCGGCAGAGGAATTTGTGCGCGTCGTCGGTAATCCACCGGATCGGGTGTTCCGCCAAACCGTTCAACTGGGCATTGTCCCGCGCCCACTGCACCATGCCGCGTGAGGCGTCGAGGTGGCACACTTCCGCTCCGCCCAACGCGGCGGCAAGGGTTGACCCGCCGGAATAGGCAAAGAGGTTCAGCACCCGCACCGTGGCTTTTCTGGCGGCAGCCGCCTCGGAGACGGTGCGCCGGATCCATCGCCACTGCTCGCGCTGTTCCGGGAAAATGCCGAGATGGCCGAAATCGGTGCCGGAGAGTTTGAATTTGATTCCCGCGGTCTCGATTTGCCATTCGTCCGGCAACGAAGTGCGGTTGTGCCAACGGTTGCCGTCTTCACGGTCGAACGAAGCTTGCGCCCGCTGCCATACGGAAGCGGGGAGCGCGGTTTTCCATACCGCTTGCGAGCAAGGGCGGGCTAGGGTGTAGGAACCGAAACGCTCCAGTTTGCGCCCGTCCCCGCTGTCCAGCAATTCGTAATCTTCATTCTGCATTTTACGGTCAGTTTTCCAGCGACATGCTGCAATAGTTTTGGATGTCACGGACCAGATTGTTCACCCATTGGTTGTATTTGCGGCTTATGCTGTCACTGCTGGGGTCATAACGCATGTTTACGCTATCGACATAAATCACCGAGAAGTCCTTGTCGGAGTAAACCACGTCCACCACTACGGAGTGGTCGCCTTTGGTAAGGGTACAGCGGACAGTGTTGTCACGAATGCTGTTCGTAGTCCAACCGCGACTTGCTGCGGCCCGGATAATGTTGTTGTGGAGCAGCTTCGCGGAACTGACTTGAACCGTAATCGATTGCGGGTTAACCTTGGGGTATTGCTGGGTAACGCAACCGCAGAAACACACTGCAAAGCAAAACACAACCATTGCCAATTTTTTCATAATGATCCTTTCATTTTAACGTTATTTGGAAACGAACTGGCATCCGATGCCGAGGTGGTTCCCGTTGAGGAAATCGCGCGCCGACATGGGTTTGCTGCACTCCGGTTGGACTGTGACCAACCCCAACAAACGTCCTCCGGTGCGTACCAGCGGTCCGATCGGTGAGATCATGCAAATCGTTCCCGGTTTTACATCGCGCATCATCTCTTCCGTTTCCGGAACCACCACGGTCTCGTGGATTTTGAGGCGCAACAGGTTTTCCTGGCCGGGCCGGCGGAAAAAGGTGTAGGCTCCGGGCCAAGGGTAGTAGGCGCGGACTTTGCGTTCAATGACATATGCCGGTTCATTCCAATCCACCAAACCGTCTGACTTGGAAATCTTTTTGCAGTAGGTGGCGGCACTGTCGTCTTGAGGGGTACGCTTTAGTTCGCCGGACAACATCATCTTTAACGCTTTTGCCAGCGTTACCGCGCCCAAAATGCCCAATCGGTTCATCAGTTCACCGGCATCGTCATCGGAGCAGATCGGTTCGTTGGCAGTGAGCAAGATGTCGCCGGTATCCATCTTCTCGTCCATTTGCATCACTGTGACGCCGGTGATTTCGTCCCCGGCTAAAATCGCGCTTTGTACCGGAGCGGCGCCACGGTATTTCGGCAACAGCGAGAAATGGCAATTGATGCAGCCGTGCGGCGCCATTTCAAGAATCGGTTTGCGCATGATCTGCCCGAAAGCCACCACCACGATCACATCTGGTTTGAGTGCCGCCAAGGTCTCCACCACTTCCGGGGCGTTGACGTTTACCGGGGTGATGACCGGTCCGATTTTCCGTTTGAAAGCGTATGCCTTGCACGGGCAAGCGCTGAGACGTTGGCTGCGCCCGGACGGACGGTCCGGTTGCGTCACCACTCCGACCACATTCAAAACCGGAGACTTAAGGATGCCGCGTAATGCTTGAGCCGATGCTTCCGATGATCCCATGAATAATACGCGCATAGGCCCACCCCCTTATCCAATCAGCTCACGCAACCGTTGTTCGGAATCGCGCCGAACCTCTTCATAAACGCTGTTGCCGTGAGCGTCCATTCCCACCACCGTTTCCAACCCTTCCAGCGTTAGGTGCCAAAGGGCTTCGGTAGCGCCAAATTCGTCCAAAAAATCCACTCCGTCCACCCGGCGGATCCGCTTGGCCAGCAATGCCGCCGCTCCGCCGACCGCCTGAAGATACACGCATCCTAATTCACGGCAGGCGTCCAGCGTCCGCTTGCCCATGCCGCCTTTGCCGATTACCACCCGCACGCCGTATTTGCCGATTATACTGGCCATGTACGGCTCCTCGCGTATGGAGGTGGTGGGACCGGCGGCAGCCACCCGCCATCCGTCCCCGTCACGCACCGTGACCGGGCCGCAATGGAAAATCGCGCCGTCGCGCAGTTGCACCGGGCATTTTCCGCCTTCCGCCAGGTGTTTGTGCAGACGGTCCCGTCCGGTGTAAACCAAACCGGAAATCCGCACCGTATCACCGGCCCGCAACGCTTTTACAGCGGCTTCAGAAAACGGATAAAACAACTCTTTCATCACCGACATGCCCACAAGCGCGTAAAACGCGCAAAACCGTCAAAACGTTTTAGTTCAAATCCTGCGGTTCGCCATTTGCATCGACTACTATGCCGCGGCGTCGGCACGCCCAGCACAGGTAGGCCACCGTCACGAAAAACGAGGCCGGAAGCCGGGTGCGAGATGTCACCTTAACTCCCAGCAGCGTGGTTTTGCCGCCCATTCCCATCGGGCCAATGCCCAGCGAGTTCGCTTCTGCCAAAACTCTCCGCTCCAACTCCGCCAGTTGGGGGTTGTCCGACACATCGTCCAACGGGCGTAACAGCTGTTTCTTGGCTTGCAGGAAACCTTCGGCCCGGTCGGCCCCGATGCACACCCCCAACACTCCGGGGGCGCAACCGAAACCCTGTGTCCGCCAGACCGCGTCCAGTAGGCATTTGCGCACTCCGTCCAAATCGCGGCCCGCGCCGATTACGCTGTCGGGAAGCGAATACTGCCGGCTCATGTTCTCACTGCCGCCGCCTTTTTGCAACAGCCACACTTCTACGTCATCCCGATCCGACTGCTCAAAGTGGCATACCGGGGCGCCGTCGGCAACATTATCGTCGATCGAGCGTCCGCTCAATGAGTCGATGGTGTTCTTGCGCAGCCAGCCAATGGTGGTGGCTGCTGCCACCGCCTTCTTGGCGGCGTTTTCCAACGACAAAGTATCGTAGCCTTGCGGCACATCGAAGAAGAAGGTCAACGTTCCCGTATCCTGGCACAACGGCGATCCTTGCGCGCGGGCGAGGCGCGTGTTTTCCGCCAACGCTTCCAGCAGCATCGCGCTGCGCGATCCGGCAGCCTCCGCCGAAGCGGCGGTTGCCAGCGCCTGTTCAGCGTCGCGCGGCAAATCGCTGGTGGTGCGATGCACCAGTTCGGTTAAAATGTCGACCCAATTTGTCATGCGATGTGCACCATTCGGTTGTTTACGCCGCCCAACGCTTCCAGCAGCGGCGGCAGATAATCGTCCGGAACGCAAAGCTTGCCGTATCCGGTGCCGAGCGCGAGGTCAGGCTTGGGTTCGCCGTGGTAATCCGATCCGCCGGTCTTGTTTAGCCCCAGCCGGTCGGCAATGCGGATCAATTCAACCGCCATTTCGGGAGTGTGGTCGGAGTGCCACACTTCCAAGCCGAAAAGCCCGTGGTCGTGCAATTCCGCCAGCCGTTTCGCCAGTTCGGCCGGGTCGTCAATCCAAGTGTAGGGGTGGGCGACCACCGGAACCCCGCCGGCCCGGCGGATCAATTCGACGCATTCCACGGGGTAAAGACGGTAACGGTCCACATAAGCCGGCGCGTCTTTGGAAAGGTACTTGTCGAATGCCTCCTCGGTGGAAAAAACGTAATCCCGGTTAATCATCGCCTGGGCGATGTGAACCCGGCCGATTACATCATCGCCGGCGCAATCCTGCACCTCGGCCAGCGTCAGTTCCAGTCCCAGCGCGTTCAGTTTTTCGACGATCTGCTCGTTGCGCCAAGTCCGGCCGTCGCGGATTTTCTCCATGACGTCGTCCAGTTCCGGGAAGTCGGGATCCAACCCGTAACCCAGAATATGGAGCGTGCCGTCTTCGTCGCCGACATCGGCGCTCATCTCCATCCCCACGATACCGGTCATTTTTAACTCCCGGCAGGCGTCTAGGAAATCCTCCGCCCCGGCCATGGTGTCGTGGTCGGTCAGTGCCATCGCGTTAAGGCCGGCCTCCTTGCCGGCCTTAACTATGTCATACGGCTCGTCAGAGCCGTCGGAATTCGTAGAATGAATGTGCAAATCTATCATATATGAACAACGCTGGGATTAGTAAAAGGGCGGCGTGGCACCGCCCGCAAGGCCTAGTGCACAGTGTAAACGTCGTCAACACTGTCAACGCCGGCGAAGAACTTGGCGATCGCCGCGTCGTATTTCGCGGTGTGCGCGAAAGATTTCTTCATCAACCCGAGGCGGGTCTTCAGCGACAGCTTACCCTTGGTTTGCTTCAGCTCTTCGATCAGCAGCGGATAGTCCTTGGGGTCGGTCACCGAGGCGACGCGCAGGTAATTCTTGGCGGAGGCGCGAACCATGCACGGCCCGCCGATGTCGATGTTGGTGCGGGCCTCTTCCGGGGTCACGCCTTTTTGGGCAACCGTCTTTTTAAACGGGTAGAGGTTCACCACCACCATGTCGATGGCAACGGCGCCGGTGCGCTTCAAATCCTGCTTGTGGGCCTTGTTGTAAGTCTCGCTGAGCAGTCCGAGGTAGATTTTGAAATCCAAAGTCTTGACCAGTCCGCCCTGCATTTCCGGCTGGCCGGTGTAGTCGGAAACCGCGACCAGATGTTTTGCCGCCGCTTTCGGCCCCAGGATTTTCTCCACTGCCGCATAGGTGCCGCCGGTGGAGTAGATCTTCACCCTGGGGCACGCCTTGACCAGCGCGGGAACAAACTCCTCCAGACCGGTTTTGTCGGAAACACTCATCAAAACATGGCGAACCGCCACACTGCCGTCAATGTCCTTAACAATGTTTAATGCCATAACAACCTCCTTTGCAGATAAAAAACCGTTGATAAAAATAGCTTATACCAAAAGACTTGCCCAAAATCAAGTCAAAACGGATTGCGCACGAAAAGTTGGAGGGTTGGGTGGTTGGACGGTTTTTTTCAAAATACGCAGAAACTGGTAAAATCCGCGCTTGAACTGGAAAACGGAATAGGTTAAAATACTAAGTGTTTTGACGATGGTGTCGGATAAAGTTTTTTGGCAAAACTCAAGAGGACTGAATATGATGCGCGGAAAAGGAATCATGGCGGCGATCGCGATGGTGTTCGCGGTTTCGGCGTTTGCGGCTAATTACACTTGGACCGGCGGCGGGATGCCGACGGATGACGGTACGTACCTTTGGAATGACAGCGCCAACTGGGGCGGCGGCGGTTATCCCTCCGCGGGCGACATCGCTGAATTTCAGGATATCGGCTGTACTATCGTGATACCTGATGATGGCGTGACGGTTATGCGCGTTTACGCCGTTTCCGGCGAATGGCGGCTGACCGGCGGCCAGATTACCATTTCTGACGCTGCGCCGTTTTGCTCTGCGATTGGCACTTACGACCATCGCGGTTCAGCGGTCTTCATCTTTGACTGTCCGGTCAATTTCAGTTCCACCGCCGACAAAACGATTCTGAGCGGTAACATTTTCAACAATATGGTGACTCTCGGTACTCCCGGTCGAGCCTTTTTCATGAGGGGCGATGCCAATGGCGCGACCGGGTTGACGGTGTTTTCCGGGCCGCGCACTTATGCGTTCGGCAACAATAACAACATTTGCTCCGGTAAAAACGACGGTAACACCGCGCACGGCGGTGATATGTTCATTCTTGACGGGGCGGTGGTTAACGCAAAGATTTTCTTCGATTTCGCCGGGTCGGTTACCACGGTCTCCAACGCCACGCTTACCACATCGGCGTCCGGTACTTCGCAGAGTATTGACATGACCCACGATTCGATTCTGAACGTGCTGGACGGCGGTACGGTTTCCTGCGCCGGGCGTTTGACCGTTGGTCAAAGCAACTCTGTCGGCGGCGATCCCACGGTTAACGTACGAAACGCAACATTGAACGCCAATTATATGCGTACCTATTCTTCCGGAAAGCCGCAAATATATTTGGATGGCGGTGAGATCAACGTTACCGGTAACTTCGATTTTAATTCCGGAGCGGTCGGTACCGGGCTGCACATTGGCAAAGGCAAGTTAACCGTTGGCGGAACCATGACGCAAGGCGGCAGCCAGTACATCTACTTTACCGTGCCGGATGACCAGCAACTCGGCACAATCGAAGTCGGCACGATGAAACATACTACAGCGGAAAACACCGTGCAGATTAACATTTATGATGCCACCCTCGCCAACGGTACGGTTTATACCTTGGTTACCGACAAATCCCAGACACTTACTATTGCGGATTATACCGTGCTTTACAACGGCGCTCCGGCCGCCACCAAGGGTGCCCTAGCGGTGAATGACGGTGTGCTGACTTTCCGCCCGAATGCCACGGCGGTGGTGTGGACCGGTGGCGGCGACGGCTCAAAATTCAGCGACCCCGCCAACTGGAACGGTGGCGTGATTCCCTTCGTTGGCAGTAGCGTATATTTCCTGACTGAAGCTGGCGGGACTCTGGTCAACGATTTGGAGGGTTTGGATCTTGAACGCATCCAGTTCGGTTCCGATGCCGGCGCGTTTGTTATCGGCGGCAACGCCATTACGATGTCCGGTCTCGTGATGAACCGCAGTGCCAACGAGCAAGTGCTTAACTGCGAGATCGCGGCGGCGGAAGGTCAGGAGCTGATGACCGATTTCAGCCTAGCCAGCGTGGTTTTCGCAGGCGGCGCAACCGGTGTGGCGTTAACCGGACAAAACGACCTCAGTCGCGTCTTGAAAGGACACTTCACATTTACCCGTACTCAGCCTGAAGGCAATACGGATAACGACTATTGGGAAACCGTTACCTATATTGTTACCTCAGGCAGCACCTTGTCGGTGCCGGGCGAGATGTTTGTGCGTAACGGTTACGGCAACCCGACGTTTGTGATTGAAGAGGGTGCCGTCATGAATGTCGGTACTTACAAATGCCGCGCTGCGTTCGAAACTTTCGATGTCAAGGGCACCTTGAACGTCGGGACGATGTGGGGATACGGGTTTACGCCGGTATTCACCACCGCCACCTCCACCGGTACGGTGAATGTGGAGCAGGTGGTGGTCAGCGCCAACAATGCCAGTCAGATGCGGGCCGCCCGGTTCAATATTGGCGCTGGCGGCATTGCGGGCCGGCTTTCGGGAATGTTCGCCAACGGTGATGTCCGTGGTGTGTTGTGGGCGGACGGCATAACCGTCCGAGCGACCGCCGATTGGTCGATTTACAACGAAACCAATCTCCCGAACGTTAAACTCGACGTTGCCGGGGCGGTGACGCTGGACACTGACGGCCACACGGTTTCGTTTGAGATTCCGGTAACCGGCGCAGGATCGCTCGCGCTTACCGCGGGCAGTATTCTGGATGTGACGGGAATTGACAACTGTGTCCCGTTGATTCCGGCGGCCGGCGCTACCATACGTACCCCTCCGTTGCCGCGCGCGATCGCGCTGACCGCTCCCGAATCCGGTGTGGTCACAATCGAGTTGGTAGCCCCGGCGAGCGGTTTGCCCAACAACTCCAGTTTCGAACTTTTTACCGGTACGGGGCTGGAAGCCGGGGATTTGGGTAAGTTCGCGGTGTTGGTGGTCGGGTTTCCCGAGACCACCGGCGTGTTGTCGCTGGATGAAGATTCATTGATTTTCACCGTCACCAGCGGCGGTATGGATGCGGATACGTTGTTGTGGCGGCCCACCAACGAAACCGGCACCGTGTGGTCGTCGGCGGTGGAAGCGTGGTTGACCGCGCAAACCTCCACCCGGACCGGATTTATCGAATTCTCCAACGTGCGGTTCGATGCCGCCGAGACTTTTTACAATACCAAAGTGGAGATTGAGGACGACATTTACGTGGGTAATATCACGATCAACAGCGACCGTGATTATACTTTTGCCGGCCCCGGCAAGTTTTCCGGCGCAGGTAAGCTGGTTAAGAGCGGCTTGGGCGCACTGACTATGAATGGTCCGGCGTTAACCAGTCAGGATATCGACATCGTAGGCGGTAAGCTGGTAATTGGCGTTGACGCTCCAGCCAGTGCGCTGGGCAGTGGCACCAACGGGGTGGTGCGGATCTCCGCCGGCGGACAGCTCGACCTGAATTACACTTTAGATGCCTCGAACGATGCCACCCGGAACAGTATCACCTCCGACAAAATCTATCATATCGCCGGGACCGGTCCGGACGGAGCCGGAGCAATCGTCAACAATGGCGGTTCTACCACTTGGTATCGGGCGTTGGCGCGGGTGTTCTTGGATGACGACGCTTCCTTGGGCGGTGATGCGCGAATCGATTTCCGTCCTGGCGTGCTTGACACTTCTCCTCCGTTCATCTTTGGTCCGGAAATGACGTTGACCGACAATATTATCCCCACCGGTGGCAACTATGGGATGCATCTTAATAACGCCATCGTCACGCTCGGCAAGCTGGCGGTGTCGGAGAATGCGCGGCTAGGAATGGAAGGCACGATAACGGCCAACATTCATGACGGCATTGAACTTGCCAACGGTTCGGGCGTTGATTTCTATAATGGCACAATTAACGCGGCGGATGGCGCGACGGCTTCGTTCAATGTTGCCGACGGTGCGACGGTTGCTTTCAAAAACAACAACGGCACCTCCAATGTGAACGTTCCGGTTACAGTTCCCTCCGAATCCACGTTAAACTTGGCTGCCGGTGAAATAGCTTATGGCGATACGTTGGAAAACGCTGGAACGGTGAATGTCTCGGGTGGAACCCAGATATTCAAAGGTGCGCTTTCCGGATCCGGAGAATGGAAAACTTCCGCCGGTATAGCGCGGATTGAGACTGCCGATTTTAATGACGGTTTAACCTGGGAGCTTACTGCCGGGGTGGAGGGCTTGAGGTTTTGGAAGGGCTCGCAATTGGCGGATAAGCGGATTAACGTCACCGGAGTGTCGGGCGCGTCGGTGATCTTGGGCAACTACGAGACCGAGAATCCCACTTTGGGTTCGCTCACCGTGGTTGGGCCGGGCGTGGCTTTGATGTATGCGGCGGATGTGGTTCTGCCGCGCATTGACGTGACCGGTTCCGGTACCTGCCGTAGTTACACCGACAATCTGGAAACGCGCATCCGGTTTACGGACGGAACGTGGGAATGCGGAACGTTTTTTGTCGGCGGCAGTTCCCGCGGCAGCCACTTCTTCTCGTATGAAGGTACCGTTATTTCTGCGGATTACTTCCATATCGGAAATGGCAGTTACCTCGCGCCACGCGCGTTGTATGAGTTGGAGGGCGGAATATTTGAGATTGGCAGCAACGGCATGGCGTCTGCCTATTCGCCGTTGGGAACCTTTGCGTGTTTCAACAACGGCACGTTGTCCGCCAAGAGCGACTTCGAGGCAAAATGGGGTTTCCCCGGTCTGTTCGGCCGTCGTGATGGCGATGCGCTGACCATTGATATCGGTAACCACGAAGTAACTTACCGTTCCGGTTTGGGAGGCAAGGGTACGGTAAATGTTACCGGTTCGGGAAGTTTTTATACCACCAAGCCCTATACCAACTCTGACCTTTTCCAGAATCTTGCCGAAGGTAAATGGACGGTCGGCGCGGTGGGAATGAACGATCTTTCCGGCGCGTCGGGATTCGCCGGTGGGTTGGAAGTGGAGAGCAACTGTTTCGCGCGGGTATGCATACGTAGCGACGAGTTGTGCGAGTTTGCCAATTACGGAACCAATGACTGGCATTCCTTCACTGGACATAACAACGCCGCGTGGAATTTGGTGAACAACTTCAACCACTTGCACCTAAAACTTGTTTCGACGGATAAAGTTTACAACGCGCACACTTTTGTGTATCGCGGTCAATTTTATGTGGCTGAATCCGAGGCGGGGGTTTGGACTTTTGCCGGCACGTATGATGACCGTATCGCCTTTGAGGTCGACGGCACGCTGGTCTTCGAGACCGCCGCATCCGGCGAAATCAAGTACGGTAACATCGAGTTGACCGCAGGTTGGCACGATTTTTACATCACTACCTTTGACAACACCGGCACTCAGGGACCGACCGGATGGAGCGGTTGCGGCCTTGGTTTCGCCCCGCGGGCGTTGACCTCCACCACGCTGGCCGACTACACCAAGTTCAATTTCGGGACCATCCCGATTCGGCCGGCTAACTCGGTGCAGTGGGAACGCCGCCCCAACGTGGCTGCCGCCGATTGGAAGACTTGGGAGGATTTCGACACCCTTACCGTTACCAATACGTTGCAGCAGTTGAACGGATACAACACTTGGCCGGAGGCGGCGAACGCGCTCAACCGTTTGAGCGGCAGTTTCTTTGTTGAGGCCGCCGATGCCGGCGATTGGCAGTTCTGGTCCAGTTACGACGACAATATTTCCTTGAGCATTGACGGCGTGGATTCCGGGATGGACGGGCGACGCGATAGTGTGCAGACCGCAACCGTTGTGTACAATCTGACCGAAGGTTGGCACACCTTTGAGATCCGTGTCACCGACCGTGGCGGCAACTGTGGGCCTTGGGATGGCGCCAGCCCGTACGCGATCGGCGTGCAGATTACCCCCGTTGGCGGCGAGGCGCGTGAGATGGTGGCGTTTGACGAACGCCGGTTCCGGTTCGTCCGCACTGGCAAACCGCCGCTGGCCGGTATTGGCGGCACGTTAACCCTACAATCCGGTTCGATACTTGAAAACGGTGCCGGGGAACCCTCGATATGCCCGATTTGGGGTACGATCGAAGGTTCCGGCCAGTTACGCGGTCGGTTCGCGTTTCAGAATGCGGTGTGGCGTATTACAGGTAATGCGAGGGAACTTGACGGGGTGGTAAGTTTCGCTGCTAGCTCCGCCGGTATCTTGACCAATCCGGAAACACTAGCAAAACTTGGCGGAATCGAGCTGCGTTTCAGCGAACGTCCCGCCCGGGTCAAGTATGAAATCTGCGATGCCCTGGGGTTGACCGTGGAAACGGCAGCGGAGTTGCCGGTCACCGCGTCTTACGAAGGCCAAGGCGAGTCAGTATGCGAATTTAAAGCGGCCGTTGAAAACGGCAAGCTGGTGCTGCTTAACCTCAATCCGGCGGGAACGCTGTTATTCCTGCGGTAATTGCTAGTAGGTTAAGGTTTGACGGTTTGACAGTTGATTAGTCGCTAGTTGTTCTAGGAATTAACTAGCGACTAGCGACAGGCAACAGGCGACACGAGACTAGCGACTCGTAGTCAACTACTAACTGTTAACGATTGCTTATATCCTGCTTGGGGTGCGGATTCCAAGCAGGTGCAGGCCTTCCGAGAGTGCGGCGGCGGTCATCGCGCACAGGCAGATACGGCTGTCGCGTACTGTCGGCTTGGACTTTAAAATCGGCGACCGCTGGTAGAAGCTGCTATAGTTTTGGGCCAGCGTGAACAGGTAGTCCGCCAGTATGCTTGGCTTGTACGCTTCGGCGGCGCGGACTACGGCGGCCGGAAACTGGGTGAGCTTCAACGCCAGTGCTTTTTCAGCTGGCGAATCCAGCAGCAACCGGTTTTTCAGCGGGTCGGTACCGACTTGTTCCGCGTATTTGTCGAGCAGCGAGCAGATACGGGCGTAGGCATATTGCAGGTACGGGCCGGAATTGCCCTCCAGCGCCATCGCTTTCTCCCAGGTGAAGACAATCAGGGTTTGCGGGTCATGCGATAGATCGGCGTATTTGATGGCTCCGATACCGATAGCTTCGGCCAATTCCGCTTTCTCCGATTCCGGCATCTCGCGATTGCCGGAGTCGATAATTTCCCGGGCGCGTCGAACCGCCTCGTTGAGCAGATCGTCAAGTTTGATTACGTTGCCTTGACGGGTGGAGAAGGTGCCTTCGGGAAGACGCATCAGACCGAACCAAACGTGTACCAGCTGATCCGGGTCGGTTGAAAGCCCGATTTTACGGCAGATGGTGAAGAACTGCTTGAAGTGTAACTGCTGCCGTTCGTCGGTCACGTACACGATCCGGTAAGGACTGAACTCGGTGACGCGGGAACGCACCGTGGCGATGTCGGTGGTGGCGTAGTTGAAACCGCCGTCACTTTTCTGGATCAGGCAAACCGGGAGACCTTCGTCTTCGAGCCGGACAATCTGCGCACCGTCGCTCTCCTCGGCCAGTCCGCAGGTTTTTAGGGTTTCCACCACATCGGCCAGCTGGTCGTTGTAGTAGCTCTCGCCGCGCCAAAGGTCGAACGATACGTCGAGCCGCCGGTACATGCGGTTGAACTCTTCGATCGAGATGTCGATGAATTTTTTCCAGATGGCCCGGTTTTCCGCGTCGCCCTGCTGGAGTTTTACCAGTTCGCGGCGGCAGGTGTCCATCCATTCAGGATCTTCCTTGGCGCGGTTGTAACTGGACACATAGGCTTGTTCCAGATCCGCCACAGTCAAATTGCCGCGCTGTTCTTCAGTCAGGAAGTTGCGGTAACCCTCGATTAAAATCCCGAATTGGGTTCCCCAATCGCCGATGTGGTTGTCGGCCAACACGTGGAAACCGGTTGCGCGGTAGAGCCGATCCAGCGCGTTGCCGATTACGGTGGAACGGATATGCCCGATGTGCATCTGTTTGGCGGCGTTGGGGCTGGAGTAGTCGATAACCACGGTTCTGCCCTGACCGATGTCGGGGATTCCGAAATGCGGGGCGGTGGCGAGGTTGGCGATTTGTCCGGCCAGCCAATTGGGACTGACGGTAAGGTTGATGAATCCCGGTCCTGCGACTTCAATTTTTTCTATCATCTCCGGAACGGGAATGGCCTTTACCGCGGTTTCCGCGATTGCCCGCGGCGGACGATGCAAGGTTTTTGCCAGTTGCATGGAGTCGTTGCATTGAAAGTCGCCGAACTTGGGGTCGGTCGCGGGCTGCACCCGGGGGGAGAAATCGGCCACGGCATCGCCGAAAGCCGCCGTAAAAGCCTGTTTGATGTAATCTGAAAGCGCGTTTTCGCAAAGGTTAAGGGTATTCATGACTGGTGTCTCCGGATATGGTTACTGGTTCTTTTCTGGGGTGGATGCCGGTGCGGGCTGGGCCGGGGCGGCAACCGGATGTCGACGGGACATCAGAACCAAAGTGGTCTGGTGTTGTCCGAAATCCGGGGTTTCCCGAATGAAATCATAGTTGCGGCTCAGCACGCTTAAAAAGCGTTGGCGGTCGGAGTCGCTCATCCGCTCCATCACGGGCGAACTGATCGCCCAGCCGTAGCCGCTGTACGCCGCCACTTGGGTCGGTGCCGATNNCCAGCAATTCCAGCAATCCCGCGCGGTTCAACACGTGGAATTTTTTCGCGTCGGCGTTTGAGAGGCCGGGGAAACAGGAGAACGGCCCCATCTCCAGCCCGTGCGGTACTTTCATGCCGGCCTCAACCGCGATGTATAGATCCTGGGTGAGCAGAGTGTCGCAATCACCTGACAGCTCTTTGATTTCCATCGCGGCATTGTGCAGCTGCTCCAAATCCGGCATCGATTTTTTCACCGCCCAGAACCGGTCGATTTTAGCGATGAACCAGTCTTGGGCGAGCGGGCAACCAAAGGCGCAGAGGAGTGCGGTGGCGGTGCAAATCGTCATTGCGCGGTTTCGGGCGCCGGAGCTTTCGAAAATGTTAACCAACCATACCGCGAAAGTTGCGGCAAACAACCCCATCACCGGGACTTGGTAGTCGTCGTAAGGGTGCGGGCTGAAAAGCTGAAGCAGAAA
>DBXY01000001.1:68939-69547 GCA_002309765.1 Verrucomicrobia bacterium UBA1200
CCAGCGGCAGGTAGAAACGCACCAGCCGAGATAGTGAACCGGCAATCAAAAATGGGTCGTGACCGCCGCGCGAAGAGTGGAAGGTTTGCGCGAACATGAATTGTTCCGGGGCGTTTAACAGCGGCGGCCCGAAAACCGCGGCCAGACCAAGTGCGCCGCCAACGGCAAACCAGAAGAAACTGGCGCGGGCGGAGCGGATATGGATCAGCAGCATTATCGTCGTTACCGGTAGCAGCAGCCCAAGTGAAAGCCGCGCTCCGGCGGACAGGGCGATCAAGAAGCCGGCCGGAGCCGCCCACATTGCGGGCAGTTGACTTTTCGGTCTTTTACCGCCTGGGCAGCAGCGGGTCAACAGCAGAAAACCGGCGGTCAGCGTTAATGCGCCCAGGGCGTAGGTTTTGGGAAGCGTGGTGAAGTAAACGTGGTAAAGATTGCACCCGGTAAGCGCGAAGGCGGTGACGGCGGCTTGCCAACGCCCGGATTTTTTGGCAGCTGCCGCCGCTAGCAATGCGGTGAGCATGCAACCGATTATGCCCAGTGCGGCGGTGAAGATTCGTCCGCCGAGCAAACCGTGGGGCGACCAACAGGATTGGAACGCGGCGTAAAAA
>DBXY01000001.1:69591-74570 GCA_002309765.1 Verrucomicrobia bacterium UBA1200
TAGAGGTACCAGCCTTCATCCTGGTTGACCGCGCCGTAGCGAACGGCAAAGCCGTAGAGGGCGAGTGAAGCGCATAAAGAAAGCGCGGCCAATAGCCACAGCCACCACCGCGACCGGGATTCGCCGTTTTTGTCAGGCGATTTAGTTTCGTCATTCATGGTCAGAAATTCCTTGTGTTACTCCTTGGAGGTTAAAATGGCGTTGATTCTGCCGGGTACGACGGTATAACCGCGCCCGCACAGGTGGCAGAATATTTCGAATGGGCGGTTTTCGGTCAGCATGGCTTCAAGCTCCGCTTTGGGCAGACCGGCCAACATTCCTTCGACCCTTTCCATCGAACAGTGGCAACTGAATTGGAGCGGCTTCGGATCGGCGGCGTCCGCGGTTAAACCCAACCCGATGGCGAGTTCACCGATGCTCGCCGCGTTTTCAAGCATTTTCCCGATGTCCTCCGAACCAAGCGCTTCCCGTATCCGGAAGAACTCCTGCATGTTCCCGTCAGGCATGCATTCGACCATCAGCGCCCGGGATACCGCGAGATAGCCATCCCTTGATTCGGCGTGGATGCGGACTGCGGCCGGACGTTGCAGCGAGCCGAGGTAGTATTGCTCAACCGCCTTTCCAACTGATGGCGGCGTCACTTCTTGAATGGCGCTGTCTAGCAAATGCCCGGGAGCGGAACGGATTATTTCCACGTGTCCGGTAGCGCCTAACGCCGACAACGAGTCTTTTATCTCGGCATCGTCAAGCGACGCAATGACTTTAGTTTTGGTGTAGCCGCGCAAACCGCCGGTTCCACTGGCTTCGACTAGGAATCCGCCGATCGGGCCATCGACGTCCATTTTAAAGGTGACGGTTTGGTCAGGTTCGCCCAACTCTTTGCCAAGCAGGGCCACTCCGGCCAGAGCCTCGCCCTGAACATATCCTGCCGTGGGTCCGCACAGATGGTTCCGTTCAAGTTGTTTGGCGGCGTCCGTCACGTCCGCATAGACCATCAGCAATTGGTTTTTGGAATCGCGGGCCATTACCCGGAAATCCGTTAAAGATGTTTTGCCGTCCATTATCAACCCTCGTTTTCAACGGCGTGCAGCGCCACCTTGCTGCGGAAAATCTTGGTCAGATCTCTAAGCCGTCTGGCTTGAATGTCCAAAGCCCAAAGCGCGAACCGCCATTTGCGGACGAAATTAAAATTCTTGGGGAGTTTGGGGTCAAAGGCGTCGAACTGTTCGCGGCGCGAGTTGTAGTTCCAATGCAGCTTGCGGGTGGAGAACTCAAAACCCGCCCAAAACTGGTCGGCCAGTTTGTCGAGATCGGCGGCTTGGCGGTGCCGCCGCCAAAATTCCACCAGCGCCTCCGCGTAACGGTCAAGGTAGAAATTGAACATTTTGTCCAGATTGTCTTGGTTTTGGTTCAGATTCGGCCAGCCAAGGCAACCGCGTACGGAACAGAGCGACACGCCGGTGGGAAGCTCCCGCTTGAGCGTGATATCGTAACCAAAGCTGAACACCTCTTTGCCCACGCAGAACCGGCAACCTTCGTTGGGAAGGTATTTTTTCAGCGCCATATTCTCGGCGGCGGCGTTGCCCAGTAGCGCGGCGATGGATTGCACGGCGTTGGGGTCTTCGCCTTCGTTGCCGTCGGTCCGTTTGTAGATTCTTCCGGGGATGTCGTCCAAAGGTTCGCCCTCGCACCGGTTGCGGATGAAGTAGTTGACGATTTTTCCGTTTCCGCTGTCTTCGCGCATCAACAGTCGGTACATTCCGAAATTCACACCCAACGCCTTGAATGCCTGCACTCGGGCCAGCATATAGTTTCCGTAACCGGGTTTGGACAGGGCCAGCCGTTTTTCAATCATGCTGGTGCAGAGCGGACGGCGGTTGGTCTTGAAGAGAATTTCGCGGGTTACGCCCTCGCCCAATTGCTGCGGGTTGTCGGTCTCGCCGTTGTCGGTACGGACTTCGTAGATGTTGGCGTACTCGATGATTTCTCCCTGGCTGAGCATCTGTTCCACATTCGACAGCAGCACCCGCGTCCGTTCGTCGGCGCCGGGGTGGAAATCTGCGCGCCCGCCCCGGAAAGTCGCTCCCGGCAACGCGGTTCGACGGTCGTCGAAAGCCAGCGATCCCAGATCGTTGTGGGTGTAGTAGATCTCACCAGTAAGGTGCATATACAGCGTTTCCATGAAGTCGCTGGAGGTTTCGTCGGCCAGGCTGGGCCGGTCGAGGGAGGAACAGAGCAGCGCGTCGATTTCCTTAACCCGCGCCAAAGCTTTTTCCGGGGTTATCCGTTTAAGCGTGATCGCCTCCATCAGTTTCTCGATTTCCGGCACCACGCTTTTCTCGGCAATCCCGCGCCGGACGCCGAACAATTCGACTTCGTGGTGGCCGTGGAATTTCGGCATCCGCATGAAGGAACAGCTGTTTCCCTCAAAAATCGAAACCATTTCCCTCAGACAGGTCACCAGTTTATCAAAATCCTTAATGGAGTATCCGGCGAGTTTGTGGAATTCGGCGTAGGAAAGGAAATGCACGCCTTTTACGCTGTGGTAGTAACGGAGGTCGGAGTTGATGCGGGTGTGGGCGGCGTGTAACGCGGATTTCATTTCCCGGCTGGTCCATGCCAACGGCTTGATCCGCCATTCCTGCCCCTGCTGGCGGTAGAATTCCAGCGTTTTGTCGTTACGCTCCGACATTACCACTCCATTCAGCGGAATGCCCAAGTTTTGCAGCCATTCGTCGGCTTTCGTTACAATCCTGGTGTCCACATCGCGCTGGGAGATCTCAATATGCCCGTTCACAACGTTGGCGCACACCACGCAGTTACATAAAATTTCGCTGCGTTGGTTGGTCGGCACCCGTCCGAGATTCCAAAACTGCCCGGAGAGTAACGGTATCGCCGCCACCGAATGGTTTCCGGTGGTCAGGGTGAAAATGTAGCCGTTGGCGTTTTTTATCATGTCCCGCTTGCGCACGATCAAAACCGGCGTGTGCTGAACGTTGAACTGCCGCCAGGCGTCTTTTTCAAAAACAAAGGTGTCGCTGCCCCAGTCGTAACCGATGAACTGGCGCTCTTTACCCATCGCTTTGATGGTTAGTGTTTCCGATTTGCGGCGTGCCTCGCTGCGCACGCTGGCAACAAACTGTTCAATGATGCTTTTCATCCCCCAAACCCCTCTCCGTCGATAATGCCTCCCTAACGGAACCACAGGCGGCCGGCATAAAAACGACGGACTGACAAAAATGGTTTAATTCTGCCTAAAAAACAGTGCCAATTTTACCGAAAAACACCTGTTGGGGTCAAGCCAAATCCGCCAAATCGGATTACCTAGTTAGTCGGTTGGCGGCAGGCTCACCTTCACTTTGAAGAAACGGTCGGCGGAATTCGTGGGGGAATGCCAATTGCCGGCTGCTAGGTCGGCGCAACCCCACACCGTATAAACGCGCCGCTCGCCAAGGTCCGGCGCCCAGCCGAGCCGTACCGCCCCTTCCACGGGCACGATTTCGGTGATACGCAGTGTCGCGTTTGTCCCCGCTGGATCGGGATCGGTACCCGCCACCCAGTCATGCCACAACGGTGTCGCCTTGCCCCATGCGCTCGGCGTGTTGGTGACCGCCGCCTTAAGCCGGGCGGCCGAGGCGTAGCCAAAGGTGGGGTCCGCTCCCACCAGTGCCGCGCGCACCCATTCAAGCGGCAGTGACGGAGCCTCGCCGATTGCGCCGCTCTCGGCATCGGGATCCCAGGAGGACTGGTTGGTCTGTCGCGGTCCACGCAGCGACTCCACGAGTCCCGGCACGGACCCGAACTGTGCATCAAGCCAGCCGATGCGCGTGTTGAAGAAATTCCTCATCACCGCCACGTCTTGCGCGAAACTGCGCGAGCGCGGCCAGCGCGCGTCGTTTGCTGCGCACGCTTCCGCAAGATACGCTTCGTACTGGTCGATCAGCCCTCCTTCGCGGAACGCCTCAAGGTACTGGTCGCGCACTTCCCAGTAGCGCTTCTGCAGCTTGGTGCAGAAGTAGAAGTCGCTACCCCACTCCTTGAACATCGAGTATTCCTTCGAGCCGGTCACCCCGCTTGCGCAGTACCAAGCCTTCGGCGTACCACCGGTGTTGTCCTGCGCGATTGACCCCATGCCCCAGTCGAAGTCCCATACCGGACCCCAAGTCAGCTTTCCGCCGCGGTCGAGATACGCGAAACGGCTTTTGATGCAGGCATCCGCGAACAGCTCCTCGACCAGGAAGAAATGCACCATGGAATCGACGTCGCAGTACTCGCTGTAGTGTCGGCCCTCCTTTGAATGGCGATCCGCCGAAGTGCAGGCGTCCCAGTAGTTCTGAAGGAAATTCTTGCAATACTGGAGCATCGCGGGATTGGTGTAGAGATACTCCGGGGAACTTACCATCGTGGGGAGGGAGAGTTTGCCGGAATTCGTGGTGAATTTCGTTAACTCGTCCATCTCGGTGGAGAACTCAAAGAGATAACCGCCCGATATGTCTTCGGTCTCGGGATCGATACCGTAGAGGTCGGTTTTATCCTCCACCGCTTCCTCCCAGTCGAAGATGTCAACCCGCTTCGATCCCACGCGCACGTGTTCGCTGAACTGATAGGTGCCCACGAACTCGCCGTTCAGCACGCACTGTACCCAGGTGGAGTCCATACCCAGCGAGCCAATCGCGTTCGCGAAGTCGTAGGCAAGCTTGTTACGCATCTGCGCGATGTCGTTGTAGTTCGCGAGCAGTACCCAGTGCTTGTTCTTGACGCCGTTNNTTGCCCATGCCGAACATGTTCGTCTTTTCGTCCAGCTTAACCTTGTAGGGCTTCTTCGGATAGGTGGCGGTGGTGTTGCCGCGTACCTTCACTATGCCCGCGCCATCGTACTGGTGTTTCCACTCGTCGTTACCCTGCACGAAGAACGCGGCGGTATGCTCCACCTTTTTCACGGTCGGAGTCACGCCGCCCTCTGTATCGATGTAGAACAC
>DBXY01000001.1:74617-74756 GCA_002309765.1 Verrucomicrobia bacterium UBA1200
ACGACAAGCCGCAACCAATGCTCGTAGTCGTCTGCCGTGGGCGTGTATTCGGCGTCCGTCGAGATCGGAGTGCCGCCCCAGCGCTTGTTCCAAGGCGCGCGCTGCCAGATGAACGAGCATTCAGGGTGCAGCCCGAAGA
>DBXY01000001.1:74850-74979 GCA_002309765.1 Verrucomicrobia bacterium UBA1200
CGAACTCCACCGCGAAGTCCTTCACCTCAGCTGTTGCTCCGCAGTACGTGAGCGCCACCGTGCCAGTGATCTTTGCGAAGTCGCCAGTCTCCGCGGGGAACGTTTCCGCCGGCTCGCCGCCCGGGAGGA
>DBXY01000001.1:74990-104473 GCA_002309765.1 Verrucomicrobia bacterium UBA1200
TCCCAGTCGCCAGCCTCGCCTCCGATCCAGTGGTAGAGCCGGTACTGGCGCTCATCGGCATCGTCGCTGTCCGAAAACGCGCCGAATTTGCCTATGCCCGTGAACGCCACCTTGCGCGGTGATACGGACTCCGTCGTTCGTCCGCAGAACCAGATGCGCCCGTCGCGGTCCGCAAGCCGTACATATTCTCCCGTCATATTTTTTATGAGATAGCCCACGTATGTCGCACCGCCCACCTGACGTGTTTCGACGTACCCATATATCCACTCGCCTGCGGCGGGCGTNNTAAGCCAATGCCAGCGTCCGTCGCCCCAGCCATAGAAGCCCGTTTCGCCCGCCGCGTTCTTCGCCGGCGAGAGCGCGGCAATGCCTTCGTCTGGCGGCGGTTCGCTCACCACGAGCGTATCAGGGCAAACCGAAAACTCGATGCGGGACGTTGTTTCCGCGCCTGCGGCTTCGGATGCGAAAACGAGTGCTTCGGTGCTGTTGAACGCAATCGCACACCGTGTGCCGTCAACTACGTTGGTGGCAACCGCTCCAGCGGCGAACGGTTCCCAACCGCCGCCCAACGCGCCCTTGTCCGTCAGCGCTTCGCCGGTCTCATATCCGTCGAACGATGCGCCAAAACGTTCCGTTGCCGCCGCGCACGACCATGTGGCCAGCAAAAACGCCGCAAGACACTTTAATGCCCCAGAACCGCTCATCGTATGGAGATTATCAACCCGCTGAATACGCGGACACCTCCCGCATCCGTATAAAACGTCAGTGTGGAACCTTCGCAAGCCTTAAACTTGAGGGTGGCGAGATTTTCGGGCGGTTCTTCCCAGGTCAGAACGTATTCGTCGTTCATGCACCGACGTCCGCGCAAATCAATCTTCACTGTCGCGCCGTCGGCGAAAGAGAGACCGGCATCATATTCCGAAGTGCCGGCCGCCGGGAACGGACCAGACTGTTCGCGAAGATCGAACGTCGCGCCGTCGCGAAGTTCCACGTTCGGGATATCCGTTGTCTCGGTTTTGAACGTACCCAATACGGCAATCGTTCCCTGCGGCGCGTGATCGCCTGTGCAGGCACCCTCTTTGAGCGTGAGATTATGTACGGTGACGGGGCAATGAGCGCGCACTTCGCCAATGAGCTCGAAGTCAACCGTCTCGGCCCTCACGCCCGTGTCGATGAACGAGAAGATTCCGCCCTCCGCGCACTCAGTCACCCGTATCGTGCCGTTGTACGCATATGCGTTCTTCAGGCGGAACGCCTTGTTTTCGCCAATGACAACGTCAAGCGTGTGCCCGCCAAGGTCAAGTGTGCACGGCACGTTCTCGGTATCTCCCGTGTTGCCGACGAGTCCGAAGGTGTGTGTCGCGTCTAAGAGCGAATCGGCCGTCAGTGTCAAGGTCGGAATTGTCCGAGCAATGCCGGTGAAATCCGCGCCGCTACTGACGACGCCACCAGCCAATACGAACGGATAGCCGAAGAACGCGCCGTTGGCCATATTGAAGCGGCCGTCGGGACCCACGGTGATCGCGCCAGCGTTGCCAAGGGGCGCGTTGAAGCCGTAGGTGCCGTCCTGCAGCGTACCGCCGACGACTTCCGTGCCGCCCGAATATGTCTGATTAGCCATGGTGGCTATGAACGTTCCCGAACCTTCTTTCACAAGTTTCATATTGCCTGACAAAAGGACGGAGGCGTTTCTGAGCGTCTCACCCTCTGGCGCGGTGACATGCAGTTCGCTGGTGGTGCGGGAGTCGCCGTACTCCAGCTGCACCATCTCGAAGTACCCGTCATTGCCTTCCTGGGCTGCCGTCGATTCAAAGCGATATCGGCAGTAAGCATCGGGGTTTGCAATGCCGAAACGGCGGCAAAGCGCATTCTTGCCGATGGCCGGAACTGTGCGCGCGTCGAGTTCCGTCCAGGCTACCCCATCGTTGGAACCGTAGATCTTCCACGCTTTGGGTGTGCGCTTGGCATTGAGGTAGTCATCGTGCGGACCCACATAGAGCGCGTAAGAGTCGATGTAGGTCGCCGCGCCGAAATTGTAATCGACGACAAGCGGCAGGTCGCTGGTTTTAACTAGAATGCGCCGATTGTTGTCGGTGTGGTTGCGCGTGAAGTTGTTGTTAAAGAGATTCGCGGCGTTGCCTCCGGTAATAGCCGAGGTGCTGGAGACGCAATATGGATTGTCCGTGGTGAGATCGAACTCTCCGCCGGTGATTTCGCCGCTGCCGTAAAGTCCGTTGACATAGAGCTTGTGTCCATTGAGATCCAGCTTGGATTCGGCGTCCAGCGTTAATTTGTCAATGCCTCGCCAGTCGCAGTCCGCGGTCAATTGGCAGACGTTAACATCAAACACTTCGCACGTGACAGTGGAACCAACCGGGACTTGGAGATCCAGCGGACCAGTAACTTTTACAGTGGTAATCTCTCCCGGCAGACCGTTCTCGATTGTGTTTCCGGCCACATTTTTGCAGGTCCAGTTGCCGGGATTTTCAGGATTCCCGTCATTGGCGGCACCAGTCCACCATGCGTATTCCGCCAAGGTAGAGTCTGGGTCGACGCCGTAGAAGAGGCCGGTGTCGGTTACCACCGGCTGAATACCGCTCTGTGCCGTCTCGGCATCGAACTGGAATGTGACTTCGTCTGGACGCTGGCTTTCGCGCCAGCGCAGCAGTTTCTCGCCTAGCGCGAGCGTGCGGCCGGCGAGGTTTACGGTGACCGTTGCGTTCGAGGCGATGGCAAGCGTGTAGGCGTTGGCCTGGTTGACGATGTTCATCACGCCGGTGCGGGCGGACAAATCAAGTGTGGAGCCATCCTGCATTTCCGTATTGCCGAAATCGTCCGTGAGGGGCGTGAATTTACCGAAGACGCGAAACCAGTTCTCCGCTCCTGGCATGGAAAACACTCCTTCGCGCAGAATCATGTCGCCGATTTGGGAGTCCGCATAGCAGCGCAGGTCGCCCGTGAAGTCAAGAATCGCGCTTTGTGAGCGGGTCTCTCTTTGGACGAAGGAGATAATGCCGAGATTTTCAACCACTTTGAGCGTGCCGTTGACGATGTCGGTGTTGTCGATGCGGAATACCGCGCCGTTGCCAATGGATACGAAGAGGGTATGCCCTCCAAGATCGATCGTGGTTATGCCATGCCCCGAGTTGATCATGCCGAGCGAGCTTCTGGCGTTGAAATACGAGTCGGCCGTGAGCTTAATGTACACAAGCTGCGTTTGGTTGATGGTGGGCGAAGTGCCGGTGTTCGCCACCGTGCCGCCCGCGAGCGTGATGGCGTTAGGATAGAAATAGAGGTTACCGTTGATGTCCAATGTGGCACCGGATTCGACGATAATCGGCCCCGTGCCGGCGTATGCCGTGGCGTTGTAAGTGGCGCCGCCTTTGAACGTGCCTGAGACAATATGCGTACCGCAGGAATAGGTTTGTCCGTCTTTAGCCGCGACGAACGTACCCGTGCCGTCTTTCACCAACTTGATGTTACCGTCGATCGCCACGCCTTCGTTTTCTACGGTAACCTCCGGTGGAATGTCCAATCGGATTTCGCCGCACGACGAAGTGTCGAAGTATTCGAGTTGCACCATTTCAAGGTAACCGGAGTTGGAATCCTGCGGAGCTGTCACGGTGAACCGGTAATAGCGGTATGCGGTGGTATTTTCGAACGTTTTCGTGCGGCATTCGGTGGTGCCCCAGCCCGTCTCGGTGTCACGGGCATCAAGCAAGGTCCAGTTCGTATTGTCATTGGAACCTTCGAATGTCCACGACTTCGGGCAGCGAGTCGTAAAGCCGCTGATAGGGCCACAATACACCTTGTACATATTGACCGCCTGTTCGTTGCCGGCGCCAAAGTCGTAATCGACAACGAGCGGCAGATTCTTCTGCTCCACGATGATACGTTTTGTGTTGTCCGTTCCCGCGCGCTCAAAATTGTTGTTGAAGAGGTTGCCCGCATTGCCGCCTAGGAAGATTGTAGTCGACGACGCCGACCCCGAAGGCGATGTGAGGTCGACGAGCGGACTTTCAATCGTGCCGGCACCGGTGATTCCGGCGAGCGTGAGTTTGTGTCCGTTCAGGTTGACGGTTACCCCTTCGTTAATGGTTACGAGCCCCTTGTCGCGCCAGTCCGCATCGGCGCTCAACGTGACATTTGCCGAGATCGTCTCGTCGGCAGATACAACAGCCGCTACCATCGCAAATACGGCTATGACGCATTCGCACTTCAAACCGAAGTCAATTTTCATAACCAACTCCTCCTTTACTATTGTTTCAATACCAATTATTCTATATTTCTACCCAGTATTATTCAAGTATAATTTCGTCCCAACCTGGGAATAAGTTCACAATATTAGTCACTTTTGATTGTGAATCGGTTTATGATGCGATCTACCAGTTGTACCATTGGTCGGGATGGTCTTGCACCAGCGGCTCCAAAAATTCGGTGTATTGGTCGAGCAGCGGGCGGCCCGCATCCGCCGCTTTTGCCAACAGTTCGTAAGTGCCATCGGCATTGCGCAGACAGACGGCAAAGAAAACCGGATGGTCAAGCAGTTCTGCCAATTTGAAAACTCCTGCCGGAAATTTTGCGTCCAGCCCCATAAATTCACGGGTCAAATATTTGCCGCGCAGGTAACGGTCCCCGGCCATGAGTACGCATTCGCCTTTATCCAGCCATTCTCTCGTGATGAAGAGTTCCCGCATTCCAAAATTTTCTATCGGGTGGATCTCCACCTCGCTTCGATTGCTATGCCGGGCTGAGAATTTTTGGAATACCGAAGTGAGCCGGAGATCCATAAAAGCGTGCAATACGGTATTTTCGTTGCCTAGCGCGGCAAGGGTCTCGATGTTGCCAAGATGCGATGAGATAACAAAGACCCCTCGCCGGGTTTCCACCGCTGAACAGAATTCCGTTGCTTCGGGGTGCGCGACGATGACCTTGGGCGCGTCCACCGCTTTTGCCAGCACCAGCAGTTGGTCAACCAAGCCCCGTGTGAAATTTGCCATTCTGGTTCGGTTTTTTGCGTTTTTGCGCACAGTGGCGGAACTCATCCAGATGCATCCTGCAATTGCGGAACTTAACAGATAAAGCGCGCGTTTGCCGAAGATGCGGTAAACCAGCCATGCCGATTCCAACCCCAACGTTGACGCCCCGAACTCGGTGGATTTGGGAACGGGCGCATGGCAGGCGCAGGCGGCTAGGAACGATACGGCAAGCCCGATGCCCAAGGTTTGCCCAAGGGAACGCACCAGCGGAAAGGAGACGAAAGCTAGCGTTCCGAATCCGGCCAGACTGGTTAGCAACGAACAAAGCACCGGTTTAAAGCCGCGTTCGAAATCGTGATCCAGAAATATGGAGTAATCGAGGCTCATCCCGATTAGCATAAAACAGGCTAACAAGTGGAAAAGGTTTACCGGTTGACCGGTGATGGCAATTAGCGAAAATACGGTCATTACCGCAATTACCGGCGGCAAGGCGATTTTAAAGGCGCGTTTCTTGAAGGCGGCAGCCACCGCGATAACCAGAAGCAGTCCGGTGGCGGCCAACAGCCATAATACGGTGCGGGTGTAGAACGCCATAAGCTCGGCAAGCAATCGCCGCGGCGCGAAAAAGCTTACCCCGTCGGTGGGCGGAGGGGCCTCCAATACATTGGGAATCACGCTGTAAAAACCGCCGTTGGGATCGAGACAGATAAACGGATCCGCCAACTCAGCGGGAATTTTTTCCGGATCCCATGCTACCGGAGGCATCGGCGCTTTGAGATCCGATTTTAATTTCAGTTTCCCGGATAACCGGGCGGATTGGTCGCGGTAGAGTTCTTCGATGGCCCGGTATGCGGCGCGGCGCTTTTCCAGCGAGGGAAGAAAGCGCGACAACCGCGGCAACTCGGCGGCCAGATTCAGCCGTTCCTCAATCTCCAGCAGTTCGTCCAAACTGTCGCCATGCACGGCAATGAACCCGCTTGACGCTCCGGAGCCGCTGATTTCTTGGAACGTTTTTTCCGCGACCAGCAGTTCTCGCGATGGTCGATGCAGGGAATCGGGGTCGGTGCGGAAACGGATTCTCCATCCCCCGTACAGCAGAATGGCGGCAACCGCCAAGGCGAAAATCGTACGGAAACGGCGGGGATCGCGGCGGCGCGGCAATGGTCGCGGTGCGGTGGGCTGCTGGGGTACCGGATAAAACGCCAGCACAAAAAGCAATGCCGCCGCCAATCCGGTGCCCATGAACACCGCCATTTGCGTCAGCACCGGCAACCTGGAGAACAGCAACGGGAGAAATGCGATTTCGGTGGTAAGGCAGGAGAGCAAAAGTTTACGCCGTATTTCTTCGCGCCGTTCTTCGGCCATCAGCCAGTGGAAGGAGTAGTCAACCGCCAGTCCCAACAATGTCGCTCCGAAAGTGCAGGCCAAAAGGTGTACCGGGCCAAGCCAGCGTGAAACAATGCATACGGCGGCAAAACCGGTTGCGGCCGACAGACCGAGGGTAATCAGCAACAGCGGAAGTTTTAGAAACGACCTGAACACTTCAAGTGCCAGCAGCAGGATGAAGGCGGTGGATATCCAGGCGATCAGATTGATTTCTGTACGGCACCTCCCCGCGGTTTCGGCAGTGTGCATCGGTACTCCGCAAAGGTGGATTGTGGTGTCCGGTTCGCCATTAGAACCCAGGGCGCAGCGCCGAATGCCAAGTAGCTGGTGCACCGCAGATTCAAGTCGATTAATGTCGGCTGCCACTTCCGGCTGTAGAGTGAGCGACATTAGCACGTAATGGCGCTGGTTAAATTCGGCTGCCATTACTCCCTGTTGGCGGGACCAGCCGGAGATGGCGTTGGGGAAGGATTTCAAGTAATGGTCGAGCAGCCCGAAATGGTCTTCCTGAAACGGTACGAGCGGCGGGGCGGGGGAGGTGAAGAGCGATTGCAGCGTGCGATCGGTAAAGAATCGGAAGTCTTTGGCATTGAGCTTATCCAGATCGTCCGGCGAACAGATTCCGGCGGCGTGCTGGCGATAGAAGGACAACACCTGTTCCAGCCGGTCGTCATCCGTCCGAAAGCGGATTGATGAAAATGTCTCTTTCCCGCATACGGATAGAATATGGTGAAACTCATCCGCGACCTTTATGGCGTCATCAAGCGACTTGGCTTCGAACAATATTTGGATTTGCGCGGCGCTGCGGTCACGTAACGGAGCCGGCACCGCGAGGTGGCGTTTGCCGACCAAATCGTAGATCGAGGTGGTGAATTCGGGGACGCCGAACCATGCGGCAACGCCAAAAAACAGTGCGGTCAGCAACACGAATCCGCCCCGCAACAGATTTTTGGTACGCATGGGGAAATCCGTTAGCGGCCTACCGCCTGGGCGGCGCCGAGGTCAAATCCGAATGAACTGCTTTTGAGCGAAAGCAACGGCGGGGCCTGTAGCCGCTTAGCGCGGGCAAGCCCGTTAAACAGTTTCCAGTAGCGGTCAAGATCGGCCGCCAGATTGGACCTGTCCGGGAACAGACGTTTCGGATCGCCGTTGTAACCGATTTCATCGCCCAGTTTCCCCTCATCGTACAAATCGAGCATGCGCTGCGGCGGCAGAATGGGAGAACGTTCCGTCCAAGCGGCGAAAACCCGGTCGTGCCAGGGATAGACCAGCGGGTCGCCTTTGCCTTCGTTGACGTTTTGGGCGGCGCTCAATTCGGCGGAGGGAACTATGTCGATTGAACCTTGGGGAATAACCTCCCGGCCAAAAATTTCCCGGTTGTAGCAACGTGCCAAATCCCAGACTTCGAGCTTCCAAAGGTCGGCCAGCACACAGAAGAATCCGCTGATGTCACCGTACATGGTGCCATAGCCGACCGTGCATTCCGACTTGTTGGCGTTGCAGGTGAACACCCCGCCGAAAGCGCTGGCGATGGCAGACAACACCCGTCCGGAACGGTCGCGGGCCTGAATGTTTTCAACCGCCAGCGGTGAAAGCGTCAGCAGAGTGCCGGGGGCTTGGGTGGCTGGAACCACGCATTGGTGGCGGTCGATCTGCCGCAACGTAAGCTGCAGCGATTCCTCAATCGGGATGTCGGTGTAGTTGCAGCCGATGGCGGTTGCCAGCTGTCTGGCGAGTGAAATGGTGGTTTGCGAATTGTTGTGGGTCGGCATATTGACCAGCAACAGGTTTTCCGGCGGCAGGACTCGGCTGTAAATGGCGGATGAAAGTGCGGAATCGATTCCGCCGCTGGCACCGATGACCACCTTATTGATGCCCAGCCTCTTAAGTTGGGCTTTTAGCGCGAATTCGATGACGCCGATGGTTTCCTTGCATGATCTGGCGTTCGGCGCCGGATCAAAATCGGTGAGTTCGGAGTCGTTGCCGATGGTGTAACTTCCCGGCTCCAATAGCGGAAGCGTTTTGACATTCCCGTCGGCCACCCGTCCGGTACCGCCCACCAAAGTGAAAAGCGCGTGACCGGTGTCGGCGATGCCAAAGCCGCCGCAGATAAAATGGTTCGGGCACGATGCGCCGGTATTGAACATCGTTTGGTCGCGGGTATAGGTTTGGCTGGTGAGGTCGATGTACAACGCGTCGGCGGAAAGGTCGTTCTGTGGTGCGGCGTCGAATCCGATTGCCACGGTCAGTCCGTCAAACACAAACGGCCGGGTAAATTCCGAGACCGGTTTGTTGTATTTTGCCGCGACAAGAGTAGCGTCGGACTGGAAACAGAACTTTTCGAGCCGACCCGCGGTTGGCGTCGGGTTGTATCGCGGCAGAAAATCCAGCGGCGACAGGTGCGGGGGTAAGATTTTGCCGTTGGCGCCCGCCACGGCGGCGTTTAGCATCACTCCCGACCATTCTCGCGCGGTGCCGAAAATAACGGCTTGCCCGTCGGCGGTGGCGGCGATGATTTTCGTCTGCCATTCCGCGCATGCGGCCCGTAATTCGGGGTTGGACCATTCGGCGGCGCCTAAAAAACCGGTGAGGGCCAGTTGGGGGAAGACCGAAAGCCGGATGCCGTCTTTGCGGTCTTGAGCCAACCGGCGGATAATTTCTTGACCGTTGGCATCGATACGGCCGGTAGTTACCGCCATCTGATGCAACCGCACTTGGTTTGACCCGAACATAGTGTTGAATCCTTTAATCGATGATCGCTCCGCCGAGGTCGGCATTGGCCAGATCGATTTCTCCGCGGTAAACTAAGCAAACCGGACCGGTAAGGGTTAAGCCGGTGCATTTCCGCCGCCGCCAGTCGCCGTCAATCTCCAGATCGTAACCGGTGGTGGTTTTGATCTTTGCCGGCAGACTGAAGTTGTGCTGCTCCACCGCTACCACCGCGCACGCCGCCGCCCCGGTGCCGCAAGCTCCTGATTCGGCCTCGACCCCGCGTTCGTAGGTGCGCATCGACAGCCGGTTCGGAGTGCGTAGCGAGACGAAATCCACGTTTGTGCCCTCCGGGGCAAACTCTTGGTGGAGACGGATTTTGCGGCCTAAGCGCTGCACGTCAACTTGGCTCAAATTTTCCACCGGCACCACAAAGTGGGGAACTCCGGTGTTTATGAAATCGCCGCAAACGGTTTCGCCGTCCGCCGTAATTTCAATTCCGTAACGGCGTTGCGTGGGTTCTGGCAACCAGACGCAAACCAAGCCCCGGTCTTTGATCTCGGCATCCACCAGCCCGCACCGTGTTTCCATGGTCAGCGCCTTGCCGCAGGCGCCGATTTTGCGGGCGAAAGCGGCGGCGCAACGCGCCCCGTTTCCGCACATATCGGCCTCCGCGCCGTCGGGATTCAGAAACCGCATCCGGAAATCCGCTTTGTCGGATTTCTGGAGCAGGATGATGCCCTCGCAGCCGATGCCGGTTCTTCTGGCGGCCAAGGCGGCCATCAGGAAGTGGTCGGCCCACGGTATCTCTTCGTTACGGTCATCAATCATCACGAAGTCGTTTCCGGCGCCGTGCATTTTTGTAAATTGGATTTTCATTTTCCCTCCATCGGCATATAAGGGTTAGGCTATTCGCCGAAAATGCGCATCATACGGGTACGAAGGTCGCCTTCGGTCTCCATGGGGACATCGCCGCCACCGGTAGCGGTAATGTAATCGGAGAGGATGTTCAACGCTTCGTTCAGCACCACGTCGTTTTTGTCCGAATCTTTGGATTCGCCGGAATCCTCTTCCGACTCTTCAAGTTTGCGCAACTCGTTCTCGGCGAGCATCAGCTTGCGCCGCGCGCTTATCTCAAGGGGAACTTCCGTTTGTTCGTTTAGCTCCTTAAGATGCCTTACCAGGCGGCAGTGCTTGGCGTAGCGCGAATCCTTGGCCAGCCGCTCGGCGGATTTTTCCTTAAGCCCCGGCAGGAGTTTCGCGGGGTCGGAGACCCTGATGTAGAGCGCTTCCTGGATTTGCGACCACGGCAACGCGCAGGGGAGTTTGTCCTCGCCGATGTCCAACCCGTCCAGCGTGGATGGGATAATAATGTCCGAATGGACGCCGCGCAATTGGGTGGATCCGCCGGTGATGCGGTAGAAGCTGGCGGTGGTGATTTTTATCGAGCCGAATTTTTCGTCGCCCAGCGGGATCACGGTCTGCACCGTGCCTTTGCCGTGCGACTGCGTGTCGCCGATGACAATGGCGCGTCCGTAATCCTGCAATGCGCCGGCCACGATTTCCGACGCCGATGCCGACGCCCGGTTGATAAGCACCACGACCGGTTTCCTGAAAGCCATGGCCGAGGTGCCGTTCGGCACGGCCAATACCCCGATTTGCCGGGTTTCGCGCACTTGAACCGCCGGGCCGCTGCGAACGAAAAGCCCGACGAGCGTTATCGCCTCGCGGAGCGATCCGCCGCCGTTGTTGCGCAGATCCAGCACCAGACCTTCAACGTTTTCGCTGTTGAACGCGGCGATCTGTTTCGCTACGTCAAGGGTGGCACTTCGATAGCCGGGCTGATTGGGACGCTTGTCCATTGTGCCGTAGAAGGTCGGCAACCGCACCACGCCGAGTTTGCGTTCATGCTGCCCGTCAAGCGTGACACGGGCAACATGCCCGGTGGCAGCTTGTTCCTCCAGTTTAATCTCGTCACGGATCAGGTCAACCAGTTTGGTGCTGGTTCCGCTGGGATCGGAGGCGGGGATTACGTTCAACACGACCTTGGATCCCTTCTTGCCGCGGATTTTCCTCACTGCTTTGTCGAGCGGCAAATGGAGGATGTCTTCGATTTCGTTGTCACCCTGTCCTACGCCGATAATCTTGTCGCCCTTCACCAGTTTGTTGGCGCGGGTATCGCGGGCGGCAGGCCCGCCGGGAATAATCTCCATGATTTTGGCGGTTCCGTCTTCGGGACGGAGTTGCGCCCCGATTCCGCACAGGGTAAGATTCATGTCGATGTCGAAATCTTCCTTGCGGATGGGCGACATATAATCGGTGTGGGGGTCGTAGGCGGTGGAAATCGCGCTTAAGTAACGCTGGAGGATGGCTTCCTCGTCCATATCCTGAATCACGAACAGCAACTGCTTGTAGCGTTTCGCGATGGATTCTTCCGGGGTGGGCGGGGGCGGTGCCGGAGTGGCGGTTGCCGCCTTACCCTCATCCTTCTCGCCGTCGTTTTCCTTCTTGGTTTCGGCCTTGGCGGCGGGTTTGTTGGTGGCGTTTATGGCGTCAAGCTCTTTGGACAACAATTGCGCAAGGCGTTCGTTTTTGATCCGTTTCCGCCAGAGTTCGTTCTGTTCTTCGATGGTGGCGGGCCACGGTGCGTCCTTGCGTTTCCAGGTATATTGCTCGTCAACGGAAAAATCCGGGGTCTTGGTCAATTCGTTGGTTACGAAACAATAGCGTTCCTCTACCCGCTGGCGGAACAGACGGTAAACCTCGTAAGCGAAACCGACGTCCCCGTTTTTCAGGTCGTCGTCGATTTTAGTTTCCTGTCCGGCGAATTTTTCCAGATCGGATTGCAGGAAGTAACTGTGGTCGTAATCGAATGAGGTTACCAGATTCGTCCACGCCCGGCGGGAGATGAGATCGTCCAGCTTTTGCTGAGAGAGGTGGTCTTTTTGCAGCAATGCCGCGACTTTCTGCGCAATTTTGCCGTAGTAAGGTTGCGGTTCCGGCATCGGTTTCGGGGCGGCGTTTTCACCGGTGGCAAAGGTGGCAACCGCCAAACATCCTGCAATAAGTGAGAAGATTCTCATAAATGGCTCCTAATTGGTTTGCGGGCTGGATTCGTTGTGGTCGATTATCTTGACGATCTGCCCGATTTCCGTTGGGGTCAAATGGCAAGAGCTGGAGTTGATTACCTTGATCAACTCCGAAACGTTGCAGATGGTTACTTTCCCGCAGACGGTCACGCCGGGAGTGAAAGTGTCGCTGGCGAAACACAGAATCGGTGCGCATTCAACGGTCTGGTCGGTTTTTTTCGACAGCAGCTCTCCCACCGAAAACGCGGATGCCTCCGCCTGACGCAAAGCATCGCGTTGGGGAGTTTTGCCGTCCAGCGTGAGACGCTGCCCGTCCAAAGCCACTTTGCCCGACCAGTATTTGGTCTCAATGGCGAACACGCCGCGTTCACCCACCACCACATGGTCGATTCCGGCGGAAAAACCTTCCAAATCGTTGAAAACGTGGTAGCCGTCGGGAAGGGCTTCCAGCGTGAAAGAAACCCGCTCTTCTCCGCGCGCCCCTTTGAAAAACGAGGATAACGCCTTAACCCCGTTGCGCAAAGCGTAAATCAGGACCGCGATTATTATCGCAAGCGCCGGGACCACCAGCTTGGACGGCATACGAGGCAAAAGCAGTCCTATAAACACCCCGGTCGCGAAAACCGCGCCCATCAGAGTGCCGAGCATCCTCAAAATTCCCCTGCCACGGGCTTCGTCTCCCGGAACGCCGTGGATTTTGACTCTATTATTCCCTTTCATAGTTAAGTGGTATTTTCGCTTATTTTCGCTCCAGATGCAATCTAAAAGTTGAAAAGTCGAAGAGTTAGTTGCCGGCGGAGGTTATGGCCGGCAAGACCGTATTTGACGGATAACCGGATCCGTAAGGCGCGGATCAAAGCAATTGTTCCCAAATTTCGGGTTTGAAACCGGCGCAAACCCCCTTCGGGGTGACCAGAATCGGCCGCTTCACCAACATCCCGTCGGTGGCCAGAAGGTCCAGCTGTTCGGATTCGCCCATCGCCGGCAGTTTGGCGCTCAATCCAAGTTCTTTGTACAGTATGCCGGAGGTGTTGAAGAAACGTTTAAGCGGAAGTTTCGACTTTTTCCACCATTTTTCCAACTCCTTCCGCGATGGCGGGTTGTCTTTGATGTGGCGGCTCTCGAATGCGGTTCCCCGCTCATTTAGCCAGGCCCGCGCCTTTTGGCATGTGGTGCATTTCGGGTATTCGACGAACAGGTTCATGTGGTTTCTCCTCGGTTGGTTTGCCGGATGCCCAGGTCTTTGATTTCCAGACACCTCGGCATTTTTTTCGCCCACTCCAAATCGTGGGTCGCGATTAAAATGGTTTTCCCGCGCAGGCTGGCGATTAGGTCGATAATCTCCTGTCGCGCCAGGTAGTCGAGATGCGCGGTCGGCTCGTCAAGCAACAGCAGGTCGGCCCCGGATGCCAGCGCCAGCGCCAGCGCCAGCCGCTGCCTTTCCCCGTCGCTGAGCTGATGCAGTCTAGCCGCTGCGAATTTCCCGGTTCCGGTCAGGTCCATGGCTTCGGTTACCGCGGCGCGGTCTTCGGGGCGCGGTGCTCCCCAGCGGGGCAGCCGGGAGGTACGGCCGAGCATCACAAATTCGTCCGCCCGCAACGGCAGTTGGCAGGGTACCGCTTGTTGCGGGATCCAGATGACACGTTCGCGGGCATTCGCCGCGCCGTCGCCGATCAAGAGTTTTCCGCTCCATTTCGCTTCGCTTGGCACATTGGCGATCACTTGCATCAGCGTGGATTTGCCGCTGCCATTAAGACCAAGCAGCGCAACGTGTTCCCCGACCCGGATTTCGCAGTTGACGTTCTCCAGCAGGGGACGGCGATCGTACCAAAGGGAAAAATCCATCAGTTTCAGCATGGCTTTTTCCTGGTTTCGGAGATTAGCAGAAAGAGGAAGAACGGTCCGCCGGTGAGGGCGGTAACCACCCCGACCGGAATCCCTCCGGCGGCGCGGGTGGCGATAAAGTCGCACAGCCACATGAACAGCGCCCCGGTAATGGCGGCGGCCGGCAGCAACCGCCGGTGGTCCGCACCGATCAACCTGCGCATAAGATGGGGGATCATCAATCCCACAAAGCCGATTACCCCGGCCAGGGATACTGCCGCGGCGGTTGCTACGGTGGCGGACGCCAATAGGAGCGGCACGTCTCGCCGGAGGTTCACTCCGAGCGCGGCGGCCATCGGTTCGCCCAGCATCAGCGCGTTGAGTGAACGGGAGTAGCTGGTTATGGTCGCCGCCGCCAATGCGATGCACGCCGCCGAGCAAAAGATTAACGGCCATGACGAGCACTGCAGATTGCCCAACATCCACCAGGTGATGCTGTGCAGTTCGCCCGGCGTGGCAAAGGTGATGATCAGCAGCAATAGGCTGGACTCGATGGCGCTGACCATTACCCCGGAAAGAATCAGCGAGTTCGGGTTCAACGCCCCGCCGGCGGTACGGGCGATTTTGCAGACTATCCACAGCGACGCGAACGCCGCTACGAAAGCGAGTGCCGGGATACCCAGCGGATGGACGGCGGAGATGCCGGTAGCCATCCACGCCGCCGCGCCCAACGATGCGCCGCCGCTGACTCCCAATACGTATGGGTCGGCCATCGGGTTGTTCAGCAGGGTTTGCAGTACTGCGCCGGCTAGAGATAGCGCGCATCCCACCAACAATGCGGTCAACAGCCGGGCCAGCCGGAGTTGGCGTATGGCGGAGGCAGATGTTTTCGGACTTGCGGCGCGTAACGCGGCGGCATCGGCGTCCAACAGATTGCGGAGATCGCGTAAACCCGTGATGATGCGCGGCCCGGGGCGTACCAGCAAGTCGGTGTGGGGTAGGGCGTACACCCTTTTAGAACGCACGGCGCGCAACTGTTGCCAACCGATGCGGTCGGAGAACAGTTCCGCCGGATTGTCGGTTTTGGGATTGAATAGGCAGATGATCAAATCGGGATCGAGTTCGGACAACTGATCCAATGCCATGCAAAAATACTCGCGGCCATCGATGTCGCCCGTATTCCGGATTCCGAACAATTGCAGGGCGTCACGGAGGAAACCGCGGTTTCCCACGGTAAATGGTTGCTGGGGGTCGAGCAGCAGTAGCGCCCGACGCTGTAGCCGGTCGGTCCGGCGAAGTCCGCGCAATTCCTTTCGGATGGCGTCGGCGAGACTTTGGGCGGCGGCTAGGCGTTTGGTCCAGAAACCGACGGTTTCCACGGCGTCCGGGATGGAGTCGAGGGTGTCGCATCGGATTTCAACCACGGCCACGCCTTGCCCGGTTAAAATCGGACGGGTTTCTGGCGAAACCAGCTCGGTCGTAAGCAGGTGGGTGGGGCGGAGTTCCAAGGTGGCAACGGGATCAGGCATGGCGAACGGTCCGACCGCCGGCAGGTCTCGCGCCTTGTCCGGGAAATCGCAAGCCGAGGATCTTCCCACCAACAGGTCGCCCGCGTCGATGGCGTAAACAATCTCCGTAAGGTTCGGCGCGGTGGATACCAGCCGCAGTTGCGGCTCCNNTCGGCCGTTGCCGCCATAATGGGGACGGTCAATAACAAGGGGAGAAGTCGCATATCAGGGCTTGGCGCTGTCCGGGGGCGGGAAAGAGAAATCGAAACGGTCGATTTCCGGCTTGTCGGGCTCGGAGTCTGGGTCTTCCCTGAGCAGGAGCCGCGAAACATAGGACGGCACGCCCTGCACTTCCCAGTACGCGCTGGGGTCGTCCTCGATCCGGATCCGTTTCACGACAATCGGGTAGGGGATTGCAAGTTGGAATTTGTCCTGCGCCATTTGCACCGCCTCGCGCAGCGGCACGGAAACCTGCGGGGAGAAATAAAGGTTTTTCAGCATTCCGCGTTTGCCGGCTGCGGTGGTGTAGCAGTCCGACGCGATACTGCTCCATCCGTAGATTTTGGTGGCGTCGCGTTGGAGAAAAGCCAGCGATTTGTCCTCACGGTCGTTGTTAGTCAGTTTGGCGTAAGTTTTAATGAAAATCCGTTTTACCATGCGGTAATTCGGCATTTCTATCGTCTCTTTTTGGGTGGCTTTGCCAAAACTTTTTGCCGGGCCTTCGGTTGAAACCTTGCCGGCGGTGGCAATCCAAGCCAAATCGTTGGGCGAAAGCTTCGAACGGCTGGTCGAGACCAGTTTGCCGTTGGTTTTTCGGAGAAAAATCTTACCGTCCTCCTCCTTTACGAACGATGCGTCAATCGTGTTTCCGTTAACCGACGCCCACGTACGGACCGGGTATTGCGCGGCGGGTTTCGCGGTGTCGGTTTCTTCAGCCTTGGCGGGATTAGCGGCCCAGACCAAGGCACAAAACAAAACAGTGGTTAATCGTCTCATATCGGTCATAGCTTTGAGTTTCTTTAACTGTCAATAGTTTGCCAAAACCGAGTCAGAAACTCAAGTCTAAACCTATATTCATCTTTCGATGGTCTGCGAAATCTGGTAGTCGGTAACGGTCGGGATTTCGGCCTCGAGGTCGATGACGAGGCGCTGCGAGAGCGTGACCTGGCCGAAACTGACCTTCTCGTCCATGGTCGAACCGGGGGAGTCCAGGTCCGCCGTGATAGTCTGCGTGATCGTTGCGGTCCTGCCGTCGGCCGAGATTTGCAGGTCGTGGACGAGTTCGTGCCCGAACGTGTTGAGGATGGAGTTCGTGAATACGCCGGTCGTCATGTCGCGGTTGACGAGCGCGCCGGTGCCCGGGAGTCCGCCGGGCGCCACGCCGGTCTCGTATGGAACGTGGATGGAGGGCGGGATAATAGCGGTCATGCAGAGCTGGTTGATCCAGGAGGAGATCGCCTTCTGCTTTACCGGGTCGGGGACAAGGGCTTTGAACGCGGGGACGAGTTCGGCCGCGGGTTTGTAGTCGTAGGTCGTGCCGTTGAGGATGTAGGTCGAGCGGTTTGCGTCGGCAATCATGGCTTCGTGGATGTTGTTATTGAATTTGTTTGCCTTCCCCGGCTGCATGTAGTCGCGGATGGTGTAGTTGGCGTAGTCCTTGGCGGCATTGGCGAACGGGGCGAGCCCGTTGTCGCCGAAGCCGAAGTCACGCCACTCGCGGATGCTCGCGGCGGTTTCGGTCGCCATTGCCGTCATGGCCTGCGCGTCATAGTCCCTGCCGACGAGGTTGACGAGGAAGTTGGCGAAGATCTGCGCGTTCTTCGCGTACATGTTCGTGCCGTGGGTCTGGAGGAGCTGCACTGCCTCGCGCTTCTGGGCGCCGGTCAGTTTGACGCCGAGCTTCTTGGCGGATCCGTCCACGAGGGCGCCGGCGGTGCGCGCGTCGAGTTGGGCGACGGGCTTCTCAGCGACCATCGGCGTGGTCTTTACGTTGCCGTCCACATCGACTGTCGCGGTCCACGAGAAGCGGAACGGCAGACCGACGGGGCTGGAGTATTTGATAGTGACCGCGCCGGTCCTGTCGTCCTTGGAGAGGGTGTAATCGACGGCGGAGTGCTCGTTACAGCGGACGCCGAGCGACGGGATGCCGCCGCGGATGTTCGTCAGGCCCGACTGCGAGAGCATCATCATCACCGAGTTGGCCTGGGCGACGTGGACCCGGCCGCAGAGCGACTCGACCTTGTCGCAGACGACGGGCACGTTGTCCTTGTGAGAGCCGTTCGTGACGAGGCGGGTGCCGTCGGGGAAGGTGAAGCCGAAGCCGGCGTCGTTGCCCTTGAGGATATCCTGCTCGCCGCCAATGATCGCGTAGTTCGAGGGCCGGTCGGCGTCGGCGGCGACGAGGCTGCGCCCGCCCTTCGTCGTGCCGTCGAAGGCGTTAAGCTCCATCGAGCCGGTGCAAAGCATCTTCGGGATCGGCGGCATCCGGTTGTTGCGCAGCGCCTCCGCCGTCTCCTTGATCGTGGTGCCGCAGTTGTTCATCGTGTTGAAGAGGACGCCCGCGCTGAGGTCGGCGTAGGGGTTGCCCTCTTCCGCTTCACTGTAGAGCAGGACTGACAGGTCGGCGAGATATTTGTTCACGGCTTTGTAGTCGTAGTTGCCCTTGTCGCGGATGTCAGGGAAGAACTTGTTCAGGATGTTCCGCGCGGTGAGCGTCCCCTTGCGGTGCATCGCCTCGAGCTGGTCGAAGTTGCGCAGGAGCCGGGCGAGGAACGGCGCGCTGTTGGTCGCCTCTAGCTGAGTCTGGTGGTCGGCGCCGCTGAGGGTCTGGTCGTGGGCTTCCTGCGCGTTTGTCGCATTCCGGGTGAAGAGGTCGTAGACCGCGTAGATTACCGCGCGTTTGGCGGGCGGGATGTTGGCGATGGTGGAAAGCACGGACTGGCCGTAGCCGCGGCCGAGGAAGCGCATCGCCGCGTTGTTCTCGAATCCGAATAGCCGCTCCGGGTCGTGTCCCGAAAGATCGTGCGCGGGATTCGAGGCGAGCTCCTCGAAGACGAACTTCTCGATGCCCTTGAGATTGGCGTCGCTGAGGATACTGCTGTCCACGTTGAGCTTGGTCGGGGTGTTCGCCGGGGAGAAGTCGCGGACCTCCCGTTCCTGCCGGTGGACGGGGCCCATCGTGTCCCTGATATCCTGGAACCAGACCGCGAAAGAGTCCATGAGGCGGAGACCGTCGGCGAAGTTCGCCGCGCTTTCGAGGAAGCGGCCGCCGTAGCTCATCAGGCGGAAGGCCTTCGAGCCGGGCTCGGCGACGGCCCGCATCGCGTCCATCTCGCTGGCGCCGGTCGCCTGGGCGTAGAAGTGCGCGGCACGGGCGAGCTTCGGGAGCTCTCCCGCCTTGAAGCCGAGATTCAGCGCCTCGGTCTTGACCTCGGGCGACCGGAACGTCTCCAGCCGGATTCTCTCGGAACGCGCCTTCGCCGTGCCGTCCAGGTCGATGGCGGCCTTAACGGCCATGATGCGGCGGGCGGTCAGCGGCTTGCCGCAGTCGTAGTCGGCCATGAGCATCGCCTTTTTTACCGAGGCGGGAATCTTTGACTCGCCGCCGAACATGTCGATGATCGCCGCTTTGAAAATCGCGCGTGTACGGTCGTTGACGGCGTATTCGTCGTTCGTGCGCGTCCACTTGTGGACTGCGTCGGTGAGCGACTGCGTGACGGCCAGGACCCTTCGGCCGCCGATGGACCGTTGGATCTTCGCGTCCATGACCGCCTTGGAGTCGTTCGCGTCCACGCGCTGCTGCGCGAACTGAACGAAGGATTTGAATACGCTGTTATATCCGTTGATGTCGAGTGCCATGGCTGATTCTCCGTTGAAGTTTGAAAGGTTGAAAGCCTTTGCCCTGTTTACACGTTTCTCAATGAAAGGTTACATCGAAACGGTTTCATTTTAGCGGGTGGTGTCGTCGAGGTCTTCCAGCAATCATCGATGGTTTCCGCGACTTGCGGTTAGCTGGCGGACGACCGAACCGACCACCCAGCCGACACAATCCCATAGCGATAATGTCGGAATTTACCATATCTTGCTCTTGAGCGCAAGGACGAATTCTTGTCGCTAGTCAACTAGGGAGCTAGCTGACTAGCGACAAACCAACTGTAAAAAGGTCAAACTGTCAAACCGTCCAACCGGAAATCCGATTCCAGCAATTTGTTAAGTTGCTGATCGAGGTCTTTCACGGTCATCAGCCGTTGCGGAAGGAACAGTTTGGGCGAAATCTCGTCATGGGTGGTGCACACTATCACTTTCACGGTTTTTGACTTGTCCACCAACACTTCCTCGCGCCGCGCCCACTGGATGATGTTCATCGTTAAGCCGCTTTTCACCTCGAAGATGTAAAAACGGTCTTTGATTTGCACCACCAGATCCAACTCTGTCCAATGGTGGTGGTTTTCGCTATTGCCGTACGAGGTGTTGATAAACAGGTTGCTCATGTAACTGTGGCGTAGATTCCGCTCTTTGCAAAAACGGTCGACAATATTGGTAATCATATACCTGAACAGGTGTTCCGCCCATTTCGAGTGGGAAAAGAATTTTTTCTTTTCGCTGTCATCGGATATTTGGATGTAAAAGCCTAACGGGTCATGATTGAAATCAACGATGAATCCGTTGGTTTTCAGTCCGTTCAGGAATTGCTTGATAATGTTTGCTTCGCCATTATTCGCGCAATCGATGGTTACGTTATCGTCTTTGGTCGTTCTCAACTGCTGGGCGATGTCGTGCATCAACGGCAACAACACGTCTTTGTTCTGCGCGATTTGCCTTCCAAGCTTATAACCGTTGTTCGGTTCTTGCGAGATCGGTTTGTCGTTGGCGATGAACAAATCCTTAGTCTTAAGGAAATTCGCGAAATCGCGGGTCAGCCTGTTTTTAAAATGAATGTTTGCCGACCAGTCATACAAGCCGTGTTTTTCGATGTAAAGCCTGCGGGATACTTCTTGTTCGACCAAGTTTTTCACCGTTTCGGCCAATTTGTCCGCAAACTCGACCGTTGCGTTGGTCACGGTATTGTCAACAGTTTCGACGGGTTTATCGGCAGTTGCTGCCGGAGTTGTCTTTTGCTTTAGCATAAGGCACAATCCTTCCACTTCAGTTTTTAGGGCATAATACCCCTTACAAAAAACCAGAATGGACAGTAGAACTCCCACTTCCACGCCCTTATCCCGACTCATTGTCGGAAGGGGCTAATCCGTTTGCCGACACCATGGTCGGCGACCTCCCCGGCGCCTAGCGCTCGGATCACTGGTCCGGACTGACGGCTCACTGCCGTCTGCGGCGAAACTTCTGTACGGATTCCGCTTACCGTTTGCAAAACGCGGTTAATATCGCACATTCGTGAATAATAATCAAGCCCAAAAGCAAACAAATATCCATTTTGCGCGCCGACCTCGCCCTTGGATTGACTTTCGCGGCTTTTTTTTGTATTATGGGGATTGACTTTTTTGATTAAGGGCATTAACGGGGGAACCGATATGGGGGAAAACAAAAAGGCTTCGCTGGAAAAATCGATTTTCAAAGCGGGGTTTATCGTTCTTATCGCCCATCTGCTTTTTAAATTTGCCGGGCTGATCCAAGCCAAGGTGATGGGGCACTATCTGCCGCAGGAAGTTTTCGACGTGGTTTATGTGGCGGCGTTCGAGAACTGCATTTTCATGCTCTTCCTGATTGGGCAGGAGATTCTCGGCCCGGCCTTTTTGCCGGTGTTTATGCGCGAGATGAACGAGGCCGGCGGTGAAGATTCCGCATGGTCTTTCGCCAACACCGTTTTGACCCTGCAATTCATCATTCTGGTGGCGGCTGCCGCCATTTTGGCGATCTTTCCCAATGCCTTTGTGCGTTTCTTCACCCAATGGACGGCAGACAGCGATCCGGAAAAATTCCAGCTGTGCGCCAAGAGTATCCGCTTGCTTTCCCCAACGCTGATCGGGCTTTCGCTCGGTACCACCACCTATCTGCTGCTCAACGGCTACAAGCGTTTCTTCTTGGCCGCTTTGGGTGATGCGGTCTGGAAGTTTGTTGCCATCGGTTTTCTCGTTTCGGCGACGATCTTTTCCAAGGACACCGTGACCATGCTGCTTTGCGGTCTGGTGGCGGGCGCGTTCTGCAAAGTCGGCACCCACGTTTTGGGGTTGCGCGATAAGGTCCGCAAATTCCGCCCGATGCTGGATTTCAAAAGCCCGGCTTTTAAGTCGCTATGTCTGCTGGTGCTTCCGCTGTTGATCGGCATTTTCGTTTCCCGCGCCCGCGACATTTTCAACAACGTTTACGTGCTTTCGTCGCTCAAGGAATCGGGGTTGATGCAAGCCAACTCGATGGGGCGAAAACTGCAAAGCACCTTCCTGTTCTTGGTGCCTTACACGCTTTCCGTGGTGGCGTTCCCATATTTTTGCGAGCTGGTGGACAAGAACGACACCCGGAAAATCGGCGAACTGCTGACGAAGTTCGGGCGGATTTTGCTGGCTTTGTTTACCCCGTTCGCGGTTTATGTGGCGGTATCGGCGGCTCCGATGACCTCATTGCTGTTCAAGGGCGGACATTTCGATTCTACCGCCGTTACCCGTACCGCGGTTTCACTGGCTTGTTACACCGCGGTATTGCCAGCTGCCGCGTTGGAAGCACTGTTCATGCAGGCGTTTTTCGCCAATCGCCGCATGGTTTCGCTCACCGTGATTGGGATCGTGTTCTCCATCTTAAGCATGTTGTTGAGCTGGTTGGGCATGACGGTGTTCGGTCCCAAGAATTCTCTGATGTTTCTGGCGTCGGTGGCGGGCGGTTTCGCTCTCACCCGGTCTTTAAAGACTGTGGCGCTGGTGCAGATTTTCAAGCAAACCGCGCCGGTGTTTCCCGTTGCGCAGACTTGCGGTTTCCTGATTCGCGTGGTGCTGGCGTCTGTTGCGGCGGCTGCCGCCGGTTGGTTCACGGGCATGCTTTTGAATTCCAAGGTGCTTCCCGCGCTGCATTTGGAGGGGCGTCAGGCGGACATAGTTTGGTTGGGCGCGGTGGGCGCGGTGTTCGGCGTGGTTTATTTGGCCGGGGCATGGCTGTTGAAGCTCGACGAAATCCGCGGTTTGCCCGCGCTGTTGAAACGCCGGAAGGGTAATTGATATCGGTTTTAATAGAAAAACAATTTTGAGAAAGGGTTCATCATGGATAGTGTGGTGTTGAACAGTAAACGCGAATTTTCTTTGGTGCGTCGGCATCCGTGGATTTTTTCCGGCGCCATCCAGCGGGTTTTGGGCGGGCCGCAACCCGGCGAGACGGTTCAGGTGTTGTCGGATGACGGTGAAATTATGGGCATGGGCGCCTATTCGCCTTCCTCCCAAATCCGGATCCGGATGTGGCACTTCGGCGATTTTCCGGTCACGGCGGATTTTATCATCAACCGCATCGGCCAGGCGATCGGATCCCGTGCCTTTTATTTTGCCGACGGCGGCACCAACGCTTTCCGGCTGGTAAACGCCGAGGCGGACGGTTTCCCTGGATTGGTGGTTGACAAGTATGCGGACTGGCTGGTTTGCCAATTCTCAGCCGCCGGGGCGGAATATTGGAAGCAAACCGTGGTTGACGCGCTTAACAGATTTTTGCCGGACTGCAAAGGGATTTACGAGCGCTCCGACGTCGATTCCCGCGCCCACGAGGGTTTGGAGCCGAAGATCGGGGTGTTGTCGGGCGAAGAACCGCCGGATCGGATTGAAATCAACGAATACGGCTGGNNGGCTGCCGTTATTTTGTGGATGTAAAGAACGGTCACAAGACGGGTTTTTATCTTGACCAGCGCGAGAACCGTCAGCTGATTAAACGCTATGCCAACGGGGCGGAGGTGTTGAACGCCTTTTCCTACACCGGCGGTTTCGGCATCGCGGCCATGTCCGCCGGGGCGGCGTCTGTCACCCATGTGGATCTTTCGGAACCCGCGCTGGAGCTGGCGCGGGAAAACACCGCGCTCAACGAGTGTTGCGCCACCAAGTCGGAGTTTGTCAACGGTAACGTGTTTTCGGTGCTGCGCCAATTCCGCGCCGAAGAGCGCAAGTTTGACTTTATCGTGCTGGATCCGCCGAAGTTTGCCGATTCCAAAGGCAGCCTGATGCGGGCCGCCCGCGGCTACAAGGACATTAACCTGCTCGGAATGCAGCTGTTGCGTCCGGGCGGCATGATCGCCACCTTCTCGTGCTCCGGGCTGATGACGCCCGACCTGTTCCACAAAGTGGTTTCCGATGCCGCGGTGGACGCCGGCAAGGATTTCCAGGTGGTGGCGCGGTTAAGCCAGTCGCAGGATCATCCCGAAGGGCTATCCTTCCCTGAAGGGCTCTATCTCAAAGGGTTACTGCTCCGAGTTTTGGGGTAAAAGAGGGATTAGTCGTTAGTGGTTAGTCGCTAGGGAACAACTAACGACTAGTCAACTAGTAGGCTAGTCAACTAGCAGACTAGCTTACTAACGACTAACAGACTAACGACTAACGACTAACAGACTAACGACTAACGACTAACAGACTAACGACTAACGACTAACAGACTAACGACTAGCTTACTAACGACCAGCAGACTAACTACTAACCACTAATCAAAACACATGCTCGCCCGCGATGGTGCCGGCGTTAACGTTGTGGACGGTGATTTTGAGTTTGCCGTCCTCAACGCGGCCTTCAATAACCGTCGCGTAGCTGTTGGTCGGCGATTCGGAGCAGCCGCCGCCGACGATCTGCGCCCACGGGCGGTCGGGGGTAGCCGGGTCGAACCGGTAATTGTGGCAATGGGCGGCGATCAGCAGTTTCACGCCGTTTTCTTTGAAAATCGGAGCCCACAGGTTGGCGCATTGGCGTTGCCACACTGCAAAATCGGGCTTGTAGCGGCCATTGCCGTCTCCAACCACGTCACCGGGGTTGCTTACCGGATTACTGTCGAAAAGCGGGATGTGGCAAAACGCCACCTTGTGCGGGGCGCTTTTGATTTCCGGCCGCTCAAACTGGTCGCGCAACCATTGGGTCTGGGCGATACGGTAAGGTTCGGAGTTCACCAGGCCAACAAACTGCGGGTGGGCGTCGGGCTTATCCTCGCCGGTGTCCAGTCCAATCATGGCGATGTCGCCCTGACGTACCGCCCAGTTGCGGGAAAGCGCCCAGTCGCGGGAATCGCGCTCGGAAGGCAGCCGCACCATCATGAACCGGTCCAAGGAACGATTCCAAATGCCGCGGAAATCGTGGTTGCCGTTGTTCCACAGCAGCGGTATGTCGGAACAGTAGCCGGCGGACTTGGGCGGGTTGAGGAAAATCTCCACGCCGGTTTCGGGGTTTTCCGTCTGGTTTGACGCGTCGCCGTTCCATACCATTACCGCCGGGGCCAGTTCGCGTATTTTGGCGGTCACTCTGGAGAACGGTATCCAGCGGGCGTGGGTGTCGTTCATCACGCAGAAATGCGAACGCCCCGATTCTCCCAAGGTGGTGAAGGAATGGATGTCGCCCGTTACCTTTTGCAAAGATTTCCGCTTATAGTTGTTGATATAGTTGACGAATTCGGTTTTGGTACGATAGTAGTACTTGGTGTTCGGTTTGAGTCCGGTCAACCGGACCCGAACCGCGATTTCATCGAAATCGGTGATACCAGGAGCGCCTTCACCGCATACCACGCGGCGGGCGTCCGAAAGATCCGGCTTCTCGCCGAACTCCACCCAGCCGTTGGCGAGCGATCCCACCGCCCAGGCGATACCCATCGAGGTGGGTGCGGCAGCCTGAAGGCAAGGTTCCCCGCAGAAAAACTTTTTGCTGAGGTCTTCCTTCTCCTCTTCGTTACCGGAAGTCTGGGCGTTGGTACGGGCGGCCAGCGCGGCGGCGGTGGCGGTGGTGGACAACAAAAACAGACGGCGGTTCAACTTCATTTCGCGTTTCTCCAAAAACGGTCTGCCACATCCATGTAGGCATCCCAATCGAAAATTTCGAGATTGTGTTTCCCTTTGCGCAGGTGGTAATTGACCCTTCCGCCGGTGATGGCGTGGTCGGGCTGCGGGAATTCGGTGCCGGAGATGCCTTCCAGACCGTAAAGTTTCCATGCCGGGGAGGCCAGCACGCAGGATTTCAATTCGTTTTGCGGTCCGGCCCAGGAATCCAGACTGGCGGAACCGACGCAGCAGATGCGCGGGGCGATCAGTGCCAGCAGCTCATGCTGGTCGAAAGGCAAAGCGTCCTCGTTGTTGGCGTATTTGTCGTAGTTGCGGCAGAACCAGTGGCGGAACGCCTTGGTGATTTGCGCGATGTGCTCCGATTTGGGATCGGAACCGCGGTTGAGTTTGGCCCCGGAACAGCCGGAATCGTTCGAACAGGCCATGGCGAAACGCTGGTCTTGGGCGCCGCACCACAGTGCGGTTTTTCCGCCGCGCGAATGGCCTACCACGCCGATATGCTTGGCGTCAAGCAATGGCTCTGTCTCGATCCAGTCCATTACCCGGCTCGCGCCCCACGCCCAGGCGTTGATCGCGCCGCCGCTTTCGGCGTTGCGCTGCTTGGGGTCGGGCTGGAACACCCGGTAAAGCCCGTTGGTGAAACCGTTGTACTTGTCGGGGGCGACGTCGCCGTTATAGAAAGCGATGGCGGCGTATCCGCGTTCGACAATCCGGTAAACCGGCCAAAAGGTCTGGTCCGGCCGCGGCTCGATATTGATGTTCTCCACCGGGTCGCGGTTGCAGATCAGCACAAAGCCGGGAACCGGTTTGCTTGATTTCGGGATAAAAGCCCTGACCAGCACCTCGCCTTTGCCGCCCGGCCCCTCATAAGTGATGTTCACCAGTTTGCGGATCGCCTTGCCGCCGACCGCGTCGGTGTCGGGCGCGGCCGGGGTGAATTTAAGCGAGTCCGGACGCTCCACCAGGTTTCTTCCGAAACACTGGCTGCGGAACAGTTCTAGAATTTCCGGGCGGCGTTTGCTTTCCCATTGTTCCTTGGTCTTTACCGTTGTGCCGTCCGCACAGGTGAACAGATCCGGAATGGCGGGTTCGGACATCGCCAAACCCGCCAAAAGCATGACCCAGAGAAAAGCCAGCTTGCGCATGGTTACACTCCGACGATACCCAGCGGTTTCGCGGTACGCCAAGCACCGCGGGTGAAGTCCGGCACGTCAACCGACTGCCCGCGCTTGAGCACCGACCGTTCCGTGAGGGGCACGAGCGAGCTCCACAGCACCGAATCGTAAACGTCGATGTCCAGCGGGAGACCGTTCGTCAGGCAATGGCAGAGCCGCAGATCCATAAGGAAGTCCATGCCGCCGTGGCCGCCGACCTTCTTGGCCATCTCGCCGGATTTGTCCCACAGCGGATGGCAGTATTTCTTCATCAGCTGCGCCAAATCCTCGTCCTTCATCCAGCTGTGCGAATTCGGGGCGAGCGCCACGCGCAGCGGGTAGTCCGAGAGAATGCCCTTGGTGCCTTGGATCAGGTTGATGCGGCTGTAGGGGCGCTCGTTGGTGGTGTTGTGCTGAACCATAATCGTCCTGCCGCGGTTGGTGCGGATGACGGTGGTGTTCTGGTCGCCCAGCTTGTACTCCCAGCGGGTGCGCTCATCCTCCGCGCCGAAATGGTCGCGGGCGAATTCGGTAAGGCCGAACTGGCCGGAGCTGACCGAAACGAGGTAATCCATCTTGTCGCCGCGGTTGATGTTCATGTACTGGCAGATCGGACCCAACCCGTGCGTGGGGTAGGGGTTGCCGTCGTGCTCTTTGGAGAACTCCAGCCGCCACATCCCCTGGTAACCGGTGCGGCTCATCTTGTAATCCGCCAAATTGTGGAGGTAGGCGCCTTCACCGTGCACCAGTTCACCCAGCACCCCGTTGCGGCACAGCATCAGGGCGAACATTTCGCTTTCGCCGTAGCAGCAGTTTTCCAGCATCATGCAGTGCCGTTGCTCTTTCTCGGCAGTCTCAACCAGCTCCCAACACTCGTCGATCGTGACCGCGATCGGCACTTCGGAAACCGCGTGTTTGCCGGCCCGCATGGCGTAAAGCGCCATCGGCGTGTGAAGCTTCCACGGGGTGGTGATGTACACCAGATTCACCTCGTCGGAATCGCAAAGGCCCTTCCACGCGTCCGGGGTGCCGGCGTAAAGTTTAGGCATCGGGCGTCCTTTGGACTGCAGCCATTTGGCGTGATTTTCCGCCCGGTCGGAGTACAGGTCGGAAATCGCGACTATCTCCGCTCCCGGCACGTTTATCAGCCGGTGAACCGCGCCGCCGCCGCGCGCGCCGACGCCGATGATTCCGATTCTAACCTTATCCAGCGGGGCGTAATGGGCGCCCATGATGGCGGATCCTTTGGCTCCGGGCGCGAAAAACGTCCTGCATCCGGTCAACTGGCTGCCAGCGGCCACTCCGGCACCCATCATGGCCAAATCTTTCAAAAAACCGCGACGACCTCTTTTCAACATTTCTGCCTCCGTAGAAAACAATGACACTAAACCAAAAACAAAGCTTTATTCTACCTTTAAAACGGTAAAAAAGCAATCTGAAATTCCCGGAATTTTCCTTTTGTTTTTATAAAGAAAACAACCGGAACAACCGCAAGCACGATTGGAATACTCATGCAGAGGTGCAGAGAGGCAGAGGGAACAGAGATAATCGGATAGGGGAGAGCCCGTGTACAAACGAAGTTGTCCTTGAAGTTGTTTGAGTTGTTTTCAAAACCATTTCGCGCGTCCGAGCAAACCACCATAATGGTACATAATCAGTTGCGCAAAGTCAAGCGAACGGAGCAGTTCCGCGATTACGCGCAGTTTTGCAACAATGTTTTTAGCCGCAAAGGGCGCAAAGTTCGCAAAGAGTGGCATATCTGTGTTGATCCGTGGTTAAATTTGCCTTTCCAAACTCGTCACTCGTAGTTCGTCACTCGTCACTCATCATTCTCTCCTCTGGTTTCTACACGTTTCTAGCCGTTCTACACGGTTCCTCATTCACATTCCCGTGCGGGAAGCGGGCGGCAGGCCAACCAAGTGACAACCTATCGTGAAACGGGACACTTGTCTTTAATCAAAATATCGACATCATGGGGTATATTTGTTGAAAACGTTGATTCTTCACCAGATTTGTGTAGTTCATGGTACAGGTGGCCGCCAAAATGACAATTGATTGAATATGTTAAGTTCGAATATTTTTCATCTTTGATAATAATTATTGGTTTGTTACCTTGTAGCATTTCCTCCAACGGCATAGTATTCAACTTTACAATTTTAGTAATATTATCGATATCCCAAATCGGTCGGTTATTTTCATCGACCTTCCATTCGCAAAAAACGGTGAAATTCTCTGGTAGCTTTTTGTTAGCTGCAACATATTCAGCTAGATCCTTAGAAAAAGCATACAGCGACTCTACTTTCATGTGATTACATCCCCACATTCCTGCAAATATACAACAGGAAAGAAATATCAGGACAAACAACATTTCACAATAAGTTTCTATCCTTCTCACGATATTGCGATGAATATTCATTTTTTTGTCTTTATGTTATTCAAATATACTTCAACGTCATTTTTTAAACGTTCCGGCCAATCAATCAACTTATTGCCTATCGGTAATCCTGCACTCCTTAAAACCAGCCTCGACATATGTGCACAATTGTTGAATCCAAATGTATATGGGATATCAGAACTTTTGATTATTTTAGCCATACATAAAGCTTTCTCATCTTGTTCTGGTGTTGTTATTATGTGAATCGTGTTTGTGGGTACAAGTTTTGGCCAATCATATAATGAGACGGCTGGAGGCCCGAGGAAAATATCTGGTGTCCATTTGTTGTATCCACCAGTTCTGGGAGAAAAACTATAGTATGTTTTTCCACATGAACTCTTTGGGTTATCAATGTAAAGATCTGAATGTTTGTCATAACCCAAATATATATCAAATCCTTCAGGATCAATAAAGCAGACCGGGTTATTCCCGAACGCCTCATACAGGTTCA
>DBXY01000059.1:0-134 GCA_002309765.1 Verrucomicrobia bacterium UBA1200
CCGCCGTACAGGCGCGACGCCCCGACGCCCGGCAGGGTGGCGGACGCGCCGTCGGACCTCCAGACCCTGACGCTGCCGTTGGTGAGCGCCGCCGCGACGGTGCCGGTGAGCGTGGCCGCCCAGTGCACCGCGCC
>DBXY01000059.1:139-898 GCA_002309765.1 Verrucomicrobia bacterium UBA1200
ACCCGGCCGTCGGCGAGGGCCGCCGCAGACATTCCGGCGGTGGCCAGCACTGCGGGCGAGGCCGGGAGCCCCGCGGCGGTCGAGACCCCGCCGGAGTCCCAGAACAGCGGGGTCCACAGCCCCGCCTCCACGCCGTCNNGCCGTCCGGGATGCCGTCGCCGTCGGTGTCCGGGAGCAGCGGGCTGGTGCCGAGGGCCACTTCCGTGTAATCGCCTAGGCCGTCGGAGTCGGTGTCCGGCTCCAACAGGCTGGTCCCCCAGAACACCTCCAGCCCGTCCTCGAGACCGTCGCCGTCGGTGTCCGGGAGCAGCGGGTTTGATTCGTACACGCCGACCTCGTCGCCGTCGCCCACCCCGTCCGCGTCCGAGTCGGCGGACGACGGGTCGGTGCCGAGCGACAGCTCGAAAAAGTCAGAAAGGCCGTCGCCGTCAGAATCCGCCAACAGCGGGTCTGTCCCCAGGCGGACCAGCGCGACGCCGAGCGGGGCGCCGGCGGTCGTGAAGGCGGCGGACTCGATGCGGGCGGCGCGGGCGGGCGCGGGGGCGCCGTACGGCCCGAGCGGGCGGATCCTCCAGTCCGGGCCGACGGCGGCGCCGCAGTTGTCGGCGTACCAGACGCCGCGCCAGCCGGCGGGCAGCCCGACGGCGCCGGTGGCGTTTGTCCAGACGGGCTTGGCGTAGGCGGAGGTGTAGGCGGTGCCGTCCGGCCACGCCGCCAGCAGGGTCCCGAACCCGGCGCCGAACACCCCGGACGCGCCGG
>DBXY01000059.1:998-12693 GCA_002309765.1 Verrucomicrobia bacterium UBA1200
CGGGTGCTGAAGCCGGTGCCGGCGGCGTTGCCCACGCGGCAGCTGCCGTCCGAGCGCAGCGCCGCGTCCCATTTTGACCCGGCGGAGCAGGAGACCGCGTCCGTCGTGTTGGTGAAGGTCGAGGCGGTTCTGGCCAGCGCGTTGGTGCCGGAGTACTTGAACACGCCGGTCCTGCCGCCAGGAAGCATGAACATGAAGTGGTCCAGCCCCGCCGACAGCGAGTGCGCCCCGCCGGCGGGCAGCTCTTGGCGGACCACGCCGAAGCGGTTGGTCCACCAGCAGGCGAGGACGCCGTTCGTGGTCAGAGCCGCGACGCGGCCGCCGAAGGCCGCCAGCTCGGTCGCACCGCACTCCTCGTCCGCCAGCCGCGCGCCGCCGCTGCCGTAGATTACGACCCGGCCGCCGGAGGTGCGCGCGGCGCGGAAGCCGGCGCACGCCGCCACCTGCTCGGCGCCATCAAGGCCGAGGTCCAACGCGCCCGGGTCGCCGTCGTGCTCCCAAAGCAGCACCGCAATGCCGGATTCGATCCCGTCGGGTATGCCGTCGCCGTCGGTGTCCAGGGCGAGGGCCCGCGCCGACAGGCAAAGGCAAAAGGCTGAAACCAGAAATCTTTTCATCGCGGGCCTCATAACCGGATTAACGCAACCGTAACCAAAACTGGATTTATGATAGGCCAAATGATTGGAAAAGTAAAGTAGTAAAGCTGTATTATCAAAAAATTTTAATTTCGGGTACATCTGTGTTTTTCACCCATGCCGACAGGGATCGAAAAACAACCAATACAACTGGTAAAAACAACTTGAAAAGGAACGCGGGCTAGTTAGCTCGCGCGTACAAGAAAAGTTGTTTAAATTAGTTGTTTTCAACCATTATGAACTTCGAGGGCGAATTACGCAAATGCGCCCTGCAAAAATGCAAAAATAAAATTTGGATTTTTCTGTTGTACTGTGGATCGGGATTTTGATAACATACGCGGCGTTGAGGTAATAAGCGTCATGAGCAGCCATTCAATTTCGTTTTTCGCGCTCCTTATTAACGCCGCCCTCCTTACGGGGACGGAGCGGGCGCGTTTACCCTGAATGGATGCAATCCGTGACAGAGGATAAAGGCGGCCCCGCTCCGAAAGAGCGAGGCCGTTTTTGTTTGTTAGCTGGCAAAGGAAAAACCAATGAGCGACAACAGGGTTAGTTTTTTTGACACGACATTGCGCGACGGCGAACAGGCGCCGGGCTATTCGATGACCTTAGACGAAAAATTGCGGATGGCCCGCGAATTGGAAAACCTCGGCGTGGACGTGATCGAGGCCGGATTCGCCATCGCCTCGCCGGGGGATTTTGAAAGCGTCCGCCAAATCTCCAAGTCAATCCGCAACACCACGGTTTGCTCGCTGTCCCGGGCGCTGGCCAAGGACATCGACGCGGCGGCGGAATCGCTGGAAGGGGCCGCGCATCCGCGCATCCACACTTTTTTGGCAACCAGCGACCTGCACCTGCAATACAAGTTGAAAATGTCGCGGGAAGACGCGCTGCAACAGGTCAAGGCAATGGTGGCTTACGCCCGCAACAAATGCGCCGAAGTTGAATTCTCCGCCGAAGACGCCTCGCGCACCGACCCGGATTTCTTGTGCCGCGTTATCGAGGCCGCCATCGCCAACGGCGCCTCGGTGGTCAACCTGCCGGACACCGTGGGCTACGCCACGCCAAGCGAAATCGCGCAGATGGTAAACAACATCCGATCCAGAGTGCCGAATATCGACCGCGCCACCATCTCCATGCACGTACACGACGATCTGGGGCTGGCGGTGGCGAACTCGCTCGCCGGAGTTATGGCCGGCGCCAGACAGGTGGAATGCACGGTTTGCGGAATCGGCGAACGGGCCGGAAACGCCGCGCTGGAAGAGGTGGTGATGGGACTCAGGACGCGCAAGGATTTCTACGGGCTGGAGTACGGCATCCGCACCGAGGAAATCGGCAAGGCGGCGCGGCTGCTCTCCTCCATCACCGGCATCAAGCCCTTCCCTTCCAAATCCATTGTCGGGGCGAACGCTTTCGCCCACGAATCTGGGATCCACCAGCACGGGTTGATGAACAACCTGCAGACTTATGAGATCATGACGCCGGAATCGGTCGGGGTGAAGAAAACCGAACTGGTGCTGGGCAAACATTCCGGACGCCACGCCTTTGAAGAACGACTGAAAACCCTGGGGTACAATTTCCCGAAAGACCGGATCGAAAAGCTGTTTGAGGCGTTCAAGAAGACCGCCGACCGGAAAAAAACGGTGTCCGACCGCGACATCGTGGCGTTGGCGGAAACGGCAGTGCCGTTGGTTGGCAACCCAGAAAAAATGTATTTTCTGGAGTCGTTCGTGGTAAACAGCGGCAACCGCATGAGTTCCACCGCCAACGTGGTGCTGAAACGGGGCGGCAAAAACTACCAGGAGGTTGCCCTCGGAACCGGACCAATTTACGCCTCGATCCGCGCAGTTGAAAAGATTATCCACCACCCGTTCAGTCTGGAGGACTACAGCATTCAGGCCGTCACCGAACATCGGGACGCGCTCGGCGAAGCCTCGGTCAAAATCCGCGACGAAACCGGGATTTACCGCGGACGCGGGGTTTCCACGGACATTATCGAGGCTTCGATTCTGGCCTGTCTATCCGCCGTCAACAAAATGCTGGACGAGAACCAGTCCGCCATCGGCACCGGTGCCGCGTCCAGCACCCAGCGGACCTTCGAGCAGGATATGCTCGGTTGCGGCCACACCGACAAACAGTTTCCACAATCTTAATCACGGAGGTAAAATATGGGCATGACAATGAGCCAAAAAATCTTGGCCGCACACGCCGGGAAAACTGAAGTCCACGCCGGCGAACTGGTGATGGCCAACTTGGACTTGGTGCTGGGGAATGACATCACGGCACCGATCGCAATTGCAGAGTTTGAAAAATTCGGTGCGGCAGATGTTTTCAATACTGAAAAAATCGCGCTGGTTCCGGACCATTTCACGCCGAACAAGGACATCAAGGCCGCCATGCAATGCGCATGCATTCGGTCGTTCGCAAAGGCACATGGAATTACGAATTATTTCGAGGTTGGGCATGATTGCGGCGTTGAACATGCGCTCCTACCGGAACGGGGACTCGTAACGGCGGGCGATCTGGTAATCGGCGCGGACAGCCACACCTGCACCTACGGGGCGCTGGGCGCGTTTTCGACCGGCATCGGTTCCACCGACATGGCCTGCGGGATGGCGACCGGAAAAACCTGGTTCAAGGTTCCCGAAGCGATTAAAGTCGAGCTTACCGGACGGTTGCCGCCTTATGTCAGCGGCAAAGACCTGATTCTGCACTTGATCGGGATGATCGGCGTGGACGGGGCGCGGTATATGTCGCTCGAATTCTGCGGACCGGGAGTGGCGGAGCTTACGATGGACGACCGTTTTACCATCGCCAACATGGCCATTGAGGCCGGTGCCAAAAACGGCATCTTCCCATGCGATCAACCGTGTCGCGACTATCTGCGCGACCATAATGCAAAAACCCCGACCGTATATCAACCCGACCCCGACGCGGTTTACGCGCGTACAATTGAGATTTGCCTGTCCGACCTTGAACCGACGGTCGCGTTTCCCCATCTGCCGGAAAACGCGCGCCCCATCAGCGATGCGGAGGGGATAAAGATTGACCAAGCGGTGATCGGTAGCTGCACCAACGGGCGGATAAGCGACCTTAAAGTGGCGGCGGAAATTATGCGGGGCCGCAAAGTCCCCGATTCCGTACGATGCATCGTCATACCCGCCACCCAGCGCATTTGGCTGGAGGCAATGGAACGCGGATATCTGAAAATTTTCGCCGAAGCCGGCTGTGTAGTGTCTGCGCCCACCTGCGGCCCGTGCTTGGGCGGTCACATGGGAATTTTGGCCAAAGATGAACGGGCGATAGCCACCACCAACCGAAACTTTGTCGGGCGGATGGGCCACGTGGAAAGCGAGGTTTATCTGGCATCCCCCGCCGTGGCGGCAGCCAGCGCAATCACCGGACGCATAACTGATCCAAGGAGGATATAATGAAGATTCAAGGAAAATGTTGGAAATACGGGGACAACGTGGACACCGACGTGATAATCCCCGCCCGTTACCTCAACACCGCGGACGCGAATGAGTTGGCGCGGCATTGCATGGAAGACATTGATCCCGCATTCGCCGGGAAAGTACAGCCGGGCGAAATCATGGTCGCCGGGAAAAATTTCGGTTGCGGAAGTTCCAGGGAACACGCCCCGCTCGCGATAAAAACCTGCGGGATCACCTGCGTGGTCGCCGCCAGCTTTGCCCGCATTTTTTACCGTAACGCGATCAACATCGGTCTGCCGATTCTGGAATGCGCCGAGGCGGCTGCCGCCATCGCAAACGGCGACGAGCTGGAGATTGACCTCAATACCGGAACTATTGAGGACAAAACACGCGGCACGGTTTTCCATGCCGAACCATTTCCGCCTTTTATGCAGGAACTGATAGCCGCCGGAGGGTTGGCGCAATACATGAGGGGACAAAAATGAACCGAAAAATCACTATTGTGGCCGGTGACGGCATCGGCCCGGAAATAATGGACGAGGCGATTAAAACGCTACAGGCGGTCAGCGACAGATTCGGTCATCAATTCCAGCTTGATCAGCGGCCCGTAGGCGGAACCGCATACGACCGTTTCGGGGATTGTCTTCCCGAAGCCACGCTGGAAAGCTGCAAAAACGCGGACGCGGTTTTGCTTGGCGCGGTTGGCGGTCCGAAATGGGACTCGTTACCGGGCACAAAACGACCGGAGCAAGCGCTGCTGGGGCTGCGCTCGAATTTGGGGCTGTTTTGCAACCTGCGCCCCGCCAAAGTGTGGGGACCGTTGAAAGACGCCTCGCCGCTGCGTCCGGAAATCATTGGGGACGATTTGGATTTGCTGGTGGTACGGGAACTCACCGGAGGAATATATTTCGGCGGCCACCGGCGGAATGTTGAAGGCAACCTAGCCGAGGACGTAATGGCCTACTCGGCAGCGGAAGTGGAACGGATTGCGCGGATGGCGTTTGAATTGGCGCAAAAGCGCCGGCGGCACGTAACAAGCATCGACAAAGCCAACATACTTGAGGTTTCAAGGCTTTGGCGTGAAACCGTCATCCGGATAGCAACCGAATATCCGGATGTCAAGTTGGATCATTTGTACGTGGACAATGCGGCGATGCAGTTGGTGCGGAACCCGAAACAGTTTGACGTGATACTCACCGGTAACATGTTCGGCGACATCCTTTCGGACGAGGCGTCGCAAATCACCGGGTCGATCGGTATGCTGCCATCCGCATCTTTGCGGTCAGACGGGTTCGGGATGTACGAGCCAATTCACGGCAGCGCCCCGGACATCGCGGGCAAAGGCATTGCCAACCCGCTGGCGACCATTCTGTCGGTAGCGATGATGCTCCGCATGAGTTTCGGTTTGGTCCAAGAAGCCGACGCAGTTGAACGCGCGGTCGCGGAGACCCTGGAGAGCGGAATACGCACGGCGGACATCGCGCGTCCTGGAGAAATCCCGGCCACCACCGCCGAGATGGGCTCGGCGGTAGCGGCACGAATTGCCTGACGATTAAAGTTGTGCGCCGGTTAGCGGATGATAAACAACGTCGCGCCGGTGTACAACAGCTTCAATCCTTCCTCTTCAACGATCAGGCGGTATCCCGCCACATCATTGGCTTCATCGGCCACGAAGGACACATTTGTCGGAGCCGTTGTCCAAGTTATCACGTAAGGTTTCTCCGCCTTGGACAACTCGATGAGATCGGCGCGTCCGCGGAGATCCACCGTAATGGTAGCGCCTTCAGCGAACGTAACCGTCTTCGAACCATTCGCGACCGTGGAAGTGCTATCCCAGGATCCCGTTTTTCCGGAAAGATTGACCACCGAACCGTTCTGCATTTCGCAGCCGTAGAAATAGTCCGTCATCGGGGTAAACGTGCCGGACACCTTAAGCACACCGGTTCCATCGTTATGGTTAGACGAAGCACGGTACGCCGTGTAATCGCGCAAATCGACGGGCGCATTCACCCTCATAGCCGCCGCAACGCGGAAGGAGGCATCCGTAGCGATCACTCCGTCTTTGCCGATTTCCAACCAACCACCGTCCATAACATCCAGAATACCATTCCTCACCTCGGTGTTGTAGAGGTAGAAAAATTTTCCCCCGCTATTCAACGCCACCGAGAGCGTGTACCCTCCAAGATCAAGGATGGTGCGAGTATATCCGTTGCCTATGAAACCGCAATGATTCTGGAAGTTAAACGCGGAATCTGCGGTAAGGAATACGTACTTCAACTGAGCCGTGCCGTTGCCGATATCGGCAGTCGTGTTCTGAAGCGTTCCTCCGTTGAGCACGAAAGCGTTGTACCAAAAGTCGTACTTACCGTTTGTCTCGAATACCGCGCCTTCATTCACCGTGACGGCACCATGCGTCACCCCGGCATCACAACGTGCGAAAACGACGTTGTCAAACGTATTCGCCTTGTCGCCGGAAGTTGTGGGCTGATAGAACTGGAAGATGTATGATCCGGCGTTGTTGAGCGTCACCTCCCCTTCGCAAATGGAGTAGGTGTCGGCCGTCGTCGTGACCGAAGCGATCTTGGTCACAACACCGTTATAGATCAACCGCAAGTCCGTTGTCGCGCCGAGATAATTCGGCCGGCCCGCATAGGAGAATGAATAACGGTAGGTGCCGGGTTCGGTAACGATGATCGTCTGCGATGCCTCCGAAGTCGAACTTGCGTTAGTCTGAAGGTAGAGCGCGTACTTGCCGACCCCGCGGCCGCTCGCGACCCACGTCCCGCTTGCCTTAGACAATCCGATTTGGCCGGGAGTGGTAGAATCCCAGTAAGGATTTGCGAACCCGTTGCCGCCGGTCGAGTACGACCAGTTGCCGGAGTTATTGCCCACAACGGTTCCGTCATCGAAGCTTCCGTTCTTCAAGAGGTTTATCGATCCCAACGGGAATTTCGTACCGTTGAGTCCAGGCTTGAGTGTACCGGCTTCTACCACCATGCCGCCGGAGAACGTCTGACCCGCTGTCACCATGGCCAGTGTTCCGGCACCGGTCTTGACTACTCTCACGTTGTCTTTGATCGTAATGCCGGCAAGCGAGAACGTCTCGCCCTCCCCTACCTCGATCTGCAACTCGCCAATGGTGTTTGCCGAGTTAATCACGCTCGCGCCCACATAGTCGTCGCACGCGATCTTTGCCACTTTGAGAACATGGCCGTTGAGATCAATGGCCGCACCGCTCTCAAGCAAGATGTTCTTCATTGAGCGCCAGTCGCAATCACAACCAAGCTTGATGACGGTACCGCCACTACCCATCTGGAAGTTCGAGGCACTGAAGGAAATCTCCGCGCCACCATTGATTGAAATCGCCATCGGGGTCTTCACGCCGTTTACCGACACGTCACGCGAGCCTTGACCGCCCCAGGTATCGCCGCAAACAATGGTGAAACGATGCCAACCAGCCGAAATTACGCAATCAGCCTCGGTCTTGGCCGTGTAAGTGCGGTTGAGCACCACCCATTCGCCGTCAACGGCGAAACCAAAGTAGTCGTCGAAGGATTGCGTGATATGCCAATTGCCGGCCTGCGTGTCGGTCACGCAGAACCAGCCGTCGAAACGCAACTGCGCCCAGTCGAGGTACGAATACTGCCAGACCGTATTCTGCCCCTCAAGGTTGGCGATGTCGCCGTTACCCTGCGACTCATATTCGTTTAGCGCTATGTTGACATAGCTGGTATCGGGGTAAGTGCTGTTGGAATACCGGTCGGCTCCGTAGAAGATCCGCCCCCATTGGGTGGCCTTCGGCAGACCGTCGCCGAGCTGTACGCGGCCCCACGGAACGGTCGCGTCTTCAGGGATGTTCAGCGTGGTATCGCCGTCGATGATGACGGTTGTGAAATCGCCGGGCACGGCACCGACAAGCTCCGTACCGGCGGCATTCTTGCAGTTCCAGTTCGCCGGGTCAAGAAGATTCTCCGCCTCACCGCCGCCAGTCCATACCGCAGTAGCAGGACGTTCCGGTCTTAGGCATATCGCCCAGAGGCCGTCGTTACGCGCCGCAACTACCACCTGTTTTGCATCAATCGCCGCGCCGACTCCGATAAACTCCAGTACCGGCGGCACATTGCCCCACGAAGCGAGTAGCGTGTCATCCTCGAAGGTGCGTTCACCCAGATCCACCGTGACGATCGTATTGGGGTAGAAAGTCAGCGACGAACTGTCGAACACATCCGTAAAGAGCGACAAATCAAGCGTGGTTTCAAGATGGCCGTCCGCCCCCAACGTGACCGTAGGATGCGGTACGGCGGAACCCGACCTCGCCTGTATATTCGGCGCGTATGCTTCGTAAACCACAAACTCCGGACGCGTTGTCCATGTATTGTTGAACAGCGCATTTGCCTTAAAGCGCAACGCCTTGACGGGCGAAAGCGCCACGTCGTGCTGCTGAAGCGTTCCGCGTACCTCCACCTCGCAGTCTGGCGCGGATTTGTTATTGTGGTAAAATTCCACCGTGGCATCCTCTTCGATGACGATTTTGCCCGCTCCGCTGTAGGCAATACTGTCGCTGTAGAGGATCACGCCCTTCACGGTGAGCGTGTGCCCGTTCATGTACATCGTGTGTTCGTTGAGGTAGTTGTAGAAAAGGAGCGCCCAGGTCTCGGGGCCGCCGATCGTCGCGTCTCCAGAAAGTGTTACATCCTGGAGATACGCCCGGTTGCTGCCGCCGGTGGCCCACGGGTTCGACACCGTGACGGTGTTCACCAGCGCGCCCGCGCCATCGGGGCCGGATCCCGCGATCACATAGTCGTAGTCGTGATAAACCCGTCCGCTCATATCGAACTGCGCACCATCCTCCACAACGATCGTGCCGTACTGCGCACCGCACGAGGCCGTACCCTCCGTGGAAGTCTGCTTAACCACGCCTTCCTTTACCATCATCGACACACTGCCGCTGCGCCGCCCGCCAGCGCCGAAGCCGGAATTGGCGCGGGTCATAATGAGCTTGCCCTTGCCGGTCTTCCACACCTGCATGCCGGCACCGCCGGTAATCGCGACCTGGGTATTTTCACTCGTCTCTCCCTCCGGCACGTTGACGTCGAGAATAGCGCGACCAGACGGAACCAGGGAGATGTTGTCAAACGACGCGCCAGAATTGCTGGTGCAGGAAATTGTTATCTTGTGGATACCCGCGTTAAGGTATATGGACCCCGTGCGCGTGGTTGTAAGGTTGTTTTGTCCCTCCCAAGAAATTACGGTCACTCCGTCTATCTGCACGTTACCGTTACTCTTCCACTGTGTGCCGCTGTTATTTCTGGTACCCAGCTGAATCGAAAGTTTACAATTCGAAGCGCGGTCAAGCTTGAAGCTCTGGCTTATATTGGAGCCGCTGTTGATAAAGCACCACACGGAGCCGTTCGCCTGCGAGTTTCCATAGTCGCGGTTGTTCTTCTGAATATAGACGGTACCGCTGTAGTTCCATCCTTCTGGAGACTTGCAAATACGCGCACCGGAGTCCACGGGGTTGTTTTCAAACCCGGGATTGAATATCAGATTTCCGCCAAGCGATGACGTAATCGTACCATTTCCCTCAAGGCCATTGACCGTAATTTGGTTGCCCGCGATATCGAGCGTGCCTTCTATGAAGTCGGTACCGCCGCTGTTTGTCATCGGCGCCTTGACGGTAAAGTTACCCGCGCCCGCCTTTGTCACCTTGACCCCGCCCGAGATGCGCACGCCTTCATTGACTGACGTGACGCCATAGAGCGTATTGACAACCAGCTCCCCGCCGTCAGACTCACCGGAGGGGGACAATTCAGCTCCCGCAGAAAGCGGCGTATCGGTCATATTCGCCGCAAAGGTACCGCCGATACGGTCATAGACGCCCAACTCCCCGTCCTCAACCCGCTTAACCGGCACGAAGTCGCACTTGAGTCCGCCACGCCAGTCGTACACTTTGAAAGAGTAGAGACGGTAGCTCGCCCAGTTACCCATGGTAGTGGATGAAGTAAGGTTGGCACCCGCAGTGTGGGAGGCGAAGAGGACGAGCGGTCCACCTACCGTGAAACCGCCCTTGCCGGCCATCATGCCGGCGTCCGCGCCGTCGAGAGTGCATTTGAGCGTCCACCCGTCCGCCACCACCGTGCTATCGACACCGGCGGTTGGAGAGAGTTTGTTTCCGCCCGCCGTGTTGCCGTTTCGGTCGAAACGGAGCAGATTTCCGCTAATCATGAAACTCGTAAAGGTGTTCGCCGAGGTTGTCGTTCCCCGCGCACACCAGAGACACTGGGTGCCGTTCTTGTTCGCGAAGCGCAGCTTGATCTCGATGCGATCGGTACAGGCGGGCGTGAACCCGGTGTTGACCCACTGCTTGCCGCTCGATTCAATATACTCCAAAGGAAGGTACTCGGCCGGAATGGCCGGCGAAGTAATCGTACCTTCTCCGTCAAGAGCCGCGACGGTGAGCGTGTGTCCGGCAAGATCGAGAGTCCCGCCTGCAATCTTCGCGGTTAACCCTCGCCAATCGCAATCATCCGTCAAACGCGCGTCTTCAAACAAGACACCTGCGCATACGAAGCCGGAACCCACGGGAATCTGCGCCGCAAAGTCGCCGGAGAAACAGGCAAGTTTGTCCCCATCTGGGAAGGAAGGCGACCAGTTGCCGACATTGGTGACATCATTATCCACGGCACCGGTCCAGTACACCGTTGTAACCGTGGTGGCGGTTCCCACGTTGGGAAGCGCGTCCGGTCCGGCAAGGACGCTTGCCTTCAGTTGATCATCGGTAAGGATGCCTTTCCACACGCGAACCTCGTCGTAGATAGCGTTGGCGTCGGCATCACTGGAGTATTGCGAATGGCCAATGTAAAGCTTGGGCGAGGCTAGGTTGGAGAGATGCCAGTCCGGCACCCAATACTGTCCAAAGTTCTCCACCGTGCCGGTCGTTGCGTTGCGCCTCATCCAACGCACATTGGAGGAACCGTCGGCGTTCGCCTTGAAGGTAAAGGAAAAGTGGTATGGCGTGTTAAGCGTGAACGGGCACAATGCGCCATCGGATGTCATGATTGCCGAATCCGCTTTCGCAATCTTCACCTGATCGCGCTCGGCGTTCGTGCCATTATTCCAAACGGCGATAAAGTAGTTCTTGTTGTCCGGTCCGTAATCGATGATGCGAGCCCAATTTTTGATGGAGATCTGCGTGGCCCAAATTTCTACTGTTACCTCAGTCACGTCCGTGGGCAACATATCCGTTCCGAGGTTCAGCGATCCGGAGCTGTTTCCATCGCCAAAGAACTCAACGGCGGTATGGTTTTGGTTAAAAGCGACCGACGAACCGATCTGTGTTGCCGTAGAACCGCCGATCGAGTCGGAATAGTCGCCGTTGAAACTCCAGCGGTGTACCAATTCAGGAACACCCGCCCACGCGGAACAGCCAAAAACCGCCGCCAGACAGAATCCCGTCACCATGCTTCTCGTATTCATGAAAACTCCCCTCTTTTCACAACAACACCGAATGACACATCAAATGCCAACGCCACCAACTATCAATAACTATCGCATAGTTTAACATTATATGCCGACGCATACAAGCAGAAATCGCAAGTTTGTCACTTCACCTTGACCGTCTCCGCC
>DBXY01000060.1 GCA_002309765.1 Verrucomicrobia bacterium UBA1200
TAGGCCGTGACGACGCCGCGCGCCCAAGTGCGGGTGATTATGTTGCCGTTTGGCGTGTAGGCGTATGACGGGCCTTTATTGTCGGCGTAGAGCTTGTTGGTCACGAGGCCGCTGGGTTCGTCATAGAGCCATGTCGTGACGTCACCGTTGGCCTGGGCCTCGTCCCGGAAGGTGGTCATGGCGGTCTTCTCCCCGAAAATGTCGTAGGTGTAGCGCACGGGGTAGGTCGCGCCGCCCTCGTATGTCCTGTTGCCGCGCAGGTCGTATCCGTACACCGTCGTGTTGCCCAGCGGGTCGGTGACGGAGGCGAGGTTCCCGAAGGGGTCGTAGGCGTAGGCCGTGCGGTTGCCCAGAGCGTCTATCGAGGCTATTTGTCCAAACGGTTGCATCATGCTATCCACAAGTTACGAAACACATCTTCGAAACAACGAAAATATGATAGCAAATCGTATCAGGCGAAGCAAGCCGCTATTTGGAGAAAATCGAGTCTGCCGTCAGGAATCGACCGTCTTCAAAACCATTGCCCTTGCGCGAACTTTGTGGAAAGCCGATATGCCTGTTGCGAAGGCGCAACTGTCAAGTCACGGTTAAAAGTTAACACTGCGTTCTTTGGTTGTGTTGTTTGACGGCAGGGCGGTACTTCCGCCCTTGCTGCGCAGTGCCGCGCGGCCATTGGATTCTCGTAGCAGTGCATCTCATCTGTCACCTTCAGTTTAAACGCTTCACTGTACCTGATTTTGCCCTTCATGTCTACCCGCTTTCTCCTTTGACTTCAAGAAGAAAGTGCTAACCTATCATAAAACGGGACAGTCATAACAACACATAATGACCACAACTCCGTTTGTAAACTTTAATTACACTGCTTGAGGAAGTCCAATATTCCGTCACAAGGCTTTTCAACAGAAAAGTCTTTGTCAACTGCTATATAGACTCGTTTTTGCGCATTAGTTTTGATTGTCCAACTATAACGATCTATGTATTCTTCAAAGATCTTTTCATGGTTTTTATTATCAATTGCATGGTCTTTATTATAAATTGCAAGGAAAATAGATTCAATCTCATCAGGATTTGCCTTCTTTTGATCCTCATTAAACAAATTGTATTCATCGTCAACACATACTTTTATAGGAAACCGAATCTTCAAGACCTTGGATTCGGTGGGCAATATTGTCATGTCAGCCGTTTTGGGCGGCTTCGCCATTGGCCGGGCTTCCGTTTCTTTGTCAGAATCGATTACTCTGCCGCAACATCTGGAGTATGGTGTGACGAAGAGAGCCGACCTTGAAGCAACCGATCTCTTTTTTTCTACTAAGGAGCCGTCATCAGATATGTAAGAGCCGTCATCGACGTAAAAATCAGGCCAACTTATCCTAGCATAACATTTAAATCTTGCGTAATAGACAGGAACAGTTTCGCTGGTTCGGTTTTGCAGACAAACGTAACAATTAGCAACCATATTTGTAGTTTCTTCCGGTTTTCGTTCAAAGACAAATCCAAGAATACCGAAGTCGATTGTTTTGTTTGATAACGGCACATCGGCATAAGTTATCAAAACGGTAAAAACAGCAATCATCGTTAAACACTTCATTCAAAGTAATCCTCTCCGTTATGGATGATTTTTATCGGTTTTCCGTTAGGTACAAGTAATGCCCGCCAGCAAATTTCCAGTGCAACACTCGCTGCACTTCTTTTTCTATGCGTTTCATGGATATATTTCCTCTATTGCCAGACATATTCGATGTCGTCCAGGTAAAACGTCAGCGGTCCGCCGGCCACGGTAAAGGCAAAACCGGTTTTGATCCGGGAAAGGTCTTGACCGTCCAGCGCGATGCGGTAACGGGTCCACTCTTTGCGCAAAACGATTTCAACGGAACCGCCGCCGGAATCAGGAAACGCGCAATCTTTCAGCCCGCCGCAAAATATCTTCACCTTTTCCCCGCCCGAGGCGCCCCTGCCCCAGAACATCAGGGTGTTGGCTTTCGCCAGATTGAACCCGCCGTCCTGCTTGCCCCAGTCGTTCGGCGGGTTTTGCCACATCACCCCCGCCCAATCGCCAGAGGCGGAATACTCCACCTTCAGGCATTTTTCGCCGGAATGCGGGTTAGCTTCGCACGCGGAATCGATTTTCAGGGCGGAAGTGTTCCCCATGTAGCCGGAAATGTGCCAATGGTGCGGCCGGTCATCAAAAACCGGCAGCGGCACCCGTTCCGCCGGCTTGACCCGTTTGGCCGGATCGCCCGCGCCGCGCAACGGCCAGTTGGCGTAGGCGGCGTTGCCGCGCCCGTCGAAACAGTAGGCGTAGAGGCGGAATTTCCCGCCGCCGGGCAGCCGCACCTTGACCGCCGCCGTGCCCTGTCCCTCGATTATCGCGTCGTCCCAGCCCGGCGGGGTGGCAAGCCCCAACCCGGCCTCGCCGTAATGTTCGGCCTCCCCGACCAGCGTCCACTTCCATTCCAACCGGTCGCCGTCCGGATCGGTCGCCGCCGCCGCGGCGGCAACCACCTCGCCCGCCGCCAGATCGTCGCGGTCAACTTTCAGGTCTGAAATCTCCGGGCAGCGGTTTTTCAACGGACGGCCCCAAATCTTCGCCAGCGCCTCCACCGCCCCCAGCCTCGTGCCGTCAGGGAGCATCGTCCCGAACCAGGTCGGCGTGGCCTCGTTTTTGCTGCCCCAGGTGAATACGTACCCCCCGAGGCAATACTTCCCCCGGTCGGCGTCCATGTTGCCGGCGTAAATCTCCCGGTAGCGTTCCGCCTTGCGGGAGGAGTTCCACTCCAGCGGCATCCCGTTCCCGGCCTTCCCGCACTCCCCTGCCCCCGGAGGGCCGTATTCGGTCAGGAAATACGGCAGGTTGCCGCCCAACTCGCGCCATCGCTTGCCGACATTCAACGCGCCGCCGTACGAATTCAGCCCGAGGTATTGGAGTTCCGGCGCGAACTTGACGATTTGTTCGGCTTTTTCTTTCCAAATGTCCGCCACCACGGTGCCGACCGGATGGTTGGGGTCAAGTTCCTTCACCCGGCGGGCGACGCGGTTTATAAATCTCCACATCTCTTCCGGATGGGGTTCGCCCAACTCCATCTCGTTGCCCAACGAATAACAGAGCAGCGCCGGATGGTCTTTGACCTTGGCGACGGTGGACAAGATTTCGCGCTCGGCGGTGTCCAGCGCCGGCTGGTTGAGGTAACTGAACCCGTGCTTGGCGTGGCCAAGCCAGAAACCGAGCATCAGGGTATGGCCGAATTTCGCCGCTTCGTCAAGGTCGCGCAACGCATTGTCCGCGCCCCAGGTGCGGAAGGAGTTGCCGCCGATTTCCCGGAGCAACGCCTTGGAACCGCCGCCGCCGCCACCTTTGGCGAAATAGTCTTCGCCGTTGACGGTAAGACGCCAAGAACCGGCGGCGCCCTCGATTTTAACCACCGAGGGCGCCGCCAAAGAAACATTGGCAAAAACCAACGCCGCGATTGAACCCGCCGCCAAGCGGCCAACAGCGGAACGCGAATCCAACCAGCGACAAAACCTCATGTTTACTCCCGAGGTTTGGCGTGCCAAACCGAAAGCGCGCAGAGAACGGACAACACCGCCATGCCGATCCAGAATACGGATAGGTAGTCAAGCGTGTAGCCGTTCGCGAAGGTGTGGCCAAGCAGCGTCGCCTTGCCGGTCACCGCGTCGCGCCCGACGAGGTAGCCGGAAACCGCGCTCTGGATGCCGGCACCGAAATAGTTGCCCATTCCGGCGATGCCGAGCGCGGCGCCCGCCGCGACACGGGGCACTAGGTCAACCGCCATCAGCCCGCCAAGGAAGGTGAGCAGAATGCCCACCGCGAGGCCGAAGAAAACCATCGCGGTCGCGTCGATCCAGACGCACTGAACCGGAACCAGCATCATCAGCGACAATCCCGCCACATTCAGGATGCCCGCGATCAGCGCCAGCTCGTTGCGGCTGCCTTTGAAAACGCGGTCCGAGATGATTCCGGAAAGCCCGCTCGAAACCGCGCCGACGATCGAGTTCAGCGTGATGATCCAAGCGGCGGTCTCCGTGGCATAGCCTTTCTTGACCTCAAGGAAGAAGATGCCCCAGTCGATAATCGCGTAGCGGCTCATGCAGAAGAAGCCGCCCGACAGCGCGACCATCCACACGGCCCAGCTCGTCAGCGCGATTTTTTGGCCGCGCTTGACGTCCGTCGCGTTTTTCTTCTCCTCCTCGCCCTTGATCTCGCCTTCCCATTCGGCGATGGAGGGGAGACCTTCCGACTGCGGGGAGTCGCGCATCAACAGCGAGATGAGCGCCACGCCGATGAAACCGAACGTAGCCGCGCCCCAGAAGCCGCTGCGCCAGGCCATGTCCGCGCCGTACGCGAGCCCCACCCGCACCATGATCACGCTGGTCACGACGTAGGCGATGGCCTCGCCAAGGTTGTTGGAGCAGCTCCAGATGCCGTAGAACGTGCCGCGCGAACGGTTCGGCCACCACCGCGCGAGCGAGACTACGCAACACGGGGAGCCCGACGCCTGGGCGAAGCCGTTAACGAACCAGATGACCATCAGCATAATCGCCGGCACATGGAAACCCACCGACATCGTCGCGAGTGACGAGACAAACAGCCCGAACGCGAACATCCGGCGGATGTTCGCACGGTCGGCGAGAAAACCGCATACCAGTTTGCCGATAGCGTAAGCGATCAGCATGGCGGAACCGACGTAGCCGATTTCCTTGGCCGTGTAGGCCCCCTGCTCGATCATCGTCCTCTTGGTCGCCGAGAACGCCAGCCGGCACACGTAAAACAGCGCGTAGCCCAGCAGCATGATCGAGACTTGGCGAATCCGGATGAACTTAAACCGTCGGTTAATCTCGCTGGCGTCCGCAATCACCGGCTTTGCGGCAGCAGGGGAAAAGAAGCCCATCGTTACCCTCCGCGATTAGAGGCTGTGCCGGCCGATGCGGTTAAGATACACCAGCATCTCGGCGCCGTAGTCGGTCTGGAGCATCGTCGCACCCTGGCTCAGGCTCCAACCCCAGGTCAGATCGGGATTGGTGAACCCCTTAACATCGCCGCGGTTGTTGTTCAGCACGTCCCACATGGTGTTGATCCAAATGCGGGGATTGCCGGGTGCCTTGCGGATCTTCTCCAGTTCCGCCGCGCCAGCGTCAGAATCCATGCAGACTTCATACATCGACGCCTTGCGCGGCTCTTCGGCCACCCACTGCGGCAGGATTTCGGCGGCATGGGCGTGCTGCTTCCAGCAGAACTGCACCACCGGCATATACAGCAATTCACCGGACTCAACGTCCTTCCAATACTCTTTGAAAAGCTTTTTGGCATCGGCCGGGCCGTGGGTGGACTTAACCAGCACTTCCTTCATCGCCCCCACCTTCTTCACCACGTTCAGGATTTCATACGGGTGCTGGGTGAATTTGTCGATGTTAACCAAAATCTTGCCTTTGGTTAGCTCCAACGCCTCTTCCAGGGTGAGAATGTCGTAATCCGTAACCTTGGCATCCTTACCGCCCTGGTTGCTCTTCAGCTTGAACTGCTTGATCTCTTCCAGGGTCAGATCCTTCACGCGCCCTTTCCCGTTAGTCGTGCGGTCGAGCGAACCATCGTGCAGCATCACGAAATGCCCGTCTTTGGTCATCTGAGCGTCAAGCTCCACAATGTCCGCGCCCAGCGCGATGCAGCTCAAAATCGCGTCTTTGGAGTTCTCCGGGAAATTGCGCCAATCCCCGCGGTGCATCGCCACAAACACGTAGTTGCGGTCGTTGGACAACAGCTTCTCGCGGATCAACTCGGTGCGCGTCTTGCCGCTATTGCCGGTTTGCGCGCATGCGCTGCTGGCGCATCCAGAGTTAAACAGGGAAGACACGGACACACACGCGGCGACTGCCAAGGTTGCCAATGCGGCGGATTTAACCGCCCGGTGAAACGTCGGAATACTCATGATGATTTTCCTTTCTTGTTATCCATCTCCGGACGGCGTACCGCCACCCGAAAGAACTTCCACTAAAATCAATTTATATTTTAGCAATTGCCGGTACTCTATGCAAGCGCGATGTACGTATTCCGGGATGTTTAATGCCGAAATCCAAAAATAATCGATTACATATTGACTTTTACCCCGCGATGAAGGTAAAATCTTTCATTGTTTTCAATCCGTAAAGGGTGTAAAGATGGCTTGTTTAACTGTGATGAATGGGGTGCTGCGCGGCCAAAAATACACTTTGACCGACGGTATCAACCGCATTGGGCGTCGGGAGGAGAACAATTGGGTTCTTGCCGACGGTTCCGTCTCCGGCACGCATTGCGAAATCGAGATGAACCCGGCCGGGTTCCTGCTGCGGGACCTGGGGTCCACCAACGGCACCAAAGTCAACGATGTGCCGGTAAAGGAGAAATTCATTTACCGTGACGACGTGATTTACATCGGAGAGGTGCCGGTCACCATCACCGGCGACGATGTGCCGTTGCTCAGCGAACAGTTGGACGCCCAGCTCGCGGTTCCCCGCACCACCATCGCGGTGCGCCCGGACGCCGAAGCCGCCGCCGACGGCGGTTCGCCCGAACGCGAACACGGCAACAAAGTCTGGATCGCGGTGGTCGTGCTGCTGATCCTGGTCATTGCCGCGTTGGCGGCGATGCTGATTATTCCATAACCATTTATCAAAGCCATGACTGAAAAGACGCTTCCCCTGTCCCCCGCCGCGCTGGAAAAACTCGCCGAGCGGTTTCCCACCCCATTCCACCTTTACGACGAGCGCGCCATTTTGGCCAATGTCCGCCGGCTGAAGGCGGCGTTTTCCTGGTGCCCCGGTTTCCGCGAGTATTTCGCGGTGAAGGCCACGCCCAACCCGCACCTGATGACCATCCTGAAGCGCGAAGGGTTGGGCACGGACTGCAGCTCGATGGCGGAGCTGGTGCTTTCGGAGCGCACCGGCATCACCGGCGAGTCCATCATGTTCACCTCCAACGACACCCCGGCGGAAGAGTTCGTCAAAGCCAAGCAGCTGGGCGCGGTGATTAACCTCGACGACATCTCGCACATCCCGTTTCTGGAACGCGCCGCCGGTCTGCCGGATCTGGTGTGCTTCCGCTACAACCCCGGACCGCTGAAAGGCGGCAACGCGATTATCGGCACCCCGGAACAGGCCAAATACGGGTTCACCCGCCCGCAACTGTTCGAAGGCTACCGGACGCTGATGGAAAAGGGCGTGCGCAGGTTTGGCCTCCACACCATGGTGGCGTCGAACGAGCTTGACCCGCAGTACTTTATCGACACCGCCGAACTGCTGTTTGACCTGGTCAACGAGCTTCACGACCAGCTGGGCATCACCTTCGAGTTCGTCAACATGGGCGGCGGGATCGGCATACCCTACCGCCCCGAACAGGACGCGGTTGATCTGGAACGGGTCAGCGCCGGGGTCAAAGCCGCCTACGAGAAAAAAATCTTGGGACGCGGTCTGCCGCCGCTGAAAATTTATCTGGAATGCGGCCGGATGATTACCGGCCCGTACGGGTATCTGGTGGCGCGGGTCCGCCACATCAAGCAGACTTACAAAAATTACGCGGGGCTGGACGCCTGCATGGCAAACTTGATGCGCCCCGCGCTGTACGGGGCGTACCACCACATCTCCGTGCCGGCGAAAATGGATCTGCCCCGCGACACGATGTACGACGTTACCGGCTCGCTTTGCGAGAACAACGACAAGTTCGCCATCGACCGGATGCTGCCGAAGCTGGAGCCGGGCGACCTGATCGTGATCCACGACGCCGGCGCCCACGGCCACGCGATGGGATTCCAGTACAACGGGAAACTGCGTTCGGCGGAACTGCTGTTGCGCGAGAACGGCGAAGTGGTGCAAATCCGCCGCGCCGAAACGCTCGACGATTACTTCGCCACGCTCGACTTCGACCTGAAGGTTTAACCGGTCAGGCCCACTCCGGCTTCCGGCCATCCCACCCAATCGGGATCGGTTGACCAGATCGCGGTGCCGGTGCGCAGCGACGCCGGCACGTTTAGGATGCGCTGGTTGTCGCTTCCCCGGAACAGCAGCTCCAGATTGCGCCGGGCCAGCACAAACCGGCCGTCCACCAGCACATTCAGCTGTTCCAGGAAATCGCGCACCGCCGGATCGGGATGCGCCAGCAACTCTTCGAAGGTGAAACCGGAATAGGCCGCCAGATCGTACCCTTCGGCGCGGAGCCGCTTGGCGAGCACCGCCAACGGCGCCGGCTGGCTGAACGGTTCGCCGCCGCTAAAGGTTACGGAACGGTTAAGCGGGTTAAGCTTAATCTGCCGGTACACCTCGGCCACATCCAACTTCTCCCCGACCCCGAACTGATGGGTCTGGGGATTTTGGCAGCCGGGACAATGATGCGGACAACCCTGGACAAAAAGGACGAACCGGAGTCCCGGCCCGTCCGTGATTGAGTCCTGGGTGATGCCGGCCACATCAATCGTCATCACTCCCCCCTGAAACTATTCGTTGCCGGAGCAGGAGCAATTGCTGCCCATACCGTGCTTAACACGGTCGTGCTCTTCGGAACGCTTGGCGTCGTTAAAGCGGTCAAGCGTGCCCACGAGGTAACCCGTGATGCGACGGATACGTTCAAATTTCACACCTTTGCCAGCGGTGGCGGCATTCTGTTCGCTCATTTCTTTCTGTCCTTTCGTACTGTATGATGGTAAAAAACACTAACACTTGGAAGTTAAGCACGGCATGTTCGGATAAATCCGGCAAAGTTCCGCGAATTTCGCCGGATCGATGTCCTCATTCTCGCGCCGCCCGCAACGCGGGCAAACATCCTCAATCACCCCGGTGTAACCGCAAACCGGATCGCGATCCACCGGATGGTTAATCGAACCGTAGCCGATGCCCGCGTCGTGCATGGCGCGGATAATGGCTTCGAAAGCCTTGGGGTTGCGGGCGGCGTCGCCGTCCAACTCCACGTAAGAGATATGCCCGGCGTTGGTAAGCGCATGGTAAGGCGCCTCCAGACGGATCTTGTCGAACGCGGAAATCTTGAACCGGACCGGAATGTGGAAACTGTTGGTGTAGTAGTCCTTGTCGGTCACGCCCGGAATAATGCCGTAACGCTTGCGGTCCATCCGCACGAAACGTCCGGCCAAGCCCTCGGCGGGCGTCGCCAGCAGCGTGTAGTTCATGTGGCGTTCCGCCGCGCGCTTGTCCAGGAACTCGCGCATCATACCGACAATCTCCAAGCCCTTCTTCTGCATCTCCTCGCTCTCGCCGTGGTGCTTGCCGTAAAGCGCGGTGAGGGTTTCGGCCAGACCGATGAAACCGACCGAGAGCGTGCCGTGCTTCAGCACTTCGCGCAGCTCGTCGTTCCAGCCCAGTTTCTTGGAATCGATCCACACACCCTGCCCCATCAGGAACGGGAAGTTGCGGACGCACTTCTTGGCCTGGATCTCAAAGCGGTCTTCCAGCTGGCGGCAGACCAGATCCACCATTTTGAGCAGCTTCTCTTTGAAGATCGCCTCGTTGTGGTCGGCCTCAATCGCCAACCGCGGCAGGTTAATCGAGGTGAAGCTCAAGTTGCCGCGCCCGGTGGCGATCTCGCGGCTGGGATCGTAAACGTTCGCCATCACGCGGGTCCGGCATCCCATGTAAGAAATCTCGGTCTCGGGGTGACCGGGCTTGTAGTACTTCAGGTTGTACGGCGCGTCGATGAAGGAGAAATTCGGGAACAAGCGCTTCGCGCTCACGCGGCAGGCCAACTGGAACAAATCGTAGTTGGGATCGCCGGGGTTGTAGTTAACGCCCTCTTTGACGCGGTAAATCTGGATCGGGAAGATCGGGGTCTCGCCCTGCCCCAAACCCTTCTCGGTAACCAACAGCATATTGTGCACCACCATCCGCCCTTCCGGGGAGGTGTCCATGCCGAAGTTGACCGAGCTGAACGGCGTCTGGGCGCCGGCGCGGCTGTGCATCGTGTTCAGGTTGTGCAGCAACGCTTCCATCGCCTGATAAGTCGCGCTGTCGGTTTCCTCGTACGCCTCTTTCTTCACGAAGTCCTGAATGCGCTTGGCCAACCCGCTGTTGCCGCACTTGAGCGTCAGCCAAGCCAGAAACGCGGCGTCCGGTGCGTCCTGATCGATCACGCGCAGCTTCTGCCCGGTCTTCTCCTCGATATCCGCCACGGCGGCCTTCACCTCGTCCTTGGTCAACGCGACCTCGGGGGCCAACAGCTCAAACGCCTTGACGGTGTTGGAAACCACGCTCTTGCGGTAGGTCTTTTGGACGCCGGGCGCCAAGCCGTAGTCGAAATTCTGAATCGACTGCCCGCCGTGCTGGTCGTTCTGGTTGGACTGCACCGCGATGCAAGCCAACGCCGCGTAGCTGCGGATGTCGTTCGGCTCGCGCAGATAACCGTGGCCGGTCGAGAAGCCGCCTTTGAACAGGGTCAGCAGATCAATCTGGCAGCAAGTGGTGGTGAGCGCGTAGAAATCAAAATCGTGGATGTGGATGTCGCCCTCGTGGTGCGCTTTGGCGTGTTCCGGCGACAGCAGGTATTTCTCGTTGTAATCCTTCGCCCCCTCGCATCCGTATTTGAGCATCATGCCCATCGGGGTGTCACCGTCCACGTTCGCGTTGTCGCGCTTCATGTCGCTGTCGATCGCGTCGGAGAAGGTGATCTCGTCGTAAATCTTCATCAGGTTGGTTTTGCGCTCGCGGGTCTTGGTGCGGGAGGCCCGGTACAGGATGTACGCCTTCGCCACATCCTCGAACCCGTGGTGCATCAGCGACCGCTCCACCTCGTCCTGAATCTCTTCCACCGACGGATTCGCGTTTTTGAACTGCTCGCTAAGATGAATGATTACGCTGTTGGTCATCATCTGCGCGTCGGACAACGTTCCGTGCCCGGTCGCGTACATCGCCCGATAAATCGCCTCCGTGATTTTCGCGGCGTCAAACTGCGCGATTCGGCCATCGCGCTTAATGATACTGCTGAACATGCCTGTCCCTTGTATTATGCTGCAATGTGTTTAACGGCTAATGCCGCCTAAAAACCGTCCCATCCCCTGATAGGGCCAAAAAAACAAATGCAAGTATACACAACCTCTTGTGCTAATGCAATAGCAAAATACAAAATATTGTGTTTTTTTGCAAAAAAACGTTTTTTTTCATTTTTTTCGCCAAAATGTCATTTACGGCTACCCAAACCGATTTTTTTTTGCTATTATAAACAATGCCAAATGACTGCTGGCAATTTGTTTTAGCGGGTTTTACCGCATATTAACCAAGGAGAAACCAAATGGCAAGAAAAGTTACCATCGTCACCGGCCAGTGGGCCGACATGACTTTTGAAGATGTTTGCAAAACCATGTCCGGCTTCGGCTACGACGGGTTGGAAATCGCGACCTGGGGCGACCATCTCGACGTAGAGAAAGCCGCGAAGAGCAAGGCTTACTGCGAAGACCGGTTGGAAATCCTAAATCGTTACGGCTTAGGGACTTGGGCTTTGCAGGCGCACCTTTCCGGTCAGCTGCTCTGCGACAATCTCGACGAGCGCCACAACGCCTGGGTGCCGGAAAAGATCCGCGGCGACTACAAAGCGATGCGCCAGTGGGCGATCAAATTCCAGAAGCTGATCCCGAAAGCCGCCCGCAATATGGGCGTGGACATCGTCACCAACTTCACCGGCTCCCCGATCTGGCAGTATCTGTACTCCTTCCCGCCGGTGACGCAGTCGATGATTGAGGACGGCTACCGCCAGGTCGCGAAGACCATGAAACCGATTCTCGACGTATTCGCTGACTACGGCGTGAAGTTCGCGCTGGAGGTCCACCCCACCGAGATCGCGTTCGATATCGCCTCGGCGGAACGCACCCTCGACGCGCTGGACGGGCACCCCGCGTTCGGTTTCAACTATGATCCGTCGCACCTCGGCTACCAGGGCGTGGACTACATCAAGTTCATCCGCACCTTCAAGGACCGCATCTTCCACGTCCACATGAAGGACGCCTGGTGGGGACACGGCGACGGCACGGT
>DBXY01000048.1 GCA_002309765.1 Verrucomicrobia bacterium UBA1200
TGTCCGGCATTATGACGAATTGCGATCTTGCAAACTCTCTTTCGCTCAATTGACATCTTGGGCTAAACATGGTAAAATGGAAATGTGTTTGTTTTTGAGGGGTGTTGTGCTCTAGGACGGCATTTTGCGCGCGAAGCGAGGAAAGGCGTTGTGGAGTTACGGTTCGCGATGCCCAACGGATCGAGCACACGTTCAACTTCGCCCGCCGAAGCCTTTATGTCTTTTTAAACAGAGGATAAGGATGACCGCATTTGACAAAGATAAGTTCAAGTCTTGTGTGGATTGGTACCACGCCAATCTTGATTCGCTGTTGCCCTTATATTGCGGAAAGTATGTCGCATGTACCGAGAATGGGGTTGTGGCGTCCGGCGGAACGATGTTGCTTGCCGCTGAGAATGCAATAGACTGTGGCTACCCGCAGGGAACGTTTGCCGTACACAAGTGCTTGCCCCCGGATCAGGAAGAAGTTTCCTATTTCCATACGCCCCGCGTCGATTTCTCAAAGAGTTGCCTATGAATATTGAGCCAGTAGTCCAGTGTTTTGACAAAATCGTTCGTGACATACAGTCCGATTTGGTCATCGTGGGTTCTGGGGAGCGGATCGCCGGTAACAAGGTGCCGGTTGTTGTAAAAGCGATTTGGGACACGGGGGCGTATGGTTCCGTTATCAGTCCCCGTGTGGCGCACGAACTTGGGTTGATGCCAGTCGGCGTAAAACCAATCCAAACGGCCAACGGTATTTATGAAGCATATGCGTATGTTGTCGATGTTATGCTGCCGAACAAGTTGGTCATTCGTGGTGTGGAGGTTTCTGAATCGGACTTGAAGGTCTGCGACGCCTTGATAGGCATGGACATAATTTCGATGGGCGACATAAAAATCACAAACAGGCCCACCACAAAATTTTTTTCCGCATACCGGCCGAAGGCGACACGCCGTTTGTCGCCAGTTGAAGATTCTCCCGGTCTGTGAACTTAAATAAAAGGAAACATGCACAATCTCTAACGTGAGGGTTACATAAAGATGAAACATCAGGTATTGATTTTCGCGGCGATTATCCTTATGTCGGCAGGTGTGTCGTCAGGGGAGTGGACGGCATCCGGTGAGGGTACGGCGATGCCTGACGGGTATATCCCTGTGATGCTGTCGAACGGGAACCTCTGCATGACGGCCGACCATCTCGGCGGCGTCCCTTTCCCTTCGGAACGGACACGCCGCTGCTCCCTTTCAACCGGTATCTTTATCGCCGGGCGGCGGCTTCTCTATAACATATACGGGCATGGGAGTTACCGACTCACGCTCTCGGTTGACGGAAAAGCGTTCGTGAAGCCCGACCGCTGGACCCAAACGCTTGATCCCTTTACCGCGAAGTCGATTGTAACGAACGTTTTCGGTGATGTCACCCGGGTGGTTGAGACGTTTGTGGCCCATGATCGCGATGTCATCGCCGTGCGCCAGACCTTCCCCGGCACGGACACCGCGCGTCTTGCCGTGGGACTCGACTACAAGGAACACAGGGATCCAGAGGGGCGGCTGGTTGTCGGCGATTGGGAGGAGACGCCGGATGGCCGCACGTATGCCTTCACCGCCTACGGGCGGCATATCGACAAGACGCGCATCACGCTCCGCCATACGCGGGAGGACGGGGCCATCATCACCTTCATCTCAATAGGCGAACCCTACATCGGTACCTATTCGGATCTTGTGAAGCGTCACGAGGCGGCATGGAGACAGTACTATGCGGCGTCATCCGTACAGGTGCCGGACGCAAAGTTGATGCGCATGCGTGTGATGGGCGAGTATCAGCTGAAGTGTACTGTCACCAAATGGAACCTTCCGGTCGGGATATTCCCGTCACATTGGAACGGCAACTCGTTCGCGTTCGACGAACTCTACGGTATGCAGGGGCTGCTCTCTTCCGGTCATTTTGATGATGCTCGCCATGTCGCGGATTTTCGCTTCAACACGCTGGGACAGGCCAAACGGCGTGTCGGTGCCGGCGGACGCGGGGCGCGCTGGTATTGGGAGTGCATGGAAGATGCGACTCGTGAAGGCGCTCCCTCCGGACACTGGCTGGACCATATTTTCCAGATGTCTGCCATCGCTCAGACGTGTAACCTTACGGCGTCCTATACCGATGATCTGGACTACCTCCGCGAGAAGGCGTATCCCGTTATGCGCGAATGCGCACGCTTCTACCGCTCGCAGTACGTCTATAACGCTCCCGACGGTTCGGCGTTTATCGGGCGATGCACCGATCTCGAACGGCTCGGTGCGGCGAAGGATCGGCCCTGCATGACGACGTGCGGTGTAATCCATACCTTCCGCGTTTCCGCCGCCGCAGCCGCACGGCTCGGTGTGGATGCGGACGAGGCTGCCGACTGGCGAGCGACGGCGGACAGATTGGTCAGGTCGTTGCCCGTCAAAGAGGGACGTTTCGTTCCGACGGCAAATGATCCGGATGCCGTTTCCATGGGTACGCTCGCGGGATATTTCCCGTTCCCGATCTTTCCCAAAGGACATCCGGAGCAGTCGGCGGCGGTTGACTTCTTTCTCGCGCAGGGCGTGAAGGCGGGTAACATGTATGCGGTCGGCAAAAAGATCTGCCCCTGGTATGCGGGTACGATGGCGATGGCGGCACAGAGAGCGGGAAGATACGAAAAAGTCTATCCGTTTATCATGGAAGCGGGGGTTTCCGCCGGGCCCTATGGCGAGTACTGGGAGATTAACGAACCTGGTGTTGCGGAATCCCGTCCCTGGTTCATGACGGCGGCGGGCAACTGCCTCTACGCCCTGAACCAGATGCTGCTCGCGGAGTTGGATGGCGAATGCCGCATCGGGGCAGGGGTCCCCAAAGAGTGGAAAGAGTGGTCGTTCCGGCTTCCTGCGGAGAGCGGGTATGAGGTGGAGTTTGCCGCGAAGGAGGGGCGGGCGGTGAAACTCATCCTGCGCCCGCGCCATGTGGACAAGTTTCGCCGGGTGAAACTCGTTTTGCCCGACGGTTCCCGTCACGAAGTTGCCTTAGACAAAGAGGAAGTCGCGGTGATCGCGCCTTGAAAATAAGGGTTCCGCCCGCATTTGCGTTGGAACATCCATCTTGACAACTTTAACCGTGGAGAACGTGTAGATCTTTGCGTTTTTTGCGTCCTTTGCGGCTAAGAAGACTAAATCCAATCTTACAAATCGCCGCCCACGGTTCGAAATTTCCGCGTTGCGGATCTCGCCGAAATATGCTAGACTGTTTTCCAACAGTGGATAAGCCGTAACCTTCAACTTGAACGAGAGGAGTTTCCCAATGTCGTTGGCATCTTTACCTGTGGTCGGAATTGAGTTTGGTTCAACGCGGATCAAGGCGGTGGCGATCGACGGTAATTGCCGTCCGGTGGCCAGCGGGGCGCACGAGTGGGAGAACGCGCTTCAAAACGGCGTCTGGACCTATTCGCTGGCGGACGCCGCCGCCGGGTTGCAGGACGCTTTCGCCCGCCTCAAGGCCGACTACGCCGAAAAGACAGGAACTAAGCTCTGCCGCCTCGGCGCGTTGGGCATTTCCGGAATGATGCACGGCTATCTGCCGTTCGACCGCGAGGGGCGTCAGCTTTGCGAATTCCGCACTTGGCGCAACACCATTACCGGCGAAGCGGCTGGATTGCTTACCGAGGCGTTCCAATTCAACATCCCGCAGCGGTGGTCGGTGGCGCACCTCTATCAAGAAATCCTCAACAATTCCGGGCATGTCCAGTCCATCGATTTCCTTACCACGCTGGCCGGATATTTCCATTGGCAACTGACCGGCCAAAAAGTGATGGGCGTCGGCGAGGCCAGCGGGATGTTCCCGATCGACCCCGAGACTTGCGACTACCACCAGGGCATGGTGGAGCGGTTCGAGGCGCTGGTTGCCGACCGCCGTTATCCTTGGCGCATTCGCGGCATTCTCCCCAAGATTCTGCTGGCCGGTGAATCGGGCGGGTGCCTCACCGAAGCCGGCGCGCGGCTGCTCGACCCCACCGGTGAGCTTGAGGCCGGATGCCCGGTGGCACCGCCGGAGGGTGACGCCGAAACCGGCATGGTGGCAACTAATTCCGTTGCCCCGCGCACCGCCAACGTCTCCGCCGGAACCAGCATCTTCACGCTGGTGGTGCTGGAACGGTCGCTCAAAGGACTGTATCCGGAAATCGACGTGGTGGCAACTCCGACCGGAAAACTGGTGGCGATGAGCCACGCCAACACCTGCACCAGCGACCTCAACGCCTGGGTTAAGTTGCTGGGTGGCGACTATTCCCGGCTCTTCCGCGAATCGCTGAGCGGCGACCCCGACTGCGGCGGGGTGGTTACCGTACCCTACGTCTCCGGAGAACCCGTCACCGGTTTCGCCGAGGGCCGTCCGCTGGTGCTGCGCACCGCCGATGCCAAATTCACGCTGGCGAATTTTATGCGGGCCAACATTTATTCCGCCTTTGTGACGATGAAACTCGGCTTGGACAAACTCAAGCCCGAGGGGTTGAAGATCGATTCCGTCACCGGCCACGGCGGGATTTTCAAAGACCGCGGTGTGGCGCAGCAATATCTGGCGGACGCGCTTGAATCCTCCGTCACCTGCATGGAGACCGCCGGAGAGGGTGGGCCTTGGGGCATGGCACTCTTGGCGGCCTACACACTCAAAGCTCAGTCCGGCGAAAGTTTCGACTCATTTTTGGAGGAAGTGTTCGCTTCCGCCAAAAAGGAAACTCTGGCCCCGACACCCGAAGGCGTGGCCGGTTTCAAGACCTACACCGATCGTTTTTCGAAAGCCCTGTCCGCCGAACGCGCCGCCCTGTCGCTATAGAAAAAAGAAACGATAGACAGGTGACGCGAGACGAGATAAAGAAGCATCCCGTCTCGCGTCACCCATCATATTTTTTGTTTAAAACGATTCTAGATTTGCATTGAATCTGGCACGTTTTTTTGGTAAAGTATTTGCGCCTTTTGGGCAAGGGTTTTCTTTGCGGGTGCTGGTTGGGTAACTATTGTGCGAAAGATTACGAATATGAAAAAAAGAATGACAGGATGGCTAGCGTTAGCGGTTGCGGTGGCGGCGGGCATGTTCGCGCCGGTGACGGCGCTGAACGCGTACGCGGAAGAATGGACGGAAGTCAGTACCTGGGCTGATCTGGCCGCCGCGCTCAACGCGGGCAGCCAGGTAAAACTGATGCAGAATGTGAGCAAGTCGGCTGACTATCTGACCGTTGACACAGGCAAGACGTCCGTGCTCGACCTGAACGGCCATACCATCGAACGTCTCCAGGAGAC
>DBXY01000020.1:0-27601 GCA_002309765.1 Verrucomicrobia bacterium UBA1200
GACCACGGCAACCCCGTGCACTTCCGCAATGTTTGGGTGCGTGAGCTTCCCAGCCGTTACGCGAACACCACCCACGGCAAGTTCCTCGCGAAGGATGCTGACGTCATGGCGCTCCGCAAGGAGATTGCCGCCAAGCTGTTCGCGAAGATTGACCTCAACAATCCGCGCAAACACGACGTTATCGCGCAGATTTTCGAAGTCTTTGCCTATGACAAGGACGAGAAATATGTCGCCGCGATGAAGCGGGTTTGCGAGCCTTGGTTGAAGGAAATCTCCGGTTGGGACAAGGAAACTGCGGAGAAGCACAAGGGCGAATTGTTCCATGTGCGCAACGCGGCGAATGTTCTGCACCGTAACAAGGTGATCGATGACAACTGCACCGTCCGCAACGGCGTGAACGCGGTCATCAAAAAATACGACCTCAAGTAGGTTTTTGGATCCGGGTATGACGGCAAGCGTCGAAGATTATTTGGAAGCGATTTACATGCTGTCCGGCGTTTGCCTATGCCCGGTCGTGGAGGGTGACGTATCCGCAGGCGCGCGGATCAAGGACATTGCTGCAAAGTTGCAGGTCAAAATGCCCTCGGTCATAAACGCGATTACCGAACTTAAACGGTTGGAATACGTCACTCAAGAGCCATACGGCGCCGTGATACTCACCCAAACCGGCAGGGAGCGGGCTTTGGAAATATTGCGGCGCCATCAGCTTTTGACACGTTTTCTGATCCGGATCGGGGTGGGCGAAGATAACGCCGAACGCGACGCCTGCAAAATGGAACACATACTTTCGCAGGAAACCATTGACCGGATCCGCGACTTTCTGTTGCAGTAGCGTTACGTCCGCTTTATTCCCCGCGCAGAATGCGGAAGTTAACGGTCATTTTGCTGTCGTCGAAGAGTATATAGCTGGGGTAGGGTAGGGCATAGTTGCGCGGTTCGCCCACGCTGCCGGGATTGAACATATAGCGGTGATCGCTCCGGATTTCCACGGGTTTCAGAATACTGAGTGCGGTCGGCATTCCCTTCGGCGGAAAATCAAACGCGCAGGGATTGTGGGTGTGCCCCACCAGTAGTATCTGCTGCGTCATTGTCCTGAATGAGCGTAGGCTGTCGAAGATGTCAAAAACGTATTCGAACCGGTGCGGCAGGCTGAACTCGCCGTGAGCGCACGCGTAGTTCGGGGTTTCGACGACATAAGGCAATTCCCGCAGCCAAGCGATGTCGGTTTCGGAGAGTTGTCCGCGGTTTCGGTCCACCCCGCGCTTGGCGCGGGAATTAAAGTTCCAGGTTGAACATTTGCCCGAAACCGCAGCGTCATGGTTCCCCATCACACACTCCGAACAGTTGTCGCGCACCAGCTTAATCGTTTGTCCCGGCTCTTCGCCGTATCCCACCACATCGCCAAGACAAACAATCTTTCCCGCCCCGTTTTCTCGGGCATCGTTGATCGCGGCTTCGCATTTTTCCGCGTGTGAGTGCGGATCGGAAATAAAGGCGACAATCATGGCTAAAACGTGGGAGACATTCCTGATAATCAGAAGATTGTAACTTCGTATTTCAGGGTAAGTTTGTCACCTGCTTTAAGCGTCACCGGCGCGGCGTACATTGGCACCGGATTGGCAAAACGGTGGTCGGCCCATGTGTAAATCCGTTCCGTCGGCAACGGGGCAAGTTCCTTGATGGTGATGCCGTGACCGGACTGCGGGTCGCTATAGGTTACCGAGGTCATCTCCTTCGGACCGGCGGTGTTTTTCGTGGCGTTCGGAGTGCCGCCCTCCGCGGTTACCGCGAACTTGCGGACGAAGTCCGCCATCCGGCAGGAAAACCCGCCGTAACTTTCGGGACGTCGCCCATCGATATTTACCTCGTCGCGCGCGGTGAAGAGATGGGTGGAGGTAATCCGGTAGCGGCCTTTGTCATCCGGCGCGGATATTTGGACGGTACGGTCTTCGTCCATCAACACCTTGCCGGGTTCGTTGCGCGGCCCGTACCAAAGCTTGAGTTTGACCTCGCAAGCCGCCCCCATGGGCTTGATGTCAAAGTCGCGGATAACGGTCATACCGTCCGGGAACAGATTGTTGGCGGCCGGGTTGCGCGGTTCCCAATAGTTAAGTCCGTTGATGTATTTCCAGCAGAACCACAACCCCAGATGCCAAGGATGGTCCTTGGGGCGCGAATCGGTGATGCAGCGTCCGTCCGGCAGACAGAGCGGGTGGATGAATGGCTTGTTCTCGCGGGTGGCGAGGTTGAATTTCCAGACCGGCTTGCCGTTGCGTGAAAGTTGAACCCCCTCGATGGCCTTTTCGATCTTATCATTGGCGGAGACCGCGATTCGGTCGGGAAGTTCGCCCATCGCCCATTTCGCGGCGGTCAGCAAGTGCAGCTGAAACTCCATCTTACCGAAGTCGCGGGCGTTATGGCCGAGCGCGGAGTAAAAAATCCGGCCTTTGCCGTAGGTCTTGCACCATTCCAAAATGTGGCCGCCGCTCTTGGGGCAACCGTATTTGTCGGTCTTCCGGGATTCTTCGAGCACATCCTTCCAGTCCAAAATCAGTAACGGGCGGATGTTATCCTCGTCCGGGTGGTTCAGATAAATCTCGTCGTCTTCCCAAACGTAATTGTCCGGCAGACAGGCGATCGCGGGATGGGAGCGGTCAACATGGGTGAACGGAACCTTCTGGTGCTTTGAGTAATGGCGCTCAAACGCCCCGCCCAGAAACTTGCGCCACCGTTCCGAACCGCGCTCGTTGGCGCTGGAAGAGTGGAGCGCGACCACGCCGCCGCCGTTCTCCACAAAGGCGTAGAAAGCGTCGCGCTGGGCGTCGGTTTGAAACTGCTCGTGGTTGGTAACCGCGAACACCACGCATTTAATCTGCTTGAAGGCGTCCGAAACGAACACCGCCGGGTCGTCGGTCACTAGGCATTGGTAACCGTTGGCGTTGAAATACTTGGAGATTTCATCCGCCGCCGCCGGTGTCGATTCGTGAAAATAGGCACCCTTGTCAACCACCTCACCGGTCTTTGGGTTCTTAACCCATTTCCAACGGGTGTAAACCAGCACTTTGGCTGGGGGCGCGTCAGCCGCAAAAAGCGGCAGCGCGGTGGCGAACAACGCGGACAGCGCGAAAAGCACGATTTTTTTCATTAGGCCTTCTTCTCCTTCTTAAGCCGGTCATAGGCGCGTTGCGCGCCGTAGGGGGCGCGTTCCGGCCGGGCCAACATCGCGTCGGCTTCCGTGTCGTTTACGAAACGTTCGGCTTTCCAGTCCCACTCCAGCTTGCGGCCGAGCTTCATGCCGATCCACGCGAGCAGACAGGCGCTGCAGGAACGGTGCGCGGTTTCGGGCGGCACCACGGAAGCTTTGCGGGATTTGATGCAGTCGATGAAATGCTGGTGGTGAGAGCCGGGATGCCGGTAGAGCGTCACTCCGGGGGTACCATCGATCAGCTTGGGATCGCTTGCGTCGAGTGCCTTGAGCGGACGTCCCGGGGCCACGGGATCGCTTGCCGTCATTTTGGCGGCGCCGCGGCTAACGAATATCCATCCCTTTTCCCCGATGAACCTGATGCCGTTCGGGAATTTGTCCCAAATCCGCATCGTGACCCCGTCGGGATAGGTCATGGTGATATCATATTCGCCGTGTACGTCCCACAGTCCGCCGGTAAGGAATTTCGCCTTGCCTTCGATGTATTTCGGCCCGATCGACTCCCAATCCATACCCCAATGCGCGATGTCGAGGTGGTGTGACCCCCAGCCGGTAATCATTCCGGCGCCGAACTGTTCGCAGCGGAGCCAGCCGGGGCGCGACCCCACGTCCCGCTGGGAGTGTACGCGGTCCTCGGTGTAGAACACATTCGGGGTGGAGCCAAGCCAGAAATCGTAATCCAGATTCTCCGGCACCGGCATTTCTTTGGTCGAACCGCCGGGCGGATCGCCGGGCAACCCGATCTCGATGTGTTTCACCTTGCCGATTCGGCCCTCGCGCACAAATTCGCAGCCTTTGATGAAGTGGTCCCACGAACGCTGCTGCGAACCAAGCAGGAAGATTCGGTTGTTTTCGCGCAGGGCGTCGCTGAAGATGCGCCCTTCGCGGATGGTCAGCGACGTAGGTTTTTGCATATAGACATCCTTGCCGGCGAACGCCGCTTCTACCGCAATCTGGGCGTGCCAGTGGTCGGGGGTGGAGATGGATATGGCATCGACATCCGACCGCGCCAGCACCTCGTGGAAATCGCGGAACCCGGCGATAGAACCCGGCGTTCCCTGCTTCTCATAGGCGGATTCAATCCGTTTCTGCATGGCCTGAAGCCGTTTTGAATCCAGATCGCAGGCGGCGACGTAACGCGCCCCTTTTACCTTGAGAAATCCCGACACGTCCATGTCGCGGGCAATGCGCCCGCAACCGATTTGGGCAAGCTGGATGGTGTGGCTGGGAGAATTTTCGCCCAATACCCGCGCCGGGATAATGGTCGGGAAAGCCGATGCCGCGATTGCGGACTTAATGAAATTCCTGCGGTTCATAGCAAGTTTCCTCTTGTTAGGCGGTTGGCTCTTCACGGCGGGGATAAGCCGCAACGCCCCTCTTAAATGCACTTCCCCACTTGTTGTAAACAAGTTTAGCACAAACCACTATAACAAGCAAAGCGAAACCGTATCAAAAAAAAAAACTTGCGGTTTGAAAAGGTAAACGCAAGTCTCAGGTGCGTTTACTGTCCTGTTTTACGATAGGTTGGCACTTTATTGTTGACCTAAAGAAAGAAACACAGAGCTGAAAAAGGTGGATGAGACGGTGAGCGTGAGCCCCGCACCGCTTTTTTTCTTCAGACAGGATTTACAAGATTTTCATGATTAAGAGATTTCGATTGTTGATAAACACGGTATTTGTGCTTGGACTGCGGAGCTGCTACACTAATCACCTTACAGCAAATTTCATCCACAATCCTGTGAATCCTGTAAATCCTGTCCCCAAACTGCGTAACCGTAGTGGTGCTCAGTTTGACCGTTTGACGGTTTATCACTAACGGCTAACGACTAATGGCTAGCTGCTAACGACTCATCATTCCGCCCTTTGCGGCTAAAAAAGTTTGCAAAGCAATTCCAGGCATTTAACCGCCCGCGGGTAGCGCGGTTAAGAATGCGAAACTGGTATTTTCTGGCAATACCGCTTTACTTTTCCCTCCGTCTGGCCTATAATATTCCGGCAGTTGAGGAATGTTTGTTATGCAATCAAAGTCGCGGGTGAAGTTTATGTCGCCCTACAGTTTCGTTCTAAAGTTGTTAGCGGGCAGATTCGTTAAGGCAGCGATAACATGCGTCGCTGTTTTGGGAACGGTATTGTTATTGGTCGTGGGCTGCCAATCGGCAACGTGCGAAAAACCGTTAAAAGGCGACAGGTGCCTGCTCGTAACCGACACCGAAGGGAACCCGCTGCCCGGCGTCACATTCACGGTGTTCACCGACAAAGTATACTGCGGGTTGCTCGGCATCGTAAACAAAAGCAAGAATTATCAGTTCACCACAGGCAAAGACGGAATGTGGCGAGGTTTGCCGTCGCGTACTTTAACTGCGGGAATCGTTGAGAACTCGCTTGGGAAGGAAGGGTACGACTACAGGTGGTGGCTTAACTTCGAGCTAAACCATGCCCCGTTTGACCAGAGTACGGTAAAAAAGCCGTATGTTTTGCGGATGCGTCGGATACTGGACGAGAAGAGCTTCCTGCTCGACCCGCTGGATTTCGGGGAAAAATTATCCAGCTGCAAGTCTGATTTCGGGCATTCGTTCAAATCGGATAAAGACGTCAAGACCGTGCCGGTCGACCTTTTCTACGGAGTTATGGAGACGCCGGGCTCGGGCGGGGGGTATGAACACACGGAGCGTTATGACGATTTCCTGTACACCCCGTCGTACGACGAGGAGACGGGCGAATGGACGGTGACGTTCAGCGTTACCAACGCCGGGTGCGGCATCATCGCCACCACCAACCGTATTTTCGTTGCCCCTGCGGACGGCTACACGAACCGGGTCACCGTGTCCAGGGACACGCTCTACCACCCGGCCTTCACGCTCTACCTGAAGACGCGCCAACCAATGCTCTACGCGATGCTCCCCCTGAATCTGTCGGGTTCGCGAACCGTCGATGGGCTGGCAGTCGGGTTCAGGACGGCGCTGGTCAACCCCTACGGCGGGAGGGAGCTGGAGCGTGACGGCAGGACGGGGAAATTTTATAATGATTTGCGGGAGGAGGCGCTGCGCGCGCTGCTGGTGGAACGCAAGTACCCACCGAGACCGGACATCGATGCGCGGATGGAGAATTACAAAAAACGGAATGAACTTTCTACAAAGATGCGGGAACTTCGAACGAAAGACACACATGTTCGACGCGAGATTGAGATGATAAAGACATCAATGAAGGGCGAACCAAAATCGAAAATCGACAAGGCGTATGAAAAACAGCAGAAGTGGATAAAAGAAACCGATGGTATTTTTCGCGAATATCGAAAAGAACTTATCCGTCTAGAGAAGGAGGCGCACACGCTGAACCTGCCGGATGAAAGCCGAAAGGACAAAGAGTACGAATGAAAACCGCGTTGCTGTTGTGCCTGCTGTGCCTGAATTCAACGGCGAGGACGGTTTACCTAAAGGCGGTGGACGAGGACGGGGAGCCGCTGGACGGGGTGACCTTCACCCTCGACTGGTATTACGGGATGAACCCGTGGCGGCCCAAATGCGGGCGAGGGACTTTTGTCAGCGGCCGCGACGGCTCGGCCAAAGCGTTAATCACGCGCGGCAGCATGATCATTCTGGTGTCTGCCCAAAAGGATGGGTACGTGTACGAGAACTACCTGAATTACAGCGGGGACCCCCGGAGGCATTACCTTGACCAGCCGGGTTGCGCCACAAAGCAACAGCCGTGGACGGCCGTTTTGCGCAAGCGCATGCCGTCGTCTTTCCTTCTCACCAATAATAATACGGTGAAGGATATTTTCAACGCGATCAGTAGTTCGTTCGCTTCAAACGGCGACGGCACGGTTTACAGCGTCAACATCTTCGGGCGGCTCGGGAAGAAGGCCGGGGAGAAATACGACGACTTCTTTGTGCGGCCGGTGTACGACGCGGAGTCCAACCGGTGGTCGGCGACGTTCTGGACCACCAACGCCCACTGCGGGCTTGTCGCGTCAACCCGCAGGGTGTACGCCGCGCCGGAAAGAGGCTACGCCCCCAAAATCACGGTCACCCAGGAGGAGTACACCAACCGCAGCTTCACCATTTATTTGAAAACCCGCAAGCCAATGCTGTACGCGATGATAGGCCAGCCAATTGGTACGGAACGGATTAAGTTGAAACCTTTCCCAAAACCTTATTTTAAATTTGTCCTTTCAGATCTGCGCATCAACCCCTACGGCCGGCGGGAGCTGGAGTATGAAAATGCGGTTTGCCGCACGAAGAATTATTCGTTTGATTTTGAAAGCCAGCTTAAGAATGACGCATTGAATTATATTCTTGTTTTAAAGCAACGGGCAAAAATTCCAGATATGCCAGCCTGTCAAAAGCTGGCGGGGAGGATTTGTGACGTCCTTTATGAAAAATCTAAATATCAAGACCATAACGTTATGGTTGACAATCAGATTAGAGAACTCCAGAAAGAACCGGTGAAAAACGGCAAGAAAATTTCCAAACTGGCATCGACTATGTACAGTATAGATTTGATAAGGGAACTAAACCGCAAATTTAACGACCTAAAACAGCAACTTGACGCGGCAAAGTTGCCCAATGATATTCCAGACATTATCCCCGAACTGCCGAAGGACGGCGGCGACGCCAAGCCAAGGAGCAATTGATGAGGGTCGCTTTGCTGTTGTGCCTGCTGTGCCTGAATTCTTTTGGGAAAACGCTTTACTTCCGCGTGGTGGACACTGAGGGGAACCCGGTGGAGGGAGCGAGCGTCGAGGTCGGATGGTTTTCCGTCTCGGTGGGGGCGCTGCGCCCGCTGACGCTTGACCCCAAGCCCGTCGACAAAAAGCGCGTGAGCGGGAAAGACGGCCGTTTCAAGGTGCGCTGGGCACCCGAATGGGCGTGGGTGGAAAAAGTTGCAAAGGACGGTTACCGATACGAGCATTACCTTAACGCGCATCTGCGCAGCGACCAGCCCCGCGCCGCCTTCAAGGACAACTCGGAGTCAAAGCCCTGCGTTATCGTGCTTCGCAAGCTGGAGCCGTCGTCGTTCCTGCTCAGGGCGGAGTGCGGCGGCAAGGGCACCAAGACCGGCGTGGTGGTTTTCCCGGTGGACATCATGAGAAGCCTCAAAACGGGTAGGGCGGAATTGTCCAAGACCGGCGGCTACTGCGACTTTTTCGTCTCCGCCAACTTCGACGAGGGCGGAAAGCGCTGGAAGACCGCGTTCTGGACCACCAACGCCCACTGCGGGCTGGTCGCCACCACCAACCGGCAGTTCCACGCCCCGGCGTCCGGCTACACGAACCGCGTGGAGGTGCCGCAGGATATGTACACCAGCCCGTCGTTCACGCTGTACCTGAAGACCCGCTCGCCGCAGATATACGCTATGCTGCCGTTCAGCGCCGGGGAACTGAACGCAAAGGACTACCCGAACAACAGGTACTGGTCGTTTCGGTGCGGTTACAACCGGATACTCATCAACCCCTACGGCCGGCGGGAGCTGGAGTATGACGAGCGTTTCGACCGTGGCGCTTGGAGCAACGTCGCCCATGATTTTATGCCTATGGTGCTGTCTTCTATTTTACAGGAGAAGAAGAGGGTGCCGATCCCAGACCTGCCGGCGCTTATCGCCAATGAGCAACTGTATGCCAAAACATCCAGCGCAAGAGGCACGCCACGAAACGAGAAAGCAGAAATAAAGAAAAAACTTGATGCAGGGGCATATAAAACGCCGCAAGAACGGGAAAACGCAAAACAGCGGATGCATGAGTTGTGGCTAGAAATTGACAAATTACAGAATGAGTGTGTGCGGCTAAAAGAACGGGCTGCCACCCTATACCTGCCCAACGACATTCCTGACATCATCCCTGAACCGCCGCCGCCGGATGTGGATGGTTCCCAGCAAAGAGGCAATAATGAGTAAGGTTATTCCGCTGGCTTTCGCCGAGTGCTGCCCCTGCCCGGGCCACCCGAAGATGTCCTGTTTTACGATAGGTTGGCATTTTCTTATTGGCCAATAAGAAAAAAACAAAAAGCTGAAAAGGGTGGATGAGACGGTGAGCGTGGGCCCCGCACCGCCTTTTAATTTCCAGACAGGAGATTTAGAGATTTCGTTTGGTGATAGACACGGCATTTGTGCTTGGGCAGCGGGGCTGCCGCACCAATCATCTTACGGCAAATTTCATCCATAATCCTGTTAATCCTGTAAATCCTGCCCAGAAACTGCGTAGCCGAAAGTGTGTCCACAGTTTGACGGTTTATCACTAACGGCTAGCTGCTAACGATTCTCCTTTGCGCCCTATGCGCCCTTTGCGGCTAAAAACAATTTAGATTTAACGGAAATTCCTCAAATAAGTTCGCGGTGATTCAAAAAATCCCTTTGGGCCAGCGCGCTTAAAAAATTTCCTTTTGGCTTGTTTTTCGCCCCGAAATTTGGTTAAATAATATGAGTTGTGTTTGGCGGAATTATTGTCTCGCGCCGAGACGGCGGAGAGGTTACGGAGCGTGTTATGAAGAGAGCTTGGTTTGTGGCGGCGGTGTTGATGTTGACCGGCGCTTGCGCGTCTTACAAATATGTCCGCGAGGACTATACGCGGTATGTCAATCCGTTCATCGGGTGTGCGGATAACGGCCACACTTTCCCCGGAGCCGCCTATCCGTTCGGGTTGATTCAGGCTAGCCCCGACACCGGCAACGGCACTTGGGCCTACTGTTCCGGATATATGTACCACGACACTAAGATCTGGGGCTTTTCCCAGACCCATCTCAGCGGTACCGGTTGCCCGGATCTGGGCGATGTGAGCATCCAGCCCTTCAGCGGCACCGTAGATCGCGGGGATTTCCACAGCAACTACCGCAAGGAAACGCAGCAGGCAAAACCGGGTTATTACGCGGTGACGCTGGATGATTTCGGTGTTGACGTGAAAGTGACCGCTTCGCCGCACGTGGCTTTTTACAACTGCACCTACAACCGCGATGCCCCGGCCCGGCTGTTGGTCGATTTGCAGTATGGGGTAGTGGGGGGCATGGAGCATTTGCACCGCCACATTCTGCAGAGCGATGTGACGGTGCAAAACAAACAGACGATTTCCGGCCATGCCCGCTCCTCCACTTGGGTTGACCGCGAATATTATTTCGTCATGGTGCTCGACCGCCCGTTCACCGAAATCCGCGAGTTGCCTAAAAAGGATGGCGACAAGGCCCCCAAATACATACTCGATTTCGACATTAAGCCCGGCGAAACGCTGAAGGTGAAAATCGCGCTTTCGTCGGTGAGCGTTGACGGCGCCAAGCGCAATCTGGCGGCGGAGGTTTCGGGATGGAACTTCGGTTCCGTCCGCGCTGCCGCCAAAAAGGCGTGGAACTCGCTGCTCGGCCGTATGGAGCTTTTGGAGGGCACGGCGGCGCAGAAGGAGAATTTCTACACCTCGCTTTACCACCTGTTCATCCAGCCAAACAACATCGCCGACGTTGACGGCCAGTACCGCGGGGCGGACAACCAGGTGCGCACCGCGCCCGGCAAGGCTTATTACTCGACCTTCTCGCTCTGGGACACTTACCGTGCCGCGCATCCGCTTTACACCATAATTGCCCCGGAATACGTGGGGTGCTTCGTCAACAACATGGTTGCCCACCAGCAGGCCAAGGGATATGTGCCGATCTGGACCCTGTGGGGAAAGGAAAACCACTGCATGATCGGCAACCACTCCGTTCCGGTGATAGTTGACGCCTACTTCAAGGGGTTTAAGGGGTTCGACCCCGAAGCGGCTTATGCGGCGATTCGCGAGTCGCTCACCAAGAACCATCCCGGCCATCCGAAAGACCGCTGGGATCTGTACGACCAGTACGGGTACTATCCGTTTGACCATATTCGCGGCGAGAGCGTTTCCCGTACCCTGGAGTGCGCTTACGACGATTGGTGCATGGCGCAATTCGCCGCCGCGCTGGGAAAAACCGAAGACGCGGCGTTCTTCGGGAAGCGCGCCCAGAATTACCGCAACGTGTTCGACCCGTCGGTCGGGTTCATGCGCGGCAAGGACAGCAAGGGCAATTGGCGTGAGCCGTTTGACCCCTTCAAGCTCGGCCACGGGGCCGGAACGCCGAACGATTTCACCGAGGGCAATTCCTGGCAGTACACTTGGCATGTGATGCAGGATCCGGAGGGGTTGGTGGCTTTGCTGGGCGGCAAGCAGAAGTTCGGCGACAAGCTGGACTCGCTGTTCCGGCAGGCTTCCAAGATTGACGGCATGGGGTTTGTCTCCGACGTCTCCGGGCTGATCGGCCAGTACGCCCATGGCAACGAGCCGAGCCACCATGTGGCGTATTTCTTCAACTACGCCGACCGCGCGTGGCGCACCGAGGAACTGATCCGCGAGATTTTCGACACCCAGTACAAAAACGGGGTTGACGGGTTGTGCGGTAATGACGACTGCGGCCAGATGTCGGCCTGGTACCTGTTCTCCGCGATGGGATTCTATCCGTTCAACCCCTGCAACAGCGGGTATGTCCTCGGGGCGCCGCAGATGCCCAAAGTGCGGCTCAATCTGGGTTTGGGCAAGAGTTTCACCGTGGTGGCGAAAAACCTCTCCGGCCCGAACAAATACGTCCAGTCCGTAACGCTGAACGGCCAGCCGCTGCAAGGTTTCAAACTCAGCCACGATCAGATCATCCGTGGCGGCGAGTTGGTTTTCGAGATGGGTTCCCAGCCTAAAAAATAGGAAGCGCAAATGGAAGACAGAACTCCGGATTTTTCCGTCAAAAGTTTTCTCCTCCCGCACATGAATCCGGAGGGGATGAAATTTGTGATGGGCGCGTTTGCCTTGACGTGTTTGGTTTCCGTGTTTTTCATTCCGTTCATCCTGCCGGGGCTGTTGCTAACCTACGGGATTTATCTGTTTTTCCGCGATCCGGAACGGGTGCCGCCGTTGGACGAAAAGCTGGTGGTTTCGCCGGCCGACGGCATGGTTTGCATGGTGGCGCAGGTTCCGTTGCCGGAAGAGATTCGGGAGAAAACGGCCGAAGAGATTAAGCCGGAGCAATTGCCGGAGGCCGGTTTGCCCAAGGTCGAGGTCAATCTCGACGCCGAAGTCCCCGCCGTTCCGGAAAACGAGCTGGTGTGGCGGGTAAGCGTGTTTATGAGTGTCCTCAACGTGCATGTCAACCGGATGCCGGCGTCCGGCACCATCATCAAAAAGGTTTACGTGCCGGGCGCGTTTTTAAACGCCTCGTTGGACAAGGCCAGCAAGGACAACGAGCGGATGGTTTACCTGATGCGGACCGAATGCGGAAAACCGTTGGCCTTTGTGCAGATCGCCGGACTGGTCGCCAGGCGCATTGTGAGCTTTACCGATGAGTGCAGGGAGATGAAACGGTCGGAACGGTTTGGCCTGATCCGTTTCGGCAGCCGCGTTGACGTGTATTTACCGCAGGGCGTGGCTCCCACCGTGCAGGTCGGTCAGATTATGGTGGCGGGGGAGACGCCGATCGCCTCGCTTTAGTCAACTGGAGTTTCGTTTATGGGCAAATTCAGATTAAGAAAACGCCGCCAAAGACATGTCGCCGGGGAGGCGATACCGGTGCGTTCGATGATTCCCAACCTCGTCACCTTTATGGCGGCGGCCAGCGGGATAACCTCCATCCGTTTCAGCTGCAACGAGAATTGGCGCGCCGCGGTGCTGTTCATTTTGCTGGCCGCGCTGTGCGACGGATTGGACGGGCGGGTGGCGCGAATGCTGCGCGCCACCTCGAAACTGGGGGCGGAGCTGGATTCGCTGTCGGATTTCGTCAGTTTCGGGGTCGCGCCCGGTATGCTGGTGTACTTCTGGATGATGCAAGAGGTGTACGCCAGCACTGCGGCTTACGCATTCCGGGGCTGTTTTTGGGCGCTGGCGCTGTTTTACGCGCTCTGCTGCGCGTTCCGGCTGGCACGTTTCAACATTATGCTGGAGATGCCCACCCAGCCGTATTGGAAACACTTCTTTATGGGGCTTCCCGCGCCCGGCGGCGCCGGATTGGTGGTGATGCCGATCATTTGGGAACTCCACTCGAAGTCAACCTTGTCCGGCACCCCTTGGTACGGTGCCGCTTCGCTGCTGGTGTGCGGTTTGCTGCTTGCCTGCCGTCTGCCCACGCCGTCGCTTAAGCACATCCGCATTCCCGCCAACCGGATGATTCCGGTGCTGCTGGCGGTGATGCTGCTGTTTGGCATGCTCTTCGCCGAATTTTGGGGTACGCTGTTCTACATCGGCATGGCGTATTATGCCGCGGTGCCGGTTTGCTCAATCGTCTTCTGCCGTTTAAAAAAGGCTTGCGAGAAAAAATAGCCGTTTGATCGAATCCACAGGAGTTCTGCATGGAATTGTCATTGCTCGTTAACCAGTTTGATATCGAAGGGCGTCTGGTGACTATCGTCCCGACCGGCAACGGTAACGTGAACGACACTTATCTTGCGGTTTACCGCAACACCTACGACGAACATCAGGTAATTATGCAGCGGATTAACCGCAATGTGTTCCCGCAGCCGGAGGCGATTATGGGCAACCTTCACAAGTTGGCCGCCCATTCGCACCCGAAACTGGAGCGCGAGGCTGATCACGCCGACCGGATTTGGCAAATGCCGCAGATTATTCGCTCCCGCACCGGCGGGGATTACGTGTTGGACGAGCATAACGACGTGTGGCGCGTAATCACCAAGATTCCATCCGCCACCGCCTATGACGAGGCCCAAGGTACAGAACACGCCATGGAGTGCGGCGCGGTGTTGGGGCATTTCCATTGGACGGTTGCCGATTTGCCGCCGGAAACAATGGTGGATCCGTTGCCGGGGTTCCACATCACCCCGCGCTATTTGGCCAAATACGATGAGATTCTGGACCGTAACCCGTTGGCCAAGGAACGGCTCGCGGCGTCAATGGAAGCCCGCCGTCTCGCCAAGTTCATCGATGATCGCCGGGGTTTTGCCGCCACCCTCCAAAACGCCTTGAAAAAAGGCGAGCTGGCGTTGCGCATGATGCACGGCGACCCCAAGGTCAACAATATCATGATCGACGATTTCACCGGCAAGGGTACCGCGATGATCGATCTTGACACGGTAAGCCCCGGTCTGATCCATTATGATTTCGGCGACGCGCTCCGCTCCATCTGCAACCATGTCGGCGAGGAGGAGCAGAATCTCAGCAAGGTGATTTTCGACCTTGACCTTTGCGAGTCGTTCTGCAAGGGTTATGTTTCCCAAGCCAAGGATTTCATGACCGACGCTGATCGGTATTACCTGTACGATTCCATCCGCCTGATAACCTTCGAGCTGGGGCTTCGCTTCTTCCAGGATTATCTGGCCGGGAACGTTTATTTCAAAACCCATTATCCGGAGCAGAACCTTAACCGGGCTCGGGTTCAATTCCGGCTTTGCGAGTCGATCGAGTCCAAGGAGCGGATGATCCGCGAACTGCTTTCCAGGCTTTAAAACAGGAGGGATAACATGAATAATCGCCTTAATCGCCGTCAATTTCTTGGTACCGCCGCCTTTGCGGCCGCCGGGGCCGCAGTCCGCGGGTTTTCCCAGGTTCCCGCCAAAGAAGCCGCCGCGCCGGTTTATTCCACCAAGCTTTTCAAAGCGATGATCGCCGGTGTGGCCGACGATGCCACCTGCGCCAAGATCGCCGCCGCCGGATTCCAAGGGGTGGAACTCACCAATAAAACAATCACGGTGCAGCAGGCCGCCGCCAACCGGTTGATCGCGGAGAAGCATGGGGTGCGTATCCATTCCTATATGGCGGGGTGGGCGGAGTTTAACCATTCCGACGCCGCCAAACGGCGGGAGTCGATTAATTCGGTTCGCCAGATGCTGCGGTTGGCGTCCGCCTCCGGTGCCTCGACCATTTTGCTGGTGCCTTGCGCGGTGCGCGGCATCAAGATTCCGAAACCGAGCGAGTTCAAAATCGATTTCGACCCCGGAACGCTGATGGTTTCGAGGGTGGTGGACGGAGATAACGCCCCGTTTGCCGACTACATTAAGGCCCAGAATGACGCGACGAGGTTGTCGATCGAGGCGGTGAACGAGCTTATCCCGGCCGCCGCCGAGGAAGGGGTAACCATCTGCTTGGAGAATGTTTGGAACAACCTGTGGGTGTTGCCGGAATTCGCCTCCGCGCTGGTCCGCTCTTTCAACAGCGTTTGGGTGAAGGCGTATCTCGACCTTGGGAACCATGTGCGTTACGCCCCGACCGAGCAGTGGCTGGAGGCGCTTCAGGGCATCACCGCCAAACTGCACATCAAGGATTTCCTGCTTGACCGCGCTAAGAACAACGACGGTTCATTTGTCCCGATTGGAAAAGGCAGCATCAATTGGCGTTCGGTGCGCGACACGATCGAGAAGGTCCGCTACAACGGTTGGGTTTCGGTGGAGAGCACCGGATACACTGATGCGCAACATGCCGAAATCTGCGAACGCTTTTTCGCGGGCCGTCCGGTGATCGATTAATCTTTTCCACATAATAGCCATGAATGCGATTGTTCTGCTGTTGTCATGCACCGCTTGTTTTCTGCTGGCATATTTCGTATATTCAAGGTTGGTCGCCAAATGGCTTGGGGTGGATGAAAAACGGGAAACACCCGCCCACACCTGCCGGGATGGCATCGATTACGTTCCGGCGCATCCCGCCGTTTTGTTCGGCCATCATTTCGCCAGCATCGCCGGAGCCGGCCCGATTGTTGGGCCGATTCTCGCCGCCGAGTTTGGCTGGGCCGCCGTGGTGCTGTGGGTGGTGCTGGGGTGTATTTTCGTCGGTGCCATGCATGACATGGTGACCCTGTTTCTCTCGGTACGCCATCGTGGCAGCAGCATCGCGTCGGTAATCGCCCAGGTGCTGGGCACACCAGGAAAAATCCTCTTCCTGCTTTTCTGTTGGAGTACGCTGGTGTTGGTATGCTCCGAGTTCACCCGGTTGGTAGCCGCCACGTTTACCGCCAATCCGGCGGTGGCTACCGCCTCGCTGCTGTTCATCGCCGAGGCGGTGGTGTTCGGGATTTGCACCAACCGTTTCAAAATGCCGATCGGCTGGGCGAGCGCGGTTTTTGTGCCGATCATGTTTTGTTGCGTTTGGGTCGGTGTCCGGTTCCCGCTCGACCTTCAGACGCTGTTCGGGTTTAGCGCTTCCACCGCGCAGACCGTTTGGGTGGTGGTGTTGCTTGCCTACTGTTTCTTGGCGTCTACCCTGCCGGTATGGCTGTTGCNNCCGCGTGACTATCTCAACTCCTATCTGCTTTACGCCATGATGGCGCTTGGTTTCTGCGGGGTGTTTTTCGCCAACCCGTCCATCAACATCCCGGCATTTTCGGGCTGGACCATTCCCCACGGCGAATCCTCACGCTGCCTGTTCCCGTTCTTGTTTGTGACTATCGCCTGCGGCGCCTGTTCCGGATTCCACGCGCTGGTCGCGTCCGGCACTACCGCCAAACAGTTGGACAACGAGCGCCACATTCGTCCGGTCGCCTATGGCGGGATGCTGCTTGAAGGCGTTTTGGCGGTGCTTTCGCTGATCGCCGTGGCAGCGATGTCGTCGGGAGACTTCGCCGCGGCGATGAAGTCGCCGAACGCGGTGGCGCTTTTTGCCAGCGGCATCGCCGGTTTCTGCGCTAAAATGGGGATGAACTTTGAATTGGCTAAGGTCTTCATTTCGCTTTCCATCGCGGCGTTTCTGATGACCAGCGTTGACACCGCGACCCGGCTGGCGCGGTTTACCTGGCAGGAGCTTTTCCAGAAGACCGCTTCGGACAATGCGGACGCTTCCGTAGCCGTGACCGGTCCGGTCGGCAAACTGTTTTCCAACATGTATGTGGCCACGGGATTGGTGGTGGCGCTGGTGGCGGTTTTGCTGATCGGCAATCCGGACACCGCCAAATCGCTTTGGCACATTTTCGCCTCGTCCAACCAGCTGCTCGCTTCGCTTACCCTGTTGACCGCGAGTTTGTGGCTGGTCAAGGAGAAGCGCAACTGCGCTTTCACCTTGATTCCGATGCTGTTCATGTTTGCGGCCAGCGGGTACGCCATTTATTCGCTGATGCGCACTTCGTCCGGCATTTTGCAGGCGGCGTGCGTGGTGTTGTTTGTGATGGCGCTGGCTTTGGTGGCATTGGCGTTCAGCCAGCGCCGGCTATGGCGGTCATAAAGGTTTAGGTGGTCAGGAGGTTCGATTTGAAAAAATTCCTTGCGTTGATTCTAACCGTTTCGTTTGCGTCGGCTGACCAGATTTTCCCCGAACCGGGTTGGGTAGAGCAGCCGGATGCCATCGCCAGCCCGTACGCCCGGAAGGGTGGTGTGCTGCGGTTCGCGGCGTTCCGCCCGCCGAAAAGCCTGAACGCCTATTTGGATAGCAACACCTATACCCGTCAGGTCTTCGACATGATGTACGAGACGCTTCTCGCCATCGATTCGGTCACCGCGGAGTTTTCCCCGAACCTCGCTTCGCGTTGGACGATATCCGACGATAAACTTACCTTCACGTTTGAGATTGACCCCCGCGCCAAGTGGAGCGACGGGGTTCCGGTGACAGCGGCCGACGTGGAGTGGACCTATAACGCGGTGATGGATCCTAAAAACGCCACCGGTGCCACGAAGGTCATCCTTGGGGTGTTCGAGCCGCCAACGGTGCTTAATGAACGTACAATCCGTTTCAAGGCCAAAGAGTGCCATTGGCGCAATCTGCTTGCTCTTGGCGATTTTGAAATCCTGCCCAAACACGCATTTGAAAAACAGGAGTTCAGCAAACTCAACCTCACCGATACTCCGGTGGTGTCGGGTCCTTACGTGCTGACCAAAGTCAAGGAACAGATCGAAATCCAGATGGACCGCCGTCCCGACTGGTGGGCGGTTGACCGTCCGGCCAATCGCGGCACGATGAATTTTGACAAGGTTATTTTCCGGTATTACACCGACAACGAAAACGCCTTTGAAGCCTTTAAAAAAGGGCAGGTGGATGTTTATGCCGTTTACACGGCTCGTTTGTGGGCGAACGAGACCCACGGCGAGAAGTTCGACAAAAACTGGGCGGTCAAGCAGCGTGTCCACAACTACGAGCCGATCGGTTTCCAAGGGTTCGCGATGAATATGCGCCGTCCGCCGTTTGACGACTTGCGGGTGCGGCAGGCTTTCGCGCATTTGGTGGATCGGGAAACTATGAACCGCACCATGATGTTCAACGCCTACTTTCTCCACCGTTCGTATTGCGAGGATTTGTACAACGACAAGCACCCCTGTAAAAACGCTTTTTACGAATTCAACATTGACAAAGCCAAAGCGTTGCTCCAGGAGGCGGGGTATCGCCCGAATCCCCAGACCGGTTTGCTGGAGAAAAACGGCGTTCCGTTGAAATTCCGTTTCCTGACGCGGGACAGCTCCAGCGAGAAATTCCTCGCCTTGTGCAACCACGCGTTTAAGCAGGTCGGCATTCAAATGGAAATCGACCGCAAGGATTTTGCGGCTTGGATGCGCGATATTGACGAGTACAATTTCGATATGACTTGGGCTTCGTGGTCGAGCCAGATTTTCCGCGACCCGGAACCGATGTGGTCTTCTTTAGAGGCCGACCGTCCTTCCGGCAACAACATCACCGGCTTCAAAGATCCGGTGGTGGACGAGTTGATCAAGAAACAGAAAACCATCTTCAACACCGCCGAGCGTAATGAGATTATGCGAAAGATTGACGAGCGCATCGCCGCGCAGGTGCCATACGTGTTGCTGTGGAATTCGGGCGCCACAAGATTGCTGTATTGGGATACCTTTGGGATGCCGGATTGCATTTTGTCGAAATTCAACGACGAGCGTTCGCTGGTTGGCTACTGGTGGTATGATCCGGATTCGGCTGCGGAACTGAAAGCCGCCATGAAGTCCGGCGCGGTACTTCCGCACCGCGATGTTGAGGTCTATTTCGACGAGGTATTCAATAAATAGGTTGGACGGTTTGACAGTTTGACGGTTGGACGGTTGTAATTAGCGACAAACGACATGCGACAATCGACAAGCTGCTAGCCACTAATCCCTAATCACTAACCACTGGCGGCCGCGACGGAGCGCGGCCCTCCCACTAACCCCTAATTTATCGTCACTTCGATGCTGTAAAAAACTTTCTTTTTGCCTTGCATACCTACCGGATGGTATGTATAATATGCGCCCGTTTTTCACCAATTAGGTTTCTTTATGGCAAGAAAGACTAAAGAAGACACTAAAATGACCCGCGAGATGATTATGAAGGCCGCGTTGGACCTTTTCATCGAACGGGGCTACGACCGGACAACATTGGATGACATTGCCCGGGCGGTTGGGCTTTCCAAGGGCGCGGTTTACTGGCATTTCGAAAACAAGCAGGCCTTGTTGTCAAAGCTGATCCTCACGGTGGTGGAACGCCACGACAAGGAAACCAAGGAAAAAATGGAGAAGCCCGCTTCGCCGGAAAAACTGGTGGAGAATCTGATTTATCACGCTAACATCACGCTGACCCGGGATGAAGACCGTAAGTTCTTTTTGATGATGACCCGCCTTGATTGGGCGTCGCCGGAGATGTCGGAGATTAAAGACGAATTGGTCCAGTTGGATGTGGACATAATCTCCACGTTGCGGAAATACTTGGTGAAATTCAAAGAGGTCGGCATGATCAAGCCCGACGTGAATGTCGAGGAAATCGCCATGGTTTTGGCTTCAATTTGGATGGGATTGTTGAAGGGACGGTTGTGCGGGAACTCCTTCAATCTGGAGCACACGCTCCGCACGGGACTCAATCTGGTTTTTCAAGGTATTGTCAAATAAAGAGGGAGAATTATGAGCGAAGTGATTCAACGCAGTGAACAGACGCAAAACGGCGGTACGTTTGCAAAAGTATTCGGGTGGTTGGTTACGGCAGTTTGCTTTAGCCTGATCGGGTGGTTCGCCAACATGTGGCTGCCCAAAGGCGGGGCGTCCGCTATGCCGCAACAGCCTCCGTCGGCGCCTTCGGTAACGGTAGAGGAGGCGGTCGATGAGCCGTTCAACCCGGTCGATAATTTCGTTGCCCATGTCGAGGCGGTCAAGGAGGTGGACATACTTCCGCAGATTGACGGTTACATCACCGAGGTTAAATTCGAGGAAGGCTGCACTGTTAAGGAGGGGGACGTGCTGTTCGTGATCGACAGCGAACGTTACAGCGCTACACTCGAATTGCGGGAGTCGCAGTTGGCGAGCGCCGAGGCGGCGGTGGGGCAGGCGGAGTCGGAGGTTAAACGCGCCGAGGCCGAGGTTGACCGCACCCAGCGCTTGTACAACCGTCTGCAGAAAGCCGACAAGCGCGGTATCACCGAATCCGAGTTGGATTCCGCCGAGACCGGATTGGCGGCGGCGAAGGCGAGTCTGGCTCAGGCCAAATCCGGCGTGATCTCCGCCAAGGCCGGGGTGATGCAGGCCAAGGCAAATATCGCGTTGGCGAAATTCGACACCAAGCACACTAAGGTTTACGCCCCGATCTCCGGGCAGATCGGCAAGGCGCTGGTGCACGTTGGCGACTATGTTTCCCCGAGCAAAGGCGCGATGGCTCGCATCGTGCAGATGGACCCGATCCGCGTAACCTTCCCGATGACCGACCGCGATTACATTAGCTGGCGTCAAGAAATCGTCTCTTCCGGCGATAAGGATGATCTGGGTAACCGCCATTTGGAACTGGTTCTCCCGAACGGCACCCGTTACAACGAGCGCGGCGAGTGGGATTTTGCCGATAACGAAATGTCTTCCGCCACCGCGTCAATGATGGTGCGGCTTTCGTTCAAAAACCCTAACGGGGTGCTAATCCCGAACACCTACGTAACTCTTAACAGCATGTCGTCAAATCCCAAACACTTTTTGACCATCCCCGAAACCGCGATTCTTGATTTCGAGAACGGCACCGGGGTGTGGGTGGTTCAGGAAGACGGCACCGCCAAGCAGACCATGGTCAAGGTGCATGGCACCTACCACGGCCGCACCGCAGTCAGCGAAGGTTTGGCTACGGGCGACAAGGTGGTGAACGAGGGTTGCCACAAGGTAAAGGCCGGCGACAAGTTAAATATCCGCAAGTCCGGAGTGGGCGAAAAGATTGAACTGCCGTCCGAAGACCAGCCGGCCGGCGATAAACAATAACTGATACCCATGGTAAGGATTTCGCGATGAAGAAATACATTCGAGAATCGATCGATTCGATCCACGTGTTCTCTCGGATATTCGTCGAGAGACCGCGGTTTGCAATCGTCATTTCAATTGTTTTGACGCTGGCCGGTCTGGTGTCAATCCGCAAATTGCCGATCACCCAGTATCCGCAAGTTACTCCGCCGGAGGTTTCGGTGGGATGTAACTATCCCGGCGCCAACGCCCGCGAGGTGATGGCCACGGTTGCTACCCCGCTTGAAGACGAGGTTAACGGTGTGGATGACATGATTTACATGTCTTCCGAATGTACCGACGACGGCAACTACTCCTTGAGTGTGTCGTTCGCGGTCGGCACCGACCGTGATATGGCGCTGGTCAAAGTGCAGAACCGCGTCACTCAGGCTCAAAGCAAGTTGCCGGCCGAAGTCAAGGCGACCGGATTGCGTATCCGTTCGCGTTCGTCTGACACGTTGGGTTTCGTTACGTTCTCTTCGCCCGACCATTCGATGTCGCGTTTGGAGATTTCCGACTACTGCAACGGCGTTATCCAACCGGCGTTGCTGCGCGTGCCGGGTGTCGGCGATGTCACAATTTACGGGCCGAAACTCGCTATGCGCGTTTGGCTCGACCCGCAGCGCATGGCCGCGCAGAAGATTAACTCTGAAGAGGCCATTTCCGCCATCAGCAGGCAGAACATTCAGGCATCTATCGGCACGGTCGGTGCCTCGCCGGTGGGTGAGTACGGCAACCTGTGTTACACCTTGGTCTCCAAGGGCCGTTTGATGAAGCCGGAGGAGTTCCGGGAAATCGTGGTGCGGACCGACGAGAATGGCGGTTTGGTTCGGCTGAAGGATATCGCCCGTATTGAAATCGGCGAACAGAATTACGGTTTCGGCGGTACTTTTAACGGCGGTACCGCGGTTTCGGTGCTGTTGAACCAGACTCCTGGCTCCAACGCCATTCAGGCGATGAACGCGCTTTACAAGGAACTGGAGCGCTTGAGCAAGAGTTTCCCGGCCGGTTTGAAATACCAGTTGGCTTATGACTCCACCACCTTCGTCCGCAACTGCATCAAGGAAATTGTTTTCACTATCTTCCTTACCTTTGGTCTGGTCGCGTTGGTGTGTTACATCTTCCTGCAAGACTGGCGGGCAACGCTGGTGCCATGTATCACCATCCCGGTGTCACTTTGCGCCACTTTCACTTTGATGGCGGCCTTGGGCTATTCAATCAACATTATGACCCTGTTTGGTTTGGTGTTGGCCATTGGAACGCTGGTTGACGATGCCATCGTGGTGGTGGAGCGCGTGCAGGTGCTGATGGAGCGCGGTCTGAATTCCAAGGAAGCCGCCATTCAGGCTATGAAGGATGTTACCGGGGCCATCATCTCCACTACGCTGGTGTTGTTGGCAATCTTTGTTCCGGTCGGCTTCTTGGGCGGTATCACCGGACGTATCTACCAGCAGTTCTCGGTCTCGCTTTCCGCTGCGGTCTGTTTCTCCACGGTCGGCGCGCTCACCCTCAGTCCTGCGCTGTGCGGCGCATTGCTGAGGAAACCTTCGTTGCACAAGCATGGGCCGTTCGCTTGGTTCAACTCCGGGTTAGATTGCTGTCGCAAAGGCTATGTCGGCCTTTCGCGTGGCTTGGCTCGTCGGTTGGTGCTGACCTTCCTGCTGATGGTGGTCTCGGCGCTGTTCGCGATTTTCATGTTCCAGACTACGCCGACTTCGTTCCTGCCGGAAGAGGACCAGAGCGTGGTGTTCTGCTCTTGTTCGATGCAGGAGGGTGCCAACCGTATGCGCACGGACGAGGTTATGACGCGTACCGCGAGGAGGATCAAGGCGAACATTCCGGAGGTCAATTCCGTCATGGCCATTTCCGGCCACAGTATGATTGGCGGCCGTGGCGAGAACCAAGGTATGCTGGTCTGCGATTTGTTGAAGTGGGACCAGCGTAAAAAGCCGGAACAGCACGTGCAGTTCGTTATGAAGCGCATTCAGGATTTGGTCAATTCCGAACCGCTGATCGACGCCAAGGTGTTCGTGCCGCCGGCCATTCCCGGTCTCGGCTTCTCGGGCGGTCTTGATGTTCGTCTGCAATCATTGGAAAGCACCGACCTGATGGAGTTGGACAATGTATTGCAAAAAGCGTTGCAGAACATCAACGCCAGCCCGTTAATCATGGTGGCGTACAGCGGTTTTACCGCGAAAACCCCGCATTTGCGGTTGAACGTGGACCGTACCAAGGCAGAGATGTACAAGGTGCCGTTGTCCACTCTTTACGCGACGCTACAGAATTACCTTGGTTCCCTGTATGTTAACGACATCAACCTTGGTACCCAGGTCAACCGGGTTACGGTTCAGTCCGACTGGTCGGGACGTGCGACGGCGGATGACGTTCTGAAACTGTACGCCCGGTCTCAAACCGGCGCGATGGTGCAGGTCGGCAGCTTGGCGACGGTGGATCGTGAAATCGGTCCGCGGCTGGTCACCCGTTTCAACATGTATCCTTCGGCCACACTCACGATTTTGTGCAATCCGGGCGTTCCGAGCGGTATGGCCATTAACGAGGTGGCGCGGATTTTGCAAGAAACGCTACCGAACGGTTACTCGTTCGATTATGCCGGCATCACTTATCAGGAAACCCACAACGCCGGTACTGCGGGGCCTTTGATGGCGCTTGCGGTGTTGTTTGGTTACCTGTTCCTGGTGGCTCAGTACGAAAGCTGGATGGTTCCGTTGCCGGTGATGTTGTCGGTGGTGCTGGCGATGCTGGGCGCGTTGATCGGTTTGAGGATATTCAAGCTGCCGCTTTCGATTTACGCGCAGTTGGGCATTATCCTGTTGATCGGTCTTGCGGCCAAGAACGCCATCTTAATCGTGGAGTTCGCGCGTGACAAGCACGAGACAGCCGGGCTTTCAATCGTCGAGGCGGCAGCCGCCGGAGCGAGCGAGCGTCTTCGCGCGGTGCTGATGACCGCCGTGACCACGCTTCTGGGTACTCTGCCGTTGGTGTTGGCTACCGGCGCGGGCGCGTCCAGCCGTATCGCGCTTGGCGTTCCCGAATTTTTCGGTATGGCGGGTGCGACATTCATGGGCGTCTTGTTGGTTCCGGGACTTTATGCGCTCTTCCAGACCCTGCGCGAGAAAGGACATTCCGTTACGGATCGGTTCTATCGTCCAACGCCGGAGGATTTCCCGCCCGGATATTACGAGCAGCATTTCAAGTCAAATGGGAAGTGATTTTACGGAGTTATGGTTATGCAACGCAGATTTGAGTATTGTCGTACAGTTGGGTTGATTGCGGCCGGGTTAGGCATCGTGGTGGCCGGTTGCAAATCGGTCGGACCCGATTACCAAGCGCCGGAATTGCCTGATCCCAAAATCGCCTTGGCCGATGCCGGAATGCCGGAAACCGGAAAGTCCGGCGAAGCCGCCCAAAAGCGCTCGGAAATCACCGAAGCGGAGATCGGAGAGTGGTGGAAAGTCTTTGGCGATGAGGATTTAAACCGCCTCATTGAACGTGCCTTTGCCCACAACCTGACCTTGAAGGGTGCATTGGCCAGAGTGCGTCAAGCGCGGGCACAGTTGGCTGCTGCCGAGGGTACCTGGAAGCCGATTGTGGATGCCGGAGGCACGATTAAGCGTTTCGGAACCAGCAAATACGGTCAGACCGGGGCGAACCTCACCCGCAATCTTTACAACGGCGGTTTTGACGCTTCATGGGAAATCGATATTTTCGGCGGAACGCGCCGGACGATTGAGGCGGCGGAGGCGAATCTGGAGGGGGCCATTGCCGGAGTTGAGCAGATTTGGGTTACCCAGGCGGCTGAGGTGGCTAATAATTACGCCCACCTCCGTACGGTGCAACAGCGTTTGCTGGTGGCTCGGCGCAATCTGGACACCCAGAGCGAAACGTTTGAAATTCTCGATTCCCGCCTCAAATCCGGTATCGGCGATGAGCTGGCGGTTCAACAGTCCCGCTATAATGTCGAAACCACCCGCGCCACCATTCCGCTGCTAATGGCGCAGGAAGAGGCGTACCTCAACGCTTTGGCGGTGCTGGTGGGTGAAGAGCCGGGTTTGCTGCACGAACAGTTGAAGACGGTTAAGCCGCAGTTGACGATGCAACCCAAACAACTGGTCGGCATTTCTGCGGAGTATTTGCGGCGGCGTCCGGATTTGGCGCAGGCGGAACGCGCTTTGGCGGCGCAGACCGCTAGGGTAGGGGCGGCGGTCGCCGACCTTTATCCGAAGTTTTTCCTAAACGGTTCCATCGGTTTGGAATCGCTAAAAGCGCACAATTTCTTCGACAACAACAGTGATTACTGGTCAATCGGCCCGAGCGTCAGCTGGCCGATTTTCCACGGCGGTACGATTCGCGCCAATATTGCGCTGCAAGATGCGATGCTGGAGGAGGCGTACACCGCCTACGACACCGCATTGCTCAACGCGGTGCGCGAGATCCGCGACGCGCTTTCTGCCTATAGTCAGGAGTACCACCGCTACCAGTCGCTGTCCAGCGCGGTGGCAGCCGCCAAGGCGGCAGTCAACATTTCGCAAGACCTGTACAAGAGCGGGCTTCGCGATTTCAACAACGTGTTGGACGCACAGCGGTCGTTGCTGACACTGGAAGAGTCGTTTACCGTCAGTCAGGGCAACATCGCCACCAGCCTGATCTCGCTTTACAAAGCGTTGGGCGGCGGATGGTCCAGTTGGGGTGATGATGGCGTGGTGTTGGGAATCCGCACCGATCGCGATAAGAATCGTTGGGGCGAACGGAAATTGCAATAATGTCGGGGAGGTTGGACATGTCGGTTAGCAGACGCGGTTTTATCAAGTGCGGTTTAGGTTCCACCTTGTTTTTCTTTGGCGGTGGTTGCCAGACCGCAAAGTTGTTGAAAAATCCCAATCTTACGTTCGGGGTGATATCTGATGTGCACCTCACCACCCCGGAATCCGCCGCAACGCTTGAACGGGCGCTTCGGTGTTTCCGCGACCGTAACGTGGATGCGGTGATGGTGTGCGGCGACATTACCGATTGGGGAATCCGTAGCGGGCTGAAATATTTCAACGATACTTGGGATCGGGTTTTCCCCGGCGGCAAGGGGCGCAACGGTGTCGAGGTGGTAAAACTGGCCACCACCGGGAACCATGATTTTGAAGGTTGGCGCTATGGCGACATGACCATGGAAATGCACGCCAACGGTTATTCCGAAGATGACGCCATAGTCAAAACCGGCGGTATGAAATCGGCTTGGGAGGCGGCGTTTAACGAACCGTACGATGACATTCGGATCCGCACCGTTAAAGGTTATTCCTTTGTGTCATGCGAATGGGATTCAATTGCCAAAGGTCCGGAGTTTATGGCCGCGAACGCCAGTCGTTTTAAAGACGGCAAACCGTTCTTCTATTTCCAGCACCTTCCGGTGCAGGGTACTACACCCGATAGCCTTAAAGGGTGGGTGGACAAAGGTGCGGGATTCAAGGCGCTCAAGGATTTTCCGAACGCCGTCGCCTTCACCGGTCACACGCACCGTCCGTTTTATGACGAGCGCAGTGTTTGGCAGGAGGAATTCACCGCGTTTGCGGTGCCGTCGCTTAGTTACACCGGTTTCCCGCCCGGCCATGAAAACGGAGGGCGGGCCCGTAACGGAACCGCTACCAACGTGATGCCGATGATTCCGTCCCGTCGTGATTTTATCGATGCCGCCGGATATGTGGTTTCGGTGTACGATAATATCATGGTGGTGGAGCGTCGCGATTTCCGTCAGGGCAATGCCGAAGAGTGCGCGCCGGCGTGGCTGGTGCCGCTGTACGCCACTGTTGGCGGGCCGTTGTCTAACCAGCACCGCGAGAAGTCGGCACCGGTCCCGCAGTTCCCTGAAAACGCGCAGCTGCGTCTTGAAACCAGAAACACCGAGGACGCTCAGGGTAAATGGGCGATTGTCCTGACTTGCGTATTCCCCAGTGCGGTTGTGCCTAAAGGCAACAGGGTTTTTGATTATGAAATCCGGGTAGTGCCGTCCAATGGTTCAAAAGCTTTGGTTCAGCGTTTCCTTTCGCCGGCATATTCTTTGCCGCCCAAATTCGAGCCGGAGTTTCAGCGGTTTTGGATTAACGTGAATCTCTTGCCGCAAGATACCGCATACCGGATCGAGGTCTATCCGCGCAACTGTTTCGGCGTTTGTGGCAAACCTTTGGTGTCCCAGCCCCGTCAGGTTAAGCCCGGTCTAGGCACCGCGAAGTAAACACTGAATAGAGTGACGAGTTAAGAGTGACGAGT
>DBXY01000020.1:27617-37495 GCA_002309765.1 Verrucomicrobia bacterium UBA1200
CCCGCCAGTGATTAGTGGCTAGCAGCTTGTTGCTAGTCGATTGTCGCATGTCGTCTGTCGCTAATTACAACTGTCTAACTGTCCAACCGTCAAACGGTCCAACCGTCTTTTGCGTTCTTGACTTTTTAAAAACATATAGTTTATATTATTCTTGTATTTGGTGATTTTTCATCTTTTGCGGAGAATTTTTTTGTGATGAAACGGGTGCGGTGTGAATTAATCTTTTGGTCGGCCGCCATTGCGATGACGGCGTTTGGCGGGCTTAGGGAGGACTTTACCCGGATTCCTCCGACTGTCGGTGTGCGAGCCGTGGAACGGGTGCGTGCCGTCCATGCGGCACGGTGCGCGGTTCTCATTCCCGAAGGGCTTTCCGCGCTTAAGCCGTATGCGGGAAGCGAGTCGTTGACCGGGGTTTCGCTCGCAGAGATGCCGCCGATCGATGCCGGTGCCTTTGCGGTTGCGCAGACGGAACGGAACGGGTTCCGGGTATTCGCGTTCTCGGAACGCAGCGGACGGTACGACCGTGAGCTCGTTGTCAAACCGGGTGAAGGGTTTGCCGTCGACGATGCGGAGGTGTGGGATCCGCAGCAGGGGATATCCGAGAAGCCGTTTGCGGATAACGGGAACATCCGGCTGACGTTCGCGCCGAATGAGACTTTGTTCTTGGTGTGGCCGCCGGAGCCAAGACCGGTTTTGCCGCCGCGTATGGAGGAGATAGTCGGACCTGAGGTGCCGTCCCGTGTTTCGGTGGGCGAGATGATACCTGTTGACGGCGGGGCGGCGCTTGAGGGCGCGGCGTGGATCTGGCATCCGGGCGCGAAGACGGCTAAAGGATTCGCCACCTTGCGCACGGTGTTCGATCTGCCGGCGGCGGCGAAAATCGATTCGGCGGTGCTCACTTTCTCGTGCGACAACGGCGCGGTTGTGCGGTTGAACGGAAAGGAAATCGCCAAGCAAGGCAACCAATCCGCCTCTTGGCAGAGGCTTTCGGTGCTGAAAGATGTGCGCGAATCGCTGAAATCCGGTAGGAATGTGTTGGAGGCGGTCGGAGAGAATATTATTGAAGGCGATGCCGGGCTGATCGCTTCGCTTGATATGGTGGTGAACGGCAAACCGGTGCGCGTCTTTACCAATGATTCTACATGGGAGACCTCGCTTGACGGCCAGACTTTTGTGAAGGCATGGGCCGCCGGCAAGTATGGTGACCGCCCGTGGTTGCGTTTTGACGAAACTGGATACGCGCACCAGGTTCCGTTGACGGTGCGGAAGGAGACGGAGATTGCCTTTTCGCTTGGAACGGTAAAACCAGCTGGACGGCTTTTTTTTGTTTGCGACGCAATCGAAGGAGACCGATACGCCATGTTGGAAATGAACGGCTCGTTCATCGGGGGATTCTCCTCTAAGCCGTATCGCATGGAGCTGACGCCATTCGTCAAAGAAGGCGGGAACACATTGCGGGTTCCTTCGGTGAAGATTTTGCGTCCGCGTCTTGTGCAGATTGCGCCCGCAAAAGGGCCGTATGATTTGCGGTGCGAGTATCAGACGGAACCGCTTGGCGTGGTGAAGCCGAGGTTTTTCTGGAAGTATGCGGGCGAGCGTCCGGAGAAGTTCACGCTGACGGTCGCCCCCGTTTCATCTCCGGCGATTTCTTCAATCCGTACCGGGTTCTGTGAGACGAAGGAGCATCTTTATGTCGAACCGAAATGGCTGATGGACCTCGTGCCGTTCGCGCGCTATTGGTGGCGTGTCGAGGAGAGCGGCTCGGCGGGACGCCTCTCCCCACCCTGTGCGGCGGAGGGCACGTTCGTCACCGGCATCGAGAAGTGGCGTATGCCCTTCTTCCGTCCCGGCTGGAAGCACGATCCACTTGAGTACTGGGTCGCGCGCAAGCGGGTGGAGCTGCACGGCGCAAAGAGCGTGATTCTTTCGCTCGCGACGCTCGGCAGCCATCGGCTCTATGTGAACGGCAAGGCGGCAAGCCAAGGGTTCGGACCGAACCGCAGCCATATCGAGGACGGAATTTTGCTCGCGACGACGTACGATGTGACGCCGCTGGTGAAGGACGGGGTGAACGAAATCGACATCTACGTGAACGACAACTGGGCGGGTACGCAGAAATGCAAGGAAAAACGCTCGTGCTTGAGCGTGGACGGTCGCGCCGTGACGGAGAAGGGTTCGGTGGCGATTGATTCGTCTGAACCGTGGACCGTGGCGAAATCCCGTAACCGCTCGTATGGCCCGATCGGCGCGAACTGCAACGGAAGAAGTCGCGGCATCGAACGCCTGTGCGATGCGGAGGAATTCTCCAGCGAAGAGCAGGGCGTGTTACGCGAAGGACCTGAGTTCACAGTGACGTGCGACGTTTCCGACCGCGATTGGGCGTTGCGCGAGTTGTGTCCGGTTTCGATCACTCAGGACGGAGATGCCTGGAAAATCGACATGGGCGAGGAGTTCACCGGGTTTGTCCGTTTGAAATTGAAGGGCAAGCCTGGGACATCGGCACAGATGACGGTTTCCGACACTTTTGTCGACAGATGCACCTTTGGACAGATCGCCGAATTGAAATTCTGCGGCGGTGATGGCGTGTTCGATAACCGCCTAAACTGGCAGGCGGGGCGGTTTTTATATCTCACGGGTTGCGAAAAGCCCAATATCGGCGACGTGACGGGCATTGTGCTTTCAAGCGTTGGGCGGCGCGACGGCGACTTCCGCGGCGACCACGACCTTGAGACGATCCGCGATCTTGACAACAACACTATGACCGCCACCACGCAGTTGGGCGTAACGGTGGATTGTCCGCACCGAGAGCGCCTAGGTTACGGCGAGGCAAGCCTTTCCGCGATGTGGGGCAACATGCCGTTCTTTGACAGCGCGGCGTACTTCTATGCGTACATCCTCAAATGGGCGAGCAGCCAGGAGCCGAGCGGGCGCATCCCCCACACTTCGCCGGACGGATATGGTTGGGGCGGCACATTCTGGAGTTGTTTCCCGGTGTATTCGCTTTGGGAGTTTAGCCGTTTCTATCCAGATAATCGACTTTTCGCGACCATGCGGCCGGTGGTGGACAAGTGGTTGGATTATCTCCATTCGCATGTAAAGGACGGTATTCTTGAGCAGTACGAACCGAAACGCGGCGACTGTTTGGGCGACTGGCTCTATCCTGAAATCCACTTTACCAAAGGCACGTCCGGCGATTGGGGGCATACCGTCGAAGGAATGTTCTTTAACAACTGCTCCTACGCCTGGGCGATTCTACGCGCGCTTGAGATCGATGGTCTGGTAACCGATCCCGCTCGTCGCGAGGAACTGAAACGCCGTCATGCCGCCTTGGTGGCAGCCATCGACCATGAATGGTATAAGAACGGCATCTATGTCTCCGAGGATGCCCGCTACCAATCCATAGCGATTCTTTGCGGCGCGGCCGAGGCGGGCGGACACGCCGCCGCGACTGAGAAGGCAATGCTGGATATCGTTGAGCGCAAGGGTTATGTCGATGGCGGCAGTCCCAGCTACACCGTTATCCTTCGCGCCCTTTGCCAAAGCACGTGTGGGCGTGAGCTTGTGTTGCGTACCTTCCGCCGCCATAAAGCGCCCGGTTTTCTCTACTTCGCGGATGAGGGTTACAATACGATTCCTGAAGATTGGTGGTACGGGCACGATTCGCGGGGCAGCATGATTCACACCTGTTACACCGGTCCCGCCGGGGCGTTGATGCACGGTTTCGCGGGCTTTGAGGTGAAGGGAAGCGCAATTACCGTCGCGCCCTTCCTCTCCGACGCGCTGCCCAACTTCTCTGCGCACACCGAGACTCTTTACGGGACACTTGCAGTGAAGGTTGAGGCACGAGGCGACCGGCGGATCGTCTGGGTGACTTGTCCGAACGGATGCCAAGGCCGCCTTGCCGCGAATGGGGATCATCCGCTTCGCCCGGGTTTAAACCGTTTCGAATTAAATCGTTGATTCGCCATAAGACCATTTGGCAGTATAAAAAGAGGTGCATGATGTTGACGGGTCGGAACAAATGGACATCATTTTATCGGCCGCCGGATGGCGATTCGCATATCTGGGGTTTATCGGTTGTGGACGCGGGCTTTACGGTCATCGCGCCCGGACAGGATTATCCGCCAATGCACCATCCGAACGATTATCTCTTCACTTGGGAGCGGGGCCGTTGTTTTTCGGAATACCAGTTCGTGGCCATTTTGGAGGGGAGAGGTCAACTGGAGACCGCTTCCGGCGGGATGCGGGAAGTTCAAGCGGGCGATCTTTTCATTTTGGCTCCGAACGAGTGGCACCGTTACCGTCCCGATCCGGAAACGGGGTGGAAGGAGATGTGGATCGGCTTCAAAGGCGATTACGCGAACCGCCTCATGACCGCCTTTTTCCCGCTTCGCGAACCGGTTTTGCGGCAAGCCGCGACTCTGTCGGTTCAAAAAATCCTTTTTTCCGGGGTGACGCTATACGGTAAGGAAGATTTGACCACCACGCCGTTTTTGGCCGCCAAGCTTATTGATTTGATTGCCCATCTTGCCGCATTTATCCGTGAGGCCGGATATACCGTCGAACGGCGCGAACGCCAACAGCGGATTGCAAAACTCAGGAGTTGGATTGCAGAACACGCCTTTGGCCCGATTGCCATTTCAGATCTCGTCCGTGTCGCCGGGATGAGCGATTCCGTCTTGCGCGCGGCCTTTAAGGAAGAGCTTGGTTGTACCCTGCATACCTACATCATGCGGGTCCGATTGAGTTTCGCGCAGATGCTGTTACGCCAAACCGATTACACGATTTCCGAGATCGCGGAGCGCACGGGATTCACTTCCGGTTCCTACTTTACCCGTTTTTTCGTCAAACGGGTGGGAATGTCTCCCGGGCAGTGGCGGAAATCATGTTTTGGAGATGAAAAAGTGAAAAAACAAACTTGAAAAGTGCATATACATTGGGTTGATGGTTTGCTATAATAGAAATGAATGTTCGAACTGCCCCTATGGAGGTTTGTAATGAAAAAAAACGCATATCTTGTTTTTATGGTTGCATGTCTGGTGGTCTCCGTTGTCTGGACGACGGTTAGGGCTGATTCGCTGATCACGCCGGTCGCGGCGACGGCGGAGAGTTATTACCGTGGTGGTGCAAATGACAGGCGGGCTCCAGTTTGCACGATCAACAGTTCCTATATGTCGCCGCTTCCGGTGACGGCATCGAGTGCCGCATCCACACAATATATGCATGGCATGTGGCTGAGCAACGGGACCAAGGCGACCTGGATCACCTTCGACCTCGGCCGCGAGATGACCGTGACGGGAATGCATGTGTGGAACTGCAACGAGGTGAATTACTCCAGACGGGGGATCAAGACGTGCGACCTTTATAAGGGAACCTACCTGCTCTCGTCGGGGATGCCGTATTCGTATGGCGGCGCGGCGTGGGGAACCTTTGTCGAGAGTCTGACCTTCGCGTGCGCACCCGGGGCGGAACCGTATTACGGCGAGGATATCTGGTTCACCGAACCCGTCACCACCCGCTATCTCCAGCTGCTGGTCACTGACAATTACGGGATCGACAATTATACCGGCTTGAGCGAAGTCCGCTTCTATTCCCGAACCTCACAGCGCTGGTCCGTCACGGGCGAGAGCGCGATAACGTTCGCGGTCCGCTCGGATGACCTGCTCCAGACGGCGGTCGTCTCGACGGTTGACGAACTCTCGGTGAATAACACGGAAAACGACAAATACTCCAAAGGGACGCTGGCTTCATTGACGGACGGGACGTTCGGTTCCGCCGGGCATGTCGACGGCCTGTGCATCGCGGGCGGTCAGGTGACCTACCATCTGGATACGGAGACCATGCCGACCGGCTATGACATCTCCGAGGTGGATGTCTACACCGGGTGGGGGGGCGACCGGGCGAATGCCTCTTTCGCCCTGCTCTACCGGCGGGTTGGGGAATCGTCCTTTGAGACGGTGGGTGCGGCGCACTATGCCTGTACGATCACGTCGGGGAACCGGGGTGTCCGTGTCCGGATGATGAATCTCGGTTTGAAGGGCGTGGATGCGCTCCGGTTCGATTTCGGACCGGGCGACTGGCAGCAGAACAGTGGCGTGGGTTACAAGGAGATCGATGTCTATCAGGAGCTCGGTACGCCCGTTTCACCGGTCAACGCGACGGCGCAAAGCTGGTATACGCCGGATGACCGCGCGCCGATCCATGCGGTGGATGGGTCGAACATCGTACCCGGCCGTGCGCCGGAGGCGATCGGTGTCGTTGCGGGGACCGCAACCAAGAGCAGTGTTTGGTTGAGCGACGGAACGGTCGAAACGTGGATCGCGTTCGACCTCGGTGTGGAGCGGACCGTCAAAGGGTTCCACCTCTGGAACTACAACGAGTATGCGGCCAACAAGTCATGGACCGGGCGGGGCATTCAGACGGCGGGCGTGTATGTGGGCGAGACGATGCCGGAGAATTACGGCGCCTACACGGATGCCGGGGCGGCGTGGGGGACGCTGGTTCAGAAGATGACGTTCACGATCGCGCCGGGGAATGGATCGTATGTCGGCGAGGATTACCTCTTCGATACGCCGGTCCGCGGCCGCTATTTCCAGTTTGTCGTGACCTCGAATTACGGGCTTGACGCCTATACCGGCATCTCGGAGATTGTCTTCTACGAAGAGGTGGGCGAGATGGAGGTGACGTACCGCGATTCCGGGTTGAGGACCATCCCCGACGTTCCCACAACGGATGTGGTGGTCACCGAGGGGACGGGCAATGTCGCGCCGGTTACGGTCGCGGAATCCCTGACGCGCATCCACACTCTGCGGAGTGAGGTGTATGACGATATGCTGCAACTTCAGCTGGACGGGAAAACCCTTGCGGTGACGTCGATTGAACTTCCCTCGGGAACCTCGGGGCTGGAGATTCTCCCCGGCGGAACGCTGGCCTGCGCGCCGGGAATGCGGAACTGGCTGAATGTGCGGGGGGATGCGGATCTGATCCTCCATACGGACATCAAGGACGATACGGGCGGTTCCGCCGTGCATGTCGTCAAAACGGGCGCGGGAACGCTGACGATCGACGGGACGGCGACATGGAAGGGGAATGTTTACATGACGGGCGGAAGGTTCCTCCAGCCCGGCGGGTCGCTGGAAACGTTGGGCGCGACCTTCGCGGATATGGAAGCGGTATTCTCCGGCGGAACCTCGCAGGCGGCAAGCGGTTATGCCTTAAACAGTGCCTCGATGACAGTCAACGGGCCCCATACGGCGGATTGGCGGATGGTGCGGACGGATAGCGGCGATTGTTCGCTCTCCGTGCTGGACGGCGGTGTCCTGAAGGTGGGATTTATAGACGGCGGCAACGCTAGGGACTTCCCGATTACGCTTGATGGCGGTACGCTCGGCACGAGCGCATTCGGCACGGCGACGCCCTGGATTCCGGCGGTGGGACCGGTGATCGTGGGCGCGGACGGCGCCGTGTTCGACACAACGGCGGGCGACGCGACGGTGGAGGCGGAGATCGATGCCGATGCGGTCGTGATCCGCAAGACCGGCGCGAACACGCTTACGCTCAAACGGCGTGTCACGGGCGCGGCGCAGATGCGTGTAGAGGAGGGAACGCTTGCCTTGGCGCTTCCCGCGCCGATTATCCACTATGACTTCGAAACCATTGTCGGTGACACCGTTCTAAACCTCGGCTCGGGCGGATCGGCGCTGAACGGCGTGATCGCGGGGTCGCCGGAGACGGTGGAGGGCGTGAGCGGGACCGCATTGAAATTCTCCGCAGAGGATCAAGGTGTGGCTACGGCCAACAACGTGACGTTGCGCCAGTTCACCTACGCCGCCTGGGTGAAGTCCGCCGGGGAATACGCCAAAGCCCAACGCATCATCATCGGCGGCCCGTACAAAGCGAACGCTACAACGTTCCTGGGTTATCTGGGAACAAATAACAACCAGTATTGGGCTTTCGCGCGGGACGGATTGGATACGAATTCCGAAATCGTCTTCGACGACACGGAGAATTGGCACCATCTGGCCGTCACGTATGACGGCGAGACGGTGACGTTCTATCTCGACGGCGCGGCGGTTCAGTCGGCGGAACTCTCGTGCAACAGGACGCCTTGTACCTTGAAGATCGGCATCGGCAACAATGTCACGCCGAACGCGGAGTACTGGAACGGCGCGATTGACGAGGCAATGGTCTTTGACCGCGCAATCACGGCGGCGGAGGTCGAGATGGTGATGGAAGATTCGTGGAAGCGGATGGACGTTCTCAGCCCCGAGACGGATCTGGTAATCGCCGAGGGCGCGACGCTGAATCTGAACGGTACGGATCAGACGGTCGCCTCGCTGACGCTGGGCGATCACCTCTACAAGCTGGGCGCGATCACCTGGGGTCCCATCGGCAGCGGCGCCGATCGTGAGACGGATCAGCTGACGGGAAGCGGCATTCTGCGGGTGAAGGGTCCGCTCGATCCCGGTACGATCATTTTTGTGCGGTAAGGCAAGGGTAGGGACAAAGATGGAAACGAAAGTCGGTTTTTTCAGTATCGGATTGGATACCTATTGGGGGCAGTTCGAGGGATTGCGCGATCATTTGCTGGGGTATCACGCCCAGATCCGCGAACGGCTTGCTGAACAGGGGACGGTGGTGGACGCGGGATTGGTCGATACGCCCGACAAAGCGCGGGCGGCGGCTGCGACCTTCACCGATGCGGAGATTGATGTGGTTTTCCTCTTTGTTTCAACCTACGCGCTCTCGTCCACGGTCCTGCCCGCGATTCCCAAAGGCGCGTTTGTGGTGATCCTGAATGTCCAGCCGGTGGCGCAGCTCGATTACGCCGCCTTCAACGCGCTCGGCGACCGGGGGACGATGACCGGCATCTGGCTGGAGCACTGCCAGGCTTGCAGCGTGCCGGAGATTGCCTGCGTCTTCAACCGCGCCGGGATCCGCTATGCATTCGTGACGGGATGGTTGCAGGATTCCGAGGTGTGGCGCGGGGTGTCGGAGTGGATGTCCGCCGCCGGGGCGGTGCGCGGGATGCGCGCCAACCGGATGGGCGTGCTGGGTCACTACTACTGCGGGATGCTGGATGTCTACACCGACCTCACCGCCTGTTGCGCGGCGTTCGGGACGCACATTGACCTGCTGGAGATGTGCGAGCTGCACGCGCTCCGGGAGGCGGTCACGGCGGATGAGGTGACGGCAAAGATCGGGGAGTTCCGCGAGCGGTTCGATGTCTCGGAGAGTTGCGAGCCGGCGGAGTTGGAACGCGCCGCAAAGACCGCGATCGCGCTGGACCGGCTGGTGGCGAACCATCGGCTCACCTCGATGGCCTATTACTACGAGGGCCAGCCGGGGAACGCCTACGAGAATATCGTCACCTCGGTGATCGCGGGGAATACGCTGTTGACTGGCTCGCACGTGCCGGTCGCGGGCGAGTGCGAGGTCAAGAACGCCCACGCGATGAAGCTTATGGATCTCTTGGGCGCGGGCGGATCGTTCTCGGAGTTTTATCTGACCGATTTCGTGGATGACGTGGTGCTTCTGGGCCATGACGGACCGGCGCATTTTGCCATCGCAGAGGGGCGCGTTGGGCTGGTCCCGGTCCCGGTCTATCACGGCAAGCCCGGCAAGGGACTATCCATCCAGATGACGGTCAAACACGGTCCCGTGACCCTGCTCTCGGTCGTGCAGCGCGCCGACGGCACGGTTATGCTGCTGACGGCGGAGGGCGAGTCGGTGCCCGGCCCCGTCCTCCAGATCGGGAACACCAACAGCCGCTACCGCTTCTCCATTGGGGCGAAGGCCTTTATGGAGGCGTGGAGTTCCGCCGGTCCCGCCCACCACTGCGCGATCGGCGTGGGCCACTGCGCCGCCACGCTGGAGAA
>DBXY01000040.1 GCA_002309765.1 Verrucomicrobia bacterium UBA1200
ACCCCGATCGTAAAGGGCACGGTAACTGCCACCGCCACCGAGATTCCCAAACTGACGTTGCTGGACGGCGCGACCATCAAGATCCCCGATGCGGACACTCCGCTGAAAGTTTCGGGTATTTATAACGCCAGCGGTACCATTCTCATCGATGCCGAGGATGTGGAGATGGGGGACAAAGTTTACGTGGAACTGACCTCCTTCCCGTCGGCTGCCAATTGCACCTACAAGCTGGACAAAGCGGCACCCGGACTCAGTCTGGCCTTGGTGAACGGCAACCTGCGGCTGGCGCGCGGCGGGCTGATTATCATAATCATGTAACCGCGCGGCCTTTATTTGAACCGCCCGCGTCCCGGGGTAAAATCCGGGGCGCGGCGAAATTCGGCCGTAACGCGGATTGGTGTTGCGGCCGGTTTTTGTATATAAGATTGGAAACAAAAGGAGATTACTATGGAAAAGGCGGCAGTGTTATTATCCGCGGTTGTCGCGGCGATGTCTTTGACGGCAGAGGAGACCGCGCTCAAGACCGCGTTTGACGGAAAATTCTGGGTCGGCGCGGCGTTGAACGAACGCCAGATTATGGGACGGAATCCCGAAGAGCGCAAGTTAATCGCCGACCAGTTCAACTCCATAACCGCCGAAAATTGCATGAAACCCGGGTCGTTGCAACCACGCGAAGGCGAGTTCAACTGGAGAATGGCCGACCGTTTTGTCGATTTCGGCGTGGAAAACAAGATGAAAGTGATCGGGCACTGTCTGGTTTGGCACAGCCAGTTGCCCCGCTGGATGAACGAAAAGCTGAAGGGCCAGTGTACCCGCGATGAGGCTGTGGACATCATGAAACGTCACGTGCAGACCGTGGTGGGGCATTTCAAGGGCCGCGTCAAGGGTTGGGACGTGGTTAACGAGGCCATCGAGGAGAACGGTTCGCTGCGCCGCACGGTCTGGCTCAACACCATCGGCGAGGATTACCTGCTGCTGGCGTTCCGGTTCGCGCACGATGCGGATCCGGAGGCGGAACTTTATTATAATGAATACAACACCGAGAATCCGCGCAAAGCCGACCGGATGGTCAAGCTGGTAAAAGATCTGCGGGCGGCGGGGTTGCGGATTGACGCGCTGGGTATGCAGACCCATGTCCGGCTGGATCATCCGCGGCTCGGCGCATACGCCGCCAGTATGCGGAAATTCGCGGAAGCCGGGGTGAAGCTGATGGTCACCGAACTGGACGTGTCGGTGCTGCCCGCCGCCTGGAGGATGTCGGCGGATGTGTCCAGAAACATCGCCTACGACGCAAAACTCAACCCGTGGCCGGACGGCAAGCTTCCGGAGTCAGTCCAAAAACGGCTTTCCGACCGTTATGCGGAATTGTTCCGGCTGTTTTTGGAGTATTCGTCAAGCCTGGACCGGGTGACATTTTGGGGGGTGAGCGACCGCGATTCGTGGTTGAATAATTTCCCGGTGCGCGGCCGGACTGATTATCCTCTGCCTTTCGACCGGTCGTTGCATCCCAAACCGTTGGTTAAGACGATTGAGGAACTTTTGTGATTTCTGCCAATATTTTTGACACGCTTTCGTTAAAAAAAGTATGGAAAACAATGGGACATCCGAGGAAACGCCAGACGCAGAGTTGCTCTTCCGCTATGTGAAGGGCGATGTTGCGTCAATGGACATCCTGGTACAGCGCTACCGCAAGCCGGTATTTTTATGGCTGTCCGAAAGGACATCCTGCCGGTCAGACGCGGAAGACCTCTTCCAAGAGGTTTGGGTGCGGATTATCCGGAGCGCCGGGCGTTTTAACGATGTCTCATTCCGGGCCTGGATGTGGACTATCACACGGAATATCCTGATTGATTTCCGCCGGAAACAACGGGCGGAGGTCAGTTTGGACGAGACTTCCGATGAAGACGAAACGCCGCTGGTCGAACAGCTGCCGTCGTCGGAGGCCGAACCGTACCGCCGCGTAGAGCTGGCAGATATGTCCCGCCGGGTGATGGAGGCGGTGTCGTTGTTGCCGGAAGTGCAGCGTGAGGTTTTCTTCTTGCGCACCCGGGACAATATGTCATTCAACGACATTGCCGACAAGCTGGGGATACCGTTGAACACCGCGCTGGGCCGCATGCATGACGCGATGACGAAACTTAAACGCGAATTGGCCACCGAGGGGGTGTAACATGAAAGAAAAAATGACGGAATTTGATATTGATTTGATTGAGCAGGAGTTGGCAGAATTGCGTCCTTTGCTTATGGCTGACCCCCGGACGGCAGAACCTTCGTCCGAGGTAATGTCCCGTATTCACCAGGCGGCTTGCGCCGAAATTGTGCGCCGTCAAGGCTGGTGGCGTCGGGTGCGTTTGACTGCGGTTGCCGCCGCGTTGCTGATGGCGGTCGGCGGGATTTGCCACAGTTATTTGCCCGGCGTTTGGAATAAAACCGCCAAGTCCGTTCCTCAGGCGTTAGACGATGCCGACCTGATACTGAGTATTCAGGGCATGGATTCCGACAGCTTTTTTGATTCCGACAGCGCGGATTCCATCGCTTTGATTTAGCTGGAGATTGACATGAAAAAAGTGATTCTGTTTTCTTGCTGCCTGTTGCTGGGCGCGGTTTTGGCTCACGGGGAGCCGCCCACGCCCGGAACGCCGGGTGCCGCCGCCCCTGGCGCGCCGGATAAACCGGACCGCCCCTTTAACGGACAGCATAACAATGCCGGACGCTGGTGGGACAACCGCCGGGGGGCGATGAATCAAAACAACATGATGCCCGGAGGCCCCGGTGGGCAGATGATGCCGCGCCGCCGTATTGACTACGGCAATTGGTTGGGGGCGATGGTGGTGTCCGAGAAGTTCATTAAGGAAATCGGCATTTCCGAAGAGCAGGTGAATAAACTGAAGGCCGCGTTGGCGCGGTTTGACGAAGAGTGGCGCAAGCTTGACGAGGAGATTCGCCAAAACGCGCGCCAACAGGCGGAAAAGTGCAAAGAGTTGTTGGGCAAACCCGGTGACGATGCCGCCGAAGTGTTGGCTATTGTTGAGAAAATCGGCAAATTGCGCACGGAACAGGCCAAAATCTCCATCAAAACCTTGATGACGATCCGGGATACGCTCAATGACGAACAGCGCAAAAAGGCGATGACCTTGATCCGTTCCGAGGGTACGCGCAGAATGAACGAGCGCCATAATTTTTACCGGGACGGGCAAGATAAGGAAAACCAGCCCGGCAAACCGGCCCCAAAACCGGCAGAGGAAAAGGCGTCGTAACTCTGCGTGAGGGTTAGCCTTTAATCTTAACTGCCGAGTGCCAAATCTCGCGGGGAATCTGTTCGCAGATTTCCCGCGAATGTTTTTCATCGGCGGCGACCCCGAAAACCGAAGCCCCGCTTCCCGAGACCATTACCCCCAGGCATCCCGCGTCTTTTAGCAGTTCGACGGTTTCTGCCACTTGCGACCAACCTTCAAGTACCGCAGGCTCCAGACCGTTGTGCAGGGCGGCGGCAACCAACAGCGGATTCCCGTCCGCTAAGGCGCCCGCCATCCGCTGGGAGTGGTTGGTTTGCGCCGCTTCCGGGGAAAACTCCCACCGGCGGTAAACTTCCGGGGTGGGGCAGGCTACGCCAGGATTGGCGATCACCAACCATAATGTTTTGAAACCGGCAGAGTCCAACGGTGTGATTTGTTCTCCGCGGCCTTCCATTAGTACGGTTCGCCCGCAAACCAAGGCCGGGATGTCGCTGCCCAGTTCCGCCCCAAGCTCCATCAGGGCGGAGGTCTCCAACCCCAGACCCCAAAGCCGGTTCAAGGCATGGAGCGTCCCGGCGGCGTCGGCGCTGCCGCCGCCCAAACCGCCCCCGATCGGAATGCGTTTGTCGATCTGGATCGCCACCCCGCCGTCGATTCCGCAGCGTTGGCGCAACAGATTGGCCGCCCTTACTGCCAGATTGCGTTCCGGCGCGCCGATATTGGAAAGTCCTACCCCGCCTTCCGCGCTTACCCTCAGTTCGGTTCCGCTTGGCAATCCGGAAACGGATATGGTGTCCGAAAGCGAGATCGGGGCGACCACGCTGCGCAACTCATGGTAACCGTCGGGGCGGGTACCCAACACCTCCAGCGTGAGGTTCACTTTGGCGCAGGCTTCAACGGTAACACCGGTATCCATAGCGCGTCAGTCCCTGTCGGCAATATTGGCGGTTGCCGCCCGGTAAACCTGCGGCAAGGTTACGCCGGCGGCTTTGGCGACCTTCCGGCAGCTCTCGAATTCCGGAGCTATGGTGACGGTCTCGCCGTTGCGTTCGCCGATCTTTACCGTGACTTCGCCCCAAGGCGTGGTCGCGGATACAAAGCGTCGGTTGAGAATTTCGCGCTCCACCGGATAGAAACGGATGCCAAAGGTGGTTGAATTCTTAAAGATTGTTTCGCGGAGCGACGGGCACAGTTCGCGGTCGGCCAACACGCTCAGGCATGTGGCGGGGCGACCTTTCTTCATCAACACCGGAGTACACCAGACATCCCTCGCACCGGCGGCAATCAGCTTATCCATTAAAACCGGCAGCCATTCCGGGTTGGCATCATCGATGTTTGTCTCCATCACCAACAGCGTTGATTCTCCGCCGCCGCTTTCCCGTAGCAGAGTGGCCCGTAACAGGTTTGGGCGTCCGTTAAGTTCGCGCGATCCGAATCCGATGCCGTTGGCCGCAACGGTGGCGGCCACAGGTACGGGTTGACGGATCCATACCCGTAACAGCGCGGCGGCGGTGGGGGTGACCAACTCGAACGGTTCGTCGGTTTGCACAACCTTCATCCCCGCCAGCAGCGTTTGCGTGGCGGGGGCGGGGTTGGGCATTTCCCCGTGGGCGCAGCGGATGGTTCCGGTGCCGGATGGCAGCGGGCCGCAGGCGACCCCGCTGATTTGCAGTTGATGCAGCGCGAGGCAGCACCCGACGATATCCGCCACGGAATCCCAGGCGCCGACTTCGTGGAAGTGGACTTCGTCAACGTTCCGTCCGTGTATCGCGGCTTCCGCCTCGGCGATTTCGCGGAATACCGCCAGCGACTGCTTCTTGACCGGGGCGGGAAGCGGGGAACCGGTCAGTAAATCGCGGATCTCGCCCCAACTGCGGTGTTCGTGGTGATGGTGGTGGTGTTCTTCCGGTTCGCAATGATGGTGTTCGTGGTGATGATGGTGGCCGGGTTCCGTCCACTCTTCCTCGTGGTGGTGATGGTGGGAATGCACCGTAACCCGCAATCCGGTAATGCCGTACTGTTCAGCGTTTTCGCGGTGAAAATGAACCGGTTCGGGGAAAAAGGCGGCAATTTGCCGCTCGACGGCCGACAAATCCGCGCCGAGCGCGGTCAGCGCGGACAGGATCATGTCCCCGCTGGCCCCGCCGACACTGTCGAACCTAAGATAGTTTTTCATTGGCGCATTTGCGGACGAGTTCATCGGTAATGGTAACCTCTTTAGGGGTGGTGTTGCCACCGTTATCATACATGATGCCCATCATAAAAGATTCCATTACCGACCTGAGCCCGCGGGCGCCGGTTTTGCGTTTAATGGCTTGCCGGGCGATTTCGCAAACCGCGTCCGGGGTAAAGACCAGTTTCACCTTATCCATGTCGAGCAACTTTTGGTATTGGCGAACGAGACAGTTTTTAGGCTCGGTCAAGATCCGCACCAGGTCTTCCTCGGAAAGGTCTTTCATGGTGGCGATAACCGGAAGCCGTCCGATGAATTCAGGAATCAGCCCGAACTTCACCAAATCTTCCGGAGCCACCTTGAGCGCACCGCTTTCGGGATCGATGGCGGCGGATTGTTCTTCGTCGGTCTTTCCGCCGTACCCGATCGCACTGCGGCCGCGCCGGCGGTTGACCATCTCCTCCAGCCCGACGAACGCCCCGCCGCAGATGAACAGGATGTCGCGGGTGTCAATGGCGATCATCTCCTGCTGGGGATGTTTGCGTCCGCCCTGCGGCGGCACGTGGGCGATGGTGCCTTCCAGAATTTTCAGCAGCGCCTGTTGAACGCCCTCGCCGGAAACGTCGCGAGTGATGGACACGTTTTCGGTCCGGCGTCCGATTTTGTCAATCTCGTCAATGTACACAATGCCGCGTTGCGCCTTCTGCACGTTCATGTCCGCCGCCTGGAGCAGGTAGAGCAGAATATTTTCGACATCCTCGCCCACATATCCGGCCTCGGTGATGGTGGTGGCGTCGGCAATGGCGAACGGCACGTTTAACAGTTTTGCCAGCGTCTTGGCGAAGAGCGTTTTTCCGCAACCGGTGGGCCCGATCAGCAGAATGTTGCTCTTCTCGATTTCAACGTCGGCGAAAGCTTTGTTTTGGGAAGACTTTTCCTGCGCCAGCCGGCGATAGTGGTTGTGGACCGCCACCGCGAGCATTTTTTTGATTTCGGAGTGTCCGATTATGTATTGGTCCAGAAACTCCCGGATCGCGGCCGGCGGCGGCACTTCCATCGCCCCCTCCACGAAGTTGCGGTGGTTTCTCGCCGCGGTTTCCCGATCGATGTCGTCAACGATCTGCTTGCAGATTTTTACGCAGTCGCTGCATATCAGCATTCCGGTGGGCGAGGGGATAAGGAGATTATCCCCTTTGCCGTTTTCCGTTACCGATCTGCCGCAAAAATCGCAGATGGAGTCGAAGTTTCTAGGATCGCCGTCGTCGGAACCTTTTTTTCGCTTCGCCATATCTATTTCTTCTCCGAAGGCGGCTGGGTCAGAACCTCATCGATCAAACCGTACGCTTTGGCCTCTTCGGCGGACATGAAATAGTCGCGGTCGGTGTCGGCGGTGACGGCTTCCGCGGTTTTGCCGCTGTGGAAAGCCAGAATCTCGTTGAGGCGCGCCTTTAGCCGGAGAATTTCGCGGGCGGTGATTTCAATGTCGGAGGCTTTCCCTTCCGCGCCGCCCCACGGCTGGTGAATCATGATCCGGGCGTTGGGCAGGGCGAAACGTTTGCCCGCGCTGCCTGCGGCCAGCAGCACCGCTCCCATGCTGGCGGCCTGGCCGACGCAGTAGGTCGCAATGTCGCAGGTGATGTACTGCATGGTGTCGTAAATCGCCAACCCGGCGGTTACCGACCCGCCGGGGGAGTTTACGTACATGGAGATGGTTTTCTTCGGGTCCTGCGCCTGCAGGAAGAGCAACTGCGCGATGATGCTGTTGCTTACCGAGTCGTTGATCTCCGAGCCGATGAAGATGATACGGTCCAGCAGCAGCCGCGAATAGATGTCATACGACCGTTCGCCGCGGCTGGTCTGCTCAATCACGTACGGCATGAAAAAGTTGTCGTAAACCATGAATCCTCCCTTTGGGCGGGAATATTAGTTGGCGCGCAACATCGCCAACGTCTTGTCCTGGATGATCTGGGCGTACAGCATGCCGACCCGGCCGTTCTTTTCGATGGCCGCGCGCACTTGCGCCGGGGTCTTGTTGTTCGCCTCGGCGAGCGCATTGATCTCTTTGGTAATATCCTCGTTGGTGGGCTTGATGCCTTCTGCCTTGGCGATAGCACCCAACAGGTAACGGACGCGCAGCCGGTCGCGGGACACCTTTTCAGCGTTCTTGATCAGGGCTTCGCGGTTCTGCTCCAGATTTTCGCGGGTGAGGCCGCGGTATTGGGCTTCCGCGTACATCTGCTCAAGCGTTTCGTTGATTTCGCTGTCAATTTCGCTTTGCGGCAGATCGAAATCGCCGACCAGATTCATCAGCTTTTCGATAATTTCGGCGTTCTGGCGGTTGGTTTCGGCCTGGTTTGCCGACTCCTGCAGGGAGGCGCGGACGTTTTCGCAAATCTTTTCGTAACTCTCGGCTTCGATCTGAGCCACCAGTTCCTCGTTGGTCGGCAACTGGCATTTGCGAACTTTCTTGACCGTGACGTTGTAAACGGCATTTTTGCCCTGCAACGCTTTAACCATATAGTCGTCCGCGAATTTGAATTTCACCTCGGTGGATTCGCCGGTGCGGAGACCTTTGAGCGCTTCGACAACTTCGGGGATGAAGCGGTGGTCGGGAATCTGGATCCAGAAATCGGTTCCGGTCGCGATCGGCTTGGCGTTCGGTTCGATCTCGTCGATCGGTTTGCCGTCGGCGGTGCCGGTGAAGTCCATGCTCACCAAGTCGCCGTCCGCGATCAGGTAGTCCGCGTCCGCGTCCTCGAACTTGGCGAAGGTGCGGCGGATTTCGTCCATGCGGGAGTTAAGCTGCTCGTCGGTCACGGTCACGTCGTTCTGCTCCACTTTGATGTCCTTGTAGGCGGGAAGCTCAAACTCCGGTTGCACATCCACGATGATGTTGCAGGACAATCCGTCCTTTTCCGTGAAGACCACGTCGGTAATGTCAACGATAGCGGATGCCTTGAGTTTCTGATCCTCGATCGCCTTTTTCGAGAAGGTGTTTAGCAACCGTTTTACGGTCTCTTCCTTAATCTGGGGCTCGAAGTTTTTGAGGATGATGTCCCTCGGGGCTTTGCCTTTGCGGAATCCTTTGACCGTAGCGTTGTTCAAAAAGACTTTGACGACTTCTTTGTAGTCGGGGCGCGTTTCTTCAGCGTCAACGTTGACCGTCAGTTTCATGCGGCAGGTGCCCGCGTTCTGGGATTGAACTTTCATCTTTAACCTTTCTTCTCTAATCCGGAAAAAACAGAATTATAATATTATCATAAACAAAGCGGAAAATCACGCACAAAAATCAAAAAGTTGCATTTGTCCCGAAAACGCCCGCGTACGGCGGCCGTCCGGTTCCGAAAAAGCGAAACGCAACCGGCTTTTTACCGTTCCAGATAGACGGCGATATTGGCGCCGTTTTTGCGGACCAGATTCCGCGAGGCGTTGTGGCGGTTGGCCATTACCGGCTTTTCCCCGTCCCAATAGAGCAGGGTGGTGGAGCCTCCCCCGTCCATATTCACCGCGTCCGACGCCCCCGCGTCGGCCATGATGTCGCATAGGTCGGGCAGCGACGCGCCCAGCGACCAGCCGGGCTGGCGGCCGTCCGCGGCAACCACGTACATCCAGCGTTTGTCCGCCGAAAGCCCGTAAGCCATGCGCGGATTGAGGTCGGTGCGGGCCAGGGCCGCTTTGGTTTTGACACCGTTCGCCAATATGATTTCAAAGCCGGTGTGCGCCACTTGAATCTCGCCGTAGCGGTTGGCGGGGATGGAATTGGTGATTGCGCATTCGCCGTTTTCCCAAGCCACGAACATGGGGTCTCGTTTGTGGTGGTGGTCGGAAATAACCACGCCCTCGCTGATGTTCAGCCCGTGCGGGTCGCCATATTTATGGTTGAAAGGCGCGACCCACGGTCCCCACGGCGCGGAATTGAACGCGGCGATGACGTTCCGCCCGGCTTTGCGCTCGTCCATCATAAAATCTGCGGTCCGTACCCGCTTGGTGCGCACATGCATGGTTTTATTGGTGTAGTCGTCCATCACCCGCCCCCATTCAGGGGGGCGTTTGGTGCCGGTGAACCGCAACCCCGGGGTCTTGAGGTCGATCCGCATTACCGCCACCTTAAGCAGTCTTGGCTCAACGAGTTCCAGTTGGCAAAGTTTTATGCCGGGCTGGACTTCTTTGGCCTCGTCCCAGTCGATAGGTTTAGCTATTGCGGCCACAGCGGCTAGCGCCAAGGCCAGAAAAAGACATTTGCTCATGGTGGAGTCTCCTTGAGTGGATTATTTCCGCTTTTTGCGCTTGGCCGGCGGCGACAAATCCAGAAAAGTGGCTTTTTTTAGCGAAGCCTCGGTAAGCGCCTCGGCGTCGGGGTCGTGGTGCAATCCGGCTTCGGGCTTGGCCCATGCCCCTTTGGGCTGCGGCCGCAGAATCTCCCACAACCGCTGTTTGAATTGTTGCACTCCGGCGTCATCCGCATTCAACGCGGACATTTGGATCGGTTCCACGCCGGTTTCCTCGACAAAACGTTTAAGGTTTTCTTGCGACGCTTCGCAGTCCATCTTGTTGGCCAATACCAGCGAGGGGCGTTCCAGCAGCTCGGCGTCGTGGCTTTCCACTTCGCGCCGCAAAATGGTGTAGTCGTCCCACGGCTGGCGGTTGTCGGTGCCGGCCATGTCGATGACGTAAACCAGCACTTTGGAACGGGCCAAGTGCTTCAGAAAATCAATGCCCAGTCCCACGCCGTCGGCCGCCCCTTCGATGATGCCCGGGATGTCCGCGACCCGCAATTGCGAGAAGTCGGGATACTTTATCGTGCCGACAATCGGGTTGAGGGTGGTGAACGGGTAGCGGGCGATTTTGGGCCGGGCGGAACTGATGCAGGTCAGCAGCGAGGATTTTCCGGCGTTCGGGAAACCCAGCAGACCAGCATCGGCGATGGTTTTCAGCTCCAGCCGCAGCTTGAATTCTTCACCCGGTTCGCCCGGGGTGTGCTCGGTGGGGGCTTGGTGGGTGGCGGTCTTGAAATGGACATTGCCCAGACCGCCGCGCCCGCCGCGGGCGAGCAGCGCCTCTTCCCCGTCGCCCACAATGTCCGCCAGCAGTTCGCCGGTCTCGTCGTTGTAAATTTCGGTGCCGCAGGGAACCAGGGTCACCAGATCCCGCCCGCAACGTCCGGCCATCTGCTGTCCGCGCCCCGGAACGCCGTTTTCGGCGATTAATCGCGGGGCGAAATATAATGCAATAAGGGAGCCGACGTTTCGGCTTCCCTTAAAAAAGACGTGACCCCCACGGCCGCCATCGCCGCCATCGGGGCCACCTTCCGGTACGTACGACTCGCGACGGAAACTTCCGCTCCCGTCGCCGCCCTTTCCGGCGCGCACATATACCGTGACGTGATCGACAAATGTTCTGGTCTTCACAGAAACAACGCAATCGCGGCGCTATTCTGCCGCCTCGACCGGCTGGATGCTGACCACTTTGCCGTCCTTCTGGAACTTAACCGTTCCCTCTTTCAACGCGAAAAGCGTGAAATCGCGGCCGCAGCCAACATTCTCGCCCGGATGGAACTTCGTCCCGCACTGACGCACGAGAACCGATCCCGCCTTAACCAACTGACCGTCAAACCGCTTTACGCCACGGCGCTTCGCATTACTGTCACGACCGTTTCGTGCTGATGCTGCTCCTGCCATAAGACACTCTCCTTCTCTCTTACGCGATCGACTTCACCGTGGCCACCATCAGCTCTTGACGGTGTCCGACCGTGCGGGAATAACCCTTCCGCCGTTTTTTCTTGAAGTTGATCACTTTCGGGCCGCGGGTCCGGCCGTCAATCGCCAAAACGACCTTCGCGCCTTCAACGTAAGGCATCCCGATCTTCAATTCGTTGCCGTCAGAAAGAGCGAGCACCGAGGTAAGCTCAACTTCCGAGCCTACTTCCGCGTCCAAAAGCTCAATCTCCAACTTCATGCCGGGGGTTACGCGATATTGCTTGCCGCCGGTTGCTAAAACCGCATACGCTTCCATGTCGTCATCCTTCATCGATATGGGATTGCCATAACCGAAAAACCTTCTTCGGCTGTTCAATAGAAATAATAACTTACCATATTTCGGCCCCGAATGTCAAGCGAGAGTGGCATAAAAAATGTTTTCGCCGTTTTTTCCCGTTTTTGGGGTGGCGGGGGCGGCCGGGTAAATACTTCCCAACCGTAACCAAAAAGCGCGGTGCCGGAAGCCCGGCACCGCGCCTGATTGTGGACTAATCCGTATCTCCTTAGCGGATCATGAACAACGTTCCCCTCGTAACGATCATCGCCTTCTTGCCGTCGCGCGAGACGCAGACATCGTATCCGCGAGGCTGGAGGCTGGAGGTGTCGGGCGTTCCGACAATTCCCGAGGCGACGGTCGCAAAGACATACCCGCCGGCGAGGTTTTCGATATCGGTTACCTCAATCTTCGCGTTGGTCAGATCCAGTGAGCCATTAACGTTGGAGGCAATTGCAAAACCTCGCTGG
>DBXY01000026.1 GCA_002309765.1 Verrucomicrobia bacterium UBA1200
GCCCGGCCGAGTTGGTCGCCGTCCATATCCTCTCGTTACGAATCCCTTCCATACGTCTCACGCTCACCGTCTCATCAACCTTTTTCAGCACCTTGCTTCTTTCTTTAGGTCAACAACAAAGTGTCAACCTATCGTAAAACAGGACACGCAACCATAACCAAAACTTGGTTTATGATAGGCCAAATGATTGGGAAAGTAAAGCTGTATTATCAGAAAATTTAAATTTACGGCTTGAAAAGGTAAACGCTCCGATGCTTGCGTTTATCTTTTCAAACCACAATCAAATTTCTTATTGCCCGCCGAACGGGGATGTGGTAGCATTTTCATAAACAAGTGGAGGTAGCAATGAATGTGACGAGAAACGGTTTTCTTCGCGGTGCGGTTTGTACCGCTTTTGTGGCTTCGGGTGGTTGCCGTGCGTTACGCGGTCTGTCCGGCGGTGCGTCTATGTATGGTTTCGCTGCGCCGCGCATTCCGCGGATACGCCTTGGCGTGGTGGGGATCGGCGGACGCGGCAACGGCGTTATAAGACGGGTCAGCAATCTTCCGGGCGTGGAAATTGTTGCGATTTGCGACATTAATCCCGACAAGCTCGCCCAGGCCCAGAAGTTCCTTTCGGAAAAGGGTAAACCCGCCGCCCGCGAGTTTCTTGGCCCTGATGCGTGGCGGCGGCTCTGCGACGATCCGGGAGTAGATGTCGTCTACAACACCACGCCGTGGGATCTTCACGTTCCTATCCAGCTCGGCGCGATGAAAGGCGGAAAACACGTATTTACCGAAGTCCCGAGCGCATTCACCGTGGACGAGTGCTGGGAACTCGTCGAAACGAGCGAGAAAACGCGTTGCCACTGCATGCAGCTTGAGAACTGTTGCTACGGCGAGATCGAGATGCTGACGTTCAACCTCGCGAAGCTGGGAATGCTTGGCGAGCTGGTGCATGCGGAAGGCGCGTACATACACGATCTGCGGTGGATGGCGGCGACAGAATATCCGGGCGGCGAATACTGGCGTTTCGACGAGAACCGGGATCACGGCGGCAACCGCTACCCGACGCACGGTCTCGTCCCGCTCTGCCTCACATTTGACATCAACCGAGGCGATAGGCTCGACTACCTTGTGTCACTCGACTCCGCCAAGGCGAATTTTCAGGCGTTCATGAACGAGAAGCTGAAACCCGACAATCCCCGCCGCATCTCTGGTGTGAAAATGGCGGACATGAACTCTACGCTAATAAAGACGGCGAAGGGGCGGTCGATTCTTGTTCAGCATGACGTATCTACGCCGCGCCCGTATTCGCGCATCCAACTCGTCACGGGGACGAAGGGGGCGATTTGCGACTATCCGTTCCGCGTAGTGTTCGAGGAGAGCGTAGGCTCTGGCGCGCACAAATGGTTCGACGATGCGCGGGCGGAGGAGATTCGCGAGAAGTATCGCCATCCATTGTGGAAGACCATCGGCGAGCTTGCAAAGCGCGTTGGCGGGCATGGAGGAATGGATTTCATCATGGACGCGCGGTGGGTGTACTGCCTCCAGCAGGGACTTCCGCTCGACATGAATGTTTACGATCTTGCCGTGACGAGTTGCCTTTGCGAGTTGACGGAGAAGTCTGCCGACAACCGCTCGCGAACATACGACATTCCCGACTTCACGCGCGGTAATTGGCGCACGAACAAGCCAATGGAGATTGTCGATATCGATTTGGCCAAGATGGGCTTTGCCCCGGATAAGGACAAGGTTTGATAAATACCCGTTTCCCTTATCTTCCAATTAACCCGTTTTTCTTGGCTACGATGTAAGTGCAGACATTGTCGCCGGCGACATTGCAGCAGGTTTCGAACATGTCCAGTATGGGGTTGATGCCAAGGGCAAGCGCGATAATCATCGCGACTTGTCCCTCGGCTAGGCCCATGTTTTCCAGCACCATGAAAAGCAGGAATACCGAACCGCCAGGTACCCCGCCCGCGCCGATTGAGGCGAACATGATGGAGGTTACCAGCATCATCATTTGCATTGCGGTGAGATGCAGTCCGAACATATTGGCGGCCAGAATCACGAAGACCGGAAGGTGGACGCATACCCCATCCATGTTGATAGTGGCCCCAATCGGGAGCGAGAAACTGGACAGCGAGTTGGCGACCCCGATTTCGTTCATGGCGCTGAATGACACGGGAAGGGTCGCGGCGCTGGAGCGCGTCACGAAGGCCGTGAGGATCGGTTGCCGGATACGCGCCAAAAAGCGATACGGGTTTTCGCGGCAGAAGATGGCGACGGCAAGCGGGTAGATTACGAAAATCATTGCCAAAACGCAGACCATGACGCAGGTAACGATACGTACATACGGGCCGAAAAGCAATACGCCGTGCTGGGCGAAGTTGGTGAAGGTGAGGGCAAAAACGCCGATCGGGAAATAGAGCATCACCCAGTCGATAAGTTTGAACGCTGCCCGTTGCGCCCCGTCGCAGACTTTTACAAGCAGGGTAACGCCGCTCTTATCCCCGGCGTCAACGTCGTCAGCATCCAGCAGGAAGCGGACTGCGAAGCCGAAAAGCACGGAGAATACGATAATGGGCAGAAACTGTCCGTTGGCAAGGGATGAGAAGGGGTTTTGAAATAGGTTTACAATGAACTCTCCAAAAGAACCGGAACCGGAATTGCCGGCCATCGCTTTCGCGGAGGAGAGGTATGAGCTGGCGGCGTCAGCGTTGGCGCTGATTGAGGGGTTGAGCAGAAAAGCCATGGCAACGCCGAAGATGGTGGCAAACAGCGAAGTGGCGAAATACCACAAGATGACCGTGCCGCCAACCTGACCGGATTTTTTCAACGGCAGACTGGCCGCGCCCAAAATCAGCGAGAAGCAGATGATCGGATATACGACCATCTTAAGCATTGCCACCAGAACGGAGCCGAATGGCGCGACAAAGGTGAGAATGGACTTGGTGGCGTCATAGCCGAATACTTTGGGTGCGGTAAGACCTAGGGCGACACCAAGCACAAAGCCAATGAGAATGCGCCAGACAAGCGGGACGCGGCAAGATTTGTTGCAGCTCATGTCATTTTTCCTTTGTTGGATGTGCGCTTTCCGGCCTAAACCTCCACTAGGAACGCGACAAGGCATCCAAGTTGTTGAAAACAGGTTTGATTCTACCCAAAACCAACCTTGCCGTCAAGCGCATATCAAAAATCTGCGCGAAATATGGTTTGAGGGTTGATTAGCCACTAGTCGTTCTAGGGTTGATAGTTTTAACTAGCGACATGCGACTAGATACTAATGGCTTACCTATAACAACAACGGTTAAGGTTATCGAGATGAACGTTCCCGCGCGGGGCGGGGGCGGCTGGCTTGCCTATAACTTCCTTGTATTTACTCTTACTTGCTTTCGCTGCTGAGAGTTTTGGAGAATGAGTAAATTGATGAATTATCTCCTTAACTCCGAGACTCCCAATAGCGAAAGTAATCATCAAAGTTGTCCTCATTTACATTCCCGTGCGAAGCGCTGGCGGCGGGCTAACAACTGAAGACTAACTCCTCGTAAAATAGTTACAGCGGGATGGAATTGCAATTTTAATGCGTTTTGGAATTGACCAAAAGGCGGTTTAGAAGCTAAAATTGTTTCCGTATTCGCATTTGGAATTGGGTTTTGACCTGGTTGGGGTCTTTTTGAGGTGAATGGCTTTTGCGCCGTTGGGCGTTAGGATGTTGGGCGGACATGAATTTTCCTTTTTTTAGCCACGCTGCCAAACCGGTGATCCGTGAGCGTTCGGAACACTGCATATCGCGTTCGGACATTGATCCGGATGCGTTAAAGGTGCTTTACCGGTTGTCCCGCGAGGGGTATATCGCCTATCTGGTGGGCGGCGGGGTGCGTGATTTGCTACTGGGCCGCAAACCCAAGGATTTTGACGTTGGAACGAATGCCACCCCGCACGAAATCAAGCGTATTTTCCGCAATTGCTTTCTGATCGGACGCCGTTTTCGGCTGGCCCACATCCTTTTCGGCAGAAATATCATCGAGACCAGCACTTTCCGCCGTCGTCCCGACCCCACGCCGGTACCTTCCGAATACGGGATGTGCCAGATGGACGACAATACCTTCGGAACGCCTGAGGAGGATGCCAACCGGCGGGATTTTACCGTTAACGGGCTGTTTTACGACATCAAGACTTTCGCGGTGATTGATTATGTAGGCGGACTGAAAGACCTTGAAAAACGGGTGTTGCGCAGCATCGGCGATCCGGCGGTGCGCTTTTGCGAGGATCCGGTCCGGATGATGCGGGCGGTCAAATTCGCCTCGCGGCTGGAGTTTACAATCGAGCGCGTGACGCTCAAGGCGATCAAGAAATACCATTCGGAGATTCTCAAGGCGTCAATTCCCCGGCTTTACGAAGAACTTACGCGGCTGTTTTCGTTCCGCTCCGCCGAACGCGCTTTCCGAATGATGTGGAGTTTGGGGCTACTGTCCGATTTGCTTCCCGAGTTGAGCGAGGACATAAGCCGCAACGGCGGCGAGCGGGCGGATATTTGGAAGTACCTGAGAGCGTTGGACAACGACCCCGAATCGGAATCCGCTTCCAATGCGGTGCGGATTGCCTGCCTTTACCAGTCCAAATGGATGCGTGAGGTCGGCGACAGTGGACGCCGGTCGCGTTTCAGTGGACGCACTCAAGCCGTTTTGCGGGAGGTAGTGTTACAGATGAAGATGCCGCGGACGGCGTTGCAGAGCGCGGTTTGCGTTTTGGAAAGCGGTTACCGTTTCCAAGAACCGCCCGATTCTTCCCGGGTGTATAAATTCATGGGCAGCGCGTTTTTTGCCGAGGCGCTGATGTTCCGGCGCGTGGTGGCGGTCGCGGACGGGGCGGACACTTCCGTCCTTAAGGAATGGGAACGCGCTTACGCCGAATTCCGCGACCGGCATAATCAGGGTGGCGAAAAACCGGGCGCGGGAGATGGCTTTGAACCCTGGAGAGAATCCGGCCAGGATGACGAAAATCCCAGACCTCGCCGCAATCGCCGCCGCCGTTACGGCCGCCACCGTTCCCGGAGGCGCGACGGCTCGGAAAGCGCGGCGGACAACGCGGCCCAACAGGGCGGGTGATTTTGGGAGATTACTTTTATGAAATATTCCGTCATTACGCTCTCTTACAACAAACTGCTTTGCACTCGCCGTTGCCTGACCGAATTGCTTCGCTACTCGGTGGTTGACGCGCCGTGGGAATTGATTATGGTGGACAATGGTTCCACCGACGGAAGCGCGGAGTGGTGCGACAACGATTTGGTGGAACTGGGCAAAGCCGCCGGAGTGCCGGTTACCGTTCTACACAACTCCGGGAATATCGGCTGTTCCTACGCCCGGAACCGGGCAATCGCGATCGCCAAGGGCGAGTACTTGGTGTTTGTGGACAACGACGTTTCGCCGCGTACCCGCGATTGGATACCGGGTTTGCGGGCGGCGCTTGACGCGTCACCGGGATTCGCGATGTCCGGCGCGAAGATGGTTTACCCGTGGGAACCGTACCCGATTCAGTGCGCCGGGGTAGGGGTGTCCAAACGCGGGCACATTTGTTTCCGGGGACGCGGCGAGCCGCGGCTGGACGAGCGGTTTTGCCGTCGCGAGGAGGTACAATGCCTGATTAGCGCGTGTCTGATGGTTCCCGCGGCACTGGTGGCTAAACACGGCGGTTTTGACGAGGCGTTCCATCCCGTGCAGTTCGAGGATTTTGATTTGGTTTACCGGTTGCGGGAGCAGGGGTATCGCGCGGTTTACGAACCGGCGGTTGAGATGTACCATTTTGAGAGCGTCACCACCCAAGGAACGCCCACCGTGCGCAACGCCGCCGTGGTGGTGCGGAACGGGCTCTTGTTCCAAAAGCGCTGGCGCAAGCTGTTTGAGCTGGAGGACGGACCGGAAGAGGATGCCTGCCGTTGGCGTAAAATTGACCCGGTGCCGTTTACGGAGATTGGCGAGTTGCCGAGAATCGACGGAGGGTTTGTCCGATGAGCGATCAGGAAATCCGTTTCTTTTTGAGCCTTTTCGCTTTCTTTTCCACGATGTTCGGCGCTTGTGTCGGGAGTTTCCTGAACGTTTGCATCTACCGCGTCCCGCGAGGGGAGTCGGTGGTGACGCCGCGTTCCCACTGCCCGCACTGCAACGCGCTGATTCCGTGGTATCTGAACATCCCGGTGTTAAGCTGGTTGGCTTTGCGCGGAAAATGCGCCAATTGCAATGGGCCGATCTCGTTCCGCTACACGCTGGTGGAACTGCTTACCGCTTTGCTGTTTCTGGCGGTTTTCATGAAATGGGCGTTACCTGCGGTATGCCATGTTTCGCCGATCACCAATGTGGCGGCGGTGCCTTGCTATTGGCTGATGCTGGCCGGGTTTATTGTCGGGACTTTTGTCGATTTCGAGCATTACATCATTCCGGATTCGGTAACCATTGGCGGTATGGCGGCGGGTTTGGTGTTGAGCGGGTTGGTGCCCTCGCTGCACAACGAGACCGTGTGGTATTGGGGACTGGCAGAGTCTGCCGCCGGCATGGCGGGCGGGTTCGCCTTGTTGTGGGCGATTTCCTGGCTGGGCGAGAAGGTCTTTAAGAAAGAAGCGATGGGGTTCGGCGATGTAAAGCTGATGGGGGCGATTGGCGCCTTTATGGGATGGCAATCCGTGCTGTTCACGCTGTTTGTCTCGTCCCTGCTCGGCAGCATCAGCGGGATTTTGCTGATTGCGCTCGGGCGAGGCAAGCTTCAAAGCCGGATTCCCTTTGGCCCCTATCTGGCGGTAGCCGCCACGATTTGGCTCTTCTGGGGCCCGATGCTGATGAATTCATACCTTAAGCTGATCAGCCGCTGAATTTACCCGCCCCAGCATTGGCGAACATAACGCAGGGATTTTGCCAATATATCGGGCGGAACTCCCGGGGACGGCTCAAACACGCGCACAATGTCGGCATTGCCGTAGAAGGCGAAATCGGGGAAGGGGATTTTGCCTTCGCCTGGCGGCAGGTGGTCGTTGGTTAACGGCGCGGCGTCGTGGATGTGGATGCCGCCGGTGATCGGCAGCAGGGCTTGGGCTACCTTGCTGTGTTCGCCCATCCAGCCGAGCTGGTAGCGTACCTGGCCGTGCCCCATGTCGTGCCAGTAACGGAGGGGCGATCCGGCGAAACGGTCGCAGAGACTGCTGATCTCGCTTTCGTCCGGAAATCCTTCAATGGACGGCAGGTTTTCCAGACACAACAGCAGTTTGGATTTATCGAACTGGGGCAGGATTTTTTCCAGCGACTGGCAGAAGAATTCGTAAACCTTTTTCGCGCGCTTTTCCCGGCGGCGTTTGGCGCGGGACAACAGTTTTTGATAAACCGGGGATTGCGTGGAACCTTCATATTCCGCGCAAGAGCAAAGCCGGCCCGACCCCAGATCGCCGAACAGCCGCGACTGGAGGAAAATCCGCCCCGCGTGCAATACCACCGCCCGCGCGCCCATCGATTCGGCGAATTCGCGGGTCTCCCTAAGCATGATTGCCGCCCATGCCCGTTCGTCTTCGTCGGCTGACGCCAGCAGATGCAGCTCGGGGTAACCGTGCGGCGCGCCGATCGGCACCGGGCAATAGGCGTGTACGCTGTCGGCACGTACCGCGCCCGAATCGATTCTGGCCCGGATGCCCTTGGCGTGTTCCTCGGTGGTGTTGTAACCCAATTCCAAGGCGTCAAAGCCAAGTGACAGTATCTCGTCAACCAGCGATTCACCGGTTTTGTGGCGTTTGGCGTTCCAGTTGGTGGAGAGGGCGATGCGCATGGGTTTCGTTACCGATTGTTAAGCAGCGCCATGAATTCCTGGCGAACGGTCTGGTCTTCGCGGAATGAGCCTAAAACGGCGGAGGTGGTCATGACGGAGTTCTGCTTTTGCACCCCGCGCATCATCATGCACAAGTGTTGGCACTCCATCACCACGCCCACGCCTTCGGCGTTCGATTCGCGGAGTACGGATTGGGCGATCTGGTCGGTAAGCTGTTCCTGGATTTGCAAACGGCGCGCGTAATGGTCCACAATCCGGGCGATTTTGCTGACGCCAAGCACTTTGCCTTGGGCGATATAGCCCACGTGGCACTTTCCGAAGAACGGCAGCATGTGGTGTTCGCACATGCTGTAAACCTCGATGTCCCGCAAAATCACCATGTGGTTGATATCGGTGTGGAAAACCGCGCCGTTCATCACCTTCTTCAGGTCTTGGCGGTAGCCGCCGGTAAGGAACGCCAGCGATTTGGCGACCCGCCCGGGGGTTTTCAGCAGACCCTCGCGCTGGGGGTCTTCGCCCAGTTCTTGCAGCAGTTCGCGGACCAGCTCCGCGATCCGTTTCTCATTCGGTTGCTTCGGTTTGCTCATGGTTAATCCTTAAGTCCGCAGTGACGCAGAATCGCGTCGGTGGAGGCATCGCGTCCGCGGAAAAGCCGGTATACCTCGTCCGGCGGAATACTGCCGCCCATCCCGAGGATGGTGGCGCGGTAGCGGCGCCCGATCTCGCGGATGGCGGACTCGTTGTCAAGCCCGGCTTCCTCGAAAGCGGCGAACGCATCGGCGGAAATTACCTCCGACCACTTGTAGCTGTAATATCCAGCAGCGTAACCGCCGGCGAAGATATGGGTGAAGGTGTTGAGAAAACGCCCTTCTTTGAAAATCGGGTGGGGGCTGAACTTAAGCTCGTTAGCCTCTTTAACCGCGTTGGCGTCTGGCCATTCCGGTTTGGGATAGCGCGCGTAAAGATCCATATCGGTCGCTCCAAAGTAGAGCTGGCCCATCATGGCGGAGGCGGCCATGTAGTTTTTGGCGGCAACCACCTTGTCGAAAAGTTCGTCCGGCAGGGGTTCGCCGCTGTCAATGTGGCAGCTTAAACCTTTGAGCGTGTCGCGTTCGTAACACCAGTTTTCCATGAACTGGCTGGCAATCTCCACCGCGTCCCACTCGACGCCGTTGATTCCGGCAGCGGCCGGTTCGTTGATGTCGGTCAGGTTGTGCTGAAGGGAATGGCCGAATTCGTGGAAGAGGGTTTCCACCTCGCCGAAACGCATCTGGGCGGGACGGCCGCCGACCGGAACGGTTTGGTTGCAGACCATTACCGCCGTCGGCAGTTCCAGCTGACCGTCCGGGGTAAGGTCGCGATTGCGGAAACCGTTCATCCATGCGCCGCCGCGCTTGGTGGCCGGGCGGCTGTAGGGATCGAGATAAAACGCGGCGCGCGGGGTTCCGTCGGCATCGCTGATCCGGAAGAATCGCACATCCGGATGCCATACCGGAGCCTCGCCGTCTGCAGGGGTGATCTTGATTCCGAACAGACGTTCCGCAAGCTTAAACAGCCCGTCCAGCACTTTGGGGAATTGGAAGTATTTGCTCAATTCCTCATCGTCGTAATCGTAAAGCGCCTTACGGCGGCGTTCTTGCCAATAGGCGACATCCCACGGCTGGAAGCTGTCCTCGGCGAAACCGTTGGAGCGGGCGAATTCCAACAGTTCGGCATTTTCGCGGACGGCAACGGGGCGGGCGGCTTCGGCCAGCTCTTCAACCAGACTGTCAACGTTAGCCACGCATTTCGCCATTTTGGTGGAGAGGTTGAGATCAGCGTAGGTTTCGAATCCCAGCAGTTGCGCCATTTCGCGGCGCAGTTTAAGGATTTCCTCGATTAGCGCCGAGTTGTCCAAATCGCCCGAAGCGGCGCGGGTGTTATACTTCCGGAACAAAAGTTCCCGGGCAGCGCGGTTTTCGCTGTAGCGCATGAACGGGCGGTAAACCGCCGCGTCAAGAGTAATCTTCCATGGGCCGCGGGCGGCGTCGAATTCTTTGCCGTCCGCCGCCGCCTGCGCGGTAATTTCAAGCAGCGATTCAGGAAGCCCCTTCACCTCTTCCAGCGTGGTAAGAGTCATGCTGAACGCCTTTGTGGCATCAAGGACATGGTTGGCGAAATCGGTGCTGGCCTGCGAAAGCCGGACTTGGATGGCGTTGAAACGCTGTTGCTTGTCCGGATCAAGCCCTACGCCTGACAATTCGAAATCGCGGATGGTCTTTTCGAGGATGTGGCGTTGGGTGTCGTTCAGGAACGGCTCGGCGCGGTCGGCGTCGCGCAGCCGAAGGTGTCCACGGTACAGCGCGGGGCTTTGGCTGACCCGCTGTTCGAACGTCACTATGCGCGGCAGAAACTCGTCCTGCACCTTGCGCCAGTCGTCGTTGTCGATGACCGACTTAAGGTGCTCGAAAAACAGCCAGGCATCATACACGGGACGGCAGATGTCGTGCAGCTGGCGTACCAATCCCTCCCAAGTCGGGGTGAAGGATTCCTCCAGCGTCTCGATTTTTTCCAGCGTTTCCGGGATAAGACGGTTAAACGCCTCGCGTGCGGATTCGGGATCCATGCGGTTGAATTCAGGAAGGTGCGGAATGTTTAAGAACGGATTGCTCATGGTTGTTACTTGGTTGGGGTGGTTGAGGGTTTTGCGGTTTCCAGCCGCTTGACCGAACAGTGCAGATGTTCGCCCGAATTTTTCGGGGTTTCGTAAAGCACGAAATCGAATCCGGACTGCCAACAGAGAATCGCCAAATCGCTTAGCGTAGCGTTTTCAACGGTAAGGTCGATGGCCCGTCCCTCGCAGTGAAGCGAGTTTTCGAGATGGATGCGGTTGGCGTTAGCCGGGCGGAAACAATCCTGGATCTTTAGCCGGGCTTTGGCGTTTTTCTTTTCCAGCAGATTCACCAGCCGTTTCAGCGGGATCTCCATTGCCCGGTTGATCAGATGGTCGTCTTCGTTGTCCTTGCCGTTGTCGTGGTCACTCTCAAACCAGCAGCGCTGGTCTTCAAACCGGATCAAGTCGCGTTTGGCGTCGAAGGTTTTCAGGTCAATTGCCCCGGAATGGAGGGTTTCGCGGCCGCGGGGAAGGTTGGAGTTTTTGGGGAAGGCGGCGGGGGCCTCGCGCACCGGCTTGTTAAGATCCGGCGCGGGTACGGTTACGGGCGCGGGAGCCGGTTTCACGGGCTTGCCGTCGCGGTTGCGCGGCCAAAGGTCGAAACAAAGGCAAACCAGCACCCCGACCAGGCAGAGACCTCCGGCCACCAAAAAAGCGCGCGACATCCAACGCTTGAAAGCGCCCGGATGCCCGAAATCGTCAAAGTCAAGCCGGCTTTTCATTTTCTGGCTCCTCGGTTCGGTTTTCGGGTTTTGGTTGTCCGTAGGTTTCCGGCGTCTCGGCAAAAAGCGGCTCGGCCGGCTCTTCCGACGGTTTTTCCTTTTTGTGGATTGCCCGGCGCTCTGACGGTTTCGCCCTTTGCAGGGTGGGGTCAAGTTCGTTGAGTTCCTTCAGGTTGCTCAACCCGAAATGGTTCAGGAATGTTGCGGTGGTGCCGTATAGGAACGGATGGCCGGGCAGATCGCTGCGCCCGACGATGCGGATCAGGTGCAGCTCCATGAGCGATTTAACCATGTGGTCAACCGCCACCCCGCGGATGGATTCCATTTCGGATTTTGAAATCGGCTGCCGGTAGGCAATGATGGCCAACGTCTCCAACGCCGGACGGGAGAGCCGGTTGGGGCGGTCTTGGTGCAACAGGCAACGCAGCCAACGGCCGCAAGCGGGTTGGGTCTGGAAGCGGAAACCGCCGTTCAATTCGATTAGGTCGAAGCCGAACTCCAGCCGGGACAATTCCTTGGCGACGCTTAGGATGGCGTCGCGAATCTCCCGCGGCGATGAGCTGGCGAAAAGCTGCAGGGTGTCGTCGGCGGGATCCGAGGCGGCAACCGCCTTGAGGGTGGATCGGATCTCTTCCACCGTCAGCGGGTGGTCGGCGCCGAAAAGCAGTCCGCCGACAATCTGCTGGAGGCTCTTCGGGGCCGGGATTTTCACTTCATCAGCTGGCATAGCTATCTACTCCGTCAAAATTCAGGGGTTGGGCGGGATCTCCGCCGTTTTCCGGCGGCAGCACCAAAATCTCGTGGAACGGCGCGTTCTGCTGGAGTTGGATTTGGTGCATCCTGAGCAGTTCCAGCAGCGCCAGAAAGGTAACGATCACTTCCCCGCGAGGCGAATCCTCTTTGAAAAGTTTGGAGAACGCCACGTGTCCTTTGCTGGCGGTGAGATTGACGATCATCTGCATCTTGTCCGGAACCGACCAGGTGATGGGCTTGAGATGTCCGAGCGGCACCTCGGCGGCACGTGCCAATACCTCTTGGAAGGCGGTAAGCAGGTCGAACAGCCCAATATCCGCCAACGCCTGTCCGGCGTCGGCCTCGGTTTTCTCGAATACCGGGCCTTCGCCGCCGTAGCCGAACGCTTCGCCTTGCAGGCACTCCATGTAGGATAACTGGCCGGCGGCGTCTTTGAACTTTTTGTACTCGATCAGCTGTCTTACCAGGTCCAGCCGCGGGTCAACCCATTCTTCGTCATCCTGACCGCCGGAACGGCGGGACTCAACCGGCAGCAACATGCGGCTCTTGATCATCATCAGCGTCGATGCCATCACCAGAAACTCGCCCGCGATATCCAGGTCGAGCATCCGCATCATGTTCAGATATGCCATGTACTGGGCGGTAATCTTGACGATCGGGATGTCGTAAATGTCCACCTCGTCCCGCCTGATAAGGTACAGCAATAGGTCAAGCGGCCCTTCAAAGACCTCCAGATCCACCTTGTAATCGTTATCATTCAGCAGGTTTTCGACCGACATTTCAACATCCGATTCCGAAACGACACCTTATGCGCAATTGAAAAATATATGATAGCAAAAAATCGTCCGGCACACCAATAACAACTTTAATAAATCGGTTATTTTTTTATCCGCCCCGAAGGATTCGTGCAATGACATTATTTTGTTGTTTTTATGCGGAGGAAATGGGATAATACCATTGTTTTGTTAACTATGAATAGGAGTAATCTAATGGCGGCCTTGAAGATTGTTGCGGCGTTAGTTTCGGTTGGATGCGCGTTGGGCGGCTTCGCCCAGACATTTGACGCGGTGAGTTATGTGTTGCCCCGGATGGGCACGGACAACACCCACGCGCTCTCGTCCGGCAATGTTTATCCCGATATTTCCCGCCCGTGGGGCATGAATTCATGGACTCCGCAAACCGGCGAGATGGGGAACGGTTGGGTTTACAATTACGCCGACCGCAAGATCCGGGGGTTTAAGCAGACCCACCAGCCCAGCCCGTGGATCAACGACTACGGCCAGTTTGCCGTGATGCCGGTGGTGGGTAAGCGCGTGTTCAACCAAAACGACCGCGCCAGCTGGTTCTCCCACAAAGCTGAGGAAGCGTTGCCGAACTATTACCGGGTCTATCTGGCCGATTATGACACGATGGTGGAACTTACCCCGACCGAGCGCGCGGCGATGTTCCGCGTGACTTATCCCAATACCGACGCGCCTTACTTTGTGGTGGACGCTTTCGACAAGGGTTCTTACGTCAAATTGTTGCCGCAGGACCGGCGGATTGTGGGGTGGAGCTCCAGAAACAGCGGCGGCGTTCCGTTCGGGTTTAAGAATTTCTTCGTTTTGGAGTTTGACGCTCCGTTCGAGGAGGCGAAAATCTGGAACGGAAACGAAATTAAGGAAGGCGTTCAAGAGCTTAAAGACAACCATGTGGGCGCAATCGTGAAGTTCTCCACCAAGAAAAAAGGCGACCGGGTTCACGTGCGGGTGGCGTCGTCTTTCATCAGCGAGGAACAGGCGATACGCAATCTCGGCGAGTTGGGCAAAGACGATTTCGACACCGTGTGCAAAAAGGGACGGATGGTTTGGAATGAGATGTTGGGGCGGATCTCGGTCGAGGGCGGAAGCGTTGACCAGCTGCGCGTTTTTTACACTTGCCTTTACCGGGCGCTGCTGTTTCCGCGCCGCCTGTTTGAGTTCAACGAAAAGGGCGAGGTGGTGCATTACAGCCCGCATGACGGCAGGGTTTATCCTGGCCCGTATTTTGCCGACACCGGTTTCTGGGACACTTTCCGCTCGCTCTTCCCGCTGTTGAATTTCCTCTATCCTGAGATGAACGTCCAAATGACCGCCGGTCTGGAGAACTGCTACCGTGAGAGCGGCTGGCTGCCGGAGTGGGCAAGTCCGGGCCATCGCGGTTGCATGGTGGGCAACAACTCCGCCTCCGTGGTGGCCGACGCCTGGTTGAGCGGGTCACGCGGCAAGAACGCTTACGACATTTACAAATTGTATGAAGGTTTGCTCCATGGCTCGGAAAACTCCAACCCCTTTATCCAGTCCGTTGGCCGGGCCGGAGTGTCGGATTATTTGGAGAAGGGTTACGTTGCCCGTGAGACGGTGCGCGAAAGCGTTGCCCGCACTCTGGAATACGCCTATGACGATTGGTGCATCTGGCGGCTGGCGGTGGAGTTGAAGCGTCCGCAGGCGGAGATCGACACTTACGCCAAACGTTGCCAGAATTACCGCAATCTGTTTGACCCGCAGCGCAAGCTGATGGTAGGGCGCTCTAAGGACGGCACATTCAATCCCAAGTTCAACAAATACACTTGGGGCGGCGATTTCACCGAGGGCAACAGTCTGCACTACACCTGGTCGGTGTTCCATGACATTCAGGGACTGATTGACCTGTTCGGCGGCAATGAGCAGTTTGTGGCCCAATTGGACGCGGTTTTCTCCGACCCGCCGGTATTTGACGAGTCTGGTTATGGCGGGGTGATCCACGAGATCCGCGAGATGCAGATCATGAATTTTGGCCAGTACGCTCATGGCAACCAGCCGATCCAGCACATGATTTATCTGTACAACTATGCCGGACAGCCGTGGAAGAGCCAGTATTGGGCGCGTGAGGTTATGAACCGCCTTTACCGTCCGACTTTCGACGGCTACTGCGGTGATGAAGACAACGGCCAGACTTCAGCCTGGTACGTGTGGTCGGCGTTGGGGTTCTATCCGGTATGTCCGGGAAGTGGCGAATACGTGTTGGGAGCGCCGTTGTTTAAACGGGCGGTGGTCACGGTGCCCGGCGGCAAGAAGCTGATCATCAACGCGCCGCTTAACAGCGATGCCAACCGCTATATCCAGTCCGTCAAGTTCAACGGTGCCGAATATGGCCGTAACTTCTACCGCGCCGCCGAATTGAAACAGGGCGGGACAATTGAAGTCGAGATGGGCAGCGAACCAAACACCAAGCGGGGTACCGGTCCGGAAGCGGCGCCGTATTCGTTTTCTAGGAAATGACCGGCATTTCGGCGTAAAGGTAAGTCAGTTCGTGCTTGTTGTAGTTTAAGTGCACAACGCGACTGTTCGGCAGGGCGGCAAATTCGGCGATGGTTTTCCAGTCGATGCCTCCCTGCAGTTTTATTGTGCAGATGATGTTTTTGGCGAGACCGCTGTCGATCCAACCCTTAACCCAGGGCAGCAGTCGATCGGGGTAACAGATGACATCGCTTACCACCCAGTTGAACGCGCCAAGTTCCGCCGGTGGGATAGTGAAGGCATCGTGCGCCTGGAAGGTTACCAGCGGATCGCGCATCAGTTTTTCCGCCAATGGTGAACGGTCGATGGCGTGAACCGCCGCGCCAAAACCGCGCAACACCCATGTCCAACCCCCTGGGCAAGCCCCGGCGTCCAGGCAGCGGTCGCCGGCTGTCGGGTAGGGGATTCCAAACAGATGATGAACCAGCGTCAGGCTTTCCTGCAATTTCAGATAGGCGCGGCTTGGCGGGTTGGTGTGGTCTTCCGTAAACTCCAATTTTCCGCACGGCAGGAAGCTGGAGGTGGCGGCACTGATTATGGCGCGGTTGGCGTCCGTCAGCGTAAAGATTCCCATGGGCGTGGTAGAAAGTTCCGCCGGGAATTTTTTAGGCTTGGTCTGAATGAACGGGAGCTTTTCCTGAATAATTTGCGCCCGCCGCCAGCATTGGCATTGGTAGGACGCCCAATTGCGCTGAATGCCGCGCATCGCTTTCGCGGCATCGCCCATCGAGTCAAATCGCAGCAGTTGCGGTTCGTTTAGCGCGGTTTGCGCCCAATACGGGGACTGCCTTTCGGCGGGGAAGTCCGGACAGTAAAGCAATCGACCCTGCCATTGCGTCTCGCCTTCCGTGAACTGCGGGTTGACGGTTTCGTCTTTGGGCGGCGGCGGAGTGTCGATGCCAAACCGCGCCTTAAGTTCATCGCGCAGCAGCTGGGACATTTCCGGGAACGCCAAGAACGCGCGGCCGGGTAGCGGGGCGGTGTCAGCGGACATGGCTTTCCTCCCGGATTGCGAGTTGGTTTGCCAGACGGAGTGCGCTGGCCATACTGGCGGGAGACGCTACGCCTTGCCAAGCGATGTCGAACGCGGTTCCGTGGTCGGGGGAGGTCCTGACGATAGGCAGCCCTAGGGTGACATTTACTCCGGAATCGAAAGCGACGGTTTTGAAAAGTATCAGCGCTTGGTCGTGGTACATGGCGACGTATCCGTCGAACGGTGCCTGGCGGTTGGTCAACAGCCAGCTGAAAGCGGTGTCCGGCACCAGCGGGCCGTCGGCGTTGACTCCGGCTTGTCGGGCGGCGGCAATGGCGGGTGCGATAATGCGCGTTTCCTCATCGCCGAAAAGACCGTGTTCGCCGGCGTGGGGATTAAGCGCCAACACCCCGATGCGCGGTTCAGCTCCGCCAGTCCGCCGACGGCAGGCGTTGGCGGTAAGCATTATGGTGCGCAGCAACCCTTCCACGGTTAATAGCCGCGGAACGGCGGAAAGCGGTTCATGGATAGTGGCAAGCGATATGAACAGCCGGTCGGAATGGAATGCCATGCATGGATTGACGCTTCCGGTGAGCGCCGCCAGCATTTCGGTGTGGCCGGGATAAGGCACTCCGGCTTGGTGCAGCGATTCCTTGTTGATCGGGGCGGTCACTAGCGCGTCGGCGTACCCGGCAAGCGTGTCGTTGGTAGCGGCGGTAATCCACTTGGCTGCCGCGCGGCCGCATATCGGGCTGAACTCGCCCGGGCGAATGTCCTCCAAGCCCAAGTCATCGAAATCGATCAATGCCGGACGCAGCCCATCTGTCGCGCTTGAAATATCGTCACCGGGTTTAAGAAACAAAAAATCCTCCGGCATGGGGATACCGGAGGATTTCGAAACCCGTTCAAGCAATCGGCGGTTGCCGTACACCGTTAATCTGGCGCCGTTTGCCAGCGCAGGCGTCGCGCAGAGGCGCAACACTAATTCAGGTCCCACGCCGGCCGGGTCACCGAGGGTGACGGCCAATGTCCGCACTTGCACGTTGCGGTTTCCCAATGCTAAGCCTCGACGCGGCGGATGCTGTTCAGCGTACCGTGCTCGTTCTGAACCCAATCGGAGCAATCCGGATCGGCGCACCAAGTTCCGTTGATGATGAACTTGTACTGGTATTCGCCGGGAACCAGATTAAGGGTGGCGGTGAAAATGCCGTTGCTCTTTTTGTCCGTCATCTGCTTGGCAGTCGGGTCCCAATCGTTAAAGCTGCCGGCCAGAAAAACCGTACTGGCGGGATCGGCATTCACGGTAAAGGTCACACGCTTAGCTTTCGGCGTGGCGGCCTTCGGTGCGGTTGCTTTTTTGGTGGCGGCTTTCGCCACTTTTTTGCATGATTTCACTGTTACTTCCTTTCTTACAGAAGGGCATTCCTTCTGAATTGGGCGGAAAGTGTCGCATAATGGTTTTGGGAAGTCAAGCGAAAAGTGGATTTTTTTTTAGTTGGATAATTTGGCGGTTGGACGGTTGATTAGTCGCTAGCAGTTCTATGAGTGATAGTTTTAACTAGCGACAGACGACAAGCGACAAGCGACTAGCGGTTAACTGCTAACGACTAATTACGAAATTACAACAGTTGGCAGGCTTCTTGGAGTTTTTTCGCCAGATCGTAGGCGAAAGCGCGAATCTCCGCCAGAGGCGGGTTCTCCATCTTCCTCCAAGCCGCGATTTTGGCGGTGGGGGGTATGGCCATCGGCACGAGATCGCAACATTCCAACAGGTTGGCGGCGCGTTCGGCGGCTTCAAGCAGATTGGCGACATCAGACTGACGGTAATCGAACGCGTCGTCGGTTTTCTCCGTAAGCGCTTTGCGGATCTCGGCAATGCAATGTTGCGCCTGTCCTTCACGGTTGGGCAGACCGGGAATGATGGTGGCGGTGTCGCGGTTGCGGAAACAACCCATCATCGCCGCAATGGTGGCGGGATCGCGCACCGTGCCGTCGGGATAAAATACGCCGTGCTCCGAATCGCACCGGCCGCGAATGATGAGGTTGAAAACGAACCACCCCATTTTGTGCCGCTGGCAGGCGGCCAGGGTGAGGTCGTAAGGATTGCAACGCGCGAGGCAGCCGGTTTCGGTCTGCATCACCGGTTTGCCGGTTTTCTTGCCAATCGATTCCGCCAAGGCGTAGTTCGCCTCGATTTTGGCCAGCGTCCCGCTGTAATCGTGGAACGAGATTACGTCCACGCAATCCACGGTGGGCTGGATTTCGTAAGCGGTGGTGTATCCCACGGTGATCGGGGTTTTGCCATCCACCGACTTCACGAACGCGCAGCTGCGCCGCACGAAGTCCTGAATCTTTTTTTGCCGGGCGGCTTTTTCCTCTTTTGCGGCGGAACCGACCCACCGGTTGCATTCCGGCTCGTTCATTACGTCCCACATCAACAGCCCCGGTTCGTCTTTCAGCGCGGTGACGATGGCTTTGGCGTAGGCTTCGCAATTCTCCCGGTTTGATTCGTCAAGCATCTTGGGGTCTAACCCGTTACCGTTGAAGATGATTGGCATGCAGCGGTAACCGTTGGCGTAGGCAAGCCGCACGGAATCACGGATGAATTTTTCGTATCCCTGCGGGTCGTGTCGCCATGCGTTGCCGCTCATCCAGAAACGGCAGGCGTTAAGCCCGACCCTTTTGCCGTAACCAAGTTCACGCTGGGTACGTTCCGGGGTATTGGCGTCAGGCATGTAATTGACGCCGCGTACCCACGAGTAGTCGTCTGGCGCGTTCTGAGGCTCGGCGGCGGATAAGGCCAGCGCCCGCCATCCAGTAGCCAGTGC
>DBXY01000035.1:0-128 GCA_002309765.1 Verrucomicrobia bacterium UBA1200
AATTCTTAGCTTTTCATTTTCCCGGCCGTCGCACCACATAACCACCGTACCGCCGCACCATCCTGTCTAAAGACTCCTCTGCGTCTCCGCGTCTCTGCGCGGGAATATCTTGTAGAATGTTGCCATTG
>DBXY01000035.1:219-2339 GCA_002309765.1 Verrucomicrobia bacterium UBA1200
GAGACGCGGAGAAGGAAGCGGGGAGAACGGGTAGAACGTGGAGAAAGGATTTCGTCAGATTGCCCAAGCGGGGAAAACCAAAACATCGGAAGACAAGGCCCCTATTGACTCCGCCATGCAAACAATCATGCCCTGGCCGCGCGGAAGCGGAGCGCGATCAAGCATCCTGAATGATGAGGTCATGTCAATCTTGGGCTGCGCGCTTTTCTTTATCTCCACCGGATGGAGGTGGCCGTCCTGCTCGATGACAAGGTCTATCTCCTTGCCGTCCCGGTCCCGGTAATACCAAAGCGGCGGCTCCACGCCGCGCTGGGTGTAGGTGCGGCGGATCTCCGAGACCACCCAATTTTCAAACACGGCCCCGGACATCGCGCCGGCGCAAAGCGTGTCTGGCGATGACCACCGCGTGAGGTAGGCAACCAGCCCCGTATCAAAGAAGTAAAGTTTTGGAGACTTCACCACGCGCTTGAGGGAGTTAGCACTGTAGGGGTGGAGATAATAAATCACGTCCGACTTCTCAAGGACGCCTAGCCCGGTACGAACAGATGTGTCACCCACCCCAAGGTCTTTTGCAATCTCGTGTACGTTCAACTCCTGCCCGGTGCGGCAGGGCNNGGCCCCGCCGCTAGGAGGTTCGAGAAAGCGATCGGGTCCGCGCCCGCAAAAATGTCGCGGACATCGCGCTCGATGTACGTCTGCACGTAACTCGAATAAAACACGTCACGGTTGGTGAATTCGCCTGAAACCAGACCCGGCAAAGCCCCACGCCAAATTTCCCGGTAGATGCCGGGGGTTGTTTCCGGCACGCATGAAGCGGCACGACGACGCAAGTCGTCGGGCGAAACCACCAACGGACCTCCGGGAGGCACCCCAAGCGACTCGCGTCGCGAAAGTGCGTCCATGTGGAGAACCGCGACGCGACCGGCAAGAGACTCGCCGGCAAGCTTCATCAAACGGAACGGCTGTGACCCGGTCAGCCAATAGGCCCCGGGGGCGCGGTTCTTGTCTACCGCAAGCTTAATTTGGCTAAAGAGTTCAGGAGCATACTGCACCTCGTCAATCAGCACNNAGCCCCGGCATGGAGCCGCGCCACAGGCGTGCATAGCATTCCGGCGCCGTGACAGGCGCGAACTGACCCTGTTCAGCAAGCAGACGCTCCAAATCCGTCGTAAATGGTACACAGGGGGCACCGATCAGCTCCCGCTGGGACAGGGGCGACATGTGCAGCAGTGCCACGCGGCCCGCCAAAGATTCCTGTACACCCTGCATCAGACGGAACACCTGAGAGCCTGTCATCCAGAAGTCGCCGGGATTGTGATGCTCGTCTATATGGATTTTGATATAGGTAAACAATTCCGGCGCATACTGCACCTCGTCAATCAGCACCGGCGCAGGGTGCATTTGAAGGAACATCGCCGGATCGCGTTTGGCAAGGGATCGTTCCGTGAGATCGTCAAGCGACACGTATCCCCTCGACGTTCCACTGGCCAGAAACTGAAGCATTCGCGTTTTTCCGGTCTGGCGCGGTCCAGCCAGCAATATCACCGGATATTCTCCGGAAAGTTCCAGAATAAGTGTTTCGACAGCTCTTTTTAGATACCGTGTCATGGCATTTTCTCCAAGTGCCGTAAATTATGCCAAAAACGGCGGTGGGAATCAAGTGGGAAATTAGGGGTTAGGGGGTGGGGGTTAGGGATTAGGGAAATGAAGAATGAAGAATGAGGGAGAGATAAGAATAGATTAGGGGTTAGGGGATAGGGAAATGAAGAATGAAGAGCGAAGAATGAAGAATGGATTAGGGATAAACTGTCAAACCAAGTTCTTGCCTATAACTTCCTTGTATTTCCTCTTACTTGCTTTCGCTGCTGGGAGTTTTGGTGTCTTGGAGAATGAGTAAATTGATGAATTTTCTCCTTAACTCCGAGACTCCCAATAGCGAAAGCAATTATCAAAGTTATCCTCATTTACATTCCCGTGCGGAGCGGACGGCGGGCTACACGGTTTTAAAAATCGGGAAACGGGTAGAACGGGTAGAAACGGGTAGAATGAGGGGTTGGGCTATAAAATTTTTTAGCCGCAAAGGGCGCAAAGGACGCAAAGAAGACGAGGGAGAATGAGAA
>DBXY01000035.1:2422-3797 GCA_002309765.1 Verrucomicrobia bacterium UBA1200
TGAAGAGTCCTGCCACAATTCTTAGCTTTTCATTTTCCCGGCTGTCAAACGTATAAACGGTCAAACCGCCGCACTATCTAATCGCAGGTTAGAGGTGTTTCGCTATGGTTAGGAAATTGCGGTTGTGGGCGCGGCGATACGAAACGGAATCGGACATTTTCTTTACCATTAAGATACCTAGACCCCCGATGGGGCGGTCGGCGGCGCCCAGCGTAATGTCGGGCGAAGGGGCGGAAAGCGGATCGTAGGGCGAACCGTCATCGATGAAGACCAACCGCAGTTCGTCGTCGTCCTGGGTGATGTCCAGCTCGAAACCGGAAGCGCCGGAATACCGGACGATGTTGGAAGCGATTTCGTCGGTGATAATGTGAAGCGTGGGGGTGAGCGCCGCGACGCGGGGGTCAGTCTCCGAGAGCGCGGAGACTGTCTCGTCCAACCAATCCGATGCGGCGGCGGTTCCCTCGCGCGTCGGAGGGAACGAACACGAATGGGTGCGCGGCGGGGCCAAATAACGGATAGCCAGCACGGTGATGTCGTCAGCCTGCGGTACACCCTCGGAAAAGGCGGCAACGGCGGCGCGGACCACGGTACACAGCGACCGGGGATCCGACGGCGCGGCGTTCAGCGCCGCGACAAGCCGCTCTTCGCCGAAAAACTCGGATTTTGCGTCGAGCGCCTCGGTCACGCCATCGGTATAAAGGAAGAGGGCGTCGCCGGGCTTTATGCGCATGGTGCAAGGCTTGTAGCTTATGCCGTCCATAAAGGCAAGCACGGGACCGGATTTTTCGGTGACGAAGCTCGCGCCCCCGCCGGCGGCGGCGATAAACGCCGGGGGATTGTGCCCGGCGTTGGCGAAGGACAACCCGCCGGTTTCAAGGTCCAGCACGCCGACCCAGGCGGTGAGGAACATATTGGCGGGGTTGTTCTCGCAAAGTTCGGCGTTGACCTTGGTGAACGCGGCGGCGGGGTCGTGGAGTGCGAGGAGAGTATCCTTGATGAGGGTCTTGGCGGTCATCATGTAGAGCGCGGCGGTGACGCCCTTGCCGGAGACATCGGCGACGAGGAACGCGATGTGGGTAGCGTCAAGCGCGAAGTAGTCGTAAAAATCGCCGCCGACGTTACGCGCCGCCTGCATGGCGGCGTCGAGGCGGTAGCAGAGGGTTTCCGGAAGCGCGGGAGGGAGGGCGGCGGTCTGGATGGTCTTGGCGATTTCCATGTCCTTGGCGCGGCGGGCGTCCTCGGCGGCGTAAAAAGCCTTCAAACGGTCGGAATCGCGGAAAATGCGGTCGATGAAGAATGCGAACGCGGCAATAATGCCGAAGAAAAGGACGCCGAAAACGCCCACGAACACCGACCGCGTGCTGTAGAACTCGCG
>DBXY01000035.1:3860-14688 GCA_002309765.1 Verrucomicrobia bacterium UBA1200
TGAAGCGTCCGGGCCTGGTCGCGATGGCGGGAGGGATTGGAGATGAGTCGCCCTGTTTCCATGTCGGCGCAAAGGAAGAAGCCGGTATTGCCGAGGAGCCACTGGTCGAAGATGTAGCCGAGGATCGTGGGGAGCATCTTCGCGAGGCGGCGTTCGGCGAGACCGACCTGAACGAAGCCGTCGCCGCCGGGAAACGCCGCGCCGAGGTACTTGGCGCGGAAATCCGCGTTGCGGGTACTGGTGCGGAAAGGTTGCGAGACGGTCGCGGTGACGCCGTTGGTCAAAGCCATAAACGGGTCCATAACCGGATTGCCCGCCATAACCGTGCCGGGGCAGGTGGGGTCGTTCGAGGCGACAATAACACCCTCGCGACTAACGATGTTCACTTCGTCGATGTCGTACTCGTCCGCAATCGCCATCATTTTCTCCCGGGGCAAAGCCTGGACTTTGCCGATATGCCGGACGGCGGTGGGAATCAAGTGGGAAATTAGGGGTTAGGGGGTGGGGGTTAGGGATTAGGGAAATGAAGAATGAAGAGTGAAGAGTGAGGTAAGGATTAGGGGACTGTGACTTAGAAGTCATAATTCCAGATGAAACCGTAAGATAAGCGCAACAACTACCTAACGGTAAAGACGCTGCTCATGCCGGTGATGTCGAAGACATCCTTTACGGTCTTGTTGGGGTTGGCAACCGTCATTGTGCCACCGCAGGCCATCATCGACTTCTGGGCCATCATGAGTATGCGAAGCCCGGCGGAAGAGATGTATTCAAGCTCCGTGAAGTCGAATGTCACCTCCGTGACCCCGTCAAGGTTCAACGCCGACTCCAACTCCGGCGCGGTGTTAGTGTCGAGCCGACCCGAAAGTGCCAGCGTCAGTTTGCCGTCCTCAAGTTTCTTATCGATGTTCATCTGGTCATTCCTTGTTAAGCGCAGTCCCCTTTTTATGTCAGACGATGAATCCAGACATCGGATCAGGCATTTCGCGGGTATTTACAAGTCGGTCGCGGGCCGCGCGCGCGGCTCCGGCCAGCCGCGAGAAAGCGTCCACGAACGTTTCCGCGTCCATCGGCAGCGGGAATGCCCGGAACAGGACCGCCACGCCGGTTTCGTGGTCAATGGCGAACGACCCGTCGCCTGCCCCTACGCCAAGATAATTCTGCTCCAGCAGGAAAGTCAAGGCTTCGGCGTCTGCCGGCGCTTCGTCCACGATGATCGTCGCCACCAACAGGTCGACACCCACATCCTCGGCGTCGGCCGTGGTGATTGAGACACCCATAACTTCATCAAGCGCGAAGAACACGCCGCCCTCTTCGAAATCGAGGGAATCCAATCCGGCAGCCTTGGCGAGCGCAGAGATAAGCCCGTTAAAGTTTTCGGTGTTTTCAGTTGTCATAGCTTGTTCCTTTTCAGGTTAATCGATGATGACCTCGTTGCCGAGGCGGATGTTCGGGTGGTCATTATTCTGCATCGAGTTGATAGCAGTATTCAGGGGACCGAGAACGGCGGAGAAATCGTCGTTCGGCAATTGCCGGCCGATCTCCGCGATATTCCGCCGCAGCATCCACACGCCGCCGCCTTTGGCGGGGCCGCCCTGCGTCAACAGCGTCAGCGCGGTCGCGGCGGGCGAGTTCTTGCCGCCCTGCTTCGCCAAAGTCTCGAACTGTTTAACCGCCGCTTTGTAGGCATCGGAAACAGGTTGCGGGAAGTGTTCCTTACGGGCGGTGGTGTTGCCCTGCTGCCCGCGGGTTTTGATGTAGCTGATTAAGTGCCGCGCCATCTCGCCGATGTCGGAAAGATGTATGCCGCGGGTTTGCGCGGCGCCCAGCGCGTCCGAAGTGCTTTTAAAACAGGCCGTGCTGATGCGGCAACCGGCGGATTCGGTTTTGAGGAACAGCCGGCGGGGGGTATGGGCGTCCTGGGCGGGGATGGTCCCGTAAAGGACGGTACGATGGCCGTTGGGAAGTCCGGCATCGACACCCTCCGGGATGTCAATCCCCCGCTGCATGTTGACGTGACCGTCGACCATCATCCCCTGATATGCCTCAAGATGCGAAGAGCTGCGCAAATACACTTCCGAAGAAGAGTCTAGCCAATGGGCAATATTGCCGTACTGATCCGTCACCGAGAACGATCCGTTCGTGAAGCCTTCGCCCTTGGCGGCGGCAAGAGCGTAAAGCGCCAGCGTCAAGTGCGCCACTCTTTCCGGGGTCGCGGGAAGCGAGTAACCGCCGGTCGGGACATTCTGCAGATTCTGAAGGATGAAGAGGCCTTCATTAACGCGGCCCGACAGCGTCTGGGGGAGTCTGGCGACGGCAGACGCGCGCTGCGACTGGGGGAGCGACATGATCATCTGCTCATACTGCTCCTTCATGATTGTGGCCTGTTGACCGCCTACCGTAATTGTTACCGAGGCCGGTATGTTTACGGGCGGCGGCGGCGCAGGGCGCGAAAAGATGCGGGAAACGGCCGCCTTGAACTCGGACAGCCCCGATTTGATGCGGCCGAGCAACCCGGTGTCGGGTGTGGTCTGGGTCCGGGCGACGGTAACCTGAACCTGGGAACGGGTCGGCAACCGCGAGGCGGCGATTTGCGCGGGCGAAGTTGTCGACGCCGCGCCCGGCGCGGGGGCCGCCGATGCGTTTGGCGGCGTATTGGCATCCGCCCGCGGAGGGGCGAGCGGATTCGTCAACCGATTGGGAACCGAATTAATTTGTCCTAAAAATCCTGACATTTCATCATCCTTTCGTTGTAATTGGCCTTCACCTTGTATTCACGCAAAACACCGAAAGGTTACAGCCAATTTTAAACCGACATGAAACCGTTGCCGACAAGCGGATTGAAGCCGGTGGAATCGTCGTCGCTTACGGACTCGCTAACTTCGCGGAAGTCCGCCAGAATCTGACGCCAACGCTCCAGCCCGTCCGCGAACTCCCCCACGTGCGTACAGAAATCTTCCACGTCGAGGCTTGCAAGGGCAAACGGGCGAATCAGCGCGTAGGCTTTCGACTCGGGGTTTTGCGCAAAAGTCGCCCCGCCCGTACCCTGAAAGAGGAAGTTCGCGCGGAGCAGCATCTCGGCGAAATGTTTTTCCCCTTCCGGCGGCGGCTCGCCGATTTCCGCGCAAATAAGCACGTTACCGGCGTCCGCATCGTGCAACAGCTCCACAGCCATACCGTCGATTTCCAGTTTCACCGAACCTTCGTCGTTTGGCGCGAGCCCCTCAATTCCGAACTTCTGCGCGAACCCGTTGATGATTTCCTTGAATTCCATTTCGTTTTCTCCTTAACTAACTAGTTGATTGTGGCGCCGAAGTGGGAGTAGCAGGTGATTTTTGCGGATGTAAACTGGAACTGCGGGTCAAATTTCGAGACCGCATTTATCGGTTTGCTTGTGACATTGGGGTCGTCCAACACCGCATTAGCAGCGGTATCGTCAAACGTCGAGAAGTCAACATCGGCGAGGCGATCCAATTCATCCGGCTTAATTTTAAAGGAGAAACTCGATTCAAGCCTGCTTCCAGGACCCGTCCTTACAAAACTACCATCCTCTTTTACGATAGCATCGGTTGGTTGCGTGCCTTCGAACCGCAAAACCAATTCACCGTTGTTTTCGAAAGACAGATTGAATACCCGGCGGGCGGTATCCTGCGGCCCTCCCACACCAAACGCCGGAGAGGATTTTTGCGGGTCAAGCGCTGTGGAGTGGCCTTCGAACCCGGCCTTAATGGACTCTTGAGAAAGCAGCGCCATCGCGATGTGGACTTTTCGCTGCGACTTGACGTCAAGTCCGGCGTATGTGGCGTTGGGATCGTCAGCAACAAACTTAGCCAGTTCTTCGCGGGCCTGGTCGAAATTATGGGGAAGGGTTACTCCGTTAGAAAGGTGGACCTCCATTCCTCGGACAATGTCTTTCGCAAAGGGCGTATTCAATGCATCTCCTGTAGCGAAACGCTTACAGGACGTCGCCATAGACCAGTTCAATTTGGCGGTCGTGATTGCAGAGGTCTGATCTTCCAACAATCCCTTCGGATTGTACTGTTCCGGCCCGATGATCCCATCGTAAATGCTGCGCAAAAATCTGGCACCGTCACTATCCCCCTGTACTACATGCTCGAGGAACTTCTGGCGTTCAGTTTGAAGCAGTTTCTTTCCGGCGGTAAAAATCTCGTCCTGAATTTGGTTGCCGTCAACCTCGGAGTAATCGAACCGTCCGGGGTAGTCAGGCACCTCAGATTTTTGATTATTGGGAACACCACATTTTAGGTCGACAGCATACTTAAAAGCTTGAAGCATTTTCCGGTATATGGAAGCTTGGTCATGCAAAGCACAAATTTGATTGTACGAAGCATTCGGCGGCTGATTTGTGACTCCGACGTGAACGTCTCCGTAAAAGGTGACGAGTTTCTTCATTTTATCCGTATTAAAAGCCTGTTGCATCTTGGCGACGGCGGAACTGCCACACTTGGAGAGCATTAAGTCGGCAACGAAATTACGGGCGGGTTCCAACTCGTCTCCGCCTTCAAGTGCCCGCGCCGCTCCAGAGGAGGTCATCGCCTCCTCAATATTGGCATCGAACTGCACAATTGCTTTGTGAATGGCGGAACAGGATGACGAAGGGGACAAATGCTTCATGGCATCGACTTTGAGCCCGGATACCGAATTGACGATACCCCCAATCATACCCGGAGGCAAGCTCTTACCCTCAAGCGAGTTCATAAAATCCCGGCCGGCCGACATGACCGCCGAATTTTTCTTGGCCAGAGTGCGGATCTCGTTGAAGTTGGCAACGATTTCTTCGACTTTCTGCTTAATGCCATCGGCTGAACGCAGCGACCCGTCGCCGAAAGCGATGATGCGATCGATGTTTTTCATTACCACCGCGAGAGCGTCTTTATCCGCGATACAGGACTTGATCGCCACGCCCACCAACACGTCCGCTTGAGCGCGGCCGGCGGCATCAAGGCCATTGTACGCGCGTTTGGTGCTGGCTATGGCCTTAGCCTGGGGCAGGACGGTATTGAAATCGGTCACAACGCTGTCAATGGCCTGTTTGACGGCCAAGATACGGCGGGCGGTGAGCGGCTTGCCTTTACGGTAATCTCCCATCAACATCGCGTCCTTGACCGATGCGGGGACCTTGCTTTCGCCGCCGAACATTTCATATACGGAGTCTCTGAATATATCGCGAACCGCATCATTCTCCGTCTTGGTGGTACCCTTGCGGAAAAGGGCACCCACCTTGTCATCGGTTCGCACATCAATCTTATGATCGCCCTGCGCGGTAGTTGTCCCTTCAAGTTTCGCCACGCTTTTTTCGCCAGTGCTGGTCATCGCACTGTTGGCGAACTTGACGAATTGGTCAAACTGGCTACTGCTGATACTGTCGACTGGCATTTTTTACTCCTTGTTACTTTGATGTTAAAAAACAAACAACAACGAAAAAGTCTGTATGGACGCTACTTGAATTCCGGCATCGGCGGCGGCGGAAGATTAAACGCCGAACTCACGAGATTCCCGAGCGCGTCGTCACGCACAAGCGCGGCGGCGGGGATGTCGGCAATCGGTTCAGAGCTCCGCAAATCGGACGGCTGGGTGGTCACAGTAAGATTTGCCACGGAACCGGACACCCCGTCCCGCCCCGCGACCTCTTTTTTTGCGTCAACGCCTCCGACGTTCGGCATTTCGCCGCCGGTACCCAAATTCCTGAAGCCATTTTGGTTTACTGTCAAATCCATCATCGATCTCCTTTAAGGTTTCTGCCTTCTCTACACGCTTCGGCTTAAAAGGTTACACGCAAATCAGCAAGAATTTCCTTAAGTTTCTCTTTTGCCCGGTGGATGCGCACTTTCACGAGATTTTCGGAGACCCCGGTTTGGGCGGCGATTTCCCGAATGGAGAGTTCGCCAATCTGGAAAAGCGTGTACGCTTCCCGCAAAATGGGGGGAAGCTGGGCGAACGCCTCCGTCAAGCGGCGGCGCAGATAAGCGGCATCCGACGGCAGCGGATCCGCGTCCACAGTACCGGCATCCTCGTCTTTGATTTCATCGACGAAAGTGATGCGGCGGTTATCGCGGGCAAGGTTCTTCCGCAAGTTCCGGGCAATGGTAAAAACCAAACCCGAAACGGCGGAATCGTCATCCCGCAGATTATCCCTCATTTTCCAAATTTTCAGGAACACCTCCTGAACCAAGTCACACGCCTCATGGTAATTACTGCCGGTGGCAACCAACCAATTGGTCAGTTTAGGGGCGAGCGTCGTGTAACATTCTTCAATCGTCTTCATAACAAGTCATCTTCCGGCTTCGTTTCTTGGCCTTTCGCGGCAACTGGCGGTGACAGTTCGTCAAGCGACACGCTATCCAGTTCCGCCTCCTCCTTTCGGGCATCCTGGATCTGCTTGGCCCACTTCAGAATCTCGGCAACGGGTTCGATCAGCGAATCGGGCACGAAATCCTCCAGTTTCCCCTTGGCGTATAGGGCACGCGCGAGGGGACGGTCTTCCATAACGGGGATGCCCTCCTCAAGAGCAGTTTCGCGGATAATCCGTGCCGTTTTACCCGAGCCAAGTGCGCAAATTCGCGGCAAGGGAGCTTCCTCCGCTTTGTAACGAATGCCTACAGCAAGGTGCGTCGGGTTGGTGACGACAACATTGGCCTTTTTCGCCGCCTTCGCCGGATCGGGGCCATTCAAAATTTCGTCACGGAACTGGCGCTGAGCCTGCTTAATCTCGGCAGAACCCTCCATCTCTTTGTACTCGCGCTTCACTTCGTCCTTCGTCATCATCATTTCTTTAGTGAAGTTGCGCCCCTGAAAAAGACGGTCCACCACAGCAATAATAATGTAACCAAATCCGGTGTAAATGGCAAGTCTTTTCAGCATCAATTTCAAACTTGGGAAGATATCGTCTACCGTACCGTAGCACATCGTGAGCAGTTCTGGAATGCTCGCCCAAATGATTTTGTAAAGAAGGTAACCGAGAAAACAGACCTTGACGACATTTTTCAGGAACTCAAAGAGGTTCTTCATTGAGAAGATCTTCTTTGCGCCTTCAACGGGGTTAAGTTTCTCCAGTTTCGGGATGATCGGCTCAAAGGTGAAGAGAAAACCGATCTGCGCCGTGTTCGCCGCGATACCGATGATGGCAGCAATCAACACAAATATAAACGAATGTTTGCAGATCACGAACATGGTCAACCCCATCGCCTCCTGCGTGGAGGCGAACGGATCGCCGGCAAGGCGCTGCCCAACGAAGGATACCAGCATTGAAGCGTCATCCATTAGCGCGACGCCCATCCAGCCCAAGACGCAAAACATGACGATCAGGATGGCGGTGGAAACCACGTCCTTGCTGGTGCAAACCTGACCCTTCTGCCGCGCGTCGCGCAACTTCTTCTGGGTCGGCATCTCAGTTTTTTCGCCACTGGATTCAGCCATTGACGCCGACCTTTCGTAAAGTTTCGCGTAATGAGACGCGAGACGGCATGCGGTATGCGACACGAGACACGGCTAACGGCTCGCGCCTTGGACCAAAAACCCTTACGGCTGTCGTGTCGCGTATCATGACAAAAGTCACCCTCCCAAGAAACGCATTACCGGATTTAGGATCGCGGTGTCTTTCGTGTACATCAACATATCCATGATGAACGGCAGATAGAGTATCAGCATCGCGATGCCGAGCGCGGACTTGACCGGCATCGACAGGAAGAAGACGTTGAGCTGCGGAGCGGTGCGGTTCACAAGACCGAGTCCGAGCGTCGCGAGAAACATCACGATAATCACCGGTGCGGAGATTATGACCGTTGTCTTGAGCATTCCGTCTAACGCGCCAAGGATTTGGGCGGGAGTGTCCGGCTGTAAGGTTACCCATCCGGAGAATACCGGCCAGATGCCATAGCTCCTATAAAGCGCGCCAAGGAAAATCAACACCGCACCGCCAACGAAGAAGATTGTCGAAACAAGCTGCGTGAAGAAAATGCCGGTCGTCGAAACTTGGGTGCCGTTAAGCGGGGAGTAAACTTCACCCATCGTAGCGCCGCGCTGGTTGTCGATGAAGTTTCCCACATTCTCCGCGATCCAGAAAGGAATCGCCGCAAAGAAACCAATCAGAAAACCGATCAGCGCCTCCTTGACGGCAAGTGCGCCGAACATCCACACGTTCGGCTCGCCCGGCGGCATCGCCGTATGGATGAAGGGAATCACCAAAACGGCTAAACCGAGCGTCGCAGCGCGCCGTGCCACGCCCGGAATCATCGATTCCGTCAACGCCGGACAGATGGCAAATGCCCCACCGATCCTCGCCATCGCGAGAACCGCCGCCAGAATCCATCTATGAAATTCAATGTAGGACATAATTGGTGCGGTGGTTGGGTGGTATCGTGGTTAGAGGGTTAGGTAGTGGCACCTCCTAACTATCTCAACAACGCAATGTGGCTAAAGATGTCTTGCGTGTAGAGGAGGAGGGAGGAACCAAGCCAGGAAGCACAGGCTAGAAGGGTTAGGGAAATCGCGATCAGTTTTACCGCGAAGCCGAGTGTCTGCTCCTGAATTTGCGTGAGCGCTTGAAGCAGCGAGACGATGATGCCGATGACCGTCGCCACAATAATCGGGATAAGTGACAACCTCAAGACAAGGATGAGGCACATTTTCGCATAGTCGAGGATTTGCGCATGGCTCATATGATATACCCCCTGACAAGCCCTTGAATGAGAAGTGTCCAACCGTTAACCATGACGAAAAGAAGCAACTTGAACGGAAGCGAAATCGTCACTGGCGAAACCATCATCATGCCCATCGCCAGCAAGATGTTGGATACAATAATGTCGATTGCGATAAATGGAAGGTAAACGAGAAAGCCGATCTGGAATGCTTTGGTGAGTTCGGAAACACAAAACGCCGGAAGTAGGATATAGAAACTTTCGGGGTCAACGTTCGCTGGTTCGCCATCCTTGCCCCAAAGCGTCTCCGCCGTGCTGATAAAAAAGGTGCGTTCCCGCGCCGCGGTATGGGAAGAGAGGAATTTTCTGAACGGTTCTGCGGCTTTGGCCACGGCTTCCGTGTTCAACGATAAGATGTTGGCCGTTTGGTTGGTTGTGGCGACAGTCGGGTTGGCGGTCGGGGCGCCGACTACCTGACTGGCAACCGGAGTGGCTAACTCTTTCTGGGCTATCGCCCACGCTTCGCTCGCAATAGGCGCCATGATGTAAAAAGAGAGAATCATCGCAAGCGCATTGAGAACCATGTTCGGCGGAATCGACTGGATACCGAGCGCGTTGCGGATGAGCGACATGACGATAACAATCTTCAGATAGGAGGTTGCAATCATCGCCACAAACGGTAATAGGGAGAGCCCTACAAATATTACAATAAGTGTAAATGGATCGGTCTGGAACATAAGTCGTGCGGTGGTTAGGGGTTAAGGGACTCTACAACAAACGCAGGCTGTTCGCCAAGTCGGTCGAATCGTCCGTAGGCAATGGTTTTACCGTTCTGCATCAGGCGAAGCTGACTCGGCGACGGCACCTCAATACGATGCGGATTCTCCGCCGCATCGACCAATTCGCCCAGCGTTACCGGATGCGGTTCGGCGGCAACGATGCGGCAACGTCCGTCTTCGGCAAAAGGCATAACGCCGGTATCGTCCGCAACAAGGCGACCATCCACAAGGAACCGCGGCGAAACGGTACCGACTTCCGGAATAAGCAGAACATCACCAATCGAGAGCGTTGCCAAATCAGCAGACTGAAGCGCAAACGCAGCATATTCCGTTTCGGACGTAAGCGTCTCAGCGCGAAGCGACGGATGCGTAAGGTCAAGGTAACGGAGAACGCCGAGCGCGTTTACGACTGTGGTTGAGCGTGTCAACGCGAAGGGAATGTCCGCCACTTGCGCGAAAACGGTTTGCGGTTCTGAACGGGGTGCGGTTTCGGCCAATCCTGCGAGCCGCACCTGCCGGCGCACCGTGTTTTCCAACAGCTGGAACAACACGCCGCATTCCCGCTCCACGAGCGCGAGCAGGATGGGTTCGGGCACTTCGGCGCGACTGTCCCACAGTTTGTCTAACTCGGGAAAACGCGGTGAACGCGCCAACTTGAGCAAATGGGGCTCATCGCCAAAAAGAATCGTTAGATTAAGCGTGTCACCGCTTTGGATGGCGTCAAACCGGAGAAACGCAGTCTCCTCGCCGAGACGGCAAGGCATCGCGAAAGCAGGCGAATCGATAATCTGATCGGGTGTGGCTTTCGCCCACTTGGGAAATGCAGTTAGGATTTCAAGCGGTTTCATCGGTCTTTCCTTTCTTCGCTATGAGCGCGACCGCAACATGTTGAAAGGCGGGGGCGTGCGCGGCAAGCGCGGCTTCAAGACGTGGCAGTGCGGCAAGGACGACCTGTTCGGCCTCCGGCGTAGCGGGTGCCACGGCAACGGTAAGGGTTCCGTCCTTCGCAGACAAGGTGATGGCCGATCCGTCAAGAACGGTCGGCTTAAGCAAAATGCGAACTTCTCCCTCGCCTTTCATCAGAGAGGGGGTAACAACAATCTCCGCGGAGACGGCCTCAACGATTTGGTTGACTGTCTCGACCAGATGTTCAGTGCGGAGCGATGCCACAGGCACATCGGCAACAGCCGGCGTCACCTGTGGCGCGACCGGCTCGGTAACAACGGGCGTGATAAGAATTGGCGGGGTTGCGGACTGTGTCTCTTCCTTTTCACTCGCTTCTTTCACAATTCCCGAATGCTGCACATTCAACGGCCGTTTGGGTGTACTTGATATGGCAGGTTCTGGTTTTTCTGCCGCTTTTAGCACAGGGTTATCGATAACAGCTGGGGAAGC
>DBXY01000058.1 GCA_002309765.1 Verrucomicrobia bacterium UBA1200
CGAGACAATCTGCGGCATCTTAACCGAACCCCAAGCTGCCGCGGCGGAAAAAACTACGGGCACCAATACGACAGCCACGTATAACCAGTTTGATCTTTTCATTGACAACATCCCTTTGCACCCCCAAAACGATTTCCGGCACCATTGTAACACGCAAATGCCACCGATTTGAAACTACACCCTAAAACCGACTCGGAAATCAATTCCACTACTAAAACAAGATAAAAATTGTATCGTTTCCCCTCCCAAAAGTCAATCTGATATACCGGGTTTAAAAATCGTTTTTTTCGCAACGATTTGCGGTTGGGGCTTGACTTCCGGCGACAATAAGCGCAAAATAATTTTCCATTCATCGCTAATAGCCAAGGCGTGGTGCCTGTGGAGTGGAGATGAAAGGAGTTAGAAAAATGGCACGCGTTTACAATTTTAGCGCCGGCCCGGCAGTTTTGCCTTTAGAGGCGCTTCAGGAAGCCCAGGCGGATTTGGTTGACTACAAGGGTTCTGGGATGTCGGTGATGGAGATGTCCCATCGCGGTAAGGAATATGACGCCATCCACAACGAGGCGATGTCCAACCTTAAGGAGCTGCTGGGACTGGGCGACGATTACGAGGTTTTGTTCGTGCAGGGCGGCGCCAGCATGCAGTTCGCGTTTATCCCGCTGAACTTTTTGGGCGCGGGACAAACCGCCGATTACATCAACTCCGGATCTTGGGGCGCGGCGGCCATTAAGCAGGCCCAGCTGGTCGGCAATGTGAACATTGTGGCCAACACGCAGAAGGACATCCCCACCCGCATGCCGAATCTGTCGGAAATCAACTGGACTCCCGGCGCTGCCTACAGCCACATCACCACCAACGAGACGATCGCCGGCACCCAGCTCAAGGAAATCCCGGAAACCGGATCTCCGTTGATTGGCGATATGTCGTCCGATATTCTCTCCCGCCCCCGCGACTACAGCAAATTCGCCATGTTCTACGCCGGCGCCCAGAAGAACCTCGGTCCGTCCGGGTTGGCAATGGTCGCGATCCGCAAGGATTTCGCGGAAAAAGGCAACGTAACCATCCCGACGATGTTCCGTTACCAGACCTACGTCGAGAAACAGTCGCTTTACAACACCCCGCCCTGCTTCGGCATCTACATGCTGTGCCTCACCACCCGCTGGATGAAGAATAAGGGCATGGAAAACCTCTTCAAGCTGAACCGCGAAAAAGCGGCCAAGATTTACGAGGTGATCGACAACTCCGACTTCTACCGCGGCACCGCCCTTAAAGAGTGCCGTTCGGACATGAACATCACCTTCCGGCTTCCGACCGAAGAGTTGGAGACGCTCTTCGTGAAGCAGGCCGGCGAGAACGGCATGAAGCAGCTTAAGGGCCACCGTTCGGTTGGCGGCATCCGCGCTTCCATCTACAACGCTTTCCCGATGGCCGGCGTTGACACGCTGGTTGACTTCATGAAGGATTTCGAGAAGCGCAACGGTTAAGTTTTACCGGTTTAAACAATCGCGCCGCGCCGGGCAACTCCCCGGCGCGGCTTTTTTGACACAGCCAAACATGGAAAACCCGCAACCGCTGCCAACAGTACGTGTTCTAGGAGTGGACACCTCGCTGCGCTCTACCGGAATCGGCATTTTGGACGCAGTAGGTTCCCGCATGGTTCCGGTCTATTACGGCACCATCCGCAACCCGCCGACACGACCGCTTTCCGAGTGCCTGCTCCACCTGCAGGCCGAAACGGCCAAACTGATTGAGCAGTACCAACCATCCGCCACCGCAATCGAAGGCATTTTTTACGCCAAAAACGTCAAAACCATGCTGTTTTTGGCCCATGCCCGCGGGGTGATTCTGGCCCAATGCGCCAAACTCGGACTTCCCGCCTACGAATATGAACCGCGCCGGGTAAAAATGGCGGTTGCGGGATTCGGCGGTGCCCAGAAGGAACAGGTGCAGAAGATGGTGAAAACCCTGCTGGGATTGCCGGAACCGCCCCAAAACGATGCCGCCGATGCGTTGGCGCTAGCCATCACGCACCTTCACAACCGATCGTCCGTCAACCCGGCGTCCACCATCTGATGCCGCACCGCTACTTTTCCGGTTTCCAAAGCGTCGAGCCCAAATTGTAATTTTGCGGCGGCTGCTTCTTGCCGTTTCCAACCCCCTGCTCCATCAGCGTTTTTAGTTCGTCAAAGTGGTTGGCATACACGTCTCGCGGCAGACAACCGTTGCGTTTGCAAACCGCCGCCGCCATTCCGACCACCTCGCCCATCATTCCGGTGGTGCGCATCACGCGAACCGTGCCCAGCGCCACATGGGTGACGCTGATGTTTCTCCCAGCCATGAACAGATTGCCGATGTTCTTTGAATACAGACAGCGGTAAGGAATCGGATACGGGTAAATCGTCCGGTGTTTGGCGATGGATTTAAACTCCGCACCCGGGAAGTTCTTGGTGTTTTTCGGGTCGGGATAATGCAGGTCCACACTCCAGGTGGTGCAACATGTCCCGTCCGGATAAACCTGACGGTCTACCAGATCCTGCTCACGCAACATGTAATCTCCGATCAACCGGCGGGATTCGCGCTTACCGGCCACATACGCCACCCAATCCAAGCTTAGGTTGGCGTACTCGGACTTAAATTCCGAACGGTTCTTGAGAAAGTTCCAGTTGGAGTAAACCACCATCAAACCGTAATCCCGTATCATTTCAAAATCGTTGATCTGGTCAAGCGTCATCCCGGTTTCCCATGTCCACTCCCCCATCTTGACCTTCTCGCAGGACTGTTCGGTAAACGGCAACGCCCAATCGATGTCGGGGAAAGGTTCGGGTTGGTCGCCTTTCCGGGAGTACCATTGCACCGACGCGCCCATGGTGACCGCGTCCGATTTCTCAACCGCGGTTTTTTCGCCGGTCTCTGCCTGGCTTTCCCGTCCGTAACGATACTCTGCGCCGGCCAGCATCCCCACCGCCCCGTCTCCGGTGCAATCCACCACCAACGGCGCGACGAAACGGGTCTCCACGCCCGTCTCGATGTTCCGCCCGATTACCGCCGTGATACGATGGCCGGTTTTCTCAACGCCGATGGCGCGAGTGTTTAGAAACAGCTGCAAATTCTTTTCGGCGGACACTACCGCCATTTTGCGGTCATCCTCATACCGCGCCGCGGGTTGGGCGTTGCCGCCTTTGGCCGGACCGATCTCGTTCACCACATCGCCCAGCCGCGGATACGGGCCAATGTTCAGCCGCCCGCCCAGATGCACCCGCACCTCGGAACTGTTGCATCCGCCCAACACCGGGCGATCCTGCAACAGCGCCACCGACAAGCCCAATCTCGATGCGGATATCGCCGCGCAAATCCCGGCGATCCCACCACCCGCCACAATCAAATCCGCCTTGACCTCCCCGTCAGCTCGGCGAAGCAGTCCGCAATTGCGCCGGTACCGTTCCAATTCGTCCGGGGTATTGGGCGGATCGGCAGCGTCGGTGGTCAACGCCACCGCATCGCAACGTCCGTCGAATCCGGTCAAATCCCGCAGTTCCAAAGAAACTTCGCCGGTGGATAATTCAACCTGTCCGGCCTCGTGCCAAGCCCAGGATACGCCGTTAACGCCCATGATCTTGGGCAGAACGGTCCCGTTCACCGCCACGGAGAATCGGCCCGGAGCGCCGTTTTTGCTCCAGTGCGCCGCCCAATTCCGCGTTCGCGCCAACACCCGGTAATGTCCTGCCACGGCGATGCGGACCGCAGTCTTGGCGTTGGCGACCGGTTTTCCCAACCCATGCGCCAGCAAAAACGGCGAACCCATCTGATCCATAAACTGCTGGTCCACCACCCAGCCGCCTTTGTCGGCGAACGACTCCGCCTCCACCATCACCGTCACCGCGCCGATTCGCAAGGCCGAAACCAACAATAAAAAGCAAATAACGCAACGCATAAAACAACAACCCCTATTTTACGACCGACGCCGGATGGTTGCCCTCAATGTACGGCCAACCGGATTTGTCCCAACGGATTTCCTGAGCCATCATTACGCGCGGCTTGCTGCCCGGACGGTCTTTCTCCCGCCAGTGGCAGTGGTAAACCAAATAGCTGCGCCCGTTGTTGAGGGTAAAAATTTCGCCGTTGTGTCCCGGCCCGTAAAAAGCGTCACCCCGCTCCGACCACAGTAGCGGCTCCGCAAAACCTCTGGTCATAGGATTGCCGTGTTTGTCGGTGAACTCGCCGTCCAAGGTACGGCTGCGCCCCACCACAACGCGGTAACTTTCGTCAGAAAACCGTCCCGCGCTGGCGAATAGATACCAGTAACCGTTGTGGCGGTAAAGGTATGAACCTTCAAACACCTTTTCACGAGACGGGTTTTCCCGGTCGGTCAATCCCGCCACATGCACGTATTTGGCGCCCGGGGCCAATGACAAACCGTCGCGGGTCAGTTCCACCCGATGAATTTTCCCCACGCTGCCAAAGAACAGCCACACCTTTCCGGTACCCGGATCCACCACCGCCTCCGGGTCGATGGTGTCGCGGATTTTCGTGTCGCGGCTCTTGGTAACAATACCGCGATACTCAAAAGGCCCGGCGGGTTTAAACGAACTCAACACCGCAATGGCGCAATCTTCCGCCGAATTGTAAACCGTAACATACATCAGCCACTTGCCGCCGATTTTGGCGACATCCGGTGCCCAAATGTTTCGCCAACCGTCGTGAAGTTTGCGCCATGTGTCGAGAGTGAACGGATCTTTGCCCGATGGTTCCCATTTAAAGAAATCGCGGCTGCGGATAAGCCCGTGCCGCCCAGGGCCCGGCGTGGCAAAGCTGTAGTAATAACCGTCATCCGCCCGCCACACGGTTGGGTCTGGCCAATTGCGCGGCCAAACCGGATTCTCGAAACCGGACGCGCTAATGGCGGCTGCCGCCNNACCGCCATTACCCAAAGCGTCAACACTCCGCGAAACCACTGCATCACTCGCCTCCGGTGTTATTATAAAGCGGCAGCTCCGCCTCACTTAGGAACGGCTGACGGCGGTCTTTCTCTGAAAGAATAGGATCGGTTACCGGCCACTCCACGCCCAATTCGGGATCGTTCCAGCGTATCCCGCGGTCATCCTTATGGTCATAAAACTCGGAGCATTTGTAATTTATTTCCGCGATGTCGCTCATTACGCAAAAACCGTGGGCAAACCCGGCGGGAATGAAAATCTGCTTGAAATTATCCTCGCTTAATGTCGCCCCGACCCATTTCCCAAAGGTCGGTGACCCGCGTCGGATATCCACCGCGACATCGTAGATCTCGCCGCGGATGCAAGAGAGAAGCTTAGCCTGCGGATGGTGGAGTTGGAAGTGCAGACCGCGTAATACGCCGCGGGTGGAACGCGAACGGTTGTCCTGCACAAAAACCGTTTTTACCCCGAAGTCAAAATATTTGCGGGCATGGTAGGTTTCTAAGAAGAAACCCCGGCTGTCCTTGAAAACCTCCGGTTCGCATATCATCACCCCCGGCAACGCAGTCGCTTCAATTTTCACGATTTATCTCCTTCCGCCTGGCGGTTGAAAAATCTCCGCACCGTATCGTTTGGCGGGTAATCCCTAAGTTCAGCAGGTTTCCCTTGCGCAATCATCCCCTGCGCGGCGCGATCAAGCATTACGCAACGGTCGGCCACCGCGAAAATACTCGGCAACTCATGGGTGACCATCACCATCGTCATGCCGTGACGGTCACGCAATTCCAGCAACAGCCGGTCCAGGCCCGCCGAAGTTACCGGATCCAAACCCGCCGACGGTTCATCCAGAAACAAAATCTCCGGTTCCAGTGCCAGCGCCCGCGCGATCGCCGCGCGTTTTTTCATTCCGCCACTGATATCGGCCGGATAAAACCCGGCGTATTCGCGCAGGCCTACCTGTTCCAGCCGCATCAAAGCCAGCAGCCGCCGCGCCGAAGGTGGCAGCGAAGTAAAACACTCCAAGGGCAGCAGCACGTTTTCCAAAAGCGTCATCGAACCGAACAACGCCCCGCTTTGATAGGACACCCCGAAATGGCGCAACGCCCGCGTCCGCTCGGCGGGATCGCCGCTCCAAATGTTATCACCGATGAGCCGCACCGTACCGGCCAGGGGCGGATTCAACCCGATCATGTGTTTAAGCATGGTGCTTTTACCGCAACCGGAACCGCCCAAAACCACAAAGACCTCGCCTTGGAACACCTTGAAATCAACGTCACGCAGCACCGGATGGTCATACCCGGCATCAACATGGTTAACTTCGATTACCGTTTTGCGTTCCATTGCTATACCCCGGCAAAATACGCCACCACGGCGAACGCGCCGTCAAAAACCGTAATCAGCACCAGCGACCCCACCACAGCGGCGGTAGCCGCCCGGCCGACCGCATCGGCGGTGCGTCCGGTTTGCAACCCGTGGGAACAGCCCACCATCCCCACCAACGTTCCGAACACTGCCGATTTTCCCAGCCCGAACAGCACGTTTGGCAATGTAATGGAGTCCGTCACATGGTTGAGATAGGTAACCGGCGGAACCTGCATCGAAACCAACACCATCGCTCCGCCAACCAGTCCCGCCGTCACCGCGAAGATGGTCAGCACCGGCATCACCAATGTGGCAGCCACCACCCTGGGCATGGCCAAAAACATTGCGGGACGGATGCCGAAAGTGACGAGCGCGTCCAACTCTTCGTTAACCTTCATCGTGCCGATTTCGGCGGCAAACGCGGAACCGGAACGTCCCGCCAAAATAATCGAGGTGATGATTGGCCCCAATTCGCGGAAAAGGCCGATGGCGATTAAATCGGCGACATACACCTCAACCCCGAACTGGCGCAGCGAGGCGGCCGACATGAAGGCCAGAATCAAACCGATAAGGAATCCAATCAACAGCGTAATCGGCAACGCGTCAATCCCGGCCCGCTCAAAGCACACCAGCGTTTCCCGCCAACGCAGCCGGCCGGGATGAAACATTAGCCGCAAAAAACCCGACACCATTTCACCCAAGAAGGCGAGCTGTTCCACAAAATCGCGCCAGATGCGCATCGTGGACTCGCCGACTTGCGCCGCCAGCGAATGGCTGCGGCCGGACAATCCGGTTTCGATTTTGGCAAATTTTTCTGCAGGGAAAACGCGGAATACCGTGTCAAGCGAACCGTGGGGATCGCGAAGCTCCAACTTAAGTCCGCGTTCGTTGGCGATGCGCCGCAATTCCACCGCCAACGCCGACGCCGCGCCGCCCAGGGTCGCGCAGTCTGAAGCGTCCAGCGTCAGCGTTGCGCCGGACTGCGATGCGGCCGCTTCCGCAACTGTCCGGGTCCATAGGGCAGACACCTCATCGGCGTTCATCGCGTTGTTAAACTTCACCACCATAGCCCGAATTCCCGGAAATAACGGCTTAAACCATCGAACGGCTTATTCGCCCTTCAACCCGTGTGAACGGAACCGGAATTTCGCCAGTTCCTCATACTCCGTCCCCGGCCGCCCGCGATTTGCGTACGGCCAAATCGAAATCCCGCCCCGCGGCACAAATTCGCCGATAACCTCAATGTACTTGGGATCCATTAATGCGACAAGATCGTTGAGGATAATGTTGACGCAATCCTCGTGAAAATCGCCGTGGTTGCGGAAGCTGAACAGATACAGTTTAAGGGATTTGCTCTCCACCATCCGCTCGTCGGGAATGTAGCGGATGACAATCTTGGCGAAATCGGGCTGACCGGTCACCGGGCAAAGCGAAGTAAACTCCGGGCAGTTAAAGGTTACCCAATAATCCCGTTCCGGATGCTTGTTGGCAAAAGTTTCCAGCACACCGGGATCGTAATCGTCCGGGCGGGCGGTCTTGCGGTTTCCCAACAAGGAGATTCCCTGCAACTCATCGGCGGAACGGGACATTACGGCACCCCACTTTCAATTAACGGCGGACGCTAATCCCGCGGCCGGCAAGGTAATCCTTGAGCGCCGGGATGCTGATGATGTTGAAATGGAACACGGACGCTGCCAGAAGCACCGTCGCGCCAGCTTCCGCCGCCTCGGCGAAATGTTCCATCGTCCCGGCGCCGCCGGATGCCACCACGTCCGCCGAACAGGCGGCATGGATCGCGCGGATCAGCGGCAAATCATAGCCGGTACGCACGCCGTCAGTGGACTTGCTGGTCGGCAACAAAGTCTTAACCCCGTAGCCGTCCACCCGTTTTGCCCACTCCACGGCATCAGTGCCGGTGGCGGTATTGCCGCCATTGATGAAAACCTCGTAGCCAGACGGCATAGCAGGATTCTGCATCACGTCGATTGCCACGGTCACGCGGTCGGCACCGAACTCCTTAACCATCTCGCCGATCATATCCGGGTTGCGGAACACCGCGCTGTTGGTGGAAATTTTGTCCGCGCCGCACTTAAGCACCGCTTCGGCGGCGGCGACGGAGTTAATTCCCCCGCCCATCGTAAACGGCACCGTTACGGCGTCCGCCACCTTGCGCACCACCTCAAGCATCGTGGAGCGGTTTTCCACCGTGGCGGTGATGTCCAGCATCGCCAACTCGTCCGCGCCGGCGGCGCAATACGCCTTGCAGCATTCCACGGGATCGCCAGCATCGCGGATATCCACAAAATTCACGCCTTTAACCACCCTACCCTGGCGCATATCCAGGCACGGCATAATCACAACAGGTTTACTCATAATATCATCCGATTAACAGTTAATCCAAAACTCAAATGGTGCGCTCATTTTATCACCAAACCGAACGCCAAGACAACCCCAAAACGCCATCAGGGCGAAATTTTGCCGATGCCAACGAGTTCACTTGACCGGCTCTTGAACCCGCACTTTGAACTCGCGTTCCGCCTTGGCCGGCTTACCGTTCACAAAGTAAGGCCAACCGTCAGCATCCCACTTCATTTCCTGCAACAGCGTCGGTCGTTCTTTGGGATCGTAACCTTTGCAATGCGAATGGTAAAAAATCATCGTGCGGCCGTCTTGGGTGGTGAAAACATCCCCGTTGTGGCCGGGGCCGTAAAACCAATCATCGGCGGAAGAGGACAAAATCGGCTTGGCTTTGCCGGCCGTCAGATTATTGCCCTCCCGGTCGGAGTACGGTCCTTTGACCGATTTGGAGCGGCCCACGGTCAAATAGTAAGTGTGGTTGGCGTAGTGTCCGCCGGAGACAAACAGATACCACCATCCGTTTCGATGCATCACGTATGAGCCTTCATACGCGCCGACCATCTTCGATTCCGGCTTGCGGATGCCCGCCACATGGAGCGGTTTCGCGCCGGACGCAATGGACAAACCATCGGAAGCGAGGTCCACCACATGTACCCCGTCGGCCAAACTGCCGAAAAACATCATCGCTTTCCCGTCGACGGTTAACACAAACGGATCAATCGCGTTAAGAATACCTTCCCTTCGCGTGTCAATAACCACACCCCTAAACTCAAACGGCCCGGTAGGACGGGTTGACGTGAGGGCCGCAATTTTGCAATCGTCGTCGCTAATGAAAAGCGAAATGTACAATACCCAATTATTGCCGATGCGAGTCACGCATGGTGCCCAAATGTTCCGCGAGATCGCCTCCAGTTTACCCCTAGCGTCAGGGGAAATAGGACTATCCCCGGTGTCAGTCCAGGAAATCAGGTCACTGCTGGTCATCAATGTGCGCAAACCGGTCGCGACGCTGTAAAACTTACCGCCAGCATACCACACCGTAGGATCCGGCCAATCTTTCGCGATTACCGGATTCTGGAAATCCGCCAGCACCGCCCCGGCGGTAGCCAGCGACAACAACACGCCAAAAGAAATTTGCTTAATGTTCATAACGGTTAATACACTAACAAAAATCACCACGCGATTCAACCACTTTCTAGAATAAAAACAGTTAGGCCGATTTCACCACTTTTACCCTTGCCCAAAATAGGGCAATATGAGATAATTAACGCGTTTAGTAGCTTGTTTCAGTTGACTCAGACGGTTGCGGCCGTTGGTTTGGGGAAGTTATTACTATGGGAAAAACAGCAATCTACATTGTCTCATTGGCATTGTTGGCGATTTCGGTATTCGTGCGCCTTCCCGCTTCCGGCGCGGAGGTTGATAAACCTTTGGAGGCCGCCCCGTTCTCTGTAATTCGTTTGAGAAAACGGCAATCCGACGAAGCCGACACATGGCGGGCAACGCTTGAACAGTTCGCCAAATACCGCGCCGCAGTGGACGAGGTTTGGTTTTCCACCGGCATCAACTTCCCCAAGATCGAAGTGCACCAAGCCGCCGCCGAACGTCTCGCCGTCGCTGCAAACGACCTCAGAAAGCTCGGCATTCTCCCCTCTGTCCAGATCCAGGCTACTATCGGACACGGCGATTTTCTAGCGTTGCATTCCGACAATTCAGGCATCACTTGGCAGCGTTACACCGCCTCCGACGGCACGACGGCTCAAACCCAGAACTGCCCGCGGGCACCGGAATTTCTAACCTATATGCGCGAAATGGCCAGCGCATACGCCAAGGCCGTGAAACCGTATTCGGTGTGGGTAGACGATGATATACGCATCATTAACCACCACTCCAATGGTGGCAACAGCGGATGGGGATGCCATTGCGAGCATTGCCTGTCGCTCTTCGCGCAAAAAGAGGGCAAAGAGCGGACTCGCGAACAACTGCTAAAAGACATCAAACAAGACAGCGAACTTGCCGACCGTTGGCGCGCGTTTGCGTTCGAAGGAGAAACGGAGCTCGCCAAAGCAATTGCGGAAGCCGTGCACGAGGTTTCGCCGCAAACACGCATGTGTCTGCAACAACCGGGCGCGTGTTTTCCGGAACACAAAGCGATTTATGAAGCGTTTCATGCCACCACCGGCTTGGGGGTCGGAATGCGTGCTGGAGCCGGATCGTATCGTGATCATGACGCCCGCGACCAGATTCTCAAAGCGTATATTCTCGCACGGCAAATTGAAACCATCGGGCCGCTGCCCTTTATGGACTGGATCTGCATGGAAGTCGAAACCTTCCCCCGCACCTTTGCGTGCCGTACCGGGAGAGGCGTTATCCTTGAGGCTCTGGAATCGCTGTCGCAAGGCATGAACGCCATTTCCGTGTTCGCGATTGATGCCGGGTACGAACCGCCGGAATGGTACGGTTCTGAGATTCTTTCCCCGATGGCAAACAACATTGCAATGCTCAAAAGGTATGTGCGAATCAACGAGGGGGCGAAACGTGCCGGTTACGGATTATCACGAACCCCCGACCTGCCCCTTCGCACATCATCCCTGCCGCTCGACGTCACAGTAGGCGAACGGCGTTCCGGATTCGCGCACATCCTAACCCTGAAGGATGCCGAAGCCGTAATCAGCAGCGGCAAAAAGGCGATGGACAAGCTGTTTTCCGAGGATTTGATTATTGACGGACCGACCGCACACAAACTCGTCAGCTCCGGATACGCCGGCGAGATCGGACTTTCCGGATGCAAAAGTTTAGGAGACGCTTCCGGAATTCGAGAGCGATTTACCAGCAACCAATTATGCGAAGGCATTGCTTCCCGTGAAGTTCCGATAACCGGTAACACTTACGTTCTTGAGCCGGCGGCGGGCGCGACGATTGTCGGCAACTATGGCGACGACATGAACAAAGATTTCATTGCCGGTCCGGCGTGCATCATGTTTGAAACGCCAAGCGGACGCCGACGCGCCGTGTTCGGATACGACGCTCTGGGCGGATCGCTCGCCAACGCCTCCGGCGGCCACGTGTTACGATTGCATCGGCTCGCCGATTGGGCATCGCACGGCAAGTCACCAATCCTATTGGAAACGCCAACCAGATCCTTCGTCCAACCGCGAATCCGCGAGAACGGCACACTGGTATCAATCGTCTTCGTTAACGCCACGGTCGGGACTACCCAACCGGTAAAGCTGAAACTTCGCGGGATACCTGCGGACGCGGTTAAAGCCGTGTGGTCGACTTTCGATGCCGAAGATGCGGAGCTTGCCATCGTTCGCGAAGGCAAAGATGCGCTGGTAACGTTACCGCCGGTTCCGGCATGGACTGGCGGATATCTCTTTTTCTTGCCCCAAAGCTGAATGGTTAGGATTAACGTTTTATGCAAATACGGAGAATAACGCCTTGGATTGTTTTAGCTGCGGCGGTGGCGCTGGCGGCGGTTCAAAGCCGTCGGCTGGCCGCGATCCGCCAATCCGGGATGCCCGAAGCGTATCCGGGCTACACGGCCGACCCGCCGCCGGCACTGACATTCGTCATGGCCGGATTGGGCGGATTCCGCGGTATTGTCTCCGAGGTGCTGTGGTTTCGCGCCGAGCGACTTCAGGAAGAGTCCCGTTATCTTGAACTGGTGCAGTTAGCAGACTGGTTAACCATGCTCGATCCCCACGCCGCGGAGGCTTGGGTTTACAACGCCTGGAATCTGGCCTACAACGTCAGCGTGATGATGATTCGCCACGAAGACCGTTTGCGCTGGGTACAGAACGGCATCCGGTTGCTGCGCGATGACGGAATCCGCATGAACCCCAAGGAGCCAAGATTATACCGGGAACTAGCGTGGATGTACATGAACAAAGTGGGCGGAACGCTCGATGAAGCCCATGCGACTTACCAGAAAACGCTGGCCGACCGCATGGCCCCGTGCGTTGACGCCAACGGTAAGCTTGCCGACAGTCCGGAATGCCGGGCCGTACTCGCGGAACACCGGATGGATGCCGACAAGATGCTTGAAATCGAGAAGCGTTTCGGTCCGGTTGACTGGCGGTTGCCCGAAGCCCATTCCTTGTATTGGGCTTGGCTGGGGTTGCAGTTTCCCGATGGCGGGCTGGAAGAGTTGATGTGCCGCCGTCTGATTTATCAGTCGCTGCTGCTGATTATTATCACCAACCCCTCCGCCGCCCATTCGGTTGCCGACCGACTTAAGCTGGTCCCCGCCACCACCGATTTCTTTACCGAAACATTCGAGAAATTCCCTTCCCGAACCATGCGATCGGTTTACCTGCAGTATCTGGCAAAAATCGCTGCGCTGGCACGGGAAAACGAACGGGAAGACATTGTCCGCGAATGCCACACGCGTTTTGCCAAAGCCTTGCCGGCCGGCGTAAAGCCGCCGACGATTGAAGAAATGATCCAAGAAGCCAAACGCCAGTGATTCTTTACCATGGACGACGACGATCTCTTTAACGAAACCGAGGAAAATGTAGAAACCGGCAACACGCCGCCGCCATTGGCGGCGCGGATGCGCCCGGTTACCCTTGAAGAGGTATTGGGGCAAGACCACATCCTCGGCCCCGGCAAATTGCTGCGCCGGGTCATCGAGGCAGACCGGTTGACCAATCTGATTTTTTACGGTCCGCCCGGATGCGGGAAAACCACTTTAGCCGAAGTGATCGCAAAAGTCACCAAAAGGCGTTTCGAACGTACCAGCGGGGTGCTGTCCAACGTAGCCACGCTGCGCAACATCTGCGAGAACGCAAGACTGTTCCGAAACGGTCCGGGTACGGTGCTGTTCGTGGACGAAATCCACCGTTTCAACAAATCGCAACAGGACGTGCTTTTGCCGTACGTCGAGAATGGTACCGTGACACTGATCGGCGCGACCACGCACAACCCCAACATTTTCGTCAACTCGCCGCTCACTTCCCGTTCACTGGTTTTTGAGCTTCACGCCTTGGCTCCGGACGCGGTGATTAAACTGGTGGAACGCGCATTGGCCGACGATCAACGCGGTTTGGGCGCCATTAAAACCCGCATGGACGAGGCCGCCAAGAATTTTCTGGCAGAAATTTGCGATGGCGATGCGAGACGGGCGCTGACCGCGCTTGAAGTCGCGGTACGCTCCACCGCGCCGGATGAAAACGGCGTGGTAAACATCACCCCGGCGGTGATTGAGGATTGCGTGCAGCGGAAGATGGTTCTTTACGACAAAGATGAAGACGGGCATTACGACACTATCTCCGCCTTCATTAAATCCGTGCGCGGATCCGACCCTGACGCCGCCATTTATTGGTTGGCGAAAATGCTTGAGGCCGGTGAAGACCCGCGTTTTATCGCGCGGCGGCTGATTATTCTGGCCTCGGAAGACATTGGTAACGCCGACCCGCGCGGTCTTACGGTAGCGGTGTCCGCCATGCAGGCGGTAGAGTTCATCGGCATGCCGGAAGCCCGGATTTCATTGGCCCAAGCCACCACTTATCTGGCCACCGCGCCCAAAAGCAATGCCTCCTATCTGGCGGTGGACGCGGCAATAGCGGATGTTCGCGCCGGGAGAATGCTCGCCGTTCCGGAACACTTGAAAAACGTTCACGTCAAAGCCATCGGGGTGGAAGGCTTAGACACCGGATACAAATATCCGCACGACTTTAGCGGCCATTTGGTGGAGCAGGAATATCTTCCGGTTGACAAAAGATACTACAACCCCACCAATCAAGGTTACGAAGACACAATCTCGAAACGTCTGGAGATATTCCGAAAGGCCACTAAGAAGAAAAGTTAACGGTCAAGGCATCTCGCCGAAGAAAAAGTCATCGATGTAGAATGCCGTGGCGGCATCCGCCAAAGATCCCATACCTAGCCACTGCATCGCGGTGAAGCTGGGATTAATTGAAGCAAGCTGTTTGTACTCTGCGGTAGGCTGGCCCTGACGCTCAATTTTAACCGACCATACCGGCGCCCCTTTCTTAGGAAACTCCATGCGAACGGTGATAAACATCCAAGTGTCAGGCTGAATGTCAATCTTATCAAAACGCGAATCCTGGTTGTCGCCGCCGGATTTAATCAACAGCTTGTTGTCTTTAGCATAGATTCCAAAACCAACCACAAACTCCTTCCCCTGGACCGAATAATCGCGCCACTCGTAAAACCAATCCTGGTTGGCTTCGGTACGGAAGGCGAAACGGTTTTCATACACTCCTTGGGTCAAGTTACAGGGCAGGAAGACATGCGGGTTGAAACGTCCCTTAAGCCCTTGGGCATCCTGGAACTTGAGCGACCGATTGCCGCGATAAGACACGCCTTCCACCACCCCGACGGAATCGCCTTTGCCCTCGACATGGACTTTCGCCTCGAACAGCGCCTTACCAACCGGAATGTCTTCAAAATCACAGTAGACCGGCAACAAATTGATCGAACGCGGAGCCGGAGGATGCCGGAACGGCCGATGCGAAATTCCGTCCGCCTTTTTGCGCCAAGCTTTGCCAACCGGACCGATTTCACTGTAATCAAACGGCTCAAATCCGGCCAACACCGCCGGCGATTTCTTACCTAAGCGGAAGTCGCGACGGGCGGCGTTTTTGAATCCCGGATCCATCGCCACCGAACCCACATCCTGCGACTCATTCTGCCATCCACCCCAGTCGCGGCCAAGAAAAGCTTTATCGGGGAAACCATTGGGATTCCAATAAATGTTCTTGCCGAAACGCAAGTCGTCCGCACTCCCGGCAGACCCTTTCCAACCGCGGGTAATCGCCGGAGATTCGTTATCCCAATAAATGATGTTGTTGGTCAGGCACAGTGTCGGATGGTTCTCAATCCGGCTGCGCTGAATCTGACCGTCGGCGCTGAACGCCAAAATGTTGTTGCGGAAAAGGTTATTCTTGCCGTAATGCTGGTGAATGCAACCGGTTGCAACATCGTGCACCAAATTTTTCTCAAACACCAGATTGGCGGTTCCTTCATCGGTGTAAAGCCCCCAACCGCCCCGCGGATAGCGGCTTGACCAAATGTCGTGGATATGGTTGTGCGACACAACCGACCCGGTCTGGTCGCCCAAAGTGTATATGGCACCCATATCGCACAGTACCTCTTTGCCGAGGTGGTGAATGTGGTTGTAGGAAATCTCGTTGTTGCGGGTAATGGTCGGAGCATAGCCCCAAGTCCATCCCATTGAGATCCCGGTGTAATAGAAGTCGGAAATGTCGCAGTGGGTAACGCTGACCCCGAAGGCTTTTCCAATCCACACGCCAACCGCGCCAGGGAACAGATTGTCGCCGTCGTGCAAAATGCAATTGTAAATTTGGACATCACCGGTCAACTGCGAGGATGGCGTATCCGGTCCGACCGTAGTGTCGCCAACATAAACCGCACCGCCGCCCAAATCGTGGATTTCGCACTGTTCGACCAAAATATGGCGGCAACCCTCGCTAAAACGGATACCATGACTGCCAACGTGGGCGATTTCGCAATTACGGAAAACCACGTCATGGGCGGAACGAACCTCAATCGCCGCCGGTTGGTTCACCGCGGCCTGAGAATCGCCTTGTCCGTTTTCAGGCAACCAATATCCGGCATAGCGGAAACTAATTCCGTCAAAAGCGATGTCACGGACAAGATTTGAGGTCGTATTTTCACCGTAAATCTTTACAAATGCGTCCGTCACCGGAGCGATGGCCATGGTCAGATCCACCGACTCGCCTTTGAGTGGCAAATAACACAAACGACCGGACGCATAATCGGCATACCATTCGCCCGGACAATCCAAAGCCTCGCGGTAATTCTCAAGCACATAGCGGGGTTCGCTTCCGCCCCAATTGAAATAAGGCCACGGAGTGGCTGCCGTACCCACCACAAGCCCGGTCTTGCCATCCACATGCTGCAGTCTCGCCTGACTGGCTTCCCAGGAATGGAAAACCCTGACCACCACCTCCGACAAAGTGTCGGGGCGCTTTCTGGCCACATTCTCCAAATCCTCCGGATACGCCATAAACGCCCGCCGCGATAGGTCTGCGTCCGGTTTACCGGTCACCGGATCGGTACCGAACGGAACCGGTTTGCGCATGTAATAGTAAAACTCGTTCGGCGACTTTGCCCGCTGGGCACGGCGGCCATTGATGTAAAGCTGCTCAAAGGTCATGCCTTCCGGCAAATCGGACTGCCACATTCCGTGGACCTGCTGCTCAAACTTGTAAAGCGTGCGCCCGCCGGACACCACCACCGAAGCGTTTTTAGCCGCCTTGAAATGAAGGTGCGAATCGGAAAAAGTGAACTCCAGGGGATGGTCAATCGAGTACCAACCGGAAAGCACCTCGACCTCCACCGGCGCGTCAAACGCGATCTGCCCCGACCTGCGCAACGCGCGGGCACGGTTGCGGGCTCCCTCAAACGTTGCCAAAGGACCGTCGTTAAGCGCTTTTGTCGGCAGCTTCAACGAGCCGGTCCACGCGTCGTTGCCACGCGGTGAAACATAAATCGTCTCCGCCATTCCCCACACGGCGGGCAAAGCACACACCCAAAACAGAATGCTTTTCATAACTCTCTCCCTTTGTTTATTCGCCGCCAACCATGGCCGGCGGCATTTTAAGACTTGAAATCGCGCAAATGGCCCAAAAGCGACCGAAACCCTCTCCAATAAAATTTCATGTCCTCTATCGGAGATTTCGTGGAACACAACCGGCGCAATACCGTCTCCGGATGCATAAACGCACGGTAGACCTCACGGATCGCCGCCTTAATCTGCTCTTCCGGAACCCCTGACCGCATCACCTGCCGGCGCATGTCGAAATCGTCCCAATCCTCGGTCAGCAACTGACCATTCTCCCGCACCTCGCGAAAAAGCGGAGTGCCGGGGTACGGAACCACCTGTGTGACCTGCAACGTATAAGCGTAACCTTTGCGAAGCAGCCGACGGGCCAGACATACCGTGTTGGCAATTTCGCGCTCCCCCTCCCACGGATATCCCAGCATCACCGTGACGTGCACATCCAATCCGGCTTTTGACGCCTCTTTTGCCCCCCGCTCGATCTCTTCAACCTTAAGCGCCTTTACCAGCCGGTCAAGCGTAGTCTGGTTGGCAGATTCCAATCCGAACAACACCAAACGGAACCCCGCCTTACGCATCAATTGGTACGTCTCAAAATCCAACTTACCAAACCGCATATTGCAGTCGATGCGCAACTTCTTGGGATAGCCGCGCCGAATCATTTCATTACAGAAAATCTTCAGCCACTCGCCCACCGGAAAGCTGCCGGTGTCGTCCATTATCTCGCGAACGCCGTAACGATCGATTAAATCGCCGATTTCATCCACCACATCAATCGGATCGCGGGTTCGGTAGTTCGGGTAAAGCGTAGTCCAAGAGCAAAAAGTGCACTTTCCGTGCCAACAGTCACGTCCGGACATGATGTAAGTGCCAGGAGTCTTACGGTAGTTGCCGTTTCGTTCGGCATAAAGTTTCCAGCAAGTCAAATCCCGGTCGATCCACGGAAGCGTCCTAAGGTCATGATTCAACTGGAAACGCCCGGTATTCTCAACCTCTCCGGCGGCGTTACGATACCACACGCCCGGCGGATAATCGTGGCTGACCGCCGTCAGCTGCCCCAACAATTCAAGCAGCAGGAAATCGTAATCTCCCCCGGTCAGGATAAAATCCACCGGGCAGTTTTCCATCGTCTCCGCCGGTAGCGCGGTAACGTGGTCTCCCACCATCACCACCGTGAGCGCCGGACGTTTCGCCTTTAATTCGGTGACGATCTTCCAGTGGCGTTTGACCACCGGAGTTTTGGTCTCGATCATCACCACATCCGGCTCGAAGGCGTCCAATCTCCGGCCAAACTCTTCGGGAGTCCAACCGGAGGCGATTCCGTCGAGCCAAACCACCTCGTGTCCCGCCCGCTTTGCCATGGTCGCCGCCAACGCCGGAACCACCGGATAAATGAACGTGGGACGGTTAAACCACTGAAACTGGCGGTTCTGCCCTAACAGCGGAACCCCCAGTTCAGACGGCAACGGCGGATAAGCGATGGCGACACGCATCTTTTACTTGGCGGGATGCACTCCCATACCTTTTTCAATCCCTTTGCCTTCGATGACGGTGCAGGTGGCGACCTTCTCTTTAACGGACACGACCTTAATCTTGGCGACCTTGGTCAGTTCGCGGTCCAGCACCTCTCCAGTGTCAGGATCGGCAATTTCAGTCTCTTTGCCGACATCGAAAATCTGGCCTACCGCCACGCCCTCGCGTTCGCCGCGATTGATAATCACCTTCTCTTCCGTCGCCAGAACCACCGTGCCTTCCCACGGCAGCGAATCCAACTGGGCAATCAGGAACTCCATCGCCTGATTGACCGCATCGGTCGCCGCCAACCCCATGTTATCCTTCAAGAAACCGCCCATATCGCCGGTAAGACCGCCCAGTGCGCTACCGTGGTAACCAAGGGACAACCCCTTCTTGCCAGACTTTCCGACCACACTCTTGGACGCTTTGACCTGACCAGTGCGGGAATCGACCACGTAAATCGTGATGTTAATTTCGGCGCTTCCGCCGCCCAAGCCCACGCGAATGCCCTTAAATCCCAACCCGGTGCCGGCGCCTTTGGTTTCCTGCACGTGGGTAATCGCGCCTTTCACCAGCAATTGGGCCGGGGTCATCTGCCCGGTAGCCGGGGCTTTCTTGCCGCCCGCCATCCGGCCCGACGCCGCCATGTCCTGCTCATTCATCGCCTCGGCACGCATATCCTTCTCGCCCAGAACGATGAACTTGCCCGATTGGGTCAGTTGGTCGGTCAAGATTGTTCCCCATGCGTCACCCAAATCCCACTGCCCGCGCCAGTTGGCCTTGTTTTCAAACTTGGTTACCGTTATGCTGTAACGGAGGTTACCCTGCGCAAAAGCGGAAACTGCCAGTGACGCCACACAAGCGACCGACAACAACGATGATAAAAATGAATTCTTCATAGCAGTTAAACTCTCAATGTGAGTGAATACAACGGTTAAAACAACATATAATATATTACTCCTGACGGGAGGATAAATCAAGCCGCAATTATCAAAATTAGACTCTTAAGTGAAAGCCCCTGCCGCATATCCCGTCTACCGCATGGTTATAATAAAAAAATGCGTTCCCGTTTTGCAGGAACGCATTTTTTAACAAGCGAGAAAGGCATCAAAACTAACGGGAGGCTTTGATCTTATCCCAAGCCTTGTTGTACAACTCGATAACCTGCGAGTTGCCGTCAAAACCGCGAATCACTTGACCGCGTTTCATGGTCTCCTCGTCAAGAATAATCATTTTGCGATAATCCTCGTCCAGCATCTCGATGGCGGGACCAACCGGATTCGGACCGCAAATATACTCCATGTTGTCCTTGGCGACTTCAGGGTCGTAGATGGTGTTGATGAACGCATAAGCCAAATCGATCTGCTTGGCGTCTTTAGCAATCACCATTTCGTCAAACGCCACGGCAAAGCCCTCTTTCGGCAAAGCGAAACCGACATCCGGCCGGGGTTTTACGCCCTCTTCCTCATCGCCGACTATTAATTGGGTGACATCCGTGGAATAACCCTGACCGAGCAGAATTGCCCCGGAGGCGACCTCAGTCTTGTAACTTTCCGAGTCAAACTTGCGGATGTTTTCCTTCCACTTCAAAACTTCGGCAACGGCCTTGTCAAGCTCCTCAGCCGAGGTGGTGTTGATCGAATACCCCAAGCTCATCAAACCGGCGCCAATAACCTCGCGCTGATCGTCCAACAGCGAGATCTTGCCGCGCAGAGCAGGATTCGCGAGAACCTGCCAAGTGTTGACATCAACCCCGGCCGGGACCTTGTCCTTCAAGTACGCAAAACCAGTGTAGGTAACCGCGTAAGGAACGTTGTAAGTGAACGAAGGATCGATGATCTGCGGCAGGAACTGCTTGGCAAAATTTTTACGGACATTGGGAAGTTTCTCGTGGTCAATCTTCTGAATCATCCCCTCGTCCACCATCGTCTTAATCTGGTAGGATGAAGGCATGATGATATCATATCCGGTCGCACCGGCTTTAAGCTTGGCGTACATGGTCTCGTTGGAATCGAACGTATCGATAACCACTTTGCAGGAATGTTTTTTTTCAAACGCCTGAATCACGTCCGGCGCAATGTAGTCAGACCAAGTGTAGATGTGCAATTCCGGTTTTTTCGCTCCGTCATTTTCGTTCTTCTGCGGGTTGCAACCCGCGACGACGCCGAGTACGAGCGCAACGCCCGCCAGGAGGTTAATGGATTTCATTGCTTTGTTCCTTTCTTTTTTTGGTTAACAACCGGCCCCCAGCGGGGCGGACAAATTCTTCCGGCTACCGCGCGTTACGTCCCATGCCGCTTTGAAATCGTGCGGGAAAGTCCCGCCAACAGACAAGTAGCGATAAGCATCACCGTGGAAAGCGCAAAAACCGCCGGCAGGTTCTTTGAATGCTTTACCATCGAGGACACGTAGGTAGGGAATGTGTTGGTTCCCGCGCCGTTGACAAACGCCGTGATGACAACATCGTCGATCGAAAGAGTGAAAGCCAGCAAACCGCCCGCGATGATGCCGGGCATCAGGACGGGAAGCTCAACCTTGAAAAAGGTATAGAGCGGTCCCGCGCCCAAGTCGTATGCAGCTTCAATAATCGAACGGTCAAAGTCCTGTAGTCTGGCAAGCACCGTCATCACCACGTATGAGACGCAGAACGTGATGTGGGCAATGAGGATGGTCCAGAATCCGCACTCCACGCGGCAGGCGACAAAAAGCATCAGCAACGAAATACCGATCAGAATATCCGGCATGACCAGCGGCGTGTAAACCAGCGCGTAATGTACGGACTGCAACCGGCTTTTCCAACGGTTGAGCGCGAGCGCGGCGGTCGTGCCGATCACGCACGAAAACAGCGTGGCCAGCCCGGCGATCTCAAGCGACAGCCAGAAACTGTCCAGCAGACTGCGCACGGAGTAAACTCCGGTGAACAGTTGCCGGTACCATTTGACGGTGAACCCCAGGAAATTGCCGTCCGCGTCAAAAAACCGCAGGGAAATCCCGTCCGGGCTAAAACCGTAAGCGATCACCAACAGAATCGGAATATAGAGGAAAAGCAACACTAGTGCCAACACCGTCGGGGCGAAGAATGATTTTTTCATGCCTTTGCCCCCGGAATATGCGCCGCCACCACATTGTCAGCCTTTTTCAAATCCCGAGCTTTCTGGCGCGCCCGCCACCAAACGGTCATCGCCATCGGCACCAGCACCGACACCGCCATAAGGGTGGCCAACGCCGAGGCGTGTGGAATGTTGCGGTTCTGAATCGCGCGCATGAAAATTTTGTTGCCGATCAGCACGCAGTTGGTGCCACCCAGCATCTGGGGAATCACGTAAGAGCCGATGGCCGGAATGAATACCATCAGCACCGCTGAAATTATCCCTTGGCGAATGCAGGGGATAAAGATCTTGCGGAAAGCGTAGAAACTGTTCGCCCCCAAGTCCAACGCCGCCTCCATCAGCGAAAAGTCAAACTTTTCCGCCGCCGAATAAATCGGCATGATGGAAAACGGGAGAAAGGAATAGACCGAAACCAACACTACCGCCACCTCTGAATCCAGCATCGTAGCCATCGCAGGATCAAGCGGTCCCGGGGTTGCCAATCCCAATCCCGTCAACGTATGCTGCACAAAAGCGGGCATACACTGGAAAAGCCATTCGTTGAAACGCAAATAAGAAAGATAACAAGCCTGCAACCAGCCGTCCGGATGCAGCATAGTGCGCCAGGCGAAGACCCGCACCACAAAACTGGTCCAAAACGGCAGCATGATCGCCCCCGCCACAATCGCCCGCAGGCGCTTGTCCATCCGCGCAATCGCGTAGGCGCAGGGAAGGGAAAGCAGAATGCACCAGAGCGTCACTTTAACCGAGATGCGCAGCGTCCGCCAAATGATTGACGGATAATCCGGGTCGGCAAGCGCGCGCCATGTCTCAAGACTGTACGGTTCCGCAACGCCCCCGTTAGGCGTGTGGCCGTGGAAGGTGAAGGATACCACAATCAGCGTCGGTATCGCGAAAAACAGGGCCAGCCACAAAAACGACGGCGCGGTAAGCAATCCTTCCGAGAAAAATCCTTTGCGGTTTTTCATTTTCCGGGGAACTCCTTGGGCGCGTCAGGCGGAGTCTGCACCAATCCGGCGTCGGATTCGGAGAAGTTTTCAATCATGTAACCGTCATCCGGATGCCACCACATGTACACCTTGTCGTTCCAGGTGATCGGCGCCTGGTCAAGCAGGAACCTGGAATGCGGCTTGAGCGCGGAGACGCTGCGGTCGCCGCACATGATCCAATATTTCGTGTAAACGCCTTGGTAAATCACATCCGTTACCGTACTCTGGAAAACGTTTACCCCCACCCCGTTCTCCGGCTGGGGCGCGTTAAGCGTGATATGAATCTTTTCCGGACGCACCGAAAGGTGAACGTTCTGGCCGACCAACAATTTGCGGTCATTGAAAGCCTGAATATCGCCCAGCCCCTCGCAACGGATAGTGCAATAGTCGCCCGAAGCGGCAACGATCTCACCGGCAAAAAAGTTGGTGTCGCCGATGAACGCCGCGACGAAACTGGAGACCGGCGCCTCGTAAATCTTCGCCGGCTGGTCAAGCTGCTCCACCTTGCCGCGGTTCATAACGGCGATACGGTCGGAAAGGCTCATCGCCTCACCTTGGTCGTGGGTCACATAGATAAAGGTAATACCCACCTGATCGTGGATAAGGTCCAATTCCATCAGCATGTGCTGACGGAGCTTGAGGTCCAGCGCCGCCAGCGGCTCGTCAAGCAACAGCACCTGCGGCCGGTCCACCAAGGCGCGCGCAATGGCGACGCGCTGCTTTTGTCCGCCCGAAAGCTGGTTCGGATACTTCCACGCGTGCTCGCGCATTTGGATCATGCCGAGAATCGCATCTACCTTCTCTTCAATCTCACGCTTAGGCAACTTGGACAGCTTTAGGGAGAAGGCGATATTGTCCCAGATGGTCATCGTGGGGAAGAGCGCGTAATTTTGGAAAACGGTGTGAACGCGGCGCTGGTTCGGCGAAAGGTCGGTAATGTCCTTACCGTCTAGAAATATCCGTCCGGAATCCGGCATCTCAAAGCCCCCGAGCATGCGCAGTAACGTAGTCTTACCGCAACCGCTCGGTCCCAACAAAGAGAAAAACTCGCCCTTTTTAATGCCCAAAGAGACATTATTGACCGCAGTCAACGGGCCAAAACGCTTGGTAACGTTTTCGAACACCAGAAAATCGGACACTTCACAACACCTCGCACTATCCAAGTTGCAAATTGCCTGTTACAGGTATCGGCGCCTCTCGCCCCAATTCGGGTTGAGAGCAATAACTTTAAAATAGTTGGGTGGCATAGTCAATAACGAAATATGATTTTATCGAAATAATTTTCATTGCCAGCCAAACACCCACTCATTATTCACCATTTTAATTCTTCACTCCTCACTCTTATCTCGTCACTATTATCTCGTCACTCTTCCCAAGGCGGTATACTGGGCAATGTACCCAAAAACTCGCGTTCCAGCTCCGTTTCATAATCGCCGGCGAACGTTCCGTTCATCAGACGCGGGAAACCCTCTTCTCGAAGCCGCCGCCAAGCGTTGTTTTCATCGCCGGGAGTAATGGGGAAGAACAGCGCACCGGCCTCGCGGGCCGAACGCAGGTCGCCTTGGGCATCCCCCACCATCAGCACCTTCCCGGAGGCATATTTTCCCCCGGCGGCGGCGGCCAACATCTCGGCCTTGGTCCCCGCTTCTTGACCGCAGATAATTTCCACCAGCCCGTCAATCCGGTGCAATTTCCACTCGCGCCGCAATGCGGCTTCCGGCGTTTGCGAAACCACCATCAAATCCGCAGTCCCCCGCATCTGCTCCATGGTCGCGACCGCTTCCGGGAAAGGCGGTACGGGGCGCATATTGCCATCGATGCTGGCGCTAACTTCCAGACTCCACTCCAAAAGGCGGCGCAACTCTGGATCCCCGGTCCGCTCCACTTCAGTCCGCAATGACGGATTACCCAAAGTCAGACCGGATTGCACGTATGCCCGCAAAGCGTCAAGTTTGGGCAACTCCACCCCTGATTCGGCGACACCCGGATAGTTGCGGAACCAGGTGAAAGTGCGCAGCAGAGCCGGAAACCGGTTCGACCCGCGGTAACAGGAAATCAGATTCGAGAAATCCGCGCACGCGATCAAAGCATCGGCGCAACGCTCCAAATGCCAGTGCTTGATGATCAACGGATGAAAATGCTCGCGCTGTTTGACCGCCATCGTGTCAAACACGCATCCGTCGGAGTCGATTCCCACAAAACAATCGTGCTGCGGGGCAAAACCCCGCAGCATCGCGCAATCAACGCTCATCGGCTACTTCTCGTTGCCGGCCGGCGGCTTGTCTGCGGCTTTTAACAGATTCTTAAAGCCCTCAACCGCGCCGGTGGCCATCTTTTTGACACCGGCACCGATATCCTTGGCACCGCTGCCCACGAGATCGGTGGCACCGCCAACCACGTTGGCGGAAGCTTTTACAATGCCCACCACCACGCTGGAAACGATTTCTTTAATCGCCTCGACCGCGGTAATGCCGCCGTTCTTGGCGCCGATACCGTTCAATTCGATATCCGGAGTTGGCACCGGCACCGCCGCGCCCATCGTCAACGGCGAAGAGAATTGCACCTGCGCCCCGGACAGCTTGAAGTGGTTAATTACCACCTTCTTGCCGGATTCGTCGCTCTTCGGGGTTTCCTTACCCGTCTCGTCCGTCTTCGTTTTCGGCTTGCTGCCACTGGTAAACGCGTCGAAATTCGACTTCCCGCCCTTTGACTCATACCGAATTAAAGGATCTTTAATCGTGATGTCGTCAATCACGATGGTGTCGGAAAACAGCGAAGCTATTTTCATCTTCACCGACATGTGGTCAACCGCGAAACAGGCATTGGTGGAGTACCCTTGCGGGTTGCCCACGCTCACCTTAGACATCGAAAACGACCCGTTAAACGGATTCATGCTGACGCTGCCGACCTTAATCGGCACTCCGACAACTTTTTCACCCGCCAGCGCGGCACCCTTGACAATCGGGCAAATGGTCAGCGGAAGCGTCACCAACAACACCACCAACGCCACCGCGATGACCGTCACTGCCGTTACGGCGATTCTCACACCTTTTTTCATAGCCATTTCATCATTCCTTTCGTGTTAAGTTTAGACCGTGTAAGTAGAGGCGGCGGTGTTGCCGCCGCTTTCCGTCCAAATATGGTGGTAAAACTCGCCGCGCGGTTTGTCGGTGCGCTCATAAGTGTGCGCCCCGAAATAATCGCGCTGCGCCTGCAGCAGGTTGGCAGGCAGTCGGGCGCTGCGGTATCCGTCGAAGTAATTCAGCGCCGTGCCCATCGCCGGCACCGGGATCCCCAGATCGATAGCGGTCTTGACCACATTCCGCCACGCGCTTTGCGCCTTGGCGATAACACCGCTGAAATACGGGTCCAGCAGCAGGTTGGGCAAATCCGGATTGGCGTCGAACGCCTCTTTGATCTTGCCGAGGAACCGGGCGCGAATAATGCATCCTTGCCGCCACACTAAAGCGATCTCGCCATAGTTGAGTTTCCATCCGTAATCTTTAGCCGCCTGGCGCATCAGCTGATACCCTTGGGCGTAAGAGCAAATCTTCGCGGCGTAAACCGCCTGCTCCAGCTGCCGCAGGAACAGCCGGCGGTCAACCTTAACCTTGGAACGCGGACCGGAAAGAATCTTGGACGCGGCGACCCGTTCTTCCTTGATCGCCGACAGGCAACGCGAAAAGACCGCTTCGGCGATTTGGGGAATCGCAACGCCCAAATCCAGCCCCGCTTGAGATGTCCACTTTCCGGTGCCCTTTTGTCCGGCGGTATCAAGTATCACGTCAACCATCGGCTTGCCGGTTTCTTCATCATACTGGCTGAGGATATCGGCGGAAATTTCAACAAGATAACTGTCCAAGTCACCCTTGTTCCATTTTGCGAAGACTTTGTGCATCTCCTTGGAGGTCATGCCCAACCCGCGCGCCATCAAATCGTAGGCTTCGCACATCAGCTGCATATCGCCGTACTCGATGCCGTTGTGGACCATCTTGACGAAATGCCCGGCCCCGTCACTGCCAATCCAAGCGCAACACGGGGTGCCGTCGTCAACTTTTGCCGAAATGTCCTGGAAAATCGGCTGGACGTATTTCCACGCCTTAGGGTCGCCGCCAGGCATAATCGCCGGACCTTTAAGCGCCCCCTCCTCACCGCCGGAGACTCCGGTGCCGACGAAACGGATTCCTTTTTCGGCCAGATATTTCGTGCGGCGGATGGTGTCGGGGAAATGGCTGTTGCCGCCATCGATAATGATGTCACCCTTTTCCAGCACCGGCAACAGCGACTCGATGGTCTGGTCAACCGCAGTTCCGGCTTTGACCATCATCATCACCCGACGGGGTTTCTTTAACGCGTCGGCAAGTTCGCGCACCGAATGGCACCCGATCAGCCGCTTGCCGGCGCCGCGACCGTTGACGAAAGCATCGACTTTCTCCACCGTGCGGTTGAAACACGCCACGGTGTACCCATTGCTCTCCATGTTGAGAATCAGATTCTCGCCCATGACCGCCAAACCGATCAACCCGATATCCGCTTTCTTAACCTGCTTTGCCATTTCATTTGCTCCAAAAACAGAACCAAAACCAATAAGGTGTCCTAAAAAAATCGGGCAATATTTTACCACATCCGCCAACCCCGGTCAAATGCGAAAAATACATAATACAGGAAACCGCAGTTTGTCGTAATAATAGACACTCTTTTGATAGCGGCGGTAGAATTTTGGCGTACCCGTTCGTCAAATACTGGACACCAATGGTATCATAGGAGGCGGGAACATGTCACGAATGGCAACGAGCGAATACATTGGGGCAAGACGCCGCATGTATGCGGAATCGAGTCCCGGCAAGCGCGGGCGGATTCTCGACGAGGTGTGCGAAACGACCGGCTACAGGGGACTTGACAGGTCAAACTGCCAAACCGAGGTAAATCCGCCATAACTCGACGGGAACCATTGGGTCAGCGCAATATTTTCCTTCTGGGTAAAACCAACGAGGCAAGGCCGAACAGCAACAGACCAGTTACCCCCGGCTCGGGGACAAGATCATACCCCACGATTATAGGATCGCCGTCCAGATTGATGCAGGACGAGCCGACGCCAATTTCCCCCATCGGCGAAAGCGGAAAGTACATAGTTGGTGCCGTCGTAAACCGAAGGATTGCACTTCGTCCAAAACTCGTGTAAGTTGATGAGACCGTCGCCGTCCCAGTCCTGCCAGGCGTCGGCGACGTTAGTCGGGCATAAAAGTTCCCAGAAATCCAAGTAACCGTCGACATCCGTATCCTTGTCAATTGGATTAGTGCAACTGACGAATTCTTGAAAATTATTCAACCCGTCGCCGTCGCTGTCGCGGGAAAGCGGGTCGGTCGAGTTGCCGAGCGAGAAGCAGTACACTGCCGGGGTGACGCCGGACCCGACGCGGGCGAACGCCCGCGCCGAGGCGCCGCGGCCGGCGGAGTTGGTCGCCGTCCATATCCTCTCGTTACGAATCCCTTCCATGCGTCTCACGCTCACCGTCTCATCCACCGTTTTCAGCTCTTTGTTTCTTTCTTTAGATCAATAAGAGAGTGTCAACCTATCGTAAAACAGGACATAGCGGGCGGCCAGGAGGTCGGCCTGCCCGATCCCCGCGTCGGCGATGGCGAAGGGGGGCGCGCCGTCGCCGCCGGACATCATAACCGCGCCGGTCCCCGGGTCCTGCCAGACCAGAAACCGGCGGGCGGAGGTGCCGTCGGGGAGCCTCACGGCAGGAATGTCCAGGGCGGCCTGCGGCCAAGAGCCGTCGCCCACGTCGGCGCGGACGACCCCGGCGGGCACGGTGAGCCTGGCGCCGTCGCGCACCATGGGCGCCGACACCTGCGCGGCGCGGAAGGATTCTATAAAGCCGTCAAGCGACTGCGCCGATGCAAATGCCGCCGGCGCAACTGTAAATAAAACCACACAAAAACAAAACCTAACCACATTTTTCATAGACACTCTTACTTAATTACTCATTATGTTAAATGGTATACCGATTGTGCTGGGATTGTCAAGGCCAAATAAAAAAATGAAGCAATTGCAAAACTTCTTCTTGCTTTCGCTACTTGGAGGCTAGGAGTTTTGGAGATCTGGAGAAAACTTCAAAAAATCTCCGAAACTCCAAGACTCCTTTTCTCCCAGCAGCGAAAGCAAACCGTGACCTTGCGGAATCAGAGGGGTTTTGCAACTGGCTCAATGTTTTATAATTGAGTAAACTATCGCACCGGCGTTGAAAAATCCGTGTAAAACCACGGCGGCGATAATCCAGCGCATCGCCGGGACTAAATCGGCCTCGGTTTGTGCGTCATGCGCCCGACGCCAGCAACGGGACAACCCGTACCCCGATATTGCGGTACCGGCCATGTGCAGCGCGGTGCAGGCCGTCAACCTAAAAGCGACGATCCCGGCGGTAAGCTGGTCTTTAGGGATATAGATGAATAAATACAGCAGGTTTTCGATAACGGCAAAGGTGAACCCCGACATCAGGCATACCGCCATAATGGCGTTGTCGCTGGAAAACCGCCAAGGGCGTTTTTCCAGAGTCATCAGAGGAATCAGGATCTTGCCGAACTCCTCCACCGTCGGGGCAATGAGGACCGTCGAAAAGAAAACCAGCGTCGATGAGTTGCGGATCTCGCCGAAAAAAGCGCAAAGTATGGCCAAAAGCCCCGAACAGCACAACATCTTGAAGATTGGTGCCGCTTGCGGCACGGATTCGGACCGCCGCCACTGCTCGGCGATTTTTACAGCATGATCCTTTAGCGCCGCTTGGGCTAGCGCGTTTTCCGCCAGGGCCGGTTCGCCGCCAATACTGTCGGCATCAAATGACGTCTCCTCCAATGAACCGGTAAGCGCCGGCTCTTCAGCGACATCTCTCGTCCCGGTGAACGAATCAGACATTTTCCTCATTTCTGGCGCGAAGGTACGCCGTGCCCGAAACCATGCAAACCGCCATATCCATGTTCTTTTTCTTCCCGGCGCCAGCCGCGTTGCCGCCAATGTCAGAAGAATCAAACCGGACATTGCAGATAGCGTCATACCCCAACGACTTGGCCTGATCGATCATCCGCAACAACGCCTCCCGCCTGGCACGGGCAAACAACCGACTGTAGTAGGCCGATTCGCCGCCAAAGATGTTACGTAAACCGAAAACGAAACGTTTGAATGCGTCGCTGGCAATAGCGGCCTCGCCACAGACTAACGCCACCGGATGAGCGGGGTTGACGGTCGCTGAGAACCCTTTAAGGTTAGTCAGCCGGATATCTCCGATCTTCGATTCCCGGGCGAGAAGGCTTTTAAGGTGCTTCTTCTCAATCACCATGCCCACGCTCCACCAAACGAAAAGTAAAAGGATTGGAAGGCCAATCTGCAAAAATGTGATGATAAGAGCAGTGGTGGCTTCAGAATCAGTTTGTATCACGCGAAACCGCCTTTCTTTTTAACTTGCTCGTAATCAAGGTCAGTTTAACGGGGCGACGGTCGCGGCGGTTCCGTAGGCCATAATCTCGGAGGCGCCAGCGGTGATCGCACTGGTGGAGAAGCGGACGTTAAGAATCGCGTTCGCGCCAAGTTGCTTGGCCTGTTCCATCATTCTCACGGTTGCCTCGCGCCGGGATTCGGTAAGCAACTCGGTGTATCCCTTCAGCTCGCCGCCAACAATGTTTTTAAATCCGGCGGCAAGGTCACGCCCGATATGCTTGGCGCGAACGGTGTTCCCTTGAACCAGCCCCTTAACCTCAACGATTTGGAAACCAGGGATGGAATCGGTATTGACAACAAACATGGTTATTACCTCCAAAGCATTTTAACGCAGCTTTCCGCCACAACGGCGGCAAGACGAAACCTCAAAACCCATAACCGTAAACAAGGTTAACATTTTGACATTCACGCGTCAACACGAAAACTTTGCGCCTTTACGCCTTTGCGACCTTACGGCTACGCCTTGACATCGACAAAATATCAGGTATAATTGTAAATAGTAAATGTTGGTTTGTTTTTGGTTTCTCCGAGGGAACGGAATGGGAAAATTTCTTTTAGGCTGTTTTTTTGCCGTGGCAATGTCATGGCCGGTTTTTCCGGCTCCGGTACGCATTGAATGGAAAGCGCCGGAGACTATGCCGGCCACCGTCGCCCGCCCGTTCCACGGTTATCTGCCGGACGGGCGTTTTGTCGTCGCGGGCGGCAGCGATTTCATTGATGGGAAGAAGGCGTACAGCGCGGACATCAATGTTCGCGAGCAGGATGGAACGTGGAAGAAAATCGGCGAGCTTCCGTATCCCGTCGCCGAAGGAGTTTGTTGCGAGACGCCAAAGGGTATCTTCTGCGCGGGGGGAACGGACGGAAAGGCAACTTTTTCAGAAGCGTTCCTGCTTACTATAGAAAGCGGCATTCCTCGCGTCTCAAGTCTTCCGCCTCTTCACGAGCCGCTGTCGATGGGCGCGGCGGCGGCCGACGGTGAGAAGGTCTATGTCGTTGCGTCGAAGAAGGTGTGGTCTCTCGACTTGGCCAAGGCGTTTGACCCCGATCCGGAGGCTCGAAAGGTTGGGGATTGGGTACTTGTCAGCGAAATCCCCGGCCCGGCGCGCGAGCAAATGGTTGCCGCCATCCAAAACGGCGACCAGAAGGAAAAGATGCTAGTCATCTACGGCGGCTATGATGTCACTACGAAACAGCCGCTTCATGATGGCTATGCAATCTTCCTTTCCAGAATAACCGCCAAACTACCTAACTGCCCAACTACCCAACCATCCACAAAGAAGCTTGCGCCGCTTCCAGAAAACACCACCACCATCGGCGCGGCGTTTCTGCCTAGCGGACACCAGCACATACTGCTTATCGGCGGCTTTGGCGAGAAGGGGTGGATTGACCGCGCGATAAACGGCTCGACCGAGACCGATTCTGAGAAGCTCGGCTGGCAGAGGAATATCCTCGCCTACAACTGCGTGACGGATGCGTGGTGCGAATACGGCAAAATCGCCTCCGATGACAAACCGCGCTGCGGCGCGGCGGCGGCGATTCGCCCCGGCAAGACGCCGGAGCAATACACGATTTTTATCGCGGGCGGTGAGATCGCGCCTAAAATGCGGACGGCCGCGGTTAGCGTAGCGAGCTTCAGAAAGACCGGCAAGTTCGGCGCGGCGGCCTGGGCGGTTGTGGGCGTCTATGCGCTCTTTATGGTCGCGATGGCAGTTTACTTCATCCGAAAGAAAAAGGATGAAAACGACTACTTCCGGGGCGGGAAACGGATTCCGTGGTATGTGGCGGGAATGAGTATCTTCGCCACTATGCTCTCTTCGATCACCTTCATCGCAATTCCAACGCAGGCGTATTTGCAGGATTGGCGGTACTTCGTGATGGCGTTCTTCATCATCGGCATGGCACCTGTGGCGATTTACTTCTATCTGCCGTTCTTCTGCCGTCTCGGGATTACGAGCGCTTACGAATACCTGGAAAAGCGCTTCAACCTCGGCGTGCGGCTCTTCGGTTCGGCGGCGTTCGTTGTCTTTATGGTCTGCCGCGTCGCGGTGGTGACGCTGCTTCCCGCGATCGCGCTCAATGCCGTAACGGGAATTTCAATCGACGCCTGTATCCTCATCTGTGGCGTTCTCACGATGATTTATTGCTCACTCGGCGGACTTGAGGCGGTCATCTGGTCCGACTTCGTTCAGGGCATCGTCCTCATGGGCGGCGCGGTCTCGGTGCTGGTGCTCCTAATCATGAAAACGGGCGCGAACGGCGCACACTTCTCGACATTCTGGAACGTAGCCAGTACCTACAACAAGACCACAATGTGGGATTTCCGCCTTCTCTTCACGCAACCCGTCTTCTGGGTTGTCGCGGTTCAAGGCCTCATCTCCAACCTCTCTTCCTACACGAGCGACCAGTGCGTTATTCAACGCTACATCGCGACACCGGACGAGAACGCGACCAGACGTTCACTCTGGTTCAACGGGTGCATGAGTGTCTTCGCGCAAGTGGTGTTCTACGGAATCGGCATGGCGCTCTTTACGTTTTACCACACGCACCCGGAGACGATGGACGTGACGATGCCGAAAGGCGATTCGATTCTCCCGACCTTCATGGCAACGGAGATGCCGCCGTGGCTCGCGGGACTCGTAATCGCGGCGGTCTTCGCGGCGACGATCTCGACCTTGTCCGCAAACTTGAGTTCCGCTTCTACGGCGCTCGTCACGGACTTTATCAAGCGCTTCAAACCCGATATCCCCGGAAAGACGCAAATCCGCTGCGGTCAGGTCTGCACCTATGTAGTCGGCATTATGGGCATCATGGCGGCGCTCACACTCGCGCGTATGGAGTCGAGCGCGCTTTTCGACAACTTCAACAAGTACATTGCCATGCTGACGGCGGGCTTGACGGGACTCTTCTTTATGGGCGTATTCATGCCGCGCATCAAGGGCGTAGCGGCGGTTTTGGGCCTTGCGGCCAACTACTTCGTCTGTTTCAGCTGCGAAATTCTGCACTGCAATGTGTTTGGGCTCAAGTTCCATCCGTTCCTTCTGGGCGGCATCGGGCTGGCGGTGTGCGTGGCCGTGGCCTGGATCGCCAGTCATATCTTTCGTGAAAAAGGGCATGACCTGAACGGTCTTACCCTTAAAACCCTGAAACCGCAAACACCATCCGGAGAGCAATAATGGCCATCAAGAAACTTAAGGGATTAATCGCGGCGGTCCACACGCCGTTCAACGCCGACGGCAGCGTCAACCTCGCGCTGGTATCCAAGCAAGCCGACCTGCTGGTACGGCAGAATGTTACCGGCGTTTACATTTCCGGCACCACCGGAGAGGGCATCTGCTGTTCCGTAGCCGAACGCAAGGCCCTGTTCGACGCCTGGACGGCAACCGCCAAAGGCAAACTGTACCTCATAGCGCACATCGGCGCGTTAGCGATCCCGGACGTGCAGGAACTCGGCGCCCATGCGGTAGAATGCGGCATGGACGCCACCTCCATCGTTCCGCCGAATTTCTTCAAGCCGGGTTCGATCGACGCCCTGATTGATTACTTGACCGAAGCGCTGCGGACCAGCACAAAACTGCCGTTCTACTACTACCACACCGGAATGTCCGGGGTTAACTTCGATATGCAGGCATTCCTCGAAAAAGCGGACGGTAAGATCGGGAATCTCGCCGGAATCAAATTCAACTACGCCGACCTCTATATGTACCAGCGTTGCCTTCGCGCCTGCGGCGGGAAATACGATATCACCTGGGGCATCGATGAATGGTTCGCCGGCGCAGTGGCGTGCGGGGCGCAATCTGCCATCGGCTCGACCTACAACTATGCCGCCGGCATTTACTACAAGATTTGGGACGCGGTCAAAAAGGGTGACCTTAAAAAGGCGCAGACCGGCATGAAAAAGGTTTGCGACATTGTGGACATTCTGGTGCAGTACGGCGGTGTCGCCGGAGGTAAGGCGATGATGAAGGTTTGGGGTCTGGATTTAGGCGACGTCCGTCGCCCGAACGTCGCGCTTTCTGAAGCCGCCAAGGCGGATTGCGTCTCCAGACTGAAAAAAATCGGATATAGGTAAACCATGAAGCGATCTCCCTATTGGCATAGATGGAACTGGATCTATAAGACGGAGTTTCTTGACAATGTCATGCCGTTCTGGCTGAAATACGGATGGGATCGTTCGCACGGTGGCGTCTATACCTGTCTAAACCGCGACGGATCGCTAATGGACACCACTAAATCCGTTTGGTTCCAAGGCCGGTTCGGCTGGATTTGCGCATACGCCTACAACCGGCTGGAAAAGATGCCGGAATATTTGGCCGCAAGCCGCAGTTGCTGCGAATTTCTGGACGAACATTGCTTCGACCAAGACGGACGCGCGTTTTTCGAGGTCACCGCCGACGGTATCGGTCTCAGAAAACGCCGTTACGTTTTTTCCGAGTGTTTCGCCGCGATTGCCTACGCGGAATATTCGTTGGCCAGCGGCGACCGTAAATGGGGCAGAAAGGCCGTCAACCTGTTCAAGCGGATCCGGAAATTCACTGCGCACCCCAACAAATGGATGCCGGCAAAATACGAACCGGCATTTGCCGCCCAAGGGCACTCGCTGACAATGATTCTCATCAACGTGGCAAATGTGCTCAAGCAGATTTCGGACGACCCGTTGTTGGATCGGCAGATTGACGAGTCCATCGACTCCTTGACCCGTTATTTCATCCATCCCGAATTCAAGGCACTGCTGGAGACGGTCGGCCCGAACGGCGAGTTCATCGACACTCTCGCCGGACGGGTGATCAATCCCGGCCACTGCATTGAGACCGCCTGGTTTTTAATGGAGGTGGCCACGGCCCGCAATGACCGGAAATTACTCTCCACTGCGCTGCAAATACTGGATTGGTCGTGGGCTTGGGGCTGGGACAAGCAGTTCGGCGGCATCGTTTCCTTTAAGGATTGCCGGAATCTGCCGCCCCAGTGCTACGAGCAGGACATGAAATTCTGGTGGCCGCACTGTGAGGCGATCATTGCTTCGGCTTACGCCTACCGTTTGACCCGCGAGCCCAAATACCGCAAGATGCACCAGCTAGTCAGCGATTGGACGTGGGAGCATTTTAAAGACCTCAAATATCCCGAATGGTACGGCTACCTTCATCGGGACGGTACAGTGGCGCAACCCGCAAAGGGCAACCTCTTCAAAGGCCCGTTCCACATTCCGCGAATGCTGGTGAAAACCTGGGAACTGACCCGCGATCTTTAGCAGTTGCACGGACAAAGGAACAACAGCCAGCCAAGCACGGCGGAGATTGCCAGCAACCACACCACGTTGAGCCGCTTCCACCGCAACTGTACGGCCAGCACCACCGCGAAAACGACCGCACCCTGCCAGCAGATACCTCTGGCAGGGTTATGCAGCAGTTCCCTCAACTTGCAGGTTAACACCGAGGTTTCTGCAAAGAACACCACCGCCGCCGCGATGATTCCCAGTACGCAAGGACGGATGCCGGATAGCACCGTACCAAGTGTTTTTGATTTAGCCATTCGCTGCAAAAAAATTGCGGCGGCAACCGTCAACACAAATGACGGTGTCACCATCCCCAGCGTTGCGCACAACGCGCCAGGAATCCCGGCCTGATTCATCCCCACAAACGTGGCGGCATTCAACCCTAACGGTCCCGGTGTGACCTGTGCCAGCGCAACAAGATTGGCGAATTCCGACGCATCCATATATGCGTGTTTCACCACAATCTCATCCTGAAACAACGGAATCATCGCATAACCGCCGCCAAAGGTCAGCGTTGACACTTTCGCAAACAGCAGATACAACTGCAACAGACTCATTGTTTCACCCCCCGGAGAAACGCATTTGCCGCCAGCAGTGCCAACCCTACCGCCAACCCGGCCATAATCACCAGCGTCATATCGATTTCAAATATCACGCAGGCGATAAAACTGGCCGCGCCCAATAACCACGCCAAAGGACTCTTTAACACGCTTTTAGACAGTTTGACGGCAGAGAGCAGAATCAGCGCCGACACCCCCGCGCGAACACCAAGGAAAATATGGTCGAGAGTCGGCGAATCAGCCAACAATGAACGTCCAGTAGCCAGAAACACAATGGCAACAAACGGCACCACTACCGATGCGAACGCCGACACAACCGCTCCGGAAAAACCGCAAATCCGATACCCCAGCAACACCGCCATGTTAACCGCGATCATTCCAGGCAGCGATTGTACCACCGCCACCACATCAACCATTTCATCGTCGGTCAGCCAACCGCGCTTCTCGACGAATTCCCTTTGCATAACCGGTAACATCGCCATTCCCCCGCCCAGAGTGACCGAAGAAATGTAAAAAAAGATCCAAGCTAACGTTAACAGCCGATGTTCCGGTTTTGTGCGCGTTTTATCTTTAAACACACCGACAACCTTCGGGAGAATCCGGGCATTCCGGATTCTCCCAACATTTTGGAATTAATGAAGCATGAACAGTGTTCCCTGCGGATGCGGGTTGATGAGGACAATTTTGTTCCCCGCCAGCGCCGCGCTCCACCCTGGCAGCTCCTCACCATCCTTGCCGGTGGCGGTAACCTTGATCGCTTCCACCTCCGGCGCGGTCAAATCACCGGCGGAACAAAGCGTGTAACGCGCCATTGCCGCATCACCGCCCGGGAACTCAACCTCGACATTGGCAAGTTGCTTTACGAAGTCAGTATTGGTAACGCCGGCATAGTCCGCGACATCCAATCTTCCGCCGCTACCCTGGACGCGCCAGCAACTGTTGGTGCCGACAAAGGCAAACCGTCCGACAAGCGCTCCCGTGCCGGTCAAAGTGCCAAGAATCGGGCAGGCCCCCAAAGCGTTGTTGGTCAGCTTCGATCCTTCAGCGAGCGTAACGACACCGTCCAAACCGGCAAGATGGTCTTTCTGGGTGTCAACCGACGAAAATGCGATCCTGAAGTTGTCGCTGTTGAAGGCCAGGGTCTTTTCCGCGCTTGCGGCTTTGACCTTTAGCGCACAGACCACATTATTGTCATCCTTCAGCTTGCCGCCCCAACTGCCGGAGCCATCGCTAACCGATATCACGAAACGGTGCCATCCGGCGTCAAGCGTGGCACTTCCGGACTTCGAAGCATTGTAGGCCGTAGTCGCCAACACGACAACCCCGTCAATCTCCAAACAGATGCGGTCGTCATACTGTCCCGTGAAGTTCCATACACCGGCATTCTCCTCAGGCACCTTAAACCAACCGTCGAAACGAACGTTATTACTCTTGAACAAATCAAACGTGTTGAATAAGTGAACTGCGTCAAGCGTGTTGGTCTCATTGTCATACGACACATACGTCTCGGTTGGCAAAGCGTAAGTATCGATAGAGGATTCACCTTTCAACCTCATCCGGACTCCGGTTCGGCTCGTGTTATTCGGAGAAATGCGCATAGCCAGCGAATCGGTATCGAAACGAGTATAGACCGATGCCATCTCGTTGTCCTGCGACCAACTGTCGGTCGAGTATCCCAGCGCCATCTTTCCGCTCCAGCCGTTTCCGGCGTCGGGATGCGCTCCCTGCCCGCCTCCGTCATCCCAAGTCACCACCCGGAAATCGTGCCAACCAGCGGTGAGTTGCACATCGGCAGTAGCGATTTCCTTGAAGGCGGTAGTCTTAATCAAGTTGACTCCGTCAATGTCAAACACCAACTGGTTGTCGTAAGTACCGCCAAAGTACCACTTGCCGGCTTTGTTTTCCGGAACGTAGAACTGGCCGCGGTAGCAGAAATAAACTTTGCCTATCGTCCCGGCGGACTGGTAAGTGTGCAACTGCTTAAACGAGTTGGCCACCAACGGATAAGAGTTCGAACAGGCCAATGCGTCTTCCAACGTAGCGAAGGTTTTGGAGGTAAACAGCGCATATTCCACCAGATTGGTGGTTCCGATATCGATCTGGGCCTTGACATCCTCGCCAAGCTCCAAACCTCCGGCGAATCCGGCCGCGCCGGAAAGATCAACATTTGCCGCGGAATTTTCCACCGCCCACTTTCCGGTAGGTATGCCCTGCAACTTGGAGTCGGTGCTGAACGAACCGATGCCGGCGATGGTGACATCTGCCGCGCCCAGCAAAGCGTTTTGCCAATTAATCGAATGCCCATTCAAATCAATTGTGTATTTGCCGCCACCGACCGGTGATTCACCAAACGCCGCGGTCAGCATCCCGTAGGTGTTGGAGAAGTCCGCAGTTGCCCGCAACACGCCGTTGGAAAGATCAAGATGCGGCATACCCTGTTTGTCGTGGGTGGTCCCGAATCCGTTCGCGCCCAATTCCAATACACCGCCATACTGCGCGAAACGCTCATCATGGGCAACAGTAGAGAACGTCGTGTTCGCGCTGCCGTTTTCGCCGATATTGCTGCGGGCGTTGATGCCCTTCGCCGAAATCAAACCGTCATTCATGGTCAGGTATCCGTACTGCGAGCAATAACCCACATAAATTGAGGTGTTGGGCACCGTGAAGGTGCCGCCGTCCACCACCACCTCATGGCGGTGGCCGCTCACGCCTTCCCAGAAGCCGATCAGCACACCGGTCCGTGAGGTGCCGGTGTAATTCAATTCGCCGCCGTCAGCAATTTCAACGCGTGTGGGCAATGGTTTCGGATTTACACTGCCCAAGGTGAAACGGTAGCCGCTGACGGTGATTGACGAGCCGTCGCCGATACGTACGTTAGCATACATGTTCGAGGTGCCGAGCGCCAGACTGTACATATCCCAAACCCGGTCGGACAGTGTCATCCAGCAGCCGCTCTTCGGCATTTGGATATAAACCGTCCCGTTTGAGGCGCGCGACTTGTTCACCACTTGGTCGAACAAACCGTTGTCCAGCAGCGTCGGGGCGAGCGGACGGAAGACGACACTCTTCGACGCGATGGCCGAGATTTCCCCAAACACCGGCAACGCTCCAGACCCGCTGTTGGCGCCAAACACCAGCGAGGAGGAGGAGTCAACGGTGATATGGCTATCAGGCGCGTTGACCGCCGGGGTGAACCAGATTGTGCCGGCGGTGTTCTTGTATGTGCCGCCGATGACGGGGGCGCAATTGAAGTAGAGGTTGCCCGTACCGGTGTAAGAGATCAAGTTATGGTTGGTGACCGCCCCGTCGAAATAGACCGAGTTGTTGGCGCTGAACGCCGCCGTCGCGTCATCGCCGACGGTAAACGCCGACTGGATGTACGAGGTCCCGGAGCCCAGCGAGAACGCGCCGGTGGCATTCTCATCCACCGTTACCGAAATGCCCGCCGGAAGCGTGGTGCCGTAGAGGACCACATTTCCGCCGTTTTTCACATGCACGCCCTCCTCAATGACGCCGGCCTGGGTGCCCTCGAACTGGATCTTCCCGGTAATATCCTCGCGCTTGAGATCAAAATTAACCGACACCTGGGTGAATCCCAACCCGTCAGCTTGATTCGCTATGTTCAAAGCATAAGGCCCTTCGATCACATTGTCGTTCAACGCGGAACCGGTAACCGTCCGCAACGACATGTGCCCGCCGCCAACCTTGGCGTCGCCGGTAAGGACCAGATGGCTGAAATAGCCGGTCCATGTGGCGTTGTTGTTGGAGTTGTAGAGCGCTCCGTTGCCATCGGCGCCCTGCCCCTCGAAATAGATCACCTTGCCGTGGGTGACCTCATCGGACGCCAATGCGATACCGCTGGTGGCCGGGGCGTGGTTGATGTCCAGACCTGCTCCGTCGGCGATATGAATCTCCCCGCCCTCATCATTTGCGGAAAGAACCGTTCCGGTGCGGCCATTCAGTTTCACAGTTCCGGAATTAATATCCAATCTAGACAGGTAAGCGATGGCGTTGTCGTTAATCAACAAAGTGCCGCCACCGTCTTTCACGAGAGTTTTTAAAGCCGGGGTAATGGTATTGGTGATAATCAAATCGCCAACGGAGTAAACCGAGAACCCTAGCCCGTCCACTCCCAGCGTCACCGGCATTTTTAAATCCTGCGCGTAGTTGGAAAGGTTGGTGATGGAGGTATAAATCGTAAGTGAATCATTTCCGGTGTGCACAAACGCGCCGGCATCTTCGCCGATCAAAATTTCACTCAATGCCAGCCCCGGAATGTCAAACAGTGTGGTTCCGGAGGAAGTATTGAAGATCGCGCTGCCGCCGCTGACGGGCGGCTCGCCGTTCCGCCAGTTGCCGCCAGTCGACCACTTGCCGCCGTCGTTTGCCAATCCGCTCCACTCGTTGGAGGTGGCGGCGCTCTTGGTCATTATCAACGCACCGTTCCTAACCGAAAGCGATCCCGCCACGCCGCGTAACTCAAATTTAGAGGCATCGGTCACGCCACGAGAAATCAAGGTGTAGGATGTGTCGTCGTCCAAAGTCGCCATGCCGGACAGCGAAACGTCGATATACACCGGATGTTCCGCCGAGGCCGAAGTAACGTCTATGGTCGTGAAAGCAAGCACATCGCAACCATCAGGGTTGACATCAAACTCCAAAACCGCACCGGGTGCCAATGTGATGGACGGGAAGGTCAACGTGTTAATAGCGGCATTCGCCACCGAGAACGATGCGCCGGAAGCCACGGTAATCTCTCCGGCAGACAGCGAGTTTACCGTAACCAAAGTGCCGGAATCAACCGCCAAAGTACCAGTGAACAGCTGGTCGGCATTGAAGGTAAGCGTGCCGTTCCCACGTTTGCTGAAACTGAAATCATATCCGCCCTCGTCATCGGCAACCGTAGCCATCCACCTCACATTGTGGCCGTCGGTGTCAGCTAACACCGTGCCGCCTTTAGTGACGGTAAGGAAGTTCGCGGAGTAAAGCCATCCGTCGACGTTGCCGTATGGCGACAACGTGCCGCCGTCAATCAGGAACACCGCCTTGGAGTTGGAACGCATGATGGTGTCGGTGATCAGCCGGCCACCCTTTAACACAAATTTCGCCGCATCGGGATTAGCGCCGTTGAAGGAGAAGTTGCCGGCGCAAGTAAGCTCGCCGCCCGACATCTCGCCGTCAAACGTGCTGTAGTTTCCTGCGCCCAACTGGAAGCTGTTAACCGACAGCGAACCGGAAACCAACCTGAACACTTGTTTGGTGAATGCATTTAGATTGGAGTTGTAGTCATTGGTAAACTTGACGTCACAACCATCGATCAACACATCGGAACGCGACAAATCGAAATTACAATTCTGGAACGATTTGGTACCGGTCAACGACCCGCCGAGCAATTCGAAACGGGAATAGGAAAATTCGCTCTCGTCCGAATTGCCGTTGGGATAAACGTAGGACACGTTGTAAGTGCCGTTGTTTACCCGCAAGTAGCCACCCACGCCATAACCGCGAACAATGGCCCATCCGGATGCGCCCTGCGACGTGGTGTCGAGACCGAAATCCTCGCTGCTGGCTGAGAACTCCACCGGAGTCTTCGTGCCATTGTAGAAACACAGATAGGCGTTGCCGCTGGTCCACTTCGAATATGCGTTGATTTCCACCGAATCCGCCGCGGTGAAGATAATCCGCTGGTTAGCCTCAAACCCTGGCACGGCCCCGGACGACCAGTTAGACTTGGTCTGCCAGTAATGGTTGGCCAACGGCTGCCAGAAGATATAACTACCGGACAAAGTTGCATTCCGTTTGTAAATCGGATTACCGGTGGGATAAACGCGAAGCTTCAAACCGGTATCGGTAAGCTCCAACACCCCCGCACGGTTTACGCCAAAGACTACGGACGATGTCAACGAGAACGCGGCACCGTTCGCCATCGTCAACTGTCCAGCCTCGATGAGCGAATATTCGCCGCACAACAGAGAATCCGAGCCTTCGATATTCACCGCCACAGAACCTTCCACTGCGAGGGTGCCCCCGATATTGAGCGAGGCAATTCCGTAAACCGGAGTTAAGTTAATTAGCGAACCCGAACGGATCGACGCATTGCCGTCCACAAAACTGCGGCCGGGAATCTCCGCGCCAAGACCGGTTCCGTCAATCACCGCACTGCCGCCGGACAATGACCAACCGGAAGTTTCCTCGCGCCGGAAAGATATATCGTCAAGAATAATCGCCTTATCTCCGCTCGGAACCAGATGTTTGAAACTCAAACCGTAGTTCGCAGCTTCGGTCAGCACGATGACGGATTCATAGCACTCGAAAAGGGTATTGGTCAGCTCTTCGGTACGGTACTCAAACATCGCCATACCGTTTTTGCCAACAGTCACATCCATTAGAGATTGGGTATGGCTTGGCCTGGCTGCGATATTATACGAGAAGCGGTAGATGCCGGCCGGCACCGTACCCAGACTCTGCGAAAGTTCACACTCAGTGCCCTGAACAAAGTACGAATATGTGCCTCCGTTGGTCTGTCCGTCCGCCAACCAAGGAGTATTGGTTACGGTCAAACCGTATCCGGTATCGCTGGTTTTCCACCACGGTAACGTGAAACCAGGATTGTTTGAATACGCCCAATTTGCACCGCCACCAGCGGTACTCGCATTACCCAACGTGGTACCATCTAAAGCGAAGTTGCCGTTAAATACGTATTCGTCCAAACTTCCATCACGCTCCACGGTCAGCAAAATGCTATTGTCCGTGCAAGTTAAAGTCCGCCTTACCCCCGTCAGCTCGCCGACATTGGAAAGGGCAACGGTAGCACCAGCCTCAAAGATAACATTTTCTGCGGAAACCAGCGTATAGGTGCCACCGGAGAAACCGGTCAGGTCAAAGGTTAACGCGCCTTGAACCGTAAAAGAACCGGAAGCGGTAAGCCCCACTTTGTCATCTTCGAAAGCGGATGAGACGATTCTTGATCCATCGGCGACCAGAACGTCTCCGGAAACTTCAACCGCTTCCGTAGCAAGGTCATAAACGCCATTGATACGGGTAATACCAGTCCACTGCCAAGTCAGACGTATCCGTGATGGCGAAACGCCCGGAGTGTAGGTATAGCTGGTGTCAGGCACCGCGTCCGCTGCCACCCAACTTTCGGTGGAAGGGTTCCAAGTTTCCAAAACGTAACCGCTCGGAGAAAACACATCGCCGTTGTAAACCATATTGGTTGCGGAGAAGGTGTGCGCGGAAGTGAGCAGATAATCTCCGTTACCCTCAACACCTTCAAAGCGCGGGTCAGAGCTGGCGACCTTAACCATAATCGGATCATCAACCCCGCGGAAACGGATCTCATCGATCATCCGGTTCCATGAAATCTCATCGGTGGTCAGCGCATGGTCATAGAAACGTATGGACTTGTAGGTTCCTTTCGCGTAACGGGTTGCGAATCCAGAACCGTCGGTGGTGCCACCGCTGCCGGAACCGAACATCCACGGGTAAGAAGTCGCCTTGGATGAACTACGAGAAACAGAATATTCAAGATTGGTGGTCTGGGTGCCATAAACGGTGTTAGCGTTCAAAATGTATGTAGCATATTGGCCTTCCCAGTTTTGAATATAGAGTCGGGGACTTTCCTGCACCCCATATTCGGTCATTTTCAACTCCAGACGCTGTTTGTTATTGTTGCGGGTGAACGCGCCGTTGTCTAAACCACTCTTTGCTACGGAGAAATAGTTGGGATAAGTGGTTTGCGTAGCAGTAGCGATGTTGGGAATGTCCATCACATACTGCATTGAAAACACTGCCGGAAGATTGCAGTTGCCGCCGGTGATTGCCCGAGTGGCCTGATTGAAATAAAAACCGTCATCATACCATATAATCGCGCCAGTGAACGAGAGATTGATCCCCGTACCCAACGAGCCAAGGTTGACCCAGCTTTCCGCTGAAGCGTTGTGCGGTTGATTCAAACCTTGGTTGCGGATACCGTCAAAATTAATCAGCATCCCACTGGCGTAGGAGTCAGCATCAACGCGCATCCACCCGCCGCGAGCGGGGACATTGCTTTCAATGAGCGCAGTATAAACCGCCATCCGCGCTGCCTCTTCGGCGTTAAGTTCGTCAATCTTGTCAGTAATGTAATCCTTGAGTACCTTACCTGTGTTGGTGGTGATGCCGTCCACGCCCATCATGGTTTGGTTGTAGGCGGTTGTCGTGCTGTCCACGGTCCAAGTTACAAAAGAATACCCGGCCCCGCGGACTGCGGCCACGTAATCGGCGTTAAACCCGCTGGAAGCGTCGACTCCGGTCGCATGGCACTCCGCCATCGTAGCGATCAAGTTGCTGACGTTGGAGGGGCAGGTGCTGACCAGATACAGCGCCGGATAGGTGGGAAGCGCCTGACGGATCTTGGAGACCAGATCTGCTCCGAAGGAGATGAAGATTACCCGCTCCGGCGTGGCCGCCGCCTCGCTGACTACCGCCGCCGCAACGGCGTTGATGAAGGTGTCGCTGTTGGGGTTGCCCTCCTTCAGTTCAATCACGGCCTTAATCTCGGAATCGCGCAACAACTCCAGATATTGCGCCAAGGTCGGAACCTTCTCTTCGGAATACTCGCTGCTTGCCCATGAACCGAAAGCGGTGGCGGCAGTGTTGGTAACCGTGGCAACCGGAAGGTCGGTAATGTTGGAATTTACGCCGGTGGTGCGCCGCATCGATTTGTCGTGCATGATCACCGGAACCCCGTCGGCGGTGACGTACACATCGCACTCCATCGCATCCACCCCGCGTTCCAGCGCCAACCGAAACGCCGCCATCGTATTTTCCGGCGCGTCGGAAGATTCGCCGCGATGTGAAATGATCATCGGGACGCTGACCGCGCCAAACGCGGACAGACCAACCGTTGTCAATAAGCACAACACCAGTTTTCGCATTTTCATAACCTACTCCTCAAAGAATTGGAATTAAAAGCTTCCGAAAAATCGGAACATATTTTACGACAAAAAAATTGTCTAATCAAGGCGAAAATGGCAATTTTAACACCGCCAGCGCGATATCCGCATTTGCCAAGGCTACCGCCGCCGCGCTTCGCGCTTTGGTGGTCAAGACGACGGACAAGCCTAACTACCTAACCACCGCACCACCTTGATTATAACTTACCGTTCAGCCACAAGACTTCGGACTTCAGACATCAGACTTCCAAACTCCGCTTCTCAACCCTCAACAGCCCCCGCTGCCCCACGTTATCTTATTTACATTCCCGTGCGAAGCGCGAGCGGCGTGCTAACCACCTAACTACCGCACCACCTAACTACCTAACCGTTTTTTTCATGCTGAAGATCCACGCCGCAATCAACGCGGTACTGGGGGCGACAAAAATCAGCGAGAAACTGCCTATCAGGGTCTTAACGACTTCAGACGCAACCAAGGCGTTGTTCAAAAAATCCAAGGGGTGTGTCCCCTGGGTGCAGAATACCATCAGTAATGTAATGTAGCCGCCGGAGTACGCCAACAGCAACGTGGTGGTCATAGTGCCGACCACGCTTCGTCCGATACGCAACCCGGAAAGACAGAGTTCACGTCCGGACAGTTCCGGATTGTGCCGTGCCACCTCGTCAATGCCCGACGCGATATCCATCGCCAGATCCATAACCGCGCCCGAACTGGCCAGCACCATCGCCCCAATGAACACATCCTGCAAGTTAAGCGATTCAAATCCCGAATAAAGCAGCGACTGTACGTAAGGCATGGTGGCGCCGTTGATTTTCATCAGCCGTCCAAACGTATGCGCCAGACCCAATCCGGCCAAAACCCCCACCGACGCGCCGAGGAAAGCCGACACGCCCTTGCGGGACAGACCCGCTACCAAATACATTATAACAGCAGTGAGCCAGCATACCGCCGCAAAGACCGTCCAGCTCACCGGCCAGCCGTGCAACGCCAGCGGAATCACGGCCTTCCAGATTACAATGCAGCTGTACAGAAAACTGAATAACGCCTTGACCCCCACCCAACCGCCAAAGGCACAGAGTAACACGCAAAAACCGCCAAACAAAATCCAGCCCCAACCCATCCGGTACTGGTCACGGGCGATCAGTGTGGCGGAGTCCTGCGCGTCATCGCCGTTTTGCAACACCACCACCGCTGTGTCGCCGGGATGGAAATCCTTGTCCAAATCCATCTGGGCCCGGATTTCGTTTACCGCGTGGTAAGTCTTGCCTTTCGCAACCCCTTCAAGGATTTCAACCGTCAAATGCTGGGAACCGTAACGCAGCAAACCCAACATCTGCACTGTGGAATTGTCAACTGACAACACCTTGGCCCGAACCGCAACGCCGTGGTCGCTGGCCAGCTGTTTAGGTGACGGTATGAACCACATTGCCGCCGCCGACAGCAACATCACCGTCACCGCCAGCAGGTTTGCCTTATAAGTTGACAATCGCATGAAACGATTATTGGTAGAGTTGTTTAATCCGGTTCGCGATTTCCGTGTTCTCGTACATGCCGATAAAATGGTCGGCGTATTTTCCGGTGCTGGTGGTCAAAACCGGCAGCGCGGTATGCGAGCCCGAAGACCATCCCACACCCGATTTGTCGCTGATCAGCTTGCGGGCGGCATGGTGCAGTGAACCCTTGTTGAAACCGGCCTTCAACTGTTCGATCTCGTTCGGCCGCAAGAGCATCGGATTGCCTTTGGTACCGGCGTTGGCTTTGGCGAACTTCTCCCCCGCCGCCTTGTCGTCAGTGCCGCCTTCCTTGGCCTCGAACACAAAACCGAAATATTTGGTAAGCAAAGGCTTTGCGTCTTCAAACGAAAAATCCGGTTTCTCCTTTTTGGCCTTCCTCAGAATCCGGGCGAATTCGTCGGAGGAACACTTCTGGTGCACCAACCGATCCATGTGGAATGCGTAACCGGTACCGGCGAACCCCATCGCCATGCCGCCGGTCTCGTGGTCGCCGGTAACAATGAGTAAGGTTTCGTCGGCGTGTGCCTTGGCGAAGGCCAAGCCCACCTGAACCGCCTTGTCCAACGCCAGAACGTCACGCAGATTTGCGGCAGCGTCATTTGAGTGTCCGGAATGGTCAAGCGTACCACCCTCGATCATCATGAAAAAGCCGTTGGGATTGTCCAGCAGTTCAATGCCTTTTTGGGTCAATTCCGCCAAAGAGGGATAAACCGAAAAATCGGTGTCAATGTCATAAGGCAACTCACCCTCGCAACAATGTACCCACACCTTGCCATCGCCGGGTTTTAGCGCGGTGAACCCCGGCTTGTCCCAAACCATCTTGTAACCCACCTGCGCCGCCAACTCGTAAACGTTGCCCCGGTATTCCGGATCCTTCTTCTTGTCAAACGCTCCGTCCAGACCGCCGCCGGCGAAATATTCAAAACCGGACGCGATCAAATCCAACCCGATCTGATAATACAAACCGCGATTTTTGCGGTGCGCGTAAAATCCCGCCGGAGTGGCGTGGCAAATCGTTACGGTGGTTACGATACCGACCTTCTGGCCGTTACGGTGGGCAACTTCGGCAACGGATTCAACCCGGTTGTTGTCTCCGTCCACCCCTAAAGCGCCGTTGTAGGTTTTGGACCCGCAGGCGATGGCGGTGGCGGCAGCCGCAGAATCGGTAATCAGCGAAGTTAGCGATCTGGTCCGCGTGGTGGCATGGTACGGCAACATATTCATAGCCAACTCGCCATGGTTGGCGTTACGGGCGAACTCCTCCGCCACCATCCGCTGCGGCGTGGACATTCCGTCGCCGATGTACAGAAAAACATACTTGGGCGGTGCGGCAAACGCCACCGCCACGGTAAAAGCCAAACAAACCCCTATAAACAGATTTTTCATCAACAGTCTCCATCAGTTGAATTTCATAATAATTTACCAAAAATTCCCCTGCAAGTCAAACCGCCAATTTTCAGCCCAAAAGGTTGCAAATGTCACAAAAGGCGAAAAAAGGCCGTCATATCCGCTGGGGATTGCTAAACGAACTTTTCGCCATCGGGGCGGGAAGCGATTTTCCCGACTAGCTGCTTTAATTGGCCCAGCTGGTTACGGGGGCAAACCAGCGTAGCATTCGCGGTGTTCACCACCACCAGATCGGAAACGCCAATCAACGCGGTCAGGCGGCCTTCCGACACCATGATATTATTCCGGGAATCCAGCGGCACGCACTCGCCAACCGCCACGTTGCCGTTATCGTCGGCCGGGAAATGTTCCGCAACCGCCGTCCAGGATCCCACATCGTCCCAGCCGAACTCCCCTCGGGCCATAATGATGTTCTTCACATGTTCCATCACCGCGTAATCGATGGAGATGGCCCGCAACGGCGGATACGCCTCGCGAAGCAAACCCGGAATTGGGTCCAACCCGTCCAATTCCGCCACCCGATCGGAAAGCGCGGCCAGATCCGGAGCGTGTTCGGCCAATGCCGACCGCATTACCGAAGCTTTCCAAATGAACATCCCCGCATTCCAGAAATATTTCCCCGAAGCCACATAACCGGCGGCGGTCCCGGCATCCGGCTTTTCCACAAAACGCAAGGCGCGGTTAAAACAAGTCGGCAAATCGGCAGGAACAGCGTCGCCCGTCTCAATGTATCCGAATGTGGTGGCGGGATAAGTCGGTTTGATGCCAATTGTTACAATCGCGTCATGGTTGGCGGCTACCGCCACCGCGTCGGCAAGCGTCCGGCGGAAAATATCCACTTCACCCATCAGCTGGTCGGCGGTCAGGATACAAACGATCCCGTCGGGATTTAGTTGACGCACCATGCCGCAAGCCACGGCAATCGCCGCTGCAGTGTCGCGCTTACAGGGTTCCCCAACGATGTTGCGACGCGGGACTCCCGTCGCGGCCGCAATGGTGTCTGGCACCAAGCGTTCGGCGGTGATAATGAAAATGCGGTCGGGCGGTATCAACGGCGACACCCGTTCCACCGCCTGAGTAAGCAGTGCCTTACCGCCAAAAAGCGTGACAAACTGTTTAGGACGCGCTTTAGTGCTTAACGGCCAGAAACGCTCGCCACTGCCGCCCGCCAAAATCACCACATAAGCATTTTTATCCATAACCGTCCCCCATTACCCAACACGGCTTCAGCCGCAACGAGTAAGTGTCAGATACCGCCCTTTTAAAATTTGTTTTTCACCCGTGAAAAAGCCGACCGCGTCAGAATAATCCAACGGCGCTCCGGTCGCGCCAAGCCCTGAAAAATCGGTGCGAATCTCAGCGCCGCCCCGACCAACCGGAGCGAAATGCGCGGCGCAACCGTAACCGCCGCCGGTTTCCTCGGCGTAAATCCAAACGCACTCGCCGCCGTACATCAAAGCGTCCAACAGCCCCGCCTCAACGGTTTCCTCGCCTGCCGCCAACGCGGTGTACGGCTCAACATTCCCGGTAAAAATCGACCACAATCCCGGCGCGGCGTTGTAAACCGACGAACTGAATTTGCCGGGCGACACCTCGCCAGTCGCGTTAAAAAGCTCCACTTGCCGGCGGGTCAAAGTATCCTCGCCATCCCGCGAGGAAAAGAACACCGGCAATTTGGCAGCGGCCTCTCCCAACGCATGGCCCAAGGCAAAAGTCCCGCGCTGCAACAGCGAAAGCCGACGGCGGTTTAACGGCGGGACAAAGGAAACATCCGGCGTTTCCCCGGGCTTCCATTGCGCAAAACTAACCACCGAAAAACGATCCGACATACTAAGCCCGTTTGAAAATCAATGATGTGTTGACTCCGCCAAAAGCGAAGTTGTTGGTGGCCACATAACCGGACTGGAAACTCCGTCCGCCACCAGTAATGAAATCCAACTCCCCGCACCGCTCGTCAGGTTCGGTCAGATTTAGGTTAGGCGCATACCAGTCGTTACGCATCATCTCGATCGAAAGAATCGCCTCCAGCGAACCGCAAGCACCCAAGGTGTGGCCGGTATAATTCTTGATGGTACTGACCGGGGTATGCGCCCCGTACACCGCCGCCGTAGCGGTGCCTTCGGCAATATCGCCCTGATCGGTGGCGGTGCCGTGGGCGTTGACGTAACCCACCGCCGAAGCATCCAACCCGGCATCGTCCAACGCCATCCGCAACGCGGCGGCCATGGTTTCCCGATTCGGTTGGGTTATGTGCCGCCCGTCAGTGTTGGTACCGAAACCGACCACTTCCGCCAAAATTTCCGCTCCGCGCGCCAAAGCGTGCTCACGCTCCTCAAGCACCAAAGTTGCGGCACCTTCGCCGATTACTAAACCGTCGCGGTTGCGGTCAAAAGCCCGCGGGGTAAGTTCTGGAGAATCGTTGCAGCGGCTGGTGGCGAATAGCGTGTCGAACACCGCAACCTGGGTGGGGCTGAACTCTTCGCCGCCGCCGGCGATCATAATCTCCTGAAGCCCAAACTTAATCGCCTCGTATGACAACCCGACCGCCAGACTGCCGGAGGTACAGGCGGTACCGGTGGGCAACAACCGCCCCGTGGTACCAAAATGGACGGATAGGTTCACCGCCGCCGTTTGCGGCATCATCTTGATGTAGGTGTTGCTGGTGACGTTTTTCACCTCGCCATCGGTAACCACGGTAAAGAAATCGGCTATCGCATCCACACTGCCGGACGATGAGCCATAAGCCACGCCAAGCCGCCCGCCCCGCAGTTCAGGACTCTCCGCCAGCCCGGCCTGTTCCAACGCCTGTTCGGTGGCGTTAAGCGCCATCACGGAAACACGGCCCATGGAACGGATAACCTTGCGGGTATAACGTTCCGGATAGACGAAATTATCGATCGGGGCGCAAAGCTGCGTCTGCAATCCTTTGATCCGCGCCAATTCGTCGGAACATCTCACCACGTTTTTAGGCACTTTGAGGCGGTTGAAAGCCGAAGCCACATCCAACCCCAACGCACTCACCACCCCGTAACCGGTCACCACAACGCGACGCATCGACATACTCTCCTTGCGTTAAATCAGATGGCCCATCTTGTCCCGTTTGGTTTCAAGATAGTGGCGATCAAACTGGTTCGGTTCAATAACAATCGGTACCCGCTCGGCGATATTTAAGCCGTAACCGACCAAACCGATAATCTTGCGCGGATTGTTGGTCATAAGCCGAATATCGCTCAACCCCAAATCAGACAGTATCTGCGCCCCGACGCCGTAATCGCGCAAATCCGGGGCGAACCCAAGCTTAAGGTTGGCCTCCACCGTGTCCAAACCGTGTTCCTGAAGTTTATACGCATGCAGTTTATTGGCCAACCCGATGCCGCGCCCTTCCTGACGCATATAAAGCAACACCCCGCGCCCTTCTTTGGCAATCATCGACATCGCTCCGTGCAACTGGTTCCCGCAATCGCAACGGCATGATCCAAACACATCGCCGGTGAAGCATTCGCTGTGGACCCGCACCAATGGCGGCGGATTGCCGCGCAAATCCCCCATAATCAGGGCCAGATGTTGCAAACCGTCAGGTTGCGATTGATACATCCGCAACCGGAAATGACCATAGACGGTGGGCATATCCACCTCTTCGACCATTGAAATCAACCGTTCGTTGCGGCGGCGATACGCGATTAAATCCGCGATGCTGCATAGTTTCAGCCCGAACCGGTCCGCCACTTTGCGCACATCCGGCAACCGGGCCATCAGACCGTCGTCCTTCATGATTTCGCAGCACAACCCGCAAGGCTTCAGCCCCGCCAAACGCATCAAATCAACCGTGGCTTCGGTGTGGCCGGCCCGTTGTAACACCCCACCCGGCCGCGCCTCCAGCGGAAACATGTGGCCTGGGCGGCGGAACTCATCCGGCGACACATCGTCGCGTACGCAATTCAACGCGGTTATGGAACGCTCTTCGGCGGAAATCCCGGTACGGGTGGAAATGTGGTCGATTGAAACCGTGAACGCGGTGCTGTGGTTGTCGGTGTTTTCCTCCACCATCTGGCGCAAGTCCAACCGCCGAGTCATTTCCGCGGTCATCGGCATACAGATCAACCCCTTGGCATGAGTGGCCATGAAATTGATGTTTTCCAGCGTGGCGAATTCGGCGGCGCAAATCATGTCACCTTCGTTTTCACGATCTTTGTCATCCGTGACCAAAATTATCCGGCCCTTGCGAAGTTCTTCCAGGCAATCTTCTACCGAATCGAAACTATCATCATTGTTCATTTCGCATCCCCTACTCAAAGAAGGCGGCGGACAACACCCCAACCGCTTCGGCGTCCAAAACGAAAACCAGATTCTGTCCCCTCAGCAGCGCGAAACGTCCGCCGTCCGAGGTCTCGCCGCCCAACGCCAATATCTTGCGTACCGCATCTTCGGCATCCACATCCACACTGACGGTCATCCATGGCTGACGCAAACCGCACCGGTCGAGATCATCGGCGGCAACACCCAGCTTTTCCACCCGAACGGCGCGGAGATTAGCCAACAAACCGGCGAACCGGTCAAAATTCTTACGGTTCAACGTCCTTTCCACCGTCGCTGGTTTCCACGGCGAATTGGCATCGGTTCTTTCCACCTGCTCCGAAACGCTATCACCGTAACTGCGGATTATCCGTCGCAAACTGGCCGGATCCAACGCCAGCACCTGTTTGTCGTGAAGCGAATTAAGTCCATCGCCAGTCAGCAGCGCCGCTGGGAAATTGGTTTGCGCGATACGATAATAAACCGGATTTCCGGCGAAAGCCAACAACAGCGTGTCCGGCTCGGCCGTATCATTGGACACCGTAAAATCCCACTCGCGTTGGTCGTCGGCGACCTTGAACGTCACTTTATGTTTGGCAGCAAATTCTTCGGGGATGTCGGGGGATGTCTCATTGCGCGGAGAGGTTCCGGAAGCCTTGAGGCTCAACAGACCGGAAACCGCCTCACGGACGGCGGACTGGTCGGCGCGGCCCGGCAACGGCGATTCCAACTGCCAAACCCCGCCGGTCTGAGTCATCGCGAAATCCGTATCGTCCATGGTCACGCGAAGTTTGGTCAACCCGCTCTTGAGTTCGGGGAAGAGCGACCAATCCCGCAATTCGTCCGGGGAAACCCGAAAGACCTCCGCGACCCGGTTGGAAACCACACCGATTGAACGCCCGCCGTCCATCAACACGTATGTGCAATTCGGGCGGTCCGCCGAAGCGGAACCAAACACCCAACGCACCGGGTTATCGGATTGTTCCTGTTGGACTTGGACAAAAACGCCGCGCTCCTCGTCCAACCCGTACAGTCCCCGCCGGGTCTCCAAAGTCGCATTCTGCTGTTTACCGTCCGATTCGGCCGTCGCAGCGGGCCAGACGAAACTTTCCGAGCGGGCGGTTTCCACCGCTTCCAGCATCATTGCCACCCGCGTTTCCATTGCCACCGCCGATGACGGTTGGCGCAACATCCAACGATTGCCTTCCCGCTGCAGACTGACGAACGGGCGGCCCGGCGAGCGAATCTCAATCGACTTGATCCGTCCCGCCAACGGGTTAAGCAAACGGCGGACACGCAAATCATCCGCCGTGACTGGCAGCACGTTAAAAAGCGAGGCGGGTAGAATCAACACCTGGTTATGTTCCCCGAGTCGCGCGTACACTCCGGATTTAGAAGGGGTGAAAGTTCCGAAAGCCACCGTCATCAAGGTCTTGCCGGCGTTAATCGTCACCTTCGCTTTCGGCGGTGCCAGACCGAACTCCAACAGCGAAAGCCCGCGGCGGCGCAACTCGTCGAAAAACAGCGCGTCCTCCACTTTTGCGTCTTCAAAACTATCCAACAGCCGCTGGACAACCGAACCGTCGGCAGCCGCCACGAACGGTTCCAGCAACTCCCAGCCGTCGTCACTCCGCAACAGCGAAAACCTTTCCGTGCCACGACTGACCGACAACCCGTCCGCGTTGTCCAAAGGCGAATCCACCAACATCACGCGGGTTTCATTCTCAGCCGGCAGCCACCGGAACCCCTTGCGGGTATACCACAGCACCGCCAAACAGAACGCGATACCGATTAAAAACAGGATGATTATTCTCCGGTTGCCCATCGTTTACCGTCTCCTGCTGATTAATGAATAGAACCAGAAAACCCCGAGCAACCCCAAGGGCAAAAACAGCGAAGCCGCCAGCGTTAACGACATCCACTCCCGGCGCGACATCCCGGTGAACAGGGTAGCGTCACCGCCCAGAGACGGCGCGGTTCCGGTCTCCACCCCCGCCAACCACGCGACAGCGTTTACAAACAAATCACGGTTGGCGTTGGCACGTGATGCCAACACCCCGTTCATAACAAAATCATGCTCGCCAAAAACGCAAATGCGGGTCGGACGGAACGCCACATCGCTAGCGACGTTGCCGCCCCATTCCACGGCAGCCGCCATCGCGACGGGACCGGGAAGATCGCGCGCCGGGTCAAACACCCGCGGCCGAGCTTCGGGTTCTGATTCCCCCCATCCGTCATCATCGCTCAAAGTCAACAGCGTAACCTTGGGGCGATCCAGCCCGATGGTAACCTCCTGGCGCACGGCGACACAAAGCGGATGACCGAAAACCACCGAAACGCCCGACAAGTCGCGGGTTACGTAGTGATCGCCGAAACGGGTGCAATACACTTCGTCACCGGTAAGGGTCTTGCCGCTTACCGCAATTTTATCGGTAAGCTCCACACCCCATTGCGACATCAGCGGCTTGAAATTGTTTTCCGCCGAGGGGTTCAACAACAGCAACAGCCTTCCGCCGCGCTGGAGATAAGTCGACAAAATGTCCAACTCTCTGGCCGTGAACGCTTTGCGCGGACCGGCTGCCACCAGGACGCTGCAATCGGCCGGCACCGTATCGTGACCCGGCAACGCAAGTTCCCGCAACTCGAAACCGTCACGGGCCACCTCGCGGGCTACCGTTGAGAAACCGTAAATGGAATCGTAATCGTCCATCCGCGCTTCGCCGTGGCCGGTCAGCCAATACACTACAGTTCGCTCGTTGGGCAACGCCAGACGGGCAATCGCCGAAGCGCAAACGCTTTCACCGCGAAAAATTCCCAAATCGCGTCCGGCGCGCTTGGTTTCCCACGGCATCCGGTTATCACGGTTATCGGGATTGTCAGAATTACCCGGCCCCATCAACGCCGACTTTTCGGTAAGCATATCATCCAGCGTAACCACCACCCGACGGCGCTGGCGCTCGAAAACCAAGGCATTTTCCGGGATATTCTGCGAAGTCAGCTGGCTGGCCCGAGCGAGATCCCAATGCGGATCCACGTATTCCACCCGAATCTCCGCACCTGCGACGCGGCGCGATGCCGCGCTCAAACCGCGGAGCAATCTGGATACCGGGCGGAACATCGGATGGCGGCGATCCATAAAACACGCCACCCGGATGCTGCCTTGGCTTTCGGAAAGCATCCTGCTGGTGCGGGCGGACACACTGAGCAAATGATCGACCGGGTTTTCCCAAGTGAAGTTTACCCGGTACGCTACCGTGACCAAAAGTACCGTAAGCGCCGCACCAAGGATAACCGCCAAAACGGAGGAGGCGCGAAGCATTCCATAGTTCTGACCGCCCGGCGCGGCGGTTTTTCCTGATTTCATCGCGTCATCCTTTCAAACGAATCCACGCCAGCCGCTTAGAGCTGGCAAAGAGGAAAAACAGGCTGGGGAACAAGTACGCCGCTACCGTTGCGGCGGAATACAGCCCGGTTGAGAAATCGTACACGTGCACGAGCTGAGGCATCGACGAGGTTTCGGAACGGATCGACGGCACCCAGAATAAAACCGCGACGTACAAGGCCACCGGTAAGCCGCAGCACAACACCAGCGAACTCACCGCCGCCGAAGCTTGGGTGCGCGAATAGACGGAAACCATCAGTCCGGCCGAACACCACAGAGCAGCCTGCAACAGCAGAATCAAAAATGTCGGCGCAAACGGGAGCAGTCGGCAACTGGCGGCCAGCGGCGGCGACACCGCCGGCAACACCGCCAGCGGAACCAACAGCGACAGCCCGATGGACACCGCCACCACGGTCATCGCCGAAAGAAATTTTCCCATCACCAGATCCCGTTCCATAATCGGCGACGAAAGCAGCAACTCAATCATACCCGAAGAGCGCTCCTCGGCAAAGAGCCGCATAGTAAGCACCGCGCACAACACCGGCAGCCAAAGCGATATCGACAACCCCCAAACGGTAGGCAGTTGCAACACACTGCCCTCTGCCTGACGCAGCGCCGCCACAAAACTCCAGCCACAGACCGCCAAAAACGCCGCCACCGGAATCGCGCAGGAATAAGCCCCGCCAAAGGCACGCACCTCTCGGCGCCATGTAACGCTTATCGCTCCCATACCCCCCCCTTCCAATCAGTATCTGCGGAAACCGTACCGTTCTGACAACAACCCCTTGGGCAACTCTTTGATAAACCGCGAGGGCTTGCACTGGAAAGCTCCGCCGTCGCGGGTATAGCGCATCGAAGGGGCGCACAACACCAAATCATCTCTGGCGCGGGTCACCGCCACGTAAAACAGCCGGCGCTCTTCGGTGTCATCGTCGTTTTCGGCCATCGACCGGCTCGACGGGAACATCCCCTCCACCGCCCAAATGATAATCACCACCGGCCATTCAAGTCCCTTCGCCTGATGGACGGTGCTCAAATGAACCGCGTTGTTTTTATCACCGTCGATGCCCATCGCCTCTTGATCGACGTTGGTGAGCAACGACACCTCCTGTAAAAACTCGCGCACCGACGCCGATTTGCGCAACTGGTTCGCGAGTTCGCGCAAATCGTCTTCCCGGTCTTCCGGATTGTCAAACGACCTTGCCATATAGCCCCGGTAAAAAACCTCCAGGAAACGGTCCAGCACATCCGGGCCGGAAATCGTATCGCCGCTCGGCAGGTGGTAAGTGCCCATCAGCCGGTCAATATGCTGCCACTGTTCGCGAGCCGCCGGACGCAACAACCCCAGCAGCGTTTCGCGATCCTGCGTACTGGTCACGTCGAACTTGCCGCCGAGTTTTGCCCAAAGTTTCTCGATGGTCTTTTCCCCCACCCCGCTGAGCAAGCCCAGCAACCGGTTGAAGGAGAGGTAGTCGGTCTGGAATTCGCACATCCGAAGAAAACTGATCACGTCTTTCACATGGGCGAGCTCGAACACCCCGACACCGGAAGTCACCACATACGGCACCCCGATGTTACGCAGATGAAACTCCAACCCCACCACATGGAAATGGGCACGGTACAGCACCGCGACATCTTTGGGCTGGTAACCGTCTTCAAGATACCGCCTAATCAGCCCGGACACCGCAATCCCCTGCTCTTCACCGTCATACAACAGATAAAAACTGGGTTTGCGGCGGGAATTGCGGACAGCCCGCAATTCCTTGGGATAACGCCGGAACTGTTCCGCGTTGCCGCGGATAGAGGCGTTGGCCACGTCAAGGATCTCCGGCGCGCTGCGGTAATTGCGCTCCAGCTTAATGATTCGACAGTCCGGCCAGCGGGTCGGGAAATCCATAATGTTGGCAAAGTTCGCCCCGCGCCAGGAGTAGATGCACTGGAAATCGTCGCCGACCGCCATCACGCTTCGATTCCGCGCCGCCAGAATATCCACCATCTCGGCCTGCATCCGGTTGGTGTCCTGGTATTCGTCAACCAGCACGTGGCGGAATTTTTCCTGATAGAACTCGCGGACGAACTGATGTTCTTTCAACAACTTCAGACCATTGATCAGCAGGTCGTCGAAATCCATCATCCCCAACTCATTTTTCCGCTCGGCATACATCCGGGCAACCGCCACGATCTCCGACGGATCGACCTTTAACGAATCGAGCTGCCCTTCAACCACCGATTCGATACCGCAACCGCGGTTTGCCGCCATGCCGATCATCGAGGCAATCACGTTTTTCTTAGGGAAGTCTTTTTTGTTGCGAGTAATGCTGTTAATGCACTGTTCGATAAGCTTGCAAGAGTCGTCCCGGTCCAGAATCACAAAGTCGCGCTGGAAGCCGATACGGTCTGCCGCCTTGCGCAACATCCGGTTGCACACATGATGAAACGTGCCGCCCCACAGCGAGGATATCGCGTTGCCGGTCAACGAGTTGGCGCGTTCCAGCATCTCTTTTGCCGCCCGGTTGGTAAAGGTCAGCAACAGCAGATTTTCCGCCGGAACGCCGTGTTCCACCAAATAAGCCACGCGATAAGTCAACGTGCGCGTCTTTCCGGTGCCGGCGGCAGCCAACACCAGCAGCGGACCGTCTTCGGCGGTTACAGCATCAAACTGCTCATTGTTCAAAAGGTTTTCATAATCCAGCATCTTTATCCGCCCTCTTCGGCTTGGCTCCGGGTTCAAGTTCCATCAGAATCGGGAAATGGTCGGAATACCCGGTTAAATAGACATCGCCCACCGTTTTGTTGCGTTGGCGCTTGAATGGCAACGGTTCCCCTTTGCGGTTGCACTGGCGCGGGGTTTTAAACACCCGCATCGATCCCCGTTTCACCTTCCACGGTGCCTCGCCGTTCCACATCCCGCGTGAAATGTGGAACATATCCAACGTGCTCCATTTGTCACCGCTGGCGTAATAATAAGTCAACCGCTCGGATTCAGGCACGGTAGCGCTAAGGTTGAACAACAACCTCCCGGTACGGTTGGTCAAAAACAGTTGCTCGTCCAGCACAAACCCGGCGGTACCGGTCAGCACCTCAGACTCCGGCACGTCGTTGAAATCTCCGGTCACTACCACCGCCGCCGACGGATCGGTCTTCAACGCCTTGTCCACCAACCCCCGAGCCGCCTGGGCGCATTTGCGGCGCAATTCCTCACTCTCCTGCTTGTCGCCCAGCTGCGATTTCCAATGGTTGGCCAACACCGTAATCTTGCGACCGTCGAAATCAAAAGAAGCGGCCAGCACGTCACGCTGCCCGGACACCGGAGTCTTCCACTCGGTCTTCTCCGGCTTCCGCACCGCCAACATGGCAACATCGATTCCGCGCAAATCCGTGCCTTCGCGATGGATGATAGCGGTCATCGGATAATCGTATTTTTCTTTCAGCACTTGCGTCAAGTCTTCCAATACCCGGCGGTTTTCCACTTCAGCCAAACACAAAACCTGAGGTTTCATCTCCCGTATGACCCCGGCCAGATGATCCAGCTTGGTGCGGTAACGGCGCTCACTCCAGCGCATCCAACCGCGGGGCGTATAGCCGTCATCGCCGGGATTGTCAGGGGCGTCCTCATAGTCAAACAGATTCTCAACATTCCAACTGGCGATAACCAACGGCTCGGTGCCGGACTGTACTTCCCAGGCCGCCACCGTTAAAGCAAAAACCAAAAACAACCGACTAATCGCCACCGCAAGCTCCAAAATCACAAAAACACCAAAAAAAACACTAATATCATACCAAAAATCGGCTCTAAACGCAATGTGTTAAACCGTAATGACGATAATTTATGGTACGCAATGAATTAGAAAATCCGCCATGCCGGATTATTCCGCCCATATTCATTCTCGTTTTGGCAAATATTGACTTTTGTTCTTGCTAAACGGTGGCAGGAAATGGCATCATATCACTGTCTTGAACAGTAGTATTTTGTTTTGGCGGAATCTTCCGATCTTAATGCAGAGGAGTTTTTCGTGGCATCTGACAAATCAAAGGTTTTCTTGGGCAGCGCGTTCGGACTAGGTTTGTTGCCGATCATGCCCGGTTCTTTTGGGGCTCTGGTCGGTTTGGCCTGGCACTACGTGCCGTGGTATCTGGGGGTGAACGATTGGATTATCCGGCTTTGGTGTTTGGCCGGAATCGTTTTGTTTTCCGTCATCCACTATCGGCTCACCCCGTGGGCGCAGCGTTATTGGAACGACCCCGACCCCGGACATTTCGTGCTTGACGAGGTGGTCGGCTATCTGTGCGTACCGTTGCTGGCGTTGCCGGAAACCTTGTGGTGGCACCCGTTGGCGGGATTCGCCCTGTTTCGAATTTTCGACATCATCAAACTGCCGGGAGCCCGCTACATCGACCGTAACATCCACACCGCCTCCGGCGTGCTGCTGGACGATGTGGTTGACGCGGCATACGCGGCGGTTGTCCTTTCGCTAATCATCAAATTCGTTTGACCGCGTATCCGGTTGAACCTGGGGGAAGAAAATGAAAAGACGCAATTTCCTAAAACTGTCCGCCGCGGCGCTTCCCGCGTTTGGCGGCTGCGCATACCTGTCCAAAGGCGGGGAACGTTACTCCGTGGCGATTCTGGGCGACACTCATTTTGACACCGAACCGGCCTCGGTTTACCACTCACACTACAAAAACGAGGGCAAAGCCGAATGGCTGTGGAAAGTCCAACGCCAGGAATTCGCGCGCAACGGCGAGATGTGGCGCGAGCGTTGCCGTAACCTGCTGGCCGCCAGCGCACGGGCGGCACAATCGCGGACGCGCTTTATTCTGCAAATGGGCGACATTATCCAAGGCGACTGCGATGACTATGCCACCCACCAAAAGATGCTCGACGACTGCATCAAGATGCTCCGTTCCCCCTACCCCGGTTCGCTGCCGTTTCTGACTGTTGCGGGCAACCACGACTACCGGGGCATTGGCGGCCATCAGGCCTACTACGAATTTTGCGAGCCGTTCATGTCTAAAGAACTCGGGAAACCGGTTAAATACCCCGCGTTTTCCCAAATCATCGGCGGCGACCTGTACGTGTTTTGCGATTTCGAAACCCGTAACCTCAAACCGATCATCAGCGAAATCGAGTCGAACCCGAATGTCCGCCACACCTTCTTGGTCACGCACGGACCTTTCACGCCCGGTGACGACGGCAGTTGGCAGTGGCGACTTGGCGGCGACAACAACAAGTGCGCCAAGGACCGGGCCACCCTGTTTGAATTGTTGTTGAAACGCCACGCGATTGTGCTTTCCGGCCACACCCATAGGGTCGAATGGCGGGTTTTCAAAAAAGACGGCGTGGGGTCGTTTGCTGAATTCACCGCCAATTCCGTATGGTGCAATCCGGAACTTGCCACCGCCGAACCGGTTTATGCCAAAGCCAAGGATTTCGGCTCGGTTTACCGCAACGGCGCGGGAGCGGAACCGGCCAACGCCGACCGGTTGAAACGTTTTGAGCAGGATATCGCGTTCTTTACCCCGTATCTACAGGAGTGTTTCTTTAATCCCGGCGCGGGGCATTTCCGCATGAACGTTTCAGACCAATCGGTGACGATGGATTTTTATCCGGGCGACGCCAGTGAAATCGGCCGGACATTTACGCTTGCTTAGGCGTTTTCAATTGTCTGAAGAATAAAATAATCCGGGCGGTTTGAAACCAAACCGCCCGGAAATTTTTTGTCCCCTAAGAAACGCGTCCTTATTTGCTGCAAAGCGTGTAAAGCACGCCCGCCACCACGGCGGAACCGATAACGCCGGATACGTTCGGTCCCATCGCGTGCATCAACAGATAATTGGTGGGGTCGGATTCCAAACCGACCTTGTTGGAAACACGCGCCGCCATCGGCACCGCCGAGACACCGGCGGAACCAATCAACGGGTTGATCTTTTCCTTCAGGAAGAGGTTCATAAAGCGGGCCATCATGCATCCGGCTCCGGTACCGACCGCGAAAGCGACCAATCCCAAGCACAAAATCTTGATGGTATCGAGCGTCAGAAACTTTTCGCAAGCCAGCTTGGACCCCACAGCCAGACCCAGCATAATGGTGACGATGTTGCAAAGCGGTCCAGTCATGGTATCCGCCAAACGCGCCACCGACGGGCCGACTTCGCGGCAGAGGTTACCCAACATCAACGCGCCGACCAGCGGCACCGCGCTCGGCAACAGCAACGCGCAAAGCAGCAAAACGGTAAGCGGGAAGCAAACTTTCTCCATCTTCGACACATGGCGCAGCTGCTTCATCTTGATCTTGCGCTGCTCGGCCGGAACCAACAGCTTCATGATCGGCGGCTGGATAATCGGAACCAAAGCCATGTAAGAATAGGCCGCAACGGCAATCGCGCCGAGCAATTCCGGAGCGAGCTTGGAGGTCAGCCAAATCGCGGTCGGGCCGTCCGCTCCGCCGATAATGCCGATTGACGCCGCACCCTTGATGTCAAAACCCAGCATCAATGCGCCAAACAGCGCGAAGAAAATACCGAACTGGGCCGCCGCGCCCAGCAAGGCGGACTTCGGGTTGGCGATCAGCGGGCCGAAATCGGTCATCGCGCCCACGCCCATGAAAATCATGATCGGGAACAGACCGGTGTTGATGCCGAAATCAAAGAAGTAGTACAGGAAGCCGCCCGGCTCGGTCATGTGCGTCACGATATCCATCATCGGCGGCGCGGTGACGCCACTCAACGGAAGGTTCGAGAGCAACCCGCCGAAACCGATCGGGAGCAGCAAAAGCGGCTCAAAACCCTTCACCACCGCCAGATAGATCAGCAACAGGCAGACAAACACCATCACCAGCTGCCCGACGCCGTATGGAAGCGCCCCGCCGAGAACCTTAACCTCATGGCCCTCGTGGAAACGCCCTTCCCAATCGTAATAGCCCTTGGTAAGGTACGCCGGAGGTTCGCCCTTGACAAAACCGGTGATGCCGGTACTGTCGATCAGGTTCTTAACCCTGTCCAACATGGTCTTCCAGCTTTTTCCGCCGGATTTATCCAACGCCAGCGCCTCCGCCCGCACCTTGGCCAACTCGGCATCCTCTTGGGTCACCGTAGCAGGCGTCCAAACCCCGTCACCCCGGCGCTCGGCCCGGATGGACACATTGGGGTTGTGTGTATCCGCGTCATCGGCCACCGACACCACGTTGGCGAAACCCAACGCCAATGCCGACAGCAGAACGGTCAAAAACTTTTTCATGTTCGGTGGCTCCTTATTAATTAGCCGATCAAAGCGAGCACATCACCGGTGTTGACTTTGTCAGTCTGGGCGACATTGATAGCCTTAATCGTGCCGTCGCACGGCGCGGCCACCGGAGTCTCCATCTTCATCACGTCCATCACGAGGATTTCGTCGCCCTTTGCGACCGTCGCGCCCACCGAAGCAGTCACGCGCAGAATCGAGCCTGGCACCGAAGCCTTAACCTCGGTTTCGTTGCCGGTGGCGGCTGCCGCCGGGGCGGCCTTCTGGATGCCGTCCGCCACGGTGAAAGCGATTTCCTTACCGTTGACCACAGCCTTGTCGCCCTTCAACTCCACGCCGTAAGCCTTACCGTTGATGGTAACCGTGCAGGCGCCGCCCTTGCTTACCGCAGCGGGTTTAGACTCTTCAGCGAAACGGCAGCCCATCGGGGCCTTGGACGGATCCTTGAGAAAGAGAATACCCTTCTCTTTGCAGGAGGCGGCGATGAAGATGTTTTCGTCGGTCACCGGCAATCCAGCGTCCTCAAGCGCCTTACGGGCAACGGCTCCGCCTTTATTGGGGTCGGCATCATTAAGCTCCAGCACCGTCTTGTCGGTCGGGGTGGAGTACGGCTTGGTGAGTTCGCTGGAAGCCATGAACTCCGCCGCCTTTTTGACGATTTCCGGATCCGGCGGAACCGGGGTTTTGCCGAAGTAACCGAGCACCATCTTGGCGTAACCGGGAGAGAACTTCTTGAACTTTCCGAACATCACGTTCTGGATCGCCTGCTGGGCGTAGAACTGCGAAACCGGGGTCACGGAGGTACCGAAACCGCCCAACCGCACGCAATCGTACATTTCGGCGATCATGTCGTCGTACTTGTCCATCATGTTGTTGTCACGCAGCATCTGGGTGTTGGCGGTCAATGCACCGCCGGGCATCGGACTCCAAATGATCTGCGGGCTGACACTCATCGCCTCCGGCGGGAGGAAGTACTTGGCCATGGCAGCCTTGAAGGAATCCTCCGCCTTCTTGATCTTGTTGATGTCGAAGTCGAAACCGAAATCGGGGTCACCGTCCAAACAGTGCCACATGGTGATGATGTCCGGCTGGCAGGTGCCGCCGCTCATCGGGGCCAACGAAAGATCGATACCGTCCGCGCCGCCGCGCAAAGCCGCGAGATAACAGGCCACGCCGTTACCGGCCGTCTCATGGGAGTGGAACTGGATGTGGATGCCGTCGCCAAGGAGCTGGCGGGCAAGCTTCATGGTGTTGTACACCGTGGCGGGGGTCGAGGTACCGGAAGCGTCTTTGAACGCCACGCGGTCAAAAGGAATGCCCGCGTCCATAATCATGCGCAGACGGTCACGGTAGAACTCCGGGGTGTGGGTACCCTGATTGTCAATCCCGGGGGGCAGACCCATCATCGTCACGACCACTTCGTGGTTGAGCCCCGCGTCATGGATGCACTGACCTGACCACTTGAGGTTGTTCACATCGTTCAGCGCGTCGAAGTTACGGATGGATGACATCCCGTGCTTCTTGAACATTTGGGCGTGCAGCTTGATCATGTCGCTGGACTGGGATTCCAATCCCACCACGTTCACGCCGCGGGAAAGAGTCTGCAAATCCGCCTCCGGGGCGGCCTTGCGGAAAGCGTCCATAACATCAAAAGCGTCTTCCTGGCAATAAAAATAGCAACTCTGGAACCGGGCGCCGCCGCCCGCCTCAAACCAGCGGATTCCCGCCTGGTAAGCCTCTTCCACGCAGGGAAGGAAATCTTTGGAAAGAACGCGGGCGCCGATCACGGACTGGAAACCGTCGCGGAACGCGGTACACATGAATTTGACTTGTTTTTTGGCCACGGTGGATTCTCCTTAATGAAACGTTACGAAAAGGGGTTAAAGAACGGGGTTAGCAACGGGAACGCGCGATGGCGATCGCCAACGCGATGGCGGCATCGTCACTCGCCGCGATGGCGGGACGGGGCTTCTTTTTCGGCTCTTCATCCGGGAGCACGTAATTGAACCGGGGGATAATCTTGGCCATAAGATTCATAAAACAGACCAAAATCGCCAGGAATGCAAACACGATACCCATCCCGGCAACCAGCAGCACCAAACCTTGTTGAATGTTTTCCATGAACAAAACTCCTCGCGAAACTGGGGCACCTCCCCCCAAAAAATTGATTTAAAATCATATCACAACCGACGGGGAAACTCAAACACAAAATCGTAAAAAACGAAAAACCGCCATTTGGGGCCGGAACTGGCGCGGAATACCCGCATCCATGAGCAAACTCTTCATTCTTCATAAAAAAAGTGCCCGGGCGGTTAGACCGACCCGGGCTTTTAATTAAAGACCGCAAATAATCCGTCAGAACATCGGGCGGTTGGCGGTTTTACGGATTTCCTGCTCATCCGTCCAGACAATTTCACCCGACCTCAAATCCTTGAGAATCATCGTGAATTTGTAGTAGTGGTCGGTCACCCTTCCGGAACGCGTTACGATATCCGACAGCGACCCGGTAAGGTACATCTGGGCAGCGGACTGCTGGCCGGGGCGGACCGCCTTGCGTTGATCCGTCAATCCCAGCTGGGCCTGTTCGTCCATGATGGCAATATCCGAACCCGCCGTAGAACGATCCACAAAGCGGAACAACCGCGAACGAATCAGCCGCGTCCGGACTGAATCGGTGATGCTCTTCATATCCACGATCATCTGCGACCGGTTCTTCATCGGCTCGATGTCGAGAACGGGACGTTCGTTCTTTGTCAACTCGCCCACCTCCGGATCCGCAATTAGCGATTCCGCCATCTTTTCCACCGTGCGACGGATGTCCTGCGGTTCGATCTTGGTGGTCATAGGAGTGCGGTCAAGCTCGGAATCGGTGATTCTCGGAGCGGTGGCACACCCCGTAAACAGGGCAAGTAGTGCGAGACAATAGAAACTTCTAACGTTCATTATTATTCTCCTTGTCAATTGTTGTTGACGTTTATCAACGGGCCGCGCGCCACTCGCGCACGCGAAGCCGGGAAGTCACGGCGTCAGGACTGTTTGCGACGCCCGTAACCGTGACTGAATCCATACCCTGAAGGATGAGCGAACGGTAGGTGCGCGAATCAGCGTCAATCTCCATCCCCTCGGCGTTGAACCAGGCGATGCGATACTGCAGATGTTGCGTCCCCTGCACGAGCGATGTCAGCTGGATGTTGACGCGATTCAAACCGGACGGCACCCTGTCATAGGTGACCCCGTTGACCGCCAACTTGTTTTGCAGACGGGTGTTACCCTCAAAAAGGACGGAACTTCCCGTGGTATGATCCGTCACGAGCGATGTGCCGGCCGATGTGCGGCAACCGGCGGCAAGTACGCCAACCAACGCACAAACGAGTAGTGTTGTCAATTTCATGTTAATCCCTTTCTTTCAAGATTGCGTTAACGCGCAGCCTTCTCTTTGACGGTCGGCTGAACGACGGTCTCGGTAAAGACACCGGTCGCGTCCGCGCCTGGTGCCAAAGTGACGGTCTGCCAAGCGGCGGTATCGAAGTTTATACGGCAACCGCGGCGGAATGCCGCTTCGGCATAAGCCAACGCGACCTCGGCGCGCAACGCCTCTTTGTTCTTGTAGTGCCTAAAGCCCTCGTCCGAAAGCTCAAGCGCGACATTGAACACCGCGCCGTCGGCGATGTTTACGGTACCGACCCACGGCTTCATCCACTGGCGGCTGACGCGCAACTGGTGCAGTCCGGGACGGGCGCGGAACGTGCCGCCGGACGAACCGATCGCCGCACCATCCACTTCGACCGTAATGCCGCCCGCGACCAGACGAAGCTCGTCTTTGACGGGTTTGGTAGCATCGACCGTCGCCTCAAGCGGAGCAATCGTCGCGTCAATGGTAGTAGTGACGGAGAACGTGGCCAGCGTACCTGCATCGGCCACCGGAGCGCGCCAGCGCGGCCGCGCTGCCGTCAGATCCGCACCGGTATCCTGAACCCACATATCAATCAGGTCGTCGTAATGCCCCATGGGGTCGTCACCATTGTTTTTCGGAACGGGACGTTTGTTGTTCCAGTTTTTACCGTAAATGCTCCCGCCGGTGGTGGCATCCAACACCTTCGTAGCCATGCGCAAAGTGTAAATGGTCACCTCGCGGTCACCCGCAACCCGCTGCATCTCGGATGCGCCGATAATCGATGCAGTAAGGATGTAGTCCGCGCCCAGCATCTGGGCCACCCGCGTTACGCTACCTCCGGTGAAAAGGCCGTCAATCAGGCCGGCGCGTTCTTCAGCGGTAGTGATTTTGTAACGGTTGAAGGCGGCTCCGATTTCGGCCGAATCCATGATGACAAAGTCCATGCCCGACATTTCCGCGGCAAGGCGGTCGCGAATGCCGTCCACCTGATCATCCATACCGGCAGTCTTCGTGTGGTTCTTCACGAAAATCGCCATAACCGGCGTCTTTGCTGGCGGCGGCGGGGGCGGCGCCAATACGGCGCGACGGACAACGTCAGCTTCGACCTTCACCACGTCCAACCCCGGATTGGCCGCCGCGACTCGCGCCTTAAACGCCTTAAGGTCGGCAGAGGTCTGCGGATCAAGTTTCTCAGTCTCAGCCACCACCTGCGGAGCCTGACCGAACGCCATCGCGCTCATAAGAGCGATGCCGGCAAGAATAAGATTCGTAGCTTTCATGTTTACTCCTCCATTAAAAACAGGTTATCAGAAGAAACAATTGATAATCGGGAAGAACGGCACATTGGAGTTGGAAATGACGTTAACCAACCCAATCTGAACGCCCTGCATCCTGTTGGCGGTGTTAATGACGCCAATCTGGACGCCCTGAACGTTGTAAGCTCCGTTGTATGCCCCGATCTGGAACACATCGCCGGAATCGGTCCAGTTCGCGACACCGAACTGCAGCCCTTTAAAATCGCCGCCGAAGTAGTTGACGCAGCCGGTGTGGAACCCTACCCCGTCGCCTGTCGCATAGTTAACCAGCAGATTTGCGAGCCAGCCGTTGGCGTGGTTGTCGGCAACGCCAACTAGCCCGACATCAAGCCCGTCGAAGTTGCAGCAGCGGCCATAAAGAATGTTGATCCGCAAACCGCCCACGTCGTAATCAGATCCCGGAACCTGAATCGGGTCGAAGAGGCTAAGCATCACCGGGGTAAAACCCGCCCCCTTGATGCTGTCCTTTTGCAACTGGCGGCTGGCCTGCGGCATCGCCTCCTGCGCACCGCGCGGCATGACACCGGTCCCGGAATTATAGACGGGTCTCACGCCCGGCTCGATCTGTTGCACGGTCGAAACTGCCGCACAGGCGACGGACGCCATCAGCAACATGCACGTTATCAGTTTTTTCATTCTTCTCTCTCCTTTGGTGTCGTTTTGGGTTGTTGAAGTTCATCATGGGTTTAACAACGAAGTCGTTCGTTGCCAAGCGGAAGGCCCAGTCATGCCGATTTCCATAACGTTTGCGGTGGCGAAACCGCACACGTCGGTAATCCAGATTAGCAACATGCCGCGACCGGTTCCTTCGGGAATCGCCACCTCGCACGAACGCCCGGTTTGGGTATTGCGGACTACGACGCTTTTCTGTTCCGGCTGCAAACGCAACCGGGCAAGCTGCACATACTCCGGTAACGTCAACCAAACCCGAGTGTCCGCTTCGGCCAGAATCGTGCTGGTGGCATTGTAGGCCATCGTTCCAAGCTTGATTGCCAGATTACCGATGTTGCTCCCGGTGTCAATCTGGTTTGCCGCAACTTGGGCCGCAATCTTAACCGCGGCGCGGGTTACGTTACGGGTCGCGATGCCCGGTATGCGGTCTTTCAAATCGCGGTAGGCCAGCGCCTGTACGTTTACCACCGGAACGCACGAAGCGGCAAGAACCCCGCCCGCCTCCACGGCGACCGACGAAGGCGAATATGCCGGCGCTCTGTAAATCGGGAAATCCACCGACCACAGCGTTCCACCAAACGGAAGCGGGATTTTTATCGGTTCGCGCATATCGATAAGGTTTTCCTCGTAAACCACTACCACATCCTGCCCCGATCCGTCGGGAATCGCAGTCAAGGGTGCGATATCGGGATTGATCCGCCCCGCCTCGCGATAGGCAATCTCCGCATTGCTCGGATCATTCTCCAGCATTAAGAACATTCCCATTAAATACCACGCCAACGCATTCTCGTAGGATGCTCGCACGGTGTCGGCCACCGGGGCGATACTGGTGGTGATCTGTTCCGCTGCGGTCGCTGCATTCTGCGCGTTGGCGGAGTTTTCCTCATCCGACGACGCAACCGTTTCGTTCTCTTCTTTAAGCTGCTCTTGCACCGCAGTAGCGCGCCGCAGATAAACGCGGGCATTGTCGCGCTCGCCGAGCGAAAGCTGATTCACCGCCTGATACTGAAGCCCAAACAACAGCTCGAACGCCGGCAATTCGTAAGGGATGGAGTTGTCATCGCCAAATGTGCCGGCCATAATGTTGCCCGCGATTTCGCCTTTTTTCAGCACTGGCCCCTCGTTAGTCTCATCGAAAAGCTCGTCAAGCAACGGACCAAGCACGGCGGAACTGCCGGAGAAATCGCCTTGCAGCATCTTGATCCGGGACAACTCCAGACAACCCAGTTTCCGGTTGATTGTGCTGGCGGCCATCTTTTCTGCCCGCTTTGAGGCAGCCTCGCCGGTTCCGTACATCAAATCATGTCGTGCCGCGACCGCCTCTCTGTACAAAGTGTTACACCCGCAGAACGTTATTCCAATGGCAAAACAAAGAACTATCCGCCACAGTCCCGACATGGACTATTCTCCCGCCTGAAATTCGACTTCAAGCACATTGTCATCCCGAAGCACTTCCCGACCGATCGTGAACCGCGGAGTCTTTGAGAGCGATGACAAGATCTTAGCGCTCTTGTCTTTCGCCAACGTCGCGATATTGTTCCGAACCCACTGCCGGGTAATCTCATACTGCTGCGGGTTAACCTTCACCGCCAATCGCCCGTGCGCGGTTTCAGGATCGTAAACGAACTCCAACAACTCAACCGCGATCACTGTGGCGCGGCCCATAACCTTCCCGTCACGAATAGCGTATTCGGGGAACTCTATTCGTAGTGACGACGTGTCCTTTGTCGCGAAAGCCGCCACATAATCCTTTCGAACCGACTCCAACACGTCATCCTGAATGCGGCGCGACAACATCATATCGGCGGTCGAGGCGTCATTCAATTTAAAAACGAATTTGTAGGAAAAACCGTTACCCGCCTCACGGGCAAAAGACTCAATGGTATAGGGTTTTGCCGCAACCGCCGGAGCCGCTGCCATAGAGGTCGACACCGAAGTCGCAACGAGTCCCGGCCGCAAGACCTGCGCTTCGCGGTGGATACGGCGGCGCAGTGCCTCCACCTGCTTGTTGTATGACCGGTGAATGTCGCCTAACTCCTGGCGATAGAACAGTCCGTTACTGTCCACATAGTCGATGGAGAAAGAGGATCCAGAATGGCGCACGTCAACATCAATGCTCCATGAGTGCGCGTCGAAACGGCATCTTACCACACCGGGAGCGGTCTCTTTGGCGGTCCATCTCCTAGCTATTGCCGCCCGCACGATGATTGGGGTAAGATCGGTTGCCGCCGAGACAGCCACCGCTTCGTTTTTAACCTCCAACATCGGCACCCTCCGCACGATACCAAACACGGCACATCCTGTCAACAAGCCGCACACCGAAAACAATATCCCCGAACGAACGTAAAGTCGCCAATTCCTCATCGGTCTCTCCCAAAACAAAACACCTTAAAATATATCAAATTCGATGGCCGCAATCAAGGTTGAATAGTGAAAAATAAAATGTGAAGTTGGCGAAAACAACTGGTGCGCGTGCGAGTTCGCCCGCGCACCAGTTAGTTTGCAAAAACAATGATTGAATTTCGCAAACGCGCCCGTTAGAGCAGAATCACCATTGTGCCCACCCGTTGCAGATATAGGCCATCGGCCTCCACCAGCAACTTGCAATCAACTCTTTCCGGAACAAAGCTGACACCTTCAGGAGGCGAATCCCATGAGATAATCTTCACATTCTCTCCCGGGAATGTTCCATTCTTGATTCTAATCTGGACGGATGCTCCGTCTTCGAATGACAACGTCTTGCGACCAGTGTCAGTGAATACGGACGTAAGCGGTAGCGGCGTCGTACGATTGGACAAATCGATGGTGGATCCCTCCATCATCGTGCAACCGTAGAAGCAGTCATGCGCGGCAGGTATGAACGCGCGATGCACGTTCAGCGCGGCAGCGCCTTTGTTGTACGTCGCATTACTCCATACCGGCTCGTAATCGCGCACATCAAGACTGCCTTCCAAATACAACGCGCAACCCACCTTGAAATCGACCGTCGATGCGTCAACCGCGGTGGTAATGTGCAGGTAACCGCCGGAGGTGATGTTGATAGTACCGTTGGTGAACATCGTGTCGTGGACGTACAGGTGCTTCGCGTAAACGATGGGAATCGTGAGCGTGTATCCGCCGAGGTCGCACAACGCGCTTTGGAACACGATTGAATACGACACATCGAGCGTGGAGTCCGCAGTAAGTGCGCCGATGCCAGATCCCCCCCATGTACTCTTCGTCATGTCCGCCATGCTGTTTCTGATCGTGCCGCCTTCAAGCCTCACGAAACGCTGGTCATCCATTCTCCGCCCGTAGTAGGCATAGTTGGCTCTCAAATCGAATACCGCGTTGGACGCAACGGCAACATATGTGGGACCAAACGTCCTGAATGCGTCGCCGCTGTACGTGGTGTTCGCGCCGTTGCCGTCGGGCGGTTGCGCGACACCTTCGGCGACAAGCGTTCCGCCCGTGTAGGTTTGCGGGGCGTAAGCCGAAACGTATGTGCCTAAGCCTTCCTTGACGAGCTTCATGTTCCCCGTGAAGGCGGCTTTGTCGTTCATTAGCGTGGAACCTTCGGCAACGCAAAGATGGAGTTCTCCGGGATGTTCGGTGTCGGTCGTCGAATCGGTAACACCGGCCATACCCGCCGTTATACCGGTAAAACCGGAAACGTCGAGGCGGTGGCCGAGCAAGTCGATGAACGCGCCGTCATGCAAGGCGACCGCACCGAGTCCGCTCCAATCGCAGTCCGCCCCCAACGACACGTCATCGGAAAGTATCAACCCCGCATACGCAAACCCGTCAGTCTGCGGGAAGCTGAGCGTGGTCGATCCGGCAAGGCGGATGAGCGTTGTGGAGTTTGGAACGGCGCCAGGCACCTCCACGCCGTCTTCCGTCACGCGCCAGTTGGCGGGGTCGAGCGGCTTTCCGTCTGCGCCGCCGCCCGTCCACTCTGCTATGCGTCTGCCCACAGCAGGCTCCACGACAAGCCGTAGGTCCCCGCCTGTCCAGTCGCACCTCACACTCAGGCTGTCCGCCGCGTCAAGGCTCGTTGTAACCGTGATATCACCCTCCGAAAGGCCGCAGCCCTTGAGGACCATATATTCGCCAAAGCCGTTGCCGGCGAAGTCGTATGTCAGCGCACCGCCGGGCGCAAACGCGCCGTTGATCATCTGCCCCGCCAAAAGCGCAAGCGTCTCGTCGATTGCCCACTTGCCGTCTCCGGAGGCGGAGGTGGTACCCGAACATGGCAAGGCGGAAATCTTGACCGTGCCGTCAGTCACAGCGATATCGCCTTTCGTCGCGGTCTTGATCGTCAAGGTTCCCGTACCGGCCATCTCAATATCCCAAGGGCTGGTAAAGGCAGTACTGCTCAACGTGGCCGAGGAAGCCGTAGGCGAATAGAAAACATCGTGTTCCCCCTCGAATATGAGCTTCGGACGGGTACAGATCGTCGTGTCACGCGTGTCGGCCACAAAATATATCGGCATCCCGAAATGATCCTTCACGGGAACGCTCCAGTCACAAGTCGAAGAAATGTGAATCTCGTCTCTCGCGAAGAAGATGCCGTAGTAATTCTTCGTTGAAGGAATATTGGATCTGAACGGCCGCGCCGTCGTAAACTCCAAATTAGCCATGCCGAAGCGCATCCAAGCGTTCACCGCGCAACCGAAATACCCGATACTAGCAGATCCCGGCCCGAACACAATCGGGTCATAGTTTCCTAGCGAGTTGAACGCCTCCGCATTAATCGAGCCGTTAAGCAAAATTCTGTAAGATCCACCGAACTGGTAGTCCTTTGACAGCGTCACGGAGACATTATCGCCAATACCAGTGAAGTTTGCGCCTTTGTTTGTGATACGCCGCGCGCGGAACACCGTCGGCTCTTCCGCCGCCGCGACATAGTTGGTGCAGTTGTTGTTCGTGCCGTCAAGATACACGCACGCGCCAGAAAAGTCATTATTACCCTTTAGCAACAACATGCCGTCGCCAGAACGGAACTGCGCCCCCTGCCCAGCGAACGCGACATTATCAAAGACCAGCGGACCTTCTGAGGCGATTACCCAACCGCCCGCAGAGTTGCACACGCCGCCTTTAACCGCCCCTTTCACGGTAAGAGTGCCGGAACCGCTCTTCATGAGTAGTGTCGAACGCGACGCGGCAAGACCGGCATTAAACGTGACATTGAACGCCGTTGGGTTGTTCGATACCACACCTTCGCCCGCAAAAATTACGGGAACATCGTAAACGAGGTCTGCCCTAGGATTTGTCCACTCCGCGGTGATATCAATTAACGCGCCGCCCACCCACTTATAGACAACAGCAGGGTTCGCGATTCCTTCTAACGTAGCAAGTGCGGGCGCGAGTGGCGCGTCAGCCGCAGCAGGCTCCGCAGGGGCCACGCCCGTCGCAAGGCGGAAGCCGAGGTAGTTCGCGTGGCATCCCGCCGTCGCGATGGAAGGCCTGTCCGCCGCGCGGCACCACGTGCCGTCAACTGCAAGCGCCGGCGAGCCAAGGATGCGGCACCAGCCGGTGTGGGGATCGACGGACGAAGTCCACTCCGCCACCTCACGGCGCAGCTCGCCGCCGAACGCCGTCTCGAGCTCGCCCACCGTCGGCAGGCGGTAGTCGCCGCTCTCGCCATTGAGCCACACGAGGAACTTCTCGATCTCGTTCTTCGAGACGTTCACGACGGGCGCGGCGGCCTCCCCTTCCGGGAACGCGAACGCCTCGCCCACGGCGTCCTTGTACTCCTTCCACTTCGCGTTCGTGACGGGCTTCCCGGTGAACTGCGCGAACGAAGAAGGATCTGCGCATGCCGGAGGCTGCGACGGCGCGGGCGCCGACGCCACAACCGTCTTCGACGTGATGGAGAACGCGTCGAACACGCCGATGTAGCTGCCGTCCGCGTTGAATCCGTGCGCCGTATAGGTGAGCGTGGCGCCTTCGACCTTCAGCTCGCCGTAGCTCTGGATGCAGCCCATGCGCACGGGCTCGGCCGGACCGAGAACATCGGTTTCCGTCACGCTCTTCTGGCGCGCCCAGAGGTAGGGGACGTCCTTGTGGCCGCCGAGGAACGTGGCGTCGCCGTAGTTGGCGTTCACATTCTCCACATGGTCGAGGTAGCCGGCACCGCCGTTCGTGAGCTGCACGATGCCGTCCTTGTAGATGCGCTCGTAGCCGTGCATGTGGCCGGAGAGCATCAGATCCACGCCGCCGGCCTTTGCGGCGTCGAGAAGCGCCTGGTTGTTGTTGTTGCCCCAGCACTCGAGCCAGAACGGGACATGCTGCGCCATGATGCGGAACTTCGCCGCGCGCGCGCGGTCCGTTGCAAGCAGGTTC
>DBXY01000022.1:0-85985 GCA_002309765.1 Verrucomicrobia bacterium UBA1200
TCATAATCGTTTCTCCTTTCTTTATTCTTTAATGGTTTGAGGTCGCCGGTCTTGTGACCTTTGTACCTGTTTTATTCTTTTGACGCTGCAAAGTTAAGATAGTTTTCTTAGGTGGCAAAATAAAAGTTCCTAAAGAAAGGGGGAAAATCCCTATTGGCTAAAAGTCAAGTGACAGTTGACCGTCGCCCAGCTGGTTGAAGGTCAATCGGTGATAGGGGGAGAGGCCGTGTTCGGCAATGCCCCGGCGGTGTTCTTTGGTGGGGTAGCCGGCATTGTGGTCCCATCCGTAGTATGGATATTCTTTGTGCAGTTCGCGCATATAGTCATCGCGATAGGTTTTGGCAAGGATGGATGCCGCTGCGATGGACAGGTATTTCCCATCGCCTTTCACAATGGTGGTGTAGGGTAGGTCGTGGTAGGGATAGAAACGGTTGCCATCGATGATGAGTGCCTCGGGGCGGACGGAAAGTCGGTCGATGGCTCGATGCATCGCTGTGATGCTGGCACGCAGGATGTTCATCTCGTCAATCTCCTGCGGCGAACAGGACCCAGTCGCCGCCGCCACCCCCGGCGTGGCGGTTAGGATTTCGAAGAACGCCTCCCGCCGCGCGGCAGAGAGTTGCTTGGAATCGTTCAAGCCGGCCAGCGGCCCGCGGTACAGCTCCTCCGCCAATTCCGGCGGCATCATCACCGCCCCCGCCACCACCGGCCCGGCAAGGCATCCGCGGCCGGCTTCGTCCACCCCGGCAAGTCCGCCGCCGGGATGCGCACCCCACCAGTTGCGCTCAAAACGCAATTTGTCGTCATCCATCGCTAACCGCGCAACTCCACCTCGCGCGCCACCAGATTGTCCACGCCGTAGCGTTTGCGAAGCACCGGTTTCTCGATTTTGCCGGTGGGATTCCGCGGCACCGGGGCGAAAATGATCTTGCGCGGCCGCTGGTAGCGCGGCATACCCAGACAAAACGCGTTGACCTCCTCTTCGGTGAGTGTGTGGTCTGGCTTCACCTCGATAATCGCGGTGGCGATTTCGCCCAAACGCGTATCCGGCAGACCGATTACCGCGACGTCTTTAATGTGGTCGTTTTTACGCAGGAAGTCCTCAATCTGCACCGGGTACAGGTTTTCGCCGCCGGTGATAATAACATCTTTCTTGCGGTCCACCAGATAAATGAACCCCTCTTCGTCCGCGCGCGCCATGTCGCCGGTGAACAGCCAGCCGTCATCGGACAACACTTCGCGGGTCGCCTTTTCGTCTTTGTAGTAGCCCAGCATCACGCCGGGGCCTTTCACCGCCAGCTCGCCCACCTCGCCGGGTTTGACCTCATTCCGCTGGTCGTCCACTATCTTGGTTTGCCAGCCGTACCCGGCTTTCCCGATGGCCCCAACGTGGTCGATGTTTTCCACGCCCAAATGCACCGCGCCGGGACCGATCGACTCCGAAAGCCCATAGTTGGTGTCGTATTCCTGATTCGGGAATACCGTCTTCCAGCGCTTGATCAGGCTCGGCGGCACCGGCTGCGCCCCGATGTGCATCAACCGCCACTGGTCAAGCTGGTAATCCTCAAGCTTGATTTCGCCGCGGTCAATCGCGTCCAAAATATCCTGCGCCCACGGCACCAACAGCCAAACCACGGTACACCGCTCCGAAGATACGGCGTTGATAATCCATTCGGGCTTAACGCCTTTCAGCAACACCGCGCGGGCTCCCACCAGAAAACACCCGAACCAGTGCATTTTGGCCCCGGTGTGGTACAGCGGCGGAATGCACAGGAAAGTGTCCTCGCGGCGCAACGAATGATGGTTTTGCTCCACCAGGCAGGAGTGGGTCAAACTGCGGTGGGCATGGATAATCGCCTTGGGGAAACCGGTGGTTCCAGATGAGAAATAAATCGCGGCAAGGTCGTCCTCGGTCAACGGGATCGCCGGAGCGCGGCTGGAACAGTACGAAACCAAATTGAAGTACGACTCGGCGAAGGTGGGGCAGTCCTCGCCCACGTAAAACAGCGATTTGACGCGGGGAATGGAGTCGCAGATCGACTCGATGCGTCCGACAAACTCCGGCCCGAAAATCAGCAGGTCAACATCCGCCAAATCCAGGCAATACTTGATTTCATCCGGGGCGTACCGGAAATTCAACGGCACCGCCATTGCCCCGCTTTTCAGCACCCCGAAATAGATTGGGAGCCATTCCAGGCAATTCATCAGCAAAATGCCCACGCGGCTGCCTTTGCCGATATGACGGGTCAACAAAAGGTTCGCGAAACGATTCGCTTTGGCATCGAACTCCCGCCATGTCAGCTGCGAACGGAACGAACCGCTACGGCTCGGCTCGATCAACGAGTATTCCTTCCACGTGGTGTGGCGTTTCTCCAGCTCCTGCGGATTAATCTCCACCAACGCGATGTCGTCGCCAAATTCCTTGGCGTTCCGTTCCAAAATCTCCGTGATAACCATCAGCTACTCCAATCCCAAATGCAAAAAACTCGGTCAATTGAACAAAAGTTATATTTTACAATTTATGCCCCGCCAAGTCAATACCGCACCGCCACCCCGCAAAATTGAAATTCTTGCGGCACCGCTATGGCACGGTCCATGGCCTTAACGCACAACCACATCCGCCTGGCGCGAGGTAGGCGTGACGACGAGATCCTTCACCTCGCCGTTCTCCACGCGGCCCTCGACCGTGGTGTTGTACGGCGCGTGAAGCTTGAAGTCGCAGTTCCAGTCCTTCGGCCACGCGGGCAGGAGGAATACCTTCTTCCCCTCGTACTGCATGAGCATCGACTGGATGGTGTTCTGGAAAACGCCGCCTTCGTCCTGGTCGGGGCACCAGTCGAAGTTAGGTCCCCAGTATGTCGGCCAGCGGTAGATTTTCTTCGAATGGGTGAGCGCGCGATCCGCGATATGTTCCCGCGTTTCCTCCGCCATGCCGAGATACGCGGCGTTCAGCTCGTCCTGCGCCCAGCCGAAATAGTGTTTGTGGTAACGGTTCTCGTAGGTGGCGCGTCCCATTTCCGCATTCGGTTTCTCAAAAGACGAGAGCCGGAACGGGAACACGCAGTAGAGTTCCGGAGTTTCGACATTGCGGTGCTGCGCGAATTTATCGGCCGGCGCGTAGATGATCCGGCCGTCGTCGAGCTTACGCGTCGGCAGGTCGGGAACGCGCGAGCGGATGCGCGAAAAGAGTTCGCGGTCGCCCGGCCCAAGCGCCTCGTCCGGCAGGGTAAGCAGAAGATCCGTAACGCGCGTCAACCCGGAGACCTCGGTCATCGGGTTCGTGCAGTCCCACCACGTTTCGACCGCCTGCGCGGGATACATGTGGTAGCGCCCTTTATCATCGAGCTGGTAATGCTCATCAAAATAACGCACGAATTCGCGGACGGCGGGAAGCGCTTCCGTCTTGAACCATGCATTGTCCTGCGTGTACTGCCAGCGCATTATCGCCATAAGGGATATTTCCAGCTGCCCGAGCCATTCGTATTTGTGGTAGCCGCTGGACTGAAGCTTGTCCTTGCGGTCTTTCCACTCGCACTCCGGCCCGTAGCTTCCAATAAAGTGGTCGCCCCACGGCTGTATGCACTCGGGAAAATACGCGCCGCCGTGACCGAGGTATTTGCGGGTACGCTTCATGTTGAAGTCGAGGAGACCGAGATACATCCTGAAGAGCGGCTGAAGCATGTCGAAGTCACCGGCGGCGAACATCGGATAGTACGGGAGTCGCGTGTTCTGCCACCAGTAACCGCTGCCCCAACGGCGGTAGTCGGGATCGCCTTTGTACGAGATGGTGAAAATCGAGCCGTTGAAACGGATCGGAAGGCGTCCGCGCCCTGCGCAAGCGGTAAGGTAACGCTGCGCGGCGTAAGCGCGCGTGACGGCGGCGCACTCGTCGGCGACCGACACCGCGCCAAGATCGAAATTTTCCTCCGCGCCATCGACTGCAATTTTCGCCGTACCCGTCTGCGGCACGACAACCTCAAGCGCGACTTCGCGTCCGGACGGAACCTTCGCGGAATGGTTGACGGTACGGTTGCCGGCAATCAGGCGCACATTACCTTGGTATAGATCAATGAGAAATCCGTCGCTCTTTCCCGGCGTGATATTGTCGAGAAGTCGTTGCGGCTTCCCGGCATCGTCCGTAGTGAAACGGCACACGAAGCGCAGCGCATGGCAAGGTTCATCACCCGATACTCGCCGCTCAACCTTATCCCCAGCTTTCGGTACGCCTGAATACGCCTTATGTCCGTCAAACTCCACCACTGCGGACGCAAACGTTCCTTGAAACCGATTACCGCCCGTTGAATCAACCCCGAAGCTGACCGGCAGTTTCGTGTTGGTCGGGAAAACGTATTTCCGCTGTTTGGCGACCGCTTCCGACGATGGCGAGACCACAATGTGGCTGCGATCCCAGAACTTTGCCCACGCCGCAACGTGTTCGGCGCGTTTGGCATCTTCACCAGCCATGTCCCAGCCTTGCGCATTAAGGAACGACGTGGTACGGTCAAACCATTCCTCGCCACCGCGGCACGGATGGAAACAGGTTATGGCGGAGATAAACAGCGACCGGTCCCCGATGTGGAACGAACGCGTTAAACCGCCGAAAACGCGGTCCGAAAGCAGATCCGGTTTGCCGAGGTCGCCCGTCGCCTGATAATAATCGTAAACCTTCATCAGCTCCGCGACTGTCTCGTTGCGGTTCACGTGGCACCAACCGCCGGGCATGAGACGGTCGGCATTTATCGTAAACTTCATATTTTCAACGTTCTTCTGGAACTGTCCTTCGCAGAAGCGGTTGCCCAACTCATACTCGCCCACGCCGAACGCTTTCGTACCGCCCGGATAAAGACGCCAGTTCACCACCTTCGCCTCGGCCTTCGACGTGCCGCGCACGTCGCACACGGCGATGGAGTCCGTGTTCTGCTGGATGCGGTAACGAAGCGACACCGGTTTCCCGCCGCTCTTCCACGATGCCTCAAACTCGCCGCGCTCCATTGAGAGTTCCTGGCGGTACGTACCCGTATCGACGGCACAACCGGTCTCGTAGTCGATCGCGCCGGTCTTCACGTGGCGGCCGCCCTCGTTCCAGCTGTCAGAGTTCTGCAACACGGTATGGAGCGTTCCGCCAGCGTCCAGCCAGGCGGTCGCGCCCACCTCGCCGTTACCGAGAATCATTACCCCGTTCTCATCCGCAGCGGGCGTGTCGAACACTAAAGGCGCTGGGCCGCGCCCAAAAGCGAAAATTACGACACCCAGCGAAAACGCGGCAATACCGCCAAGACGACGCTTCATAGTAATACCTCCAGAAAGAGAATCGGGCGCATTTACCCGGATACCGTCAACGCCCGGCGGTTTCAGCCACCGGTTGTATCGCGGACAATGGATCCGAATCTTTTACCGACAACAGAAAACCGCACCAAGCCTTGCTGCCCGGCAACCGTTCCGTACGGGCAATAAACAGTTTTCCGTTCAATTCAATCAGCCCGACATCGGTCGGCGTACTCAGCACCTTGAAGCTGGTAAGGTCAGGCGGGCAGACCAAGGTGGCAATGGGATACTCCTTGGAATGGTAACACCCAAAAATGAAATTACCACGTTCGTATGACGCAGTCTGGATGCCCAGAACGGTATAACCGGTTTCGAGAACATGACGCTTGACGAAATGGAAATCGGGCGTGTAAACATAAACGTAGTTCTGCTTGTGGGTCGGCGGCAATCCGCCCACCACGTAGAACAGCCCGTCACGATAGGTGATGCCTCCCGCCCCGTGTACCAATTCCGGCACCTTCCATTTGTTCTTGAGCGCCAAATCCTTCGTCGCGTAAGACCACACCTCGCTCACCGCGCCGGTCTCCTTATTGAATTCACCGCGGTTAACCGCCACATAAAGCGTATCTCCCACCACACAGAGATCGCCCTGATGCGGCGGCTGATTCGTCGAAGCGAGAACCCGGCCTTTCAAATCGGTTTTAACAATCCTCCCGGTGAAAGGCCAATAGATGGCTTCACCATCCGTCGCCGTTCCTTGAAGATGCCCCATCGGATAACTCCCCTCGCAAACAATCGCCCCCGTCGGCAACGGCTTGCCCGGCTTCATAAAATCGCACCCGTCAAAGACAACCCCCGTGCAGTCGTCCTGCACAATCGGCTCACGCTCTTCCCGTCCGTCGGCATAACGGAGTTTGACATTCTCGAACCGAACCCCATCCGCGTGGCGCAGATAGAATCCGTATCCCGGCAACATCTTCTTGGCAAACATGCGGTTCTCAGGATATGACTTCTCCACCTCCGGAATCTCCTCCCGGGCGTTGGCGATCCGGCCACCGCCTTTGACCGTCAAATCGAGGTTTCGGAGGATAATGCCCTGCGGCCGCATCCCCGGTACGCCCGTAATCGAACTGGCGATCAAGCTCGCCCCGGTTTTGCAGGTCACGTTCTCAATCAGCACGTTCTTTAACGAACTCTCGATCCCGTACGTCTTACGTTTGCCCAAACGGATAAAAATCGGGGTCTGGACGCCGCCCTCCATCGTGATGTCGTGGACATGGATCGTATCCATCACCCCGCCATCGACCATCTCCAACGCAATCCCGGCCAACCCGGTGATCGGATCCGTCACCCCCGGCAACCCCCGCCAATCGCGAATGCGCGAGGCGCTGGCGGGAACAAGCGTGCAATGGTGAATCCGGCAATTTTTGAACCCGCCGTGACTGGCCGTCCCGAATTTGATGAAGTTGCAGTTGGACGAGAGCCGGCAATCCCGTACCTCGACATTCTCCGGAACGAAATCGGGATTGTCGCTTTTCAGGCAAATCGCGTCGTCATCCGAGTCCACCGTACACTTTTCGATCAGCACATTCTTGGCGTCGATGTCAAACCCGTCGTTGTTGAAATTCACCAGACTGGAAATTGTCACGCCGCGGGCGACCACGTCTTCGCACTCCTTGAAATAGCAGGTCCAACTGGCAGGATCCTTTAGCGTCACCCCCTCAACCCGCACATCCCGGCAACGATAGAAAAAGGCGATTTTCCACCGGTTCGGCGCACTCTCTTTGACAATGGTACCCCAGCCCCGGCCGTCAATCGTACCTTCGCCCTCAATCGCGACCGTCTTCGCGTTCACCGCGCCCACCACCGCCTTGTGACCGGTGTAATCGAGATGGTTGGTAGAACCCAGCAATGTCGCACCTTTGTCGAGATGGAGCGTAACGCCGTCTTTCAAGAAAATCCCGCCCGTCAGATAAGTTCCTTCTGGAAGACGTATCGTCCCACCGCCCGCGGCAGACACGCGATCGATCTCCGCCTGCATCTGTGCCGTCACCATTGTTTTCCCGTCGGCCGGGAGTTTCAACACCGTTTCCTCCGCCCGTCCCGGCAATGCCAACATAACCGCCAGCGCCGCGCTGAAAAACACCATGACCTTTTTAATCTCCTTAGATGCGAAACCCCAATTAACTGAAATCACTTGTTCAATAACGAGGACAACGATTCGCCTTTTTTCCCAGCCTCGTAAATGGCGCGAATATCCTTTCGCGCAAGCGGGCGCGTCCACAGCGCGAAATCATCGATGTAACCCGCAAGCGACACTATGCACTTGCCAGTGCCGTCCTGCCCGATCCAAAATGGAAAACCGGTTTCCATCTTAATCGACGAAGCGTTTTCCGCGATCCAATAGAGATTGCCGTCGGGATTGCCTTGATAAAACGTCAGCACTCCGTCGCTATTCCGCGTCACCGCATAAAAGGCCCACTTGCCGTAATCGATGTCGAAGGTGCCGATATCAATCCGTTTCCGCTCGTCCGACAACGCGCTGTTGAAGCAGACGCCGTTCTTCTTGACCGACTCGGTTTTACGCGCGCCGATCATCACGATTCCGGGATTGCCGCCGCTGTTCCAGTCTTTGTTGGCGACGATAGGAGCCTGCGGCTTCTGCGGCGCGTCCAACCGCATCCAGAGCGCAATGGCGAAATCGCCGTTGTTTTCGAACTGGAGTTTTTCCGAACCCTTTACGCAAACGCCGCATTCGCGTTTGGCATCCTCCGCCACCTGCAGACATTTGCCGAACTTCCCGCCATCGGCGCCCGATACGGTGGCACCGTGAAGTTCCGGCGCGATCCCGTTGGCGACCCGATTTTCCGGAGTCACGCCGTCGAACGGCAGGTAGACGGCCAAGCCGTCCTTCAGCGGACGCGACGCTTTCTCTTCGGTTGAACTGAGAACCTTTCCGTCCAGTTTCATCGGCTTCACGTCCAGCCCGAAATGGGCCAGCATCGTGGGCGCGAGATCGAAATTGCGCGGGATTCCCTCAATCGTGCCGTTGGCAATATTCCGCCCCGCGATGACAACCGGAATGGTCGTAGCCTGCCCGCCCCAAATGCCGTGGTGCGGACCGTATCCGCCGTGGTCGCTCGTCACCATAATCATCCAATCCTCGTCCTTGAAACTCGGACGGGAGGCGATGGCAGATACGGTGTCGCCGATAATCCGGTCGGCAAATTTAAGATCAAGCTTGTACTCTTTCCCATAGGGATAGAACCCGCTCCGATGCCCGCCCCAATCGCAGATATCGATAAAGTAAAGCACGGCATCGGGGGCGTCGGCTGACGCCATAATCTTGGGAACGGTCAAGGCGTTGGCCTCATACTCCCCCGCGACCGGCCAATTGTTGGTGATGACCGACACCAGCGGAAGATTGCGCACTTTCGAATGCGGCGAAAGTTTCTCGTCTCCGCTCCAGGAATAGGTATAGAGCGCCTTCGTATCAGGACGCGCGTCGACCAACCTGGCCAACCAGCTCGGCCATTCGGCGAAATTGCCATTGGGCGTTTCACCGTTATTGTAAATGCCGGTCTTGGCGGCGGTAACGCCCGTCGCGATGGCGGAATGGTTCGCGGCGCTGGAAGGCCTGGCATCATAAAGCGTATGCGCGGTGAGCGAACACGCGCCTTGGTATCCCGGCTGCCACTTGCCGTCTTTCAAACTCCTCAAGTTGGGCATCTCGGCTTCTTCCACGGCATCCGCCCGCAGTCCATCCACCATAATCATCAGCCCCTTCGGCTTCCGCGCCCCATCGGCGGTTCCGGTTAACGGCAACACCACGCACAACGCAACGGCAACCGCGAAAAAACTCATGCCTTTACTCATCACAACCCCTCCACTTAGATGTCCACAAGACTTCGGACTTCAGACATCAGACTTCCGTACTCCAGCTCTCAACCCTCAACTGCCCCCGCCACAAGTTATCAAGATGAACATTCTCGTGCGAAGCGCGGGCGGCGGGTTAACCACCGCACTACCGCACCACCGCACCACTTACCTACCTGAACATGATCATCGTTCCCATTACCGGGTAAATACCGTCCGCCGTTTTCCGGAAACCGCATTTGAACGCCCCGTTGGACACCCCCCGGAAAGTGAGAGTGTCGAGATTGTCCGGTGTCATGTCTGTCCAGTCGATGACACTTTCGCTGGTGAAAAGACTGCGGTCGCCAAGTTCAACATTGACGGTCGCGCCATCTTCAAACCCCACCGTGCGGTTGCCGTCGGTATTGCCAGTACCGGACCACCCATTGGAAACGATACTCCACGGCCCTTCTTTTTCCGAGAGGTCGATGGTTGATCCGTTCATCAGCTCGCAGCCGTGGAAATAGTCTTTGCCGTCCTCGGCCGTCACGGGAGTGAATGTGCCGTAAACCTTGATCGACGCAGCCCCATGGTTGTATCCTCCGGTGTACTGCGCCACGTAGTTACTCACCGAAAGAGTCCCGTTCAGGAAGAGCGCGGACGTCCGCATCAACAGGTTCATGTCGGGTGCGCCGCTGGTGGTACCTCCCTCAAGGCGCAAATAGCCACCTTCTGCGCCATCTGTCAACTTATTGAACACTAATGTCCCATTCTCGACCGGAATCGGTAGATGCAATTGGGATCCGTATTCGAGCGAAACCGTGAGCGTAAACCCCCGGAGGTCGATTTTCTCCGTACCGACAGGCGTGGAGAACGAGGTCGTGATGTTTTCCGTAGAGCGGAACACCGAATCGGCGGTGAGCGTCACGTTCCCGAAGCCGGACGGATTGTATACGCCTGCCCCACCCCCCATGTTCACGGTGTTGGCAAGAGTTCCGCCGTTCAGGATGAAACTTTTGTTTGCAAAGCCAAGATTGCCGCGAGCATCGAAGTCAGCGCCAGAGTCCACCGTTATCGTACCGCCATCCGGTCCCCAGTAGAAGCTACTTTCAGGACACATTATTCCACTCGGGGCGTATCCAGTTCCTTCGGCTATGAACACGCCGCCCGTAAACGTCTGGCCGGGACGCGTCATGCCGAGCCAGCCAGCCCCCTCCTTCACGAGCCTGAGGTTGCCGGAAAGCGTAAAGCCGCTGCACTCCAGATACGAATCCTCATACGTGACGCCGATGTGCAGCTCGCCTGGCGCGCCGGTGTTGGTGTCGGTCACAGACAGGGTGACGAAGTCGTAGATGTGCCCGTTCGCGGAGGTCGCCGATGTGGACAGCATGAGCTTGTGCCCGTTCAAGTCCACCGAACCGAGGTTCACGGTGTCGCCCTTGTCCGCCCCCACCGCCCATTCGGCGATACCGCGCCAATCGCAGTCGGCCGTGAGCCGCACGGAATCAAAGCGGATGGAGTCGCAGACCATCGGCCGCGAAGCGGGAATCTGGATTGCGACGTCGCCCGAGACGTGGACAGCCGAACTCGCGCCCGGCAGACCGTCCGTCACTACTCTGCCCATGAAGTTCGTGCACGCCCAGTTGCCGGGATTCGTGATGTCGTCGTTCACCGAACCCGTCCAGTAGGCGATCGCCACGGTCGATTCGCCGGCGCCGTAGTAGATGCCGTTCTCCGTGACGACTGGCCCTATTCCGGCTTCGGCGGTCTCGTCGTCAAACTTGAACGTCACCGTATCGATGCCGGCGGGCGCTTCGCTCCAGCTCACGATCTTGTCGCCCATTGAGAGATCGCGTCCGTGCAGGTCAAGCGTCACCGTGGCGTTCTCCGCGAAGGTGACGATGCGGCTGCCGTCTGCGTCGCCCGTGCCGGTCCAGCCGGTCGCCGTCGTGTCCCAGGCTGCCGACTTCGCCGAAAGATCAATCGCCGAACCGTCCTGCATCACGCATCCATGGAAGTACTCGTACCCGTTAGCGTCCACGCCGGCCGGCGTGAATGTGCCATAGACCTTAAGCGGGGCGGAGCCGTGGTTCCATCTCAGCGTGTACGTCGCCATATAGTTGCTCACAGATAATTCGCCGTATGTCTTGAAGGTGGCACCGCTCATCAAAAGGTTAACTGTCGGCGAACCGCCGCTTGTGCCGTTGTCGAGAGCGATGTATCCTCCGCTTACTACCGACAGCGTGCCGTTCTCGATGGCGAGCGGCAGACACAAGTCCGCCCCACTGCTGGCGCCGAGATCCACGATGAGCGTGTACCCGCCAAGGTCGATCTTCTCCGGCGGGTCTCCCGACGCCGTGAAGTGCGTGTGGTACTTCGTCTGGAAAGTGGAATCGGCCACAAGCTCTACGGTCCCCAGTCCGTCGCCGGTGTTCCTGTTCATGTGCTCGCCGCCGTTCGCGAGCGTGCCGCCCGCTAGTACGAACCTCTTCGTGTTGAAATCGTAGTTACCCTTCGTGTCGAACGTCGCGCCCTGCTCCACGCGGATCGTGGTCTTAGAAGGCCCCCAGTAACACTTCGCCTCGGAATACAGCTTCTGCGCCACGCTTTCGCCCGGCGCGAACGCCGTGCCCTCGGCCACCACCACGCCGCCGGTGAACGTCTGGCCGGCCCTTACGAGCGCAAGCTTGCCATAACCCTCCTTCACCACCTTCATGTTACCGGTGAGAATCGCGGACGATGTGGCGTTAAGGCCGGACGGAACGGCGAAGTGCAGTTCGCCGGGATCGCCGGTCGAGGTGTCGGTAATCGTGCCGTCGCCGTATGCGCCAACTATCGTGAGCCTGTGGCCGTTGAGGTCGATGACCGCGGAGGCATCGAGGCGCAAGATTCCGCGCGCCGTCCAGTCCTCGTCCGCATCAAGCGTGATGTTCCCTTCGATGTACGCGTCGTATGCAACGTCCGTCCCACAGGTGAAGTCGAGAGACGTGTCCGGCACTCTGCCCAGCAGCGTATCCGCCACCCTGTCGTACAGATACCCCACGCCTTCCTTGCGCACGGGAACGAGGTCCTTGATGATTCGCTCGCCCTTCGTGAACTGCACCGAGTAGATGCGCACGTTGCCGGTGTCGCCCACGGAGGTGCCGTTGTTGTTGTAGGCGAAAAGGTAGATTGTGTTGGTGGCGGCGGTGGACGGCCAGGCTCTTGCAATGGGGAGAGACGCATCTTGGCTGTTGTCCACGCCGACGAGACGACGATTCCTGTCGTTCAGGAAGTTAAAGAACACATCGTATGTGGAGCCAACAGAAACAGTTGGACGATCAGCGGTAAGTGGATTCTGCGTATCCCAGGAAAGATACGTTCTGCCGCCGGTACACCCGAAATACCATTTGAAGAAGTTGTAGTTCCGCTTGTCCACAAGCGCCTGGGCTGGATGGTAGCATTGCACGCCGCAGATGGTAGAATCGGACGTGCGAAGCGGCGTGAAACGCAGCTTTACGCCCATGTCGTTTCCGGGGTAGAGTCCGGTGTCGATGTACGGCACCTTGTTGGCAGCGTTCACCGGCGCCTCAAGATATTCCACCTGCGCGTCATACGGTTTCTCGGCCATCGCGGCAAACACAAATGCTGCCACAAAGGCAGAAATATACGACATTTTTTCAAACGCTTTTCCCGTCGCCATGGATTATTCCTTTCCCAAATGGAGTTTTCAAAACCCCCACCCCTCCACGCTAAAGACACCATACCTTTAGCGTGACAAAATAAATTTACCAAAATATTCTCAAAAAAGCAAAAGGAAAACGCAGTGCTAGCGCGGGTATAAGCCAGAACCTAAACCGCACGCCGGCTTTTGATTGGTCGGCGCGCGGCTCGGTTATCAGTTTACCACAGGATCATCAAAGTGCCGCCGGCCAGCGGGTCAACCAGATAAAGTTTGCCGTTGGCGACTTCGCAATGGATTACGGCGGCGCGCTTGCTGACAAACTCGTTGTCCGCGCCGGCGACCGACAGCGAAACCGGCAGCGCACGGGCTGCGGCATCGGTCATGCCCATCGCATTGCCAAGAACATAGCTACTGCGGTTCGGCGTACCGCTGAACTCGCAAACCACGCCGGACAAGCCGGCCAGCGTGTCGGCGGCGGCGTTTTCGAATTTGACGCTCTCGTAATCCGTGCCAGCACCGGTAACGCCCAGCTTACCGCCGTTGAAAACGAACTTGCCGGACAAGGTTCCGGAACCGAAGACCGTTCCGGTAACCGGATAGGCGGCAGGGCCGTCGTTGGTCAGCTTGGATTCACTATTGAGGGTGCTGACGCCGGCCAACCCGAAGAACGGGGTGACGCCGATCTGGAAGTTGTCTTCGTCGAACGCCACGTAATCCGCCCCATTAACGGAAACCGCGACCATCGCCGCGCTCGCGATGCCGGACTGCCCGTTATTGCCGTATCCGCCCGACGTGTCGCCAAAATACAGCTCAAACTCATGCCAGCCCGGAGTGGCAACCCAGATCGCATAGCTGCTATAGGTGTAGGTAGGCACGCCCGCGACCAGCTTGCCGTCAAACAGCACCGCGCTGAAGTCGTCATGCCCGCACTTCACCTGCCATACCCCGGCTTGGGATTCCGGGATGAAGAAATTGCCGGTCATGCGATTGCGGGAGAGCTGCTGGTAGGCGGTCTTGAACTCCGCCGATGCCGCGGCGTTACTCATCTTGACCGAATTGGTGGTGATCATGTTGTCGTAATCTTCAATCGGGAAATCGATAATGCTGGAAAAGTCACTGATCGAATCGCTGTTGAAGGTTGACACCAGCCAGTTGCCGGAATACTTCTTGTGCCACCAGTTGACCGAAGTCCACGGGCGCATCACCAATGTGTCGGTGTCAAACTTGGTGTAGTTCGACGCCGTAGTTCCGCCGTCCGATCCGATGCGGTATCCCAACCCCATCGTGGTGCTCCAACCGGTCGGCCCCTGCCCGCCGTAACCGTCGCAAGCGGCAACGATAAACTGGTGCCAGCCGGAGGACAACGCGATGTTTCCGGTGGCTATCGAGCAATCGGAAGCGGGATCGACCACGCGGGTACCGTCAATCCACAGCACGATGCGGTCATCCCACTGGCCGCAGAAGTACCACACGCCGCTCTTTCCCTGCGGCACCAGAAATTCGCCGCGGTAAGCGTAGCAGTGATAGCTCGGACCGGTTGAATGCTTGGTCTGGTGGATATAATAGAGATCCGTCGCGAAGTGCGTGAAACAGTTGGTGGTGAGCAGACCGTCAATGGTCTGGCTGCCGCTGTAGCACTCCACCAAATTGGTTGACGCCGCATACACCCGCGCCTGCGCGCCGGTGTCCAGATCCAAGCCGCCAGCGAAGCCGGCCGCGCCGTAAAGTTGCGCGTCAACCCCGGATCCGACCGTCCAGTGACCATGCGGGATACCCATACTGTAACGGCTCGACTGGAACGCGCCGGTACCCTCCAGCGTTACGTCGGACCATCCTTTGAGGCCGGTGCGAAGGTTGAAGGTATGCCCCTGCGGGTTGATGGTGACCGAACCGGCGTTGGAGCCTTTATCACCGAACGCGATGTCCACACCCGGCGAACGCTGCGAATTGCTGTCCACCGTATCGGCCGTCACGTTGATGGTTCCGTTATTCAGGCGGAAAAGCGGACCGGATTCGTTAATGTGGGTCTTAAGCACTTCGTTACCCGCACTGGAACTGGCATAGCCGAAGAAGCCGTGCAAGAAACCGCCCTCGCCGATGTTCAGCGTGCCGCCGTTCATCTGGAACACGGAGTCATGTTTCTTTACCCCGTTCACGCCATTGTAGCGGCGGCGCCCGACCACACCGTAAAGGGTGACCGTGGAACCGGGCTGCATCTCGAAATCGGCGTAAGTGCCGGACCAGCCGTTAAAGAAGTACCCGTTGGGCACCGAGAATTCACCGCCGTCGCCGACAATCAACTTGTGCTGGCGGGTCTCGGTGGAGGTGGTGTCGCTTATGGTCGCCGCCACGCTTTCAACGCCGTGGTTCGCGGCAGTGACCGTGAGCTTGGCGCCGTTACGCAACTCAATGCGTCCGGCCTGATAGTTCGACCCGGAACCGGTTCCAAGACGTTCAACCGTGATTGAACCGCCATTGAACAGCACATTACCGGCGTAAGTGCCGCCGCCAAGGTAGAGATATGAAGCTATCCAATTGTCGGCGTTGTTGACCGTAATCATCGGAATCTCGTCAATTGAAGTTCCGGCATCGGTCTTGGCCTCGATCCAAATCTTCGCCTTCGGCGCGTTGATTTTAGTCTTAGCGCCGTCAACCACCGAATCCTCCGACGTACGGAAGTAGATGCTTCCCGTTGATTCGCCGGCGATGTCGTAGTGCTCAAACTGCGGGATACCGTCCGCGCCGTCTTGCCCGAGGTACAGATTTCCGGCGGCAAAATCAATGGTGTTGGTGGTCAGCGACAACGACTCGGTGCTGCCGTCATCCTGCCAGTAAACCGTGCCGGCGGTCTGCCGAATGGAGCCGCGGTTTTCCAAACCGCCCAGGAAGGTTACGGTGGAACCGCCGCTCAACAGCAGCGTCGCGCCCTCCTCCACCACCACCGGGAGATAAATCGTGCTGGTCCCGGATTTGCCCAAGATCGACGCGGTCGCGCCGGTCTTGACCGTAATGGTGCCGCTGCCGGTCAAAGTGCCGCCCCAAAGGTCGAACCTCGAACCGTTCAGCATCTCCATGCCGTTTTCAAGTTCCCACGTCGTTGCCCCCTCGACGCCGATCACCGAATCCTCGGCGACCACAATCTTACCCAGCACCGCATCGGCGCCAAGGAAGTTGAGGCCCTGATTGGCGGTAGTCTTCAGCCGGTCGGTCAGCGTCTTTCCGGGACCGTACATCAGCGGACGCCCGGTGTATTTGCGCCCGCCCCAGCTATTGCGGAGGTCCATACGCCCGATACCGCCGATGGTGGCGTCCGCATCAAGATACACGCGCCCCAACGCGGAGAACCACCGCGAGAAGCCGTTGTTGACAATCGCGCCCTCGCCGTCCGGACCGGCTCCCGAAATATGGATCTCCTTGTCATAGCACAAACTGCCGCGAACCGCATTGTTGTCGGCCCCTTCCTGAGAGTAGTTAAGGTCAATCTGGCCGCCGTTTTCAATCGTGATCACCCCGTCGGTTCCCGCGCCCAATGCCGAAGTCAATGCGTTAAACCCGAGTTTGACGGTACCGCCCCTGATGGTGATGTCGTCGGAAACAATGCCGCCGCCGTCAATGGTGACGGTTGTTCCGCTGGTCAGGTTGAACGCCACCGAGTCGGCAACGATCTGGCCATTGCCGGTGAAGGTGTAATTTTTGCTGCCGGAGATTTCAACTGTCGATGCCTGCACGCTGCACGGCACCGAAACCTCGGTGTAAGCGATCGGATCTTTGGAATCAAACACCAGTGCCGCCCCCGGTATCATGGGGTATAGTCCGGTATCGGTGGCATCGGAACCATTCTTCCACGCTTCGTCCGCCTCGGATACCGTGGCGGAGGCGTCTTGCGGCCGCCACACCAAAGTATCCAGTCCGGAAAGGTCCAGCTCCTCCGCCACGCTGCGGGTCCAGATTTCGATCTTCGCCACTTCATAGGCGTAGGTGTCGAGCGTAACCAGCGTGGACAGGTCATTGCGCGAGGTGAATGTCCAGTCCATCGACCCCTTGGTCTGGCAGGCGTAGTTGCCAAGACCGATCTGGTGCGCACCGGTCGCGCGCCAGCGGTTGAACACGAACAGCACCTGCGCCGGGTTGCGCGCGCCGGTCAGGGAACGGTGGACCTGCATGCAAGCGAAATCGCCGGAATAGCTGCAAGTGTCGCTCCAGTCGTACCCGTAAGTGTTGGCGGGCGCGCCGGCCAAATCGCTCTTCGCGTTACCGTAGTTGTACGGCCAGAACTCGACCCAGCCGCCCACAGTGTTGTCGGTCGGCTCCACGGTGTCAATTCCCGGCATATTGCTTATAATATGCATAGATCCCACCTGCTGCTGGCTCACCGTGTTGAGCGGCACGCCAACGGAGTCGATAGTGCGGTCGCCGAACGCGCTCATATCCACCCACAGCCAACGGACACGGTCGGCGTAATCGGTGATGTAGGTGTTCTTACGCTTCAACTCGATGTAGTAGCCCACGCGAGCCAGGTCTTCCGTAGCGCCCTCGTTGGCGGAATAATCCTCGTAAGGAACCTCCCCGCCCATAACCATTCCGGCTTCGCGGGTGGCGTCGTAAACGCGGGCCAGCTTGAAGCCGTTGCGATATCCGGCCGGCACGTTGTTGAGCGACCCGGAAACCGTATCCGGTGCCTCATGTTGCGGCAAGCCGTTCGCCAGCGCTAGCTGAATCACGCGGGCGTATTCTTCGGCCATCGCGTCCTCTCCCGGCCAATCCGGATGCAGGTCGGTGGCGCTGTAGAAGTTGCCGTCGATGTATTGGTTGTTAATGTCATAGCGAGGGCAAACGCCGTAGAGATCCGCGAAGAATACGCGGTTTGCCGGGAAAATCACGCCGCCTTCGATGGCGTTCTTCATCAACGCGTTGAACCCGGTGACCTCGGCGTTCTTGGTTTCATCGGCGATATTCAGCACCGCACCGCAAACCACCTTGCAGTTGCTTTGGGTAAGGATCTTCTCCATCAGCTCCAGCCAAGCGGCGTAAAGTTCATTGGCGGTTACACCGTCGCTGTTGATATCGTTGGTGCCGATCTTCAGCAACAGCACATCCACATCACCGGCCTGATCCAACTCGGTCTCGATGGCGTCCAGCACGCCCGCGCCGGCCCCGGTAATCAACCGGCGGGCGCTCACTCCGGAGTGCCATACCCACTCTTCCGGCATGGTCGCGCCGGCTTCGTCATAACTCTCGATATTCCAAAGACCGGTGGAAACGGGGTCATAACCCGCCGCGCAGAGTCGTTTCATCAGAGGAATGCGCCAGTTGCCGTAAGAGGACTGGCTGCCCTGGGTGATGGAGTCGCCCACCGGCATCACGCGCACCACCGGGTACACGGCGGTGGTGTCGAGATCGAGCCAAAGCCGTCCGCCGGTTTCTGTTTGCTCCTCGTAAAGCGCGGGACTTGCTCCCGAAGCGCTGAAGGTATCGAAAAGCGATGAGAGGTCGGTACTCGCGTCGAGGTGACCGTTGTCCCAGGTTAGCAACAGGAACCGTCCGGCGGTGTAACCGGAATACTTGCCGTCCAAAGCGATCTTGGCACCGGCCGCAAACGACGGCGCGGTCTGGAGTCGGATGGACGCTTTGAGCGGATCTATCACCAGCTTACCGGCCGAACCGAAATCTAAGGTCTTCAGGTAAAACGCCCCGACGGAGTTGAATCCGTATGCGCCGTCCAGCAGCACGGTGGTCGCGTTTAACGAAACCGGGTCGGTCCCGCCATAGGTGAAGTAGCGGGTTGAACCGCCGTTAGCCGGGAGGCACAGGGTTGCGCCGGTAAGGTCCGTCACCCCCGACCAATTGCCAATCGTGGCGAAGGCACTGTCCACCGCGCCCGACCAAGTGCCGTCGGCGTAATCGCTGCGCGAAGCGGGCGCGTTGTATTTCGCCCAGAACTCGATGCGCTTCACCGAATATGCGGCGGTACTGTGGATCTTTGCATCTCCGGTACCGTACAGGAAAGTGCGGTCGAAACTGGCGTTGGAGTTGAATACCCGATCGGCAAAGTTGCCGAACCCAATACCCGAGAAATCGGTGTGGCTGCTGCCCCAACGGTTGAACACAAACAGCGCCTCGGCGGGCAGAACGTCATAACTGGCGAACTTGCGGAAGATCTGGAAGCAGCCGTGGCCGCTGGCATTGGCGGTGGCGAGCGTATCGTTCCAGTCGTACGACTTGGTCCAATACTCATCGGTGACGCCGGCCACGCTCACCGCGGGCTGACTGTAGTTGACCGGGTTGAACTCGATAAAGCCGGTCACGCTGTCATCGTTCGCGGCAACCAGACTCACACCGGCGTAGTCGCTCCAAACATGAAGTTTGGTCACGGCCTGCTGCTTGCGCTGCGCGTGGGTTACCGGCAAGGAGATGGCGTCAAACGTATTGCCGGGCGCGTCCATGTCAATCCACATGGTCTTCATCTCGTCAGTGTCGGCCCGGAGCAGTTCGATGTAATAACCGGCTTTGGTAATGCCGGTTTTCGGCAACAGCGCCTGATAAGAATACGGCACCGCCCCGACGCTTTGGGTGAAGTACGGGTTGTCCGCCAGGTCCAGCGTCGCCAACTTGGAGTATCCGGCGGTGTACTCGTCCGGCACATTGTTCTTCGCGCCAAACGCCCGCGGGACGAACTCGTACGTCTCGCCTGAATTGATCGCCCCGGACAGATCTTCCACCGCGCCGATAGTCAAGGTGTACCCGGTCTTGGCCACCAACTCGTCGGAAAGCGCGTAAGTAACGGTGCGGCCGTCGTCGGACAGCGTTGCCCCAGAAAGCGTAATCGCGGATCCGCTTCCGGTTTCGGCCAGCGCCGCCGTGGCGGGAACCGCCGCGACCGGTTTGTTGAAGGTCACCGACAGCGTCTTGGAATCCAACGCCGGCGGATTGCACACCTTGAGGATGGACGGCGCGCCGAGTTTACCCGCCAGCGTGGCCAGAGTAAGCAACTTGTCGCGCAACGCATCCGCCACCAAATCGTTACCCGCGACCGACAGCAGCCAGTTGGTTCTCCAAGTGGTGGTGTTTACGGCGATCAGCGCATCCAAATCCACCAGCACCACCCGGCCGGCCGGGAATCCGCCCTGCGCCTCGGTTAGGGAGATGTAGTCGCGAATCTTGGTGTTCAAAGTGCTGCGGGCCGTCTTCTGGAAAGAGTAGTTGGCATCGTTAAACCCCAATCCGGTGAAGGTGTCCGTCATAACCGTGGTGGCAATGATGGTGGTATTGGGCAGCTCGGCAAGGATACGTTTGCAGGTTTCTTTCCAGTGGCTGAAGGTCAGATCGCCGTCATAGGAGCTTCCCCAATAGGAGAAAGTCCCGAGCTGAACGATGGTGAAGTCCGGTTCCTGCGCGGCGGCGCAGTGGGATTCCAAACCGTCAAGCAGACCGGAATAGGAAATGGTGGTCTTATAGGAAAGCGCTCCCAGCCCGGTGTGGCGGATCCATGCGTCGCGCGCGTTCGCGCCGGTCGGATCGGCCGCCGCCACGGTGCGGGCGCCGGTCATCCGGACATTCCAACCTTCCAGCGAAAGTTTCTGCGCCAGCTGAATGCGCCAACTGGGTGCGGTACTGATCCGCTCGTCGCCCACCGCCCAAATCTTAATCGGCTTGGCGGCGGATTCCGCGGCAGTCTTGACGTGCAGCTTGACGTCGTAAGTGCCGCAAATCAGCTCCGTCTCGTAAGGGCAGCCCTCGATTTTAAGTTTCGGGGCGCCGTAACCGGAAGCGGCGGTAGTCCAGCTGGCCAGCGTGTAAACGCCCGGCGTCAGCGTCTCGCCCAACTCGGCGGGAATGTCGAAAACCGTCTGGTCGCACACGCACACCGTGGTTCCGGTGATCAGCGGCAACGCCAGCTCGACCGACTTGGTGAGTTTCAATGCGGTGCCGGTGTTGACCACCGACCAGCCTTCGGGAACACCCGCCACGGCGGGAATGCCGGACACCGCCTTGCCGGCGGTCAGAATGGTGATTTCATCGCCTTGCGGATTACCGCCGGAAAAGAGCGCGGAAACATCCAGCGTGGCGGCTCCCGCCACGGTCACGCTACCCGCCACGGTGATTTGGCTTGCCCCGGCGGGCAAGACCAGCGTGGAACCGACGTTAAAGGTGAGGTTGCCGCACGGGAAATCCGAAATCCCGGTGAAAGTTCCGGCGAGTTTGAGCGTCGCGCCGTCGGCCGAGCCGGTAACGGCGGAGCCAGGCTCCATTTCGCAGTCCGCCAGCGTAATGGTGGCGCCGCGGTCGGGATTGGGAATGCTGAGGTCCAGCGTGGCACCGGACTTGAAAACCGTCCGCGGGTTCACCGTAAGCGAACCGTTGGCCGCCAAGGAACCCTCGGAAACGATAAATCTGCCGGTTCCGGTCATGGTGGTGTTAGCCGGCATCAACCGCCCGGAGCCAATCTTGGTCAAGGTGTATGCGCCCAACTCCCAAGTGATGGCGTTGTAACTGCTGTTGATGAACACCAGCTGACTGCTGCCGCCCACGGATGTGTTGCCGGCAAGCGTTAAAGCCGCCAACGGAGTGGCTTGGTTGTAGTTGGGTCCGGCTTCACCGTTGTTCTGAATCGCGCCGTTGCCGTCCCAGCCGTTGCCCGACACGGAACAGCTTTTCGCCACGTAACCGCCGCCAATGCTGTTCACGTCAATGGTTGCGCCGTTCTTAATCTGCACCGGCACCGCGTTCCCGAGGGCGTTTTTGTTGGTGAGCTTCACGCAACCCTCGGCCACCACCACGCCGCCGGTTATGCTGGTGTTGTTACCGCTGTTACCCAGCACCAGCAGACCCTTGCCGGTCTTGGTCAAAATCACATTGCTGGTGCTCGGCCCGTCACGGTTGATGGCAGCGCTGTTGGTGGATACCACGCCTTCCGGCACACTATGATTATAAGCGTCCACGTAGTGCCAGTAGGTCCCGATCATGTGTCCGGAGGTGGTGATGGAACGGGCATGGAAATAACCGCCGTTGGAACTGGTGATCGTAGTCCCGACATCGCCCACAAAATCCGTCCGAACCCCGTAGGTGTGGGCATTCTTGCTACCGCCGTGAATGTAAAACGTGCCGCGTTTCAGGTGAACGGTTCCTTCGCCGATTGTGCAGTTGATCACATGGAAGATGTCAGACTGGCTGTCCATCTCCACATTGAGGGTGTGGCCGTTTAGCGCCAGCCGGGTGTCGGCGTAACCCGATCCGACCATACCGAACTGGTGACCGCTAACGGTTGAATCCGCCAACAAAGTCACCATCCGCATCATCGCGAGATTGGTCCCGGCCGCACTGCCGTTGTTGCGAAGGGTGCCGCCGTTAAGAAACCAAGTGTAATTGTAGAAATCGCATTGGCCATTGAAATCAAAAGTGGCCCCGGCGTTTATCTGTACCGTGCTAAGCGCCCCGCCCATCGGGTAATTGACGCCCTTAAGGGTGGTGACCAACGTTCCGCCGTTAACCACGGTTCCGCCGTCGTAAGTCTGGGAGGCCAACGATATTTGCAATTTTCCAGGTCCGTCCTTTTCCAAGCGCAGATGCCCGGCCAGCCGGACTTTGTCGTTGACGGTGGTGACGTTATCGCCCACCGCGATGTGCAGCGAGCCGCCGCCAACGGTATCGGTGATTACGGGCGATCCCGCCGTGGAACCGGAAATCGCGGCCACGGTCAACGAATGGCCCTTCAAGTCAACCGTAACCCCGTTGCCGATGGTCAACGTCTCTCCGCTCCAGTCCGTGTTTTGGGACAAACTGAAGTCCTCGGTGATGGTCCGATCCGCCATCGCCGACCAGCCAAACATACACAACGCCAACAGCGCAAAACCTGACTTAACGTTCATGACTACCTCCTATCGATGATCAAAAACATCCCAAGTCAAACGCGAGACAGCCGGATCCGTACATCCGGCTGACGGAATTACTTCCCGACAAAAATCAAGCGACCCCGTAACATTCGCAACGAAAAACATAAAATCCCACAACAAAAATATTGTCGCAAAAACCACCTATGTTTGTCAATACGATTGTGCCAGTGAAAAAATTTGACGGACAAGTGCGGTGGTTAGTGGAGGGCCGCGCTCCGTCGCGGCCGCTTACTCTTCACTCTTCATTCTTCATTTCTCCAAGGGGGTTGGACCGTTGGTTAGTCGCTAGTTGATCTAGTTGTCCTAGTCATAGGACTTCAGACTTCGGACATAAGACCTCCAGCCCCTAGCGACTAACGACTAACTGGCGGCCGCGACGGAGCGCGGCCCTCCCCCCTAAGCCCTATCACATTCTTCACTCTTCATTCTTCATTTTTCATTTCCAAACTCGTCACCCGTCACTCGTTATTTGCCGGGAACCATCCACTCGCCTTCTTTGGGCAGCACGACATCGCCGCCACGCTCGAAGTCCTCGGGCTGCACCGGGTGCTTCCAGTCGTAGAAAGCGGACTTTTCGTTGGTTAGCATATCGCTCATCCGCACCATCTGTCCGGTGTAGGTGGCGAGTGTGCCCATCACCGTGGTCGCGGTGGACATCGCTTCGAAATCACCTTCGTTCATATATTGGCCGGACAGCAACGCCTTCAGCAAATCGGCATGTTCGTTGACCATCATGTTTTCGTTGATGCCTTTTACCGCCGCTTCGTCAAACGGGAACGGCTCGGAAGTGCCGTCGGCATGGGTAATCTTGGTGCCCAGCACGTCAATCTGGCCTTTGGTTCCGGTGAGCATCGCGCAGCAACGATCCCAACAGCCGTTAACCTGGCGGGCGATCGCGTGGATGTGAAGATTCTTGCCGTAATCGTAATCCACGCTAAGACAATCGTATCCGTTTCCGGTGGATTTACGGTAACGCGCCCCGATGCCCATTGCGCGTTCCGGGAAACGCCCGACGAACCAGTTCGCCAGATCGACCTCGTGGATCGCCTGCTCGGTCAAGTTATCACCGCACATTTCGCGGAAATTGTACCAGTTGTTCGCCATATACGCGGCGTTTGACTCGCCTTGGCGGCGCGGACGCTCCCAAATCGCGCCGTGGCAACGGTAAACGACACCGCCCATAATCTCGCCAATCACCCCGTTCTGAACCGGGCCGATCATCCGCAACGCCCGGTAATTGTGGCGGTGGCAGGTGCCGGATAGCAACATCAGCTTTTTCTGTTTCGCCGCCTCGACGGCTTTAAGGAACCGGCGAACTCCCGGCGGGTCAACGGCAATCGGTTTCTCGGCGAACAGGTGCTTGCCTGCCGCGATGACGGCTTCCGCGTGCAAAGGCCGGAAAATCGGCGGGGTGCAGAGCAACACGATATCGGCATCGGTATCCAGCGCTTTTTTATAGCCGTCCGCGCCGCCGAAAAAGGTCTTGCACTGATGCCGCCCGGCCAGATCCTTCGCCTTGTCGGGGAAGAAGTCCGCCGCAGCAACCATCACCGCCTTATGGCCGAGCCACGCGGCAGCCGCCTCAATATTCTGCGCCGCGCCCGAACCGCGGCCGCCGCACCCGACCAAAGCGTACTTGAAGACTTTTTGCGCACCCTGCGCGATTGAGAACATCGGCGTGGCGGCAACCGCCCCTGCCCCGGCCAGAAACTTCCGGCGCGAAATGACCATTTTTTCCATCGTAATCCCCTTCTTCACTGTCGTTGACAACCAAATGCATTCCCCGAACGCAAAGCGAATAATACGCAATTTGTGGCGGGAATTCAATCCTAAAATCGCGGCGGGCAAGAAATCGTCGGATGACATCCGCCCGCCCGCGTTTAATGCGATTAATCGGCGAACTCCAGCGTACACCCCAATATTTTGTGGTCGCTCAGCTCGTAATAATCGTCATCGCAAAAAACGTCGCTAACCTTAAACCCTTTGACGATAACGTTGTCCAGGCAACGCTGCAAGCACGGCATTGCCGGAGATGCCAATCCCGTGTCCAAACAGCCCGCCTTGCCGCAATTCGCAAGCGTGTACCCAGCGTGGGTAAACACTAGAAAATCGCCCGCGCCGTAAACATTGAAGTCGCCGGAAATCACCACATAGGGGCAATCCTTGAAATGCCGGATCAACTGGCGCATCTGGGCCAACCGGAAACACTCTTTGTCGGGCTTGATCATCCAATCAAGATGCGTTTGCACCAGATGCACATCTTTGGACCCGATCTGGAACACGTTGTCGAGGAAATAGCACTTCTGCCAGCGGTATTCGTAATCAACCACCTCGCTCCGCAACAACTTGGCGCGACGGGAGAACATCGCGTTGCACTGGTAATCGTTTTTCGGTCCCTCTACCCGCTCCGGAAACGCGGCAAACAGCAAGTTGGTGGTGGATGCGCCGGCCTGGTCAAACACGGGGTCATATTCGGATATGCCCATGAAGTCCGCGCCGAGGGATTCGATTTTCTCGCGGTATTCCACCGCCCGAGCGGCGGAAGCCTCGGCGGTGACCGTAGTGTTTTTACCCTTGCCCAACGCAAAATGCCCGATGTTCCAATGGACGAAACGGAAGGCCCCGTCTTTGGGCGGATGGGACAGTATCATCGCCCGGCGGACCGAATTCCCGTAGGATTTCGCCAGCGCCATCATCCCCCAATCGTTCGGATGGCATCCGTCCACGGTGCCTTCGCCGTCACCCGCGAACATCGCGGTCTTGGGAAGGTATGAGAGATTTTTCCACCCCTCGGCAATCAGTTTGCGGTAAAGCGCGTCAATCAGCTTGTCCTTTTCGTTCTTGGGCAACCCTTCCCGGTCGCACTGCTCGGCCATCACGATCGGAATTCCGGGGCGTTTGGCGCGCAAGTTCCTAATGAAAGGCTCATAACGGTTTTTAACATCCGACACGGTCATGTTGTGCACGCAGTCCAAAACATAGCAGCTCGCGTCGATTGCGGACAAATGCTCGCTCATCTCGAACTCCATCTTGCCGCTGCCGGAGAAGCCGAGATTGACCACCGGCACGTCCAGTTCCCGCCCAATGATGTTCACAAACCCCATTCCGGGGCGGGAACAGCAGCCACCGTGAGTGATGGAGGTACCATAGAACACCACCGGTTTCACTACCCCGTTCTGCCGGGGCGGCAGTGCCGAAACGGTCGCTTCCGGGTCGATGCCGAGCGTAAAGGATTTCACGCCGTTGTAAAGCGGCAGGTTGACCAGACACGGGGTGCCGGGCTTCCAACCCAGATCCAGCGAGCCGCCGCGTTTGGCGTCGTGGATCCGCCCGGTCGCCACATACCGCCATTTGCCGTCCTCTTCGAGCCGGTAAACGTCGATCCCGCTCACCCCGGTTGACGGCATGTGGTCCATTGACAATCCTGCGTTGTACGGAACCCACTTGAAATGCAGTTTCTTTGAATCGGTAACAAAACGGAACAGCATACCCGACGTATGGTGTTTCATCGACCGCACGCCGCCGTTAACGTTGGTGGTTACGTTGGCGGGCAACCGGTCGTAATAGTGTTCCGTATCGGGAAATGCCCGCCCCTCCAGCGGCAGGGCCGTCCCGTCAATCCATTTCACCCCGTTGGTGACCACCGCGTTCTTGATGGCCATGTTGGGGTCGAACTTCGCAATCTCGTTCTGCCCGACGGCAACCGCCGCAGACAATGTTGTAGCTAACATTCCCAAAAACAACCCTGACATTTTCATGCTCAACACCTTTCTTTGTTTAACAAATTCACTCCGGTTTCGGACAATCCGGCCAAGTAATCTCCCCGACCCGCGACTCGGAAACCCACAGCGGGACAAGCGGCGAGTCCGGCGACAGGCTCACCCGGTTGTTGCGGATAAGGACCCCCTTCTCCCCTGGTTTGACCGCTTTGTCGCCCCAAGCGCAAACCACCGCCGAATCCTTTGCCAACTTCGGCAGCGCGTTTGTCGCGATGAAAAGATTGTTCTCAATCCTCACATTGGTAACATTCGCCAACCGAACCCCGCAATAAAGCGGATTCACCACCACGTTTCCGGTAAACACCAAACCGTCGCACGAGCGCGGAGTACCGTGGTGGCCGAGCGGAATCAGCTGCGAGCCGCATTTCTCGCTGGGGCCGAACCAACAGCCGCTAACCGCCACATTGCGGTTGCGGATGGCATCTTCGCGGTTGCAGAAAATCGGCGGCGAAGGATTGTTGCTGCCGCAGATCGCGCCCGGACTCGTTTGCTCCACCTGAATCGTTTCCCGGGTAAGACAGTTTGCCTTGCCGCCGAAAGTGTAACCGGCGAAAATGCAGTTCGTCACCGTGACGTCGGAACAGCCGTCAATCTGGAAAGCGTGGTTGTTCGGCAGATCTTTCACCACCATATTCTCGATGCGGATACCCTTGCCGCAGGCGAACGCCAACGGAAGGTAGCGCTGTTCGCAATCGAACACGCCGCCGGAGATCGTGATGTTTCCGCAACCGTTCGTGACGTAAGTCGGCGGAACCAGATTGTACAGGAAAATCCACCACTTGCCGGTGCGGTCGCCGACCGACCGGAAGACCGCAGAACGGGTGGGATCCATCGCCCGCGCCGCCGCGGCGGGAGTCCAACCTTCGGTGGCGCGTTCCGCGCCGCCGGCCAACTCCAAACGCGTGTTGTTCCCAATGCTCAAATAGGAGATGCGGTAAGAACCCGGCGGCACAAACACCGTGCCGCCGCCCGCCGCCGCCACACGATCCAGACATTTCTGGATTGCGGGAGCGGCATCCTCGCGCCCGCTGCCGTCCGCCCCGGCCTGGCCCGCATCCAAACGCAAATCTGCCGCAAACAATGCCGACGCCGACATTGCGAAAACCGCCGTTATCGTCAAAAGACGTTTCATTTGCTCCCTACCCCCCCAATCGCTACTATCCGCCGGGCCGCGTCACTTGTTTCTTGTCGGGCCACGGTGTCCCCCGTGATGGTGCAGGTGATCTCTGCCGGAAAGCACCGGCACCCCCAAATGATACTTAATCGCCAAAGCCCGGATAACAAAGATCACCGCCACGCAAATCACCCCGCAAATCCGGTCGTCCGTTCCGGTCAGCCGGATCGCGAAATACGAAACCCCGCCCACCGCGCATGCCAACGCATAGATTTCCTTGCGGAAAATCAGCGGCACCTCGTTGACCAGCACATCTCGCATCACGCCGCCCGCCGCGCCGGTAATAGTTCCCATCATGATCGCGACCCACCAGGAGAAACCCAGCATCAGCGATTTCTGAAGACCGATAACCGTGAAAATCGACAGGCCGATGGTGTCGAAAACGAACCACGTGATTTGCTCGGAAATGAATTTGCGGCCAAAAAGCCAAACCGAGACTAACGCCAAAAAAGTGCAGATGAGGTAGCTCGGACCCTGCACCCAGAACGGCGTAACGGTGAACATGGCATCACGCAACGTACCGCCGCCAAGCGCAGTCACAAACCCGATTACGTAGGCGCCGAACCAGTCAAAACTTCTGATCGAGGCGAGCCGGATTCCCGAAACCGCCGCCGCGAAAGTACCCACGTACTCCAGCAGCGTGAAAATCGGGTCACGCCCCCCCAGAAAGTTTTTTAAATCGGCATACCACTCAATCACGGCGCACCTGCTTAGTATCCGACCTCAACCACTTCAGACGAATACGCCCCGCCCAACGCGATCTGTATCCCGGAGTCCATCAACTCCTTTCCGGACACCGGCTTGCCGCGCACGGCATAGGATTTGGAGGGAACCAACCCTTGGAGCTTGATGGTAACGGTTTTGTCAACCGGTTTATCCAGGCCCAATACAAACACCACCGCCTGCGCCTTGTCGGGAGAAACATACATGAGCGACGAATACGGATTTTCGTACGGCGAAGCCAACCGATAGAGATCCCCCTGCTGCACCACCGGACGAATGCGCTTGTACTGCGCAACCCGGCCTTTGGCGTACTCGACCTCTTCGGGCTTAAGTTTGTTGGGATGCAGCTCAAACCCCATACGCCCGCACATCGCGACATCAAACCGATAACTCAAGGGCGTTACGCGCTTGGTTTGGTGGTTGGGCGAGTCGGTGACATGGCACGCCATCGCGCAAGCGGGATAAAACAGCGACGCTCCCCATTGGATAAACACCCGCGACAACGGGTCGGTGTTGTCGCTGGTCCAAAACTCGTCCGCGTACTTGAGGAAACCGAAATCCATGTGCCCGCCGCCAGAAGCGCACGCCTGAACCATGATTCCCGGACGTTTGGCCTTAAATTTCTCCAGCAACTCGTAAAGACCCACCGTGTAGTCAAACCAAAGGTTAGGCTGACGATCCGCCGCCAGATAGGTAGAACCGGGATTGACGATGTTTTGGTTGGAGTCCCACTTGATGTAAGCCAAATCGGGGATGCCGGAATAAACCTTGTCGAGCTGCTCGAAGAGGTTGTCACGAACCGCGGGATTGGTGTAATCCAGCACCACTTGGGTCTTGCCGCGCCCGAGCAGCAGCGGACGGCCCTCTTCCCGCAAAATCCAATCCGGATGCGCGTCGGCCAACCAACTTTTAACGTTGACCATCTCCGGCTCCACCCAAAGCCCGAACTTAAGACCGCGATTTTTCGCCTCGTCGGACAACCAGCCCAATCCGCGCGGCAATTTTTCGGGATTCACGCTCCAGTCGCCCAACCCCGAAGTGTCGCGGTTTTTATCATCCCGCGCATACTTGCCGTGCCCGAACCAACCGTCGTCAAGGACAAACATTTCGCCGCCCATCTCTTTCACGCCGTCCATCATGTCGGTGAGCGTCTTTTCGGTAAACGAGAAATAACTGCCTTCCCAGCTGTTGAGCAGCACCGCGTGCAAATCTTGCCCGTGCGGCAGCAAGTGGTTGCGCGCCCAACGGTGATACTGCCGGGACACCTCGCCCTTGCCGGACGAAGACCAGACCAACACCGCTTTCGGCAGCGTGAGCGTCTTGCCGGGATCAAGCGTATAAGGACCGGTCGTCAAATCCACGCCGGCGAACACCGACACCTTGCCGTTGCAATCGCGGCGGACGCTGCGGGCGTTTGTGCCGGTCCACGCCAATGCCACCCCAAAAACGTCTCCGGCGGTTTCAGTCACATTATCGCCGAACCCCACCATCATCGCCGCGTTGGCCTCCCAAGCGTCGCGGGTTCCGGCGCGGGCCACCAGCGACAAAATCTGGCCGGGCGCCACCGTACCTTCGGAAACATTCGCCTCGTGCGCCCAACGACCGGTGAGCGATGTTACCCTAACGGTCTTGGCATTGTAGTTCAGCTCGGACGCAAAGCTGTCCATCTTGAGCAACTTAACCGGCGCCGGCTCATCATGCTTAATCTCGACCCAAGTTTCCACCGCCGCGCAATCGCCGTAATTTTTAATATGGCGGATCATGTAAAAAGGATGGGACTCGTCGGAATAATTAATGACGATATGCTTGCCGCCATCTTCTTCGGTCTCGTTGCGACCGGTTTCCTTAAGCCGGAGCGTCACCTGACCATCGGAATGGATGGCCTGAATTCCGGCGAATTTCACGATTTCCTTCTGTCCAGACGGGATAACCTGCCCGAAAGCCAAATACATCGACAACACCACATTGCTGATATCCATCATTCACCTCACAATAATGCCTGCTTGAAAAAACTAACCGACCCTTACGAAGTCCCAACTGTAACTGCCGTCATCCGCCAACTTGAACATCCGGAAACCAAACGGCAACTGGTCGAAGTTGCGGCAGGTTGTCTCCGGATTCAGGATGGTTATGCCGTCTCTCGCCCGCACCACCAACCGGTGGGTGTGGCCGGAGAGATAAAACTTCACCCCGCTGGCGACATAACGCCGGAAACGCGCCGCCCGGCCCGCCTTGGGGTAGTTTTCATACGAATCTTTCTCATTAATTTCGCTGACGAACGGCGGGATATGGGTGGCCAGGATAATCGGTTCGCCAGCCGCTTTTGCCCGGTCCAACTCCGCACTAATCCACGCCTCGTACTTCTCTTGGCGAGCGGTCTCATTGGTGGGACGCCAATACTGCGAATTGCCGCTGATAAAGCGCCACTTGCCGAGTTTCAGCGATTTGTACTCGTAGCCGAACACCCGTTCAAACCGCTCCACGTTTTCCTTGGTCAGGTTGTTGCCCATGTCGTGGTTTCCGGGCGTACCCACCACCGGCACTTCAAAAAGTTTCAGCAACCGCGGCCAATCGCGCTCCATATCGGCAGCCACGTTCACCATGTCCCCGGCAATAAATGCCAAGTCCGGTTTTTCGCGGTTGATCATCTCAATCACGCGCTCAAACCGCGCCAAATCCTGCGCGTACGCTTTTTCCTTGCCCTCGCCGAAACCAAATTGCGGATCGCCGCAATGCGCGATCCGAATAATTCCCGGCTTCGGTGCGCTTTGCGCGTTACGCGCCGTCACGCAACCGCCCAAGCCAAATACCGCCGCCATCGACGATCCCAGCAGAAAACTTCTCCGGTTCATCTTACTCCCCTTTGCTCCCGTCGCCGCGCAAATAGGCAACAACCTCGTCCACGGTGCCGCAACGAACCACCTTGGGGAACGATTTGGGCACACTGGCCAACTCCTTGTCGCTGCCGTAAACCAGAATCTCACCGCCGTTTTGGGCAAACTGCGTCACCAACCGGCCGAAATCATTTTTCGACGGATGAGCCACCAACAGTACATCGGCGTGCTCCAACTCACCCTCGCCGATGGTTTCGGACGAAACCGCCCGCAGGTCGATTGTCGGCACGGTGTACAGCCGCATCGCCAAATTCGCGCCGTCTTTGTGCAAATGGCTCGACAACAACGCGACACTGCGGTTGCCGCGGGTACGCTGCGGATATTCGGAATTGCAATCGCGTCCGGTCAGGTACTTCAAACCGCCGCGGATAATCGGCTGGGTGTTGGAATAGGATTCCGGGTGCGGCGAACAACCTACGACCTTGCCGCTGCCGTAAGTGCCGGCAAACAACGCCGGATAGCCCGCCATAACCGGAACGGTGTTGGTATTGTATTCGTAAACGCCGTCGCAGTTAAACAGCGCAATGGGCTTGAACTTCATATCCGGCGGCGGATTCTCCACGGGAAGCGGTACCGGGCCGCCGTGGTAACGGACGGTCCAAATCTCATCCGGTTTGAAACCGAACAATCCCGCATCCTCGGTAAACTTGATGTCCAGCGTGGCACCGCCGCGGTAGGGACTTTTCTGCGCCACATACGGGGAGATTTCCAACCAATCGTATTTGGAGTCTCCGCGCATAAAGGAGAGGTAGCATCCGGCGCAGGTGCCGAAATAACCGCCACCGTTGCGGAGAAAATTCTTCAGCCGTTCGCGTCCGTCTTGCTGAAGCCCCTTGGCCTGAGAGCTGCCGCTGCCGCCTGGCGCAATGTAGAGCTGGAGCCGATCCAAAACCCCGGCCCGGACATCCGCGCCGTCGATAAGCTCCACCTCGCAATCCGGCGAAAGCGAAAGCATCTTGATCCAACGCACAAAAGCGCAACCGGACGCGCCGGTTTCCGAGTAAATCCCCACCTTGACCGCATCCGGTTTTTTAGCGGGAGCCGGCGCCCGCGGTTCCGGAGCCGGCGCGGCTTGCAACCGGTGCAGATACTTGATGGCAGCCGAACCGTCTTTGACCGCCACCAGATTGCCGTGCGGCGGCAAATGTTGTGCCGGGTCTCCCCACACCACGATTTTACCGCCCCGATCCATATAACGGCGGTAATAATCGGCCATTTTGTCGGAGGTGAACAAATTCTTGACCCGGTTAGTCTCCACATTGTCCGAAATAACCAGCGCGTCCACGTGCCGCAAGTCGGTGCGCTCCAAATCGATCGACGACAGCGGCGTAACGTCAAAACTGTCATCGCGCACCATGCGCATCACGGAAACCGCGGCCTTCGGTCCGGGAGACGGGGCGCAGAAGTACCCAACCGACAGTTGGCCCGGCTTACGCTGCGGAACCGTGAGGGTAATCTTCCGCCCGGTCAGATATTTAAACGCTCCGGCAACCAAATCCCAAGTCGCCGGGAAATATTCGGGATGGTCCGCGAACACCCAGATCCGCCCCTGTCCAAAGCGTCCCGCCACGCAAGACGCGCCGCCGCCCATCGATGGCAAATCCGGCTTGCTCGAAGAAGTGTGCAGATTGGCGTTAAACCGGGCGGCGACAAAGAAATCGGTCGCGCCCTCAACCGCATCGCCCGGATCCATGACCGGGCCGCCGTTGAAGCGGACATAATGCGCACCGGCCTTGATTCCGGACTTCGCCTCGGCCTCCGAGGTGTAACGCGTGTACAGTCTAGCCTCGCCGCCCCACGATCCGGAACGGTGCCGGAAAGGCACCATCCCCAAGGTTTTGCCCGGCTTGCTGTTCATCACCAGAAACGCCCCGGCGCAACTTCCCACGTATGAACCGCCCTCGCTGATGAAACGGCGAAGCTCGACCTGACCTTCCGCGCCCAAATCCTGTTCCTCAAGGTTACTCTTGCCGCCCGGCATAACCACCAGATCCGCCCGCCGCAACGCGCCTTTTCGGATTGCCTTGCCATCCACGAACGTAGCGACCACGTCTTCGCACTGATCCATCAGCTGCATCCAGCGGAACATCCCCACCCCGCGGGCACCCGGCCCCACGTAAACCGCCACCCGAATCGGGGCCCCGTTGGAAATGGCGTTCCACGCCTCGGGAGACCCGCCCGCCGGCGATGAAACGCGGGGAATCAAGCAACCAGAAAACATCGCCACGGCAAAAAGCGCCGCGTACCAGAAAATCCGCTGTAAACGATTCATCGATAAATCCCCTAACTTTTCCGCGCGTTTAAAGCTTAATATCCTCCAACCGTTTCCCTTTGGTTTCCGGCACCATTGTGAGTACCCAAATCAGGTGCAACACCATCATCGCGCCGAAAAAGGCAAAGATATAGCTGGGCTTGAATTTTTCAGCCGCCATCGGGAAAAAGAGCGTAATCAACGCCGCGAACAGCCAATGCGTGAAACTGCCGAGCGACTGTCCGGCGGCCCGGTGCTGCTGAGGGAAGACCTCGCTTATGATTACCCAAATCACCGTGCCCTGCCCCACCGCGTGGGCGGCGATGAACAGAAACACGCATCCGACCGAGAGCGGGCCGTTTTCAATAGCAAACCCGATGCTGGCCGCAAAGAGTGAGATCAGATATCCGATCCCGCCGATCAGCAGCAGCGTTTTGCGGCCCAGCCGGTCAATAAGCCACAAGCCGACGAAGGTAGCCAAAAAGTTGAGCGAGCCGAGTCCAAAGGAGGAGAGAAACGCCGAATCGCGGCCCAACCCCGCCATCTGGAAAATGCGGTTGGAGAAATAGTTGATCGCGTTGCAACCGCTCAGCTGGTTGAAGAAAGCCACCAAAAACGCCAGCAGAATCGGTTTGGTCATCGCCTTGCACCAAAACGGGGTGCGAACGGTGGTAGTATCCGCCGCCGTGTCTTTCATCGCCAACCAGCGCGGGCTCTCCACCAAAAACGGGCAAAGCGCGGTAAACAGCAGCGCCGGGAAAGCTTCGGCTCCCAACATCCAGCGCCACGCGACATTCTGACTGAGTATCTTGCTCAAAGCCAGATTGGACGCCAGGGAAACCACGATGCCGAACACAATGTTGAACTGAAAGAGCGCGGTCATTTTGCCGCGGGATTCCGGCGGCGAAATCTCGGAAATGTAAACCGGAGCCGCGATGGTGGAAACACCGACGCCCAACCCGCCGATAAACCGCGCGATAATCATGGCCTGCGGGCCGTTGGCAAACGCGCTCCACACCGCCGAGACGAAGTAGAAAACGCCGACCCAGAACAGCGTTTTTTTGCGTCCGAGCAAATCGCTAATCGCACCGCCGATCAGCGACCCGATCACGGTGCCCCAAAGCGCGGCGCTCATCACCCAACCGTGCAGCGAGCCGGACAACCCCCATAGCCGCTGTATGTCCTGTTCGGCCCCATTGATAACGATAGTGTCAAAGCCAAAGAGGAAACCGCCTAACGCCGCCGTTACCGCCAAAAACCACAATTTACCCTTTGTCATCCGCATCTCCTTACTGGCCGCCAACCGTCTTGGATCCCGTCCGACTCGCACCCATTCGGGCCAGCGAGATTCCAAACCTTTAAACGGCATTAATCTTATCAAAAAAACGTTCCGCTGGCAATGCGCATTTTTCGCCGCCAAGCGCCCGATTTTTTACTCTGCACCCGCGTCCGGCTCTTCAACCAACCCCGGATGCATCCACGCCAACACCACCGCGATCTCAACGCCAAACGGCAGATATCCGGCAAACCCGGCTACCGGCATCTCCCAAATCTGGAATGCGTGCACATAGGGAACGGCATACACCCATTTCGCGAAACTGAGCCAGTTCCAGGTCTCCCAGCAGAAACCGCAAATCAGGGAAGCGGCGGCAAAACGCACCACCAGCCCCCAATCCCCCGCCGCCAGGCGATCCGCCACCACACTGCGCTCGCGCAATACCGCCTGCACCACCACGAAAAGACACAGCGGCGATATCCACAGTAGCGGAAAGGTGTACTGCGGAAAAAAGACGATACCCGTCAACCCCGCGCAAGCCGCCAAAAACACCGCCGCCAGATTCAGCGGACGGTCCAGCCGGAAAGCCGCCATACGGGTCAAACGGTTGTCGGAAAAAGCTGGAAAGCTTTTTAACAGCGCCGCAATCGCCGACACCGCCGGCAGCACCGTGGAAAAACTGAAGGTGGCGAAAAACGTGTACTCCGCCGCGCTCATGTCCTGGACTCCCAGATAGTACCAATTCCACACAAACCGGTTCAGGTACTCGAAGAACCACCAAAACAGCGCGCTCACCGGAAAACTCGCCGCGTATGGCCAAGGATAACGGGTCATCAGTGACCAGCCGCGCCGTTTTTCGCACAGCGCGTTGAGCAGCAGGATGAAGCTGAACCAAATCATCACGTAGGTATGCCGCTGCCCCCAGCCAAACCAGTCGAACCGATTCCACGCCAATATCCACGAAGCCGCCAGGGCTGCCACCCCCAACCACCCGTACCAAGGGAACTTACCGGGACGGTCGGTGCCGGGTGAGCGTTCCGTCCACGCCGGCGGACACGCCAACCGACGCACAAACGGAAAACACACCGCCAGTACCCCGGCCACCATGACGATGAACACCGGCCATGAAAACGGGGCCCGCATATTCCAAAGTTTCCCCGGCAACTCGCCCCAGTCTTCGGTACGCGGCGGGAAAGTTTTCACCCCTTCCAGAATTTCCGGTTTGCCGGCCAGCCACGCGCACAACCACGGCAACCCCAGCAGAAAAGCCGCCAACAGCAAATAATGCGTCACCCGTCTGTTCATTGCCGTCATTTCACCCGCCCCGCCGTTTTTAGCTAGGATTTGTTTGAACGCCCCGCCAGTTTCTCCAGCGCCTGGGCGACCCGTTCGGCGGCATCGGGCACCGCCAGTTCCAACATCTTCTGCGACATTTCCCGCACCTTTTCCGGGTCGGCGATTTTATGATCCAGATAGCGCATCAGCGCCCACTCGGTCATCTCGTTCTGGCTGCCCTCGTCTGCCGCGCCGGCCGTGACCAGCGCCGTGGCGTTCAAATGCTGGTGGTTGCGCACCGCTTGCGGCAGCGGAATCAGCAACGCCGGTTTGCCCAACAGGCAAAGCTCAAAGCAGGTGGACGCCCCGGCGCGCGAAACCACGAAATCCGCCGATGCGTAAGCCCGCCCCATTTCGGGGATGAACGCGGAGACTTGGCCCGGCACGCCGTTTTCCTGATAAAGCTTCTCCAGCCATTCCACGTCGTTTTTGCCGCACTGGTGGATCACGTAAAACGGATGCGTGCCGTGCTTCTTAAGCAGACAAAGCGCCTTCGACACCAGTTCGTTAACCCGATGCGCGCCCTGACTGCCGCCGGTAACCAGCAGCACAAAGGCGCCCTTCGGCAAATTGTCGAACGGGACCTGCCCGCACAGCGTCTTGCGCACCGGAAGCCCGGTGAACACGGTTTCGCGCCCGGTTAGACACTTGGAGGTTTCTTTAAAACTGATCGCCACAAAATCGGCAAACCGGGCCAGGAAATCGACCGCCTTCCCCGGCACCGCGTTGGCCTCGTGCAGCATCACCGGCACCCGACGGAATTTCGCCGCCATCACCGGCGGCAAGCTGGAATAGCTGCCCATTGCCAAAAGCGCGTCTGGACGGTTGGCCTTCAATTCTTTCAGGCAACGGAAGAAGGATTTTAGCATCGCGACCGAATTGCGCAGCGAGAGCTGCCTGGCTCCGGTGGCGAACACCGGGCCGTCCCACGAACCCAGTGTTGACTGCTCGATATCGCGGCCCGACAACCATACCGTTACCTCGTGGCCGCGTTCGCGCAACGCATTAGCCACCGCCAAACCCGGAAACACATGGCCGCCGGTTCCTCCGCAAGCCACCACAAAACGTTTTTTATCCGGCATTTTTCCCTCCCCGCTTTTTCTTCCGGCTCATCAAATCGGCCGCCATCTCTTTAAGTTCCCCGCGACCGACAATCGCCATCAGACCGAAATATACCACCACTCCCAGAAAAACGGTGGCCACCAGTAATTCCACCTGAAGCAGTTTGTCGCTCTGGCGCAAGAAGATGCTGCACGCGTCAGAACGGCAGTTTTTAGCGCTGGTAACGCCAACGCCCCAGAACCAGAACCACAGCGCGGCCGCCGACATCAGCGCGGCCGACAAAACGGATTTCAAAAGCGACGGCAAAAAATTCCGCAGTCTGGGCATACAGGCTTTCGGCTTGAGCAACCGGTACAGGAAAATGCAGTTGACCAAGCTGGTAAGCACCGTGGACCCGGCAATGCCGCAATGTTTCCACCCCGCCGGCAACAGTAAGATACTCGTGATGTTGAGAGTCAGATTCAACAGCAGACACCACATGGAAACCTTGAGCGGGGTCTTCATGTCCTGCATCCCGTAAAACGCCGGGGTCATTACTTTTTGCAATGAGAAGATAAGCAGTCCGGGCGCGTAGGCGGACAAAGCCCGTGAACTGAGCAGCACCGACTCGTCGCCGAACTTGCCGCCGTCGTAGGCGTAGATTGCCCGTATCACCATCGGGGACAACACCATCAGTGCCAATGAGCACGGCGCCATGATCAATCCCAGATTGCGGATAGCCCGTTCGATGGTTTCCCGGATTTCCCACCGCTTCCCCTCCGCAGCTTGACGGGAGAAGGTCGGCAGCAACACCGTCATGAAGGCGGTGGCGAACATCCCCAACGGCAGATAAGTGATGCGCTCGGCGTATTCCAGCGCCGCCGGGGCGGAGGCGTCCACCCAATACGCTAAGAGTTTATCGACGCACACGTTAATCTGGATCAGCCCCATGCCAATCGCGGCAGGACCCATCAACACCACCACCTGACGCAGACGGGGGTCGCGCCACGGCATAACCCCGCCGCAGGAGAAACGGAATCCGTGGCGGCGCAGCACCGGCCACTGGAAAAAAATCTGAGCCGACCCCGCCACCAAAATCGCCGCGCACAATATCATCAACTGCTGCTCCGGCAACTTGGCGAGCCCGGGGAAAAGGATGAAAGTTCCCAGCACCGCCAGCCAGATCGCGTTCAACAGAAACGGGGTCAGCGACGGGATGGCAAACGAGCGCAACGCGTTGAGCATCCCCGACACCGTGGCGGCAAGGCAAATCAACAGCGCGTAAGGCAGCATCACCCGCAGCATCGGCATCGGCAGCCGCCACCTGCTGTCCGGCGGCAACATTTCGTTAATCGGGAAGGTCAGCGCGATCCCAATGGCGGTTACCGCCGCCAGCAGCATCGCCAGAGCCAACAACACCCGCGAAGCGAACCGCCAAGATTCCTCCCGGCGTTCTTTGGTCAGCGACTCGCTGAACAGCGGTACAAACGCGCTAGACAAAGCCCCTTCCCCAAAAAGACGGCGGAAAAGGTTGGGTATCGTAAACGCCATGTCGAACGCCGATTTCAGCGGCGTGGTGCCGAAGAGGTAACCCATCGCCACCTCCCGCACCAGCCCCAGCACCCTGCTGACAGCGGTCATGATGCCCACGACGGACGCTGAACGCAAAACGGAATGCCGATCGGAATTCTGGCGTTGCTCAGTCATTTGCCCCTCCGTGGGGATTGTTACGGCGGTGCAGGCAGATATGGCTAACCGCCTCCCGGAAATTCTCCGCCCCGGCGATAATCTCGATGTCAACCCGCAAATAGTAAACCGGCACCGGCGTGGTCTCCAAACGCGGGAAACGCACCGCGTCCTTCTCCGTGGTCAGCATCGCGTCGGCGTGGTAGTCGGAAGCCTTGTTTACGGCGTTAATGATTTCCTGGGCGCAGTAACGGTGATGGTCGGCGTAACGGTCGCAATGCACCACCCGCGCCCCCATCGCCCGCAGCGAATTTTCAAAACTCTGCGGCACCGCAATGCCGGAGAGTGTGGTCACGGTGCGGCCCTTAAGCCACTCCAGCGGCACGTGCTCGCCGGAATAGACGTTTTGCAGATAGCGCGGCTGGTGGCGGCACTCGATTATTTCAGCATGCGAGTTCAGCGCCCGGATGCGCTCGCGCAACTCTTGGGAGTTGCCGTCCGACTTGGTGATGAAAATGAAATCGGCCCGGTCGAGGTTTTTCACCGGTTCGCGTAACACGCCGCGGGGCAGAAGGTTGCCGTTGCCGAACGGGTTGGTTTTGTCCACAAGCACCACTTCCAACCGGTGCTGAAGTTTCTGGTACTGGAAACCGTCGTCCAAAATCAGCGTGTCGCACCCGAAACGCTTCACCGCGTAGCGACCGCTCTTTACGCGGTTTCGGTCCACCAGCACCACCACCCCGGGCAGATTGTTCGCCAGCATGTAGGGCTCGTCGCCGCCCATTTCGCTGTCCAAAAGCAACCTTTTTCCGTCGCTCACCACCCGTGGCGGCTCGATCTTTTCGCTGAACAGCCGCTCCAGCAGCGGGGCCTCTTTTTTACGGTAACCGCGGCTGAGAATGGCCGGTTTCCGCCCCGCCTTCAGTAACTCGCGGGCGAAAATCTCCACCACCGGGGTCTTTCCGGTTCCGCCGGCGGTGATGTTTCCGACGCTGATCACCTGGCAGCCCAGCGGGTAGCGGCGCAACACCCCGATCCGGTAGAACCACAACCGGGTTTGGGCGATCACCAGAAAAACCAGCGAAAAAGCCTTTAGCACCGCCAACAGCAGACGAACCGGCCAAGGCTGGTTTTGGTCGGCTCCCTCCTGTTGGATGATCCGGACGAGATAATGCTCAATCCGCTCGATGCGACGGACTTTTGACTTTCGCATTTTACAAATAAACCCCGGCCGCGCGGCGGCCGGGGCAATACTTTGCGATCAAGGGAAAGTTTAGAGCGCGGCCTTGATGATATCCGCGAACGAATCCGCCTTCAACGCGGCGCCGCCGATCAGTCCGCCGTCAATGTCCGGCTGATCCATCAGCTCTTTGGCGTTGGCCGGCTTCATGCTGCCGCCGTACTGGATGCGGATTGTCTCGGCGGTCGCGCCGTCGGAAATGGCCGCCAAGGTGCGGCGGATCAGGGCATGGACCTCCTGCGCCTGGGCCGGAGTGGCGGTAAGCCCGGTTCCGATCGCCCACACCGGCTCGTAGGCCACCACCAGCTTGGCCAGCTCGGCGGAGGAGAGGCCCTTGAAGCCTTCGGTGACCTGACGGACAATGACCTCCTCAATCTTGCCGGCCTCGCGCTCCTGAAGCGTCTCGCCCACGCAAACGATCGGCGTGAACCCGGCGGCCAGCGCGGCTTTAGTGCGCTGGTTTACCGAGTCGTCGGTCTCGCCGAAATACTGGCGGCGCTCGCTGTGGCCAATAATCACATACTGCACGCCGATCTCTTTCAGCATGGCGGCGGAAATCTCGCCGGTGTAAGCCCCGGACTCGGCCCAATGCACGTTCTGGGCGCCCAGCGCCACGTTGGAACCGGCGCAAGCGGCGGCGGCATCCTTCAAATCGGTGAACGGCGGGCAAACCACGATGTCAACCTGATCGATCCCGGCCGTGGCGGCCTTAATCCCATCAATCAACGCGGCGGCTTCGGAGGCCGTCTTGTTCATTTTCCAGTTACCGGCAACAATCTTTCTGCGCATGAAAAAAACTCCTTAATAGGTGGTAAAAAAACGGGGAATATTATGCCGTTTTACCCCGGAAGAATCAAGCGTAATTTAACAAAACCGCGCAACCGGGCGCATACCCGAAATTCACCCGCTTTTCCGGCGCACGTCTGCGGTTTCCCCCGACCGCCCTTGCGTTGGAATGTTTTTTATCCGGTTAAGGCGGTTTATGATTGAATTGCCCCTTTAGTTTCGTGTATGATTATTGTGTTGTGGTTACAGTTTCTTCAACACTGGTAAAACAAAGGATGCTCTTATGAAACGCAAAGCGTACAATATCGCCCCGGTCACCCTGCGGTCAATGCCGTTTTGGTGCTTCTCCAACCCGCTGTCCGACCCCTTCGGCGGTCCGGTACTTCCCAAACTCGACTCTCTGGACGCGGCTAAAATGTTGGCCCAAGCCGCCGCCGAGGGTCTGATTGAGGCGACGTCCTTCCATGACGATGATCTGGTGCCATGGGATCCGGAGCATCTGGAGGACGATCTCGACCCCACCAGCGAAACCTACAAGAAGTTGCGGGAGATCAAAAAGGTTTTGGACAAAGCCGGCATTCAGGTAAACGCCGCGACTTGCTCGCTGCACGGCAACCGGATTTTCCGGAACGGCGGATTGACCAACCCGGATCCGAAAATCCGCGCGCTTGCCCGCCGCAAAGCCGAACGCACCCTGCGCATCGGAAACCTTTTCGGCGCCAAGTATTTCATCTACTGGGTCGCCCGCGACGGTTTCGAAGTCCCGGTGGCGGTGGACTGGAAACGCGTTTACGGCTGGCTGGCGGACGGGCTCAACGGGGCATACGATTACATCCAGAAGATGGGATTCAAGAATTATGTCGGCGCAACGGTGGAGCCGAAACCGAACGAGCCTCGCGGCCACATGTTCCTGCCGACCGCCGGCCACGCGGTGGGCTTTATCTATGGCCACTTGAAACACCCCGAATTCTTCGGCGTCAACCCCGAGCTGCTGCAGCACGAAGGCATGGCGCTCATGAACAGCGTAGAAACGGTCGGCTACCTGGTCAGCATGAAAAAACTCTTCTTCCTGCATTTCGGCAGCCAGATCAAAGCGCAGTTCGACGACGACTTCCCGCCGCTGGTCGGCCCTGAAGGGCTTAAGGAGACGGTGCAGATGTTCTGGGCGCTGCGCCAAATGGGTTGGAAGGGCGTTTTGGAATACGACTGCCACATGTTGCGCGCCGACGCCGACCCGGCCGACCCGCTGGGTTGCCGCCTGCAGTTCATCCGCGACTGCGTCCGCGCCACCGCCATCGCGCTGTTGCTGGCCGACCGGCTGTCCGGTTTGAAGACCAACGGCCTGAATGCCGCGGAGACCGACTTGGCGGCTACCGCCTTAATGTGCCAGCTCGACGAAAAGTCAATCCAAGAGTGGATGAAGAACTAATCCGGCATGGCTAGACTGTACGCGGAGACTGAAGGGAGCGGCCCGGACGTGGTTTTCCTGCACGGGCTGCTCGGTTCAGTTGAAAATTGGAAGCATATCCAAAGCCGGCTGGCCGACCGTTACCGGGTGACCTGCATCGACCTGCCCAACCACGGGCGCTCGCCGCAGCAGCCGGCGTTCACTATGCGTTCAATGGCGGACGACGTGGCGGAAACCCTCGCGGCGGCGGACATTAAATCCGCCGCCATTGTCGGTCATTCGCTCGGCGGCAAGGTGGCGATGGTGCTGGCAACGGAGTACACCGAACTGTGCAACGCGCTGGTAGTGGTGGATATGACCATCAAACGCTTTGCTCCGGTGCACCTTTTCGTGCTCCGCGCCTGCCGCGACCTGCCGTTGGAAAAATGTTCGCGCCGGGCGGACTTGAAAGAGCAGCTTATGCACTTGATCGCGCTGGACCAGACCTGCGACTTCGCGCTAAAAAACGTGGTGCGGGACAACTCCGGCGCGTTCACGTGGCGGATCCCGCTGGACTATCTGATCGATAACGCCACCGTGGTCAGTGACGCGGTGCCGTTGGTCTCCCCGTATGAAGGCCCGACCGCTTTCATATTGGGCGGAGACTCCCCGTTCCGGGTGTGGCGCGACGCCGATGCCATCAAGGGCTGGTTCCCGACGGCGAAATTCGTTACCGTGCCCGGAGCCGGGCATCTTGTGCACACCGACCAGCCGGAAGCGTTCCTGCGCGAGCTGGAAACGTTCCTGTCCAACCTCAACCCGTAAGGGTAAGCCCATGAAAAAAATCGGATTAATCGTCAACACGGAAAAGCCGTGCGCCGCAGAGGTGGCAACGGAGGTGGTCGGTCTGGCCACCTCGCTGGGGATGGAGGTGCTGCTGGACGCGGAGTGCAAGCTGCCGTTGAAATTATCCGCATGCCGCGCCGACCGTTTCGCTTCCGCCGGAGCGGAGGCGGCGGTAGTGCTGGGCGGCGACGGCACGATGCTTGACGCGGCACGCCGCCTCTCCGCCGCGCCGTTGCCGATGATGGGGCTGAACATCGGCTCGCTGGGTTACCTGACCTGCGTGGAGCGTTCGCGTTTCGGCGAGGCCATGGCGCAACTGCACGACGGAACGTTCGACATTTCGATGCGGGCTACGCTCTCCGCCGAATTGCGCGGGCCGAGCTACCCTACTCCCGTCCGGTTGCCGGACGCGATGAACGACGTGGTGGTTAGCCGCGGCGCGTCCGGCACCACGGTGGAACTCGACGTGGCGGTGGACGGTTTGCCGGTCTCCCATTTCCTGTGTGACGGCATAATCGTCGCCACCGCCACCGGAAGCACCGCCTATTCGCTATCGGCTGGCGGACCGATTCTGCTACCCGACACTGACGCGCTGGTGGTAAACATGATTTGCCCCCACACGCTCACCTCCCGGCCGCTGGTGCTGCGTAATTCGGTTACCGTGTCCATTCGGGCGGTAGCCTGCAAAGCCGCGATGATCGTGAGCGCGGACGGGCGCGACAGCCGGCCCATGACGGTAGGCGATGAAATCACCATCCGCCGCGGCGAATCCAATGTGCCGGTGATTTCCCTGCGGTGTTCAAACCCGTGGGACGTGATGCGGCGCAAACTCCGGTGGGGCGGACGTTAACGCGCAATATACACGTAATTCAGCCGCCCCAGCGGAGCGGCATCGCCGTGGTCGTAAAAATCGGCCACGGTCTTGATTTCATCCGTACTGTCGGCCACTTTGAACCATAACGTAAAATCAGGTTTCGTTATGCCGACCGCCGACAGCGGCAAACTGACGCTAAACTTGTCGCCGTCAACCGCATAATGCAACTTCGATTCCGGCAAATCCGCGCACGACAGCGACTCCCCGGCCGACTTGACCCTCGCCAAAGTAGTCTCGCCGTTCGCCTCTGGAGTGTTGTTCAACACATAATCGTAACCCGCTCCGCCGTTGAAGTTTAGATATATTTTAAGCCAGGTTCCGCCGGTTTCAGGACTGGACACCGGACGTTTGGTACGGATGGTGAAAAACAGCGATTCGCGATTGTGGCGGACTTCAACCCGGCGAATCGCGTTACGCTGGGTACGGTTCTCGTAAACGGTTCCGTACCCCGGCGCATGGCGGGCAAAGTCCCCGTCGGCAAAGTTGTCGTAAACCCCCGCCGGACCGTCAGAGGCGTGTGGCGGCGCTGTAACGGTCCCTTTGTACCGGCGGACAAAACCCACCAACTGCATAAAATAATTGTCGAAATATCCGCCGCGCATCATCTCGATATCCCGGCTGTACTCATAATTCGCGCAATCGACGAAAAGAATCGGCCGTTCGGGAGTTCCCTGCCAGCGCCCCATTATCCACTCGTTCCACCCGGTAACCAGCACCACCGGCGGATCCGCCTCGATCGCGCGCTCGAACTGTTCCGAAAAATTGTAACCATGTAGATAAGCGTTCGGCGCCGGATCGTTCGCTCCGTTGTGGAAAGCCCGGCCGCGGTTACCCTTCTCCCCGTACATCGCGGAGTCGCCGAAACGCAACTGCGGGTGCTGCGCCACTGAAACGTTGATCACCTCCGGCTCACCGCGCCGGTTTTCAAAAACCCGTTGCGGCCGCGTGAAATCCATCCAAGGCCAACCGCCTTTCTTGGTAGGTTCGTTCGGCCATTGCGACATTTTGATATTGAAAAAAGCTTTGGCCTCCGGCGAACACTCCGATTCAACCGCGATAATCACGGGCTTCCCTTCGAACACGAACCAAGTGTCGCGGCAAAAACCCGGCCGATACACGCTCTCGTAAATCCGCTGGACCGTGGCCCCCGACTTGGTATTGGTGTAAAACATCACCTTGGGGATTTTCCATCCCGCCTGAAAATATTCCTCCAGGACCCGCATCACCAGTTTGGCGTTTTTTTCGTATATCGCCGCGTTGGTGGTGTCGAAAAACAGGAAATCCACGTCGGCCTGTATCAGCAATTTAAGGTGGTGCCGCACCACCCACTCGTCATCCGAATAATAGTAGCCGTAAAACGGCTCTCCCCAATGGTGGTAGGTACCGATGCCTCCCCAAACCGGCGAATCGGGCTTGTAACCGGCCTGCGGGTCCGCCGCCAAAATCTTGCTGACATCCAACGGTTTGCCGCGCCCGTGCTCACCCAGCCATAAAAAATAGAAAATGCCGACCTGACGGTTCTGACGCGGGGACGGGGCGATTGACGAATCCGGAGTCTTTCTGCCCAGCGCGTCAACCGCCATCAACGGACCGCCGGTCTGCATATTGACCGCAACCGCCAATTGCGCCATCAGCGCAAAACCCAAGCCCAGTTTAAACATAAGTCTTTCTCCGTTCAACGGGAGACCCGCCGACCGCCGGCGGCTGCCGCCACCTGGGCGATCTCGCCGGGCGACACCAAATTGGCATCGCCCCGCACGGTGAGTTTCAAAACCGAAGCGGCAATGGCGTAATCTATGATCCCCTGCGGCTCGAATCCCGCGGTCAGCGCATGGATAAAACCGGCGCTGAAACTGTCGCCGCCGCCAACGCCTTCCAAAACGTGGACCTCGTGAACCGGACTGAAGAAAGGCCCGGCGCCGTCGGTAAGCAACATCCCCTGCCATTGCGAATGCTCGACATGGCAAATGTTTCGCAGCACCGTCGCGACTTGGCGGCAACCGAACTTTGCGATGATCTCGCGGGCGGTCTCGACAAAACCGTCGGCGTTGTCCAATCCGTCCGCCAACGACCGATCCGGCAAGCCCAGCGATGCGGGGGCATCCTCGTCGTGCGCGAAACAAATGTCCACCATCGGTAGCAGGCCGGACATAACGGCGGTGGCTTTCTCACGGCTCCACAGCTTTGACCGGTAGTTAAGATCGCATACGGTAGGAATGCCGGAACGGCGGCAAACTTCCAAAGCCTCGCGGCAAGCGGCCGCCGTTTCATCGGACACGGCCGGAGTTACGCCGGAAAAGTAGAAACATCCGACACCGCGCAGCAACTTTTCCCAGTCATAAGCGGTATGGGGCGTAAGCGAAAACGCGGAATATTTACGGTCGTAAACGCAACCGTTGGGACGCGCGGATGCCCCGTTTTCAAAGAAATAAATGCCAAGCCGGTCGCCCATGCGGAGCATTCGGGAGATGTCAACCCCATAGGACGTAAGATAGCGAGCCGCGCAATCCCCGATACGGTTGGGCGGCAGCACGGAAACCAGCGCCGAACGGTCGCCCTGAAACGCCAACGACACCGCGACATTCGCCTCGGCGCCACCAAACCAAACCTCGAAATTCTGCGTTTGTTCCAGACGGCGCCCGTTGGGCGGGGTGAGGCGCATCATCAATTCGCCAAAAGTCAAAACCGGCAATTGCGGGTTGATCGCAATTTGTTTGGTCATAAGAAATTTCCCGTTAGGGCCGACCGGCTTTACGGTTTGACCCGTTCTTTGCAAAACTGGTAAACCTCGGAACCGGTTTTCCCAGACATCATATCGAGCGTGTCACACGCCAACGCCTGCAACCCGGACCAAGTGAACGAACGCAACGTCCGCTTGACCAGCGGAATCAGTGACGGGGATACGCTAAGACTGGTCGCGCCCATGCCGATCAGCAACGAAGCCACCACCGGATCGGCGGCGCATTCGCCGCAAACCGAAACCGGGATACCGGCCGCGTTGCCGGCGTCGATGGTTCGCTTGATCAGCCTCAAGACCGCGGGATGGGTAGGCTGGTAAAGGCGGGCCACCCGGTCATTCTGACGGTCGGCCGCCAAAGTGTACTGGATCAGGTCATTGGTGCCGATGGAAATAAAATCGCATTCTTTGGCCAAGTCATCGGCAATCAAAGCGGCGGAAGGGACTTCTACCATAGATCCCCGCAGAATGTCGGGGTTGAACGGGACGTTCATGCTCTGGAGTTCGCTTTTGCAATCCTCTACCAGAAGGTTGGCGGCGCGCAACTCTTCGAGCGTGGACACCATCGGATACATCAACCGGAGGTTGCCGCCGGAACTGGCCCGCAAAACCGCGCGAATCTGGCGGCGGAACTCGTCCGGGTTATCGAGCAGAAAACGAATCGAGCGATTGCCTAAAAATGGATTGGTCTCCGGGTCCTGCATACGGCGGCCATCGCGCATCACCTTATCACCGCCGATATCCAACATCCGGATCACCACCGGCTGCCCAGCCGGAACCTCGCGTAGCATGGCGGAATAGGCGGCGGTCTGCTCTTCTTCGGTGGGGGTACGGTTAAGGGAAAGCCACAGATATTCGGAACGATACAGCCCGATCCCGTCCGCGCCGGTGGCTGCCACCGCACCATGCGGGGTGTTGGCATCGGTGTTGGCCAGCACCTTCAACTGCCGTCCGTCGGCGGTGGCGGCGGGCCGCCCGCACTCCGCCGCCAACTCGGCAGCGTCCAGACGGGCGCGTTCCTGAAGCAAGGCGAAAGCGGCTTGTTCCGCCGCAGAGGGATTAACCACCACGCGGCCCGAGGTTCCGTCCAAAAGCAAAAAATCGCCATCGGACACCCGGGCGAGCAAACCGGCAATAGAGGTAACCGACGGGATGCCGAAAGCGCGGGCAAGCAACGCGACATGGGAAGTGACGCTGCCGCTGACGGTAATTATGCCCAGAATGTTGGGCCTTGAAAAGGAGAGCAACTCCGCCGGGGAGATTGAATCCGACACCAGAATGCTTGGCTCGGAGAGCGTTCTGGATCTCGACTCGAAACGACCGAGCAAATTGCGGATGATGCGGTCGGAAATGTCGCGGACATCGCGGGCACGCTCACGCAGGTAAGGGTCGTCCATCTCCGCGAAAAGGTTGGAGAATTTTTCAGTCATCCGCTTCACCGCCAACTCGGCGTTGACACGGTACTGGGTAATCTCATCGCGGCACGACTGCAGAACCAGCGGGTCATCGAGCATCATCAGCATGCCGTCGAAAATTTCCCGCCCGGCATTTAGCTCGGCACTCAGGTTCAGCAGCTGTGATCTGGATTTGGAAATCGCCTCGTCCAGCCGGTCAATCTCGGCCTGGCAATCGTCAATGGTGAATTCGGGCACGTTGATTTCCGTCGGCGGCGCCAAAACGACGGCACGACCGGAAACACAACCGCGAGAGACGGGCAAACCGCATAGCTCGCACATTACAGGAGGGCAATCGGCGCTCGATTCCATTGTCATCGCCCGGCGTTACTGTTCGTCCGGAATATCGAACTTCCGCGCCACCAGCGCTTCCAGCTCATCCAAAACCTCATGGCACTGCGGACCGATGGCGGTCACGCGCAACGTGGAGCCGCAAATCGCCTCCAGCGTCATCAACGCCATAATGCTTTTACCGGAAACCACGTTGCCGTCCTTCTCAACCTGGACATCGGCATTGAACCTAGACGCAACCTTGGCGAAAAGCCCGGCAGGACGCACGTGCATCCCATACTTGTTAAGCAACACCAGATCGCGAAACTCCTCTTTATCCATAACTCACTCCCCCTCTTTCCGTGCCAGCGCGGCGTGGCGCTGCTTAATCTGATCGTCAAGCGCTTTAGTGGCGTTTCCGCCGTAACTTCGATCGCGTTTGAACTGCCGTGCGGCGGTCTCCACCACATTGACCAGATCGCGCCCCGGCGCCACGGGAATCACCCGCTGCGGTATCTTTACCCCCAGTACATCCCGTTCCAACAGCCGCTCGTTGGTACGGTCAAGCATATCTGACTCCTTACTCTGCGGAACCAGCGTAATCACCAAATCCACCTGCTTTTCGCCGCGTACGGCGGCGACGCCGAAAATCACCGGCACCTCAAGGAACCCCAGCCCACGGATCTCCATATAACCCAAAGTCGCGGGTTTGGCGGAGGCAATTACCTTGTTGGTACCCTCCAGCCGGAACTCCGGCGCGTCATCCGCCACCAGCGCGTGGCCGCGCATGATAAGGCCGAGCGCGGTCTCGCTTTTTCCAAGGCCGGGGTCGCCCTCGATGAACACCCCCACCCCGTCCACTTCCATTACCGTACCGTGTACGATCCGGCGCGGGGCGTGCAGTTCCTCCAACAAGAACGTGCCGTTGTTGAAGAAAATCTTGGTCTCCAGCTCGGTGACGAACACCGGCACGCCATCCTTCTCGGCGAGCCGCGTCACTTCCGGGAAAACCTGCTGCCCGCGGGCGAACACAATGCACGGAACGCGCTCGCGGAAGATTGCCTCAATCCGTTCTACGCGCACGTCCTCCGAAAGGCTCTTCAGGTATTCGTATTCCGAAAGCCCGATCACCTGAATACGGCCGGGAGCGAAATGCCCGAGAAAACCGGACAACGCCAAGCCCGGCCGGTACGGCATCGGTTCGGGAATCTCTTTATCCAGCCCGGCCTCGCCGGCCACCAGCGACAGCTGAAGCCGGCCCCGACCGGCGTTAAAGAACTTCCGGACCGTGACCTTGGAACGCGGGGCCTCGATTTTCTTTTGGGAAAACGGGACCTCGCCGTTCTTGGGATTCTCTTTCCAGGTGACCACGCTCATAAGAACAACCTAACCCCGGATCGCCTTGGACACGATACGGGCGCGTTTTTTGCGGAGCTGGTTTTCCACCCGCGCCGCAGCCATGTCAATAACCGAACGGAGGTTGGCAGAATGCTCTTTGGTGCCAATCGCGGTCTGCCCTTTCTGCTGGGCCAAAATTTCCGTCTCGTACATTCCGCGCTGCGAATCAATCACCACCCGCACGCTTTCCAGCTTCGGAAACTTTTCCACGATTTTCAGCGCCCGCTTTTCCGCGTAATCCTTAGCCCAAGCGCCAGCTTCCTGATGACGGATCGTTACTTCAATAGCCATATTTCTGCCTCCTTCGTTTTCGGCCTCGCGGCCGTTTTTAAATACCGGTCACATGCGGAAATCCTTGCCGAGGTAGAGGCGGCGCGCCGTCTCGTCGCTCACCAGGAAGTCGCTGGACCCCTCACACAAAACCTGCCCGTCATAAACCAGATAGGCACGGTCAACTATCGACAGGGTCTCGCGCACATTGTGGTCGGTCACAATGATGCCCAATCCCCGGTCGCGCAAATCCTTCACAATCTCCTGAATGTCGTGCACCGCCAACGGGTCCACCCCGCTGAACGGCTCATCGAGCATCAGGATCGCGGGCTTCCGAACCAACGCCCGCGCAATCTCCAACTTACGGCGCTCGCCGCCGCTCAGCGTGTATGCCCGCTGTTTGGCGACCTTGGTCAAGTTCAGCCCGCCCAACAGCTCGTCCAGCCGTTCCCGGCGCTCCGCCTTGGACAGCTCTTCCAGCGTCTCCAAGATTGCCATCACATTCTCTTCCACGGTCAGCTTGCGGAAAATCGACGCCTCCTGCGCCAAATAACCCAGCCCGCGTCTGGCCCGCTGGAACACCGGCATCGCGGTGATGTCCTCGCCGCGGAAAGAAACCGTGCCGCTGTTCGGACGAACCAGCCCGACCACCATGTAGAAGGTGGTGGTCTTCCCGGCACCGTTCGGTCCCAGCAACCCTACGATCTCGCCGCACGAGGCGTGGAGCGAAATCCCGTTCACCACCGTGCGTTGGCCGTATTCTTTAACCAGACTCTCCGCTGTCAAATCAGGCATAGTAAAAAATCCCGTTACCGGTCACTCTTTCGGAGTTTCTTTCTCCGGACGGTCCCCGCCATCGCCTTTCGGCTTTTCCTTATCCGGGTGATCGCCGCCCTCATTCTTGCCGTGCTTCTTGCCTTCGCCCAGCGCGCCGATATCCCCGGCTTTCCGGAACGTACCCGGAGGCAACACCACCTTGCTGCCGGCCGAAACCTCCATCCGCTCGTCGTCAAGCCAGAAGGTTATGCGCTCGCCGCGAACTTCGCCCCCGCGGTTACCTCCGTTTAAAAGCCGGGCGTTGCCGGTCATCACGACCTGGCCGTTTTCCTTGGTGTAAACCGCCTTGTCGCAGGAGGCGATACGGTTCTCGTTGGTGATTACCACATTACCCACCGCCAGGATCTGCTTGACGTCGTTAGTCCCGTCCAGAAACACCAGCAGCCGTTTGGAACGCAACACAAAACGCTCGTCATCCACCAGCACGTTATTGTCAAGGAGAATCACGCCCTCTTTGTTGTCGAACTCAATCTTGTCGGCGGTGATTACCGACTCCCGTTCCGGAGCCTTTTTATCCTGTTTTAGGGCGGACTTCAGATCCACTCCGCCGCAAAACAGCGCGGCAACCGCCACCGCCGCAAACATCCAAACTCTTTTCATGGCATCATCCTCCTGCGTTGCTACAGTTTGATCCCGGAAAACCGCCGGGTCCGGATCTCACATTCCGACAAGATCTTGAGAAACTCGTCGGTGGCCGAAAAATACAAACCGCGGCCCTTGATGTGCTCGCTGCCCCAGTCAACCTTCACCGCCCCGCGGCAATACCCCTGCTTCGATGGCCGGTCGAGCAGACAGTCATCGGTGGTCAGTACCGCCTCCACGTTACCGTCGTTGTTCAACAGCTCCACCTTAACGTTCTCGGCAAAAATGGTATTTTTGTCGAAAACCTGCGCCTTGCCGGCCTGAAGTCTGGCCTTGACCCGACCGTCGGGGAAATATTCCAACGGCAGGGTCAGGTTTTCCATCGGACTGTCCATCGCGGCCCGGAACGATTCCCAGCGCTGCTCCAACTCCTGCCAGGTAATTTTGGGCGTCTCTGGCTTGGCGGCCGGCGTTTCCGGAGCGGGCGCGGCAACAGCTTCCGGCTTTGCGGCGGATTCCCCGCCGAAGACCGTAAACGCCGCCGCAAACGCGCAAATCGCCAACCGCAGTTTTTTCATTGTCCGTCCCCTAGCCCAAACCGTTCGCGCAACAGCGGCTCGATCGCCTTGGCGTCTTCAGGGGTATCAACCCCCACGCCCGGCTCTTCGGTCCTGATTACGGCAATCCTGCCGCCGATGTACAACGCCCGGAGCTGTTCCAATTTCTCCGTCAGCTCCAACTCGCACGGGGGTTCTTTCACAAACCGCTTCAAAAACGCGCCCCGGTAGGCGTAAATCCCCAAATGCCGCAAATAAAGTCCGCACGACAGATCGGCTTCGCCGTCCCGCCGGAACGGAATCGGCAACCGTGAAAAGTACAGCGCGTCGCCGTCACGGGCGGTAACCACCTTGACCACGGTGGTGGCCGCCAAATCGCGTGGATTGCGGATCGGGGTGGCCGCGGTGGCCATCGCCAGCCCCGGGTCATCGCGCATGCGCTCCGCCAAGCCGTCAATCAACGCAGGGTTGATCAACGGTTCGTCGCCTTGGATGTTGACCACGATATCGTCATCCTGCGGTTGCGCCGCCTCCGCCACGCGGTCGGTTCCCGACGGATGGTCGGCCCGCGTCATCACCGCGCAACCGCCAAACGCCCGCACCGCGTCGGCAATGCGGGCATCATCCGTAGCGACCAGCACCGAGTCCAACAGCTTTGCCCGGCTGGCCGCTTCGACCACCCACTGCACCAACGGCTTGCCGCAAATCGGATGCAGACTCTTGCCCGGAAACCGCGTTGACCCCCAGCGCGAAGGGATGACTCCAATAATGCGCATGTAGCGAGACCTTTCCTAACGGCTAAAACCGTTATTTTTTTACCGGCGGCTGGACATGGCCGGGAGCCGGCTTGGCGGAACCGCCTTTGGGCGGGACGTTCTTTCCACCAGCTGCCGGACGCGGAACACCGGAAGAGGTGGGACGGTGGCTAAAGCCGCCGGGCTGAGCGCGGTCGGGCTTGCCGGGATGCTTACCCGCAACCGCCATACCGGGCTTACTCGGGGCCGGAGCCATCGGTTTACCGCCATGCGGTGCGACCACAGGCTTGTGGTGCGCCGGAGGCGGAGCGGGATGCGCATGGGATGGCCCATGGTGGTGCGAACCGCTCGGGACGACATAAACAGTTCGTCCCCCGTCATGGTGGCCGCTATGGTGGTGATGGTGGCAACCGCTGCTAAAACCAACGCCTACCGCCACCAGTAAAGATACCGCCAAAACCGTATTCAGCTTCATTTCAAAACTCCTTTGCCAGGTGAACAATACACAATAACCCAAGAAACAACATTATGATATCAAAAAAACCTGCGACAAGCAAGCGCAGAAAAATTATTGCGCTGCTCTTTTTACCGACATTGGACCCGATCAGCGCGTTTTCACCTCAACCTCGCCCAGAGAATTCGCCTTTAACGCCTCATCCCACATCCCCGCATTGGCAAAACGGATGGGGCGGCGCGGCGTTTCGCCGGGTTTTTCGTCCTTCAACGGGGCCGCGACACGGAGATATACGGCGCATTTTCCAGCTTTCAAATCGCGGGGGACGTCGAACCCCACTTCCACTCTGCGTTTTCCGCCGCCCTCCAGCGAAGAGAAGTCGAAATCCCCCAAAACCGCGCTCGAAACGTTCGCAACGCCCCCCGAAACCAAAACCGCCTCGGCGCGGGACGGCAAAAGCAGTTTCCCGAAACCGGTGTTCTCCACCTCCAACGATAACCGCGCGCGCTTTCCGCACACTAGGGTTTTGGGCAAACTGGCGTCACGCAAAACAAAACGGTAGCCCATGTGGTCCAGCATGAACTTGTGGAGGTCCAGCCCGTCGTACTCCCTCAAATCCGGCATTCCGTCGAAACGGAAAGTTTCGACGCTGAATGTCTTCCCGGCGATGAACGCGCAGAGCGAATGCTTCTTGTCGCCGACGTTCCTAAGATAATTGAGATGCGTCTCGTACCAATCCTTGACGATATTCCACTTCTCGATGTTGAACAGATCACCGCTCTTCTCGCGGTTCTTGTCCAGCCAGTCGAGACTCACGTAGGCAAGCTCCCCGCCATACGGATGGTCGCCGAACGTATTGAGCAGCTGGCACCCGCGCTCTCGCTTCCAATGCCCCGACCAGGTGCCGTAGTCCCACCATGTGCCGAGGTATCCGTCATTGTACATTCCAAACCGCCGCAGATCAGCGTCCCGGAACGGCAGCATGTCAAGCGTGCCGACGGTGTTCGTGCCGATGTAGGACGCGATGTAATGCGGAGTCCGCACCAGAATCGAGATGTTGGCCGAAAGGTTATCACAGTACGTCTTTAACACGCGGTTCATGTACTCCGGTTTACAGTAGTCGGACGAGTGCATCTCCGCCCAAGGGCCGGCCACGCCGGCCTCCACGCCAACCACCACGTCGTCATAGTCCGCCATGATTTTCGATAGATCGCGAACATGATCCAGCACGATGTCAAAGTCCGACGGCTCGCAGCCGCACGAGTCGCTCCACGTGTAGCCAAGCCGCACGATTAAGGACCCGCCTTTCTGCCGCGACTCCTCAAGGTACCGCCGCACGTCCGCTTTCATCGCGTCCGTAAGCGGAATATCCGCCCCGCCCACGCGGTTGGTCGGCACGGCATGCTTGCCCTGGACACGCCCGCCCGAAAACCGGCTCAGCTCCCAAAGCGACGAGTTGTACGCTTTCGCGCCCTTCCACTTCGGTAGCCCCTCGGGTTTGAACACGTTCCAGCCGCCCGGTGCGTAACCTCGCGCGGGGCCGGTGAAAGTTTCCTTTCCGTCCTCATACGAAATGTCGGGCTTGAAACAGTTTTTGGCCGCGACTTCCGCCTGGGAAAGACATCCGGTATGCGTTCCCCCAATTGCCGTCGCGAGGATTAAAAATGTTACCGCTTTTTTCATGGCATTTCTTCCTTTCGCGGTAATTTCAGCGACTTTATGATCCAAATGCGGTCTATCGCCGGGAGCGGTTCGCTGTCATTGAATAGGCATACTTCGTTAAGCCCCGGCTTCAATTCCACCCGAAAATGGACAACGCCCTTTTCGTCCTTGGTCCCTTCTGCGCATGCGATCCCGTTGACCCGCGCCGACACAGTCCCGCCTTCGCCCGCCGTCACCACAGACATTCCGTATTCCCCGCCGTTCTCGCTCCAGACGCGCTCCCAAACAATGGAGTTATCCTTGCGCCCGCCTGCGCCCGCGACGACCATCCCGCCGCTCGCCTTGTCGCTCTCCTCGTAGTACGCGGTTTTGACTTTCTTCGCATCGTGCAGTTCCTGGTATGCCGGGAGAAAGGCGGTCTCCGCCTCGTAACGCATCCGTTCCAATCGTTTCTCTGTCTCGACACGGAAGACGCGCGTACCGTGCGGCGGCACGGTTACGTAGAACATACTGCGGAGGCCGTAAAGCGAGCTGTCCACCAAAGACGAGTCGATCTCCGCCTCGGTAAAATCCCGCTGCGCCGTAAGGTCGCGTACTCGGAGAAGCTTCCCGGCAAGGTCTAGATTCCCAAACGGGCCAAACGCCGCCATAAGCTTCTTCTCCTTGTCCTCAAGATTGACAAACGCGACGGCCCTCACCGTGCCGAACGGCTTTTCAAGATCACGCACGAGAACGTATGCGTCCCCGTTACGCACCGCGACATACGCCTGCGGCGCGGCGGTGTCCTGATTGAGCGCGATCAAATCAGTATTTTTGAGGAGCGCGAGTGTCTTGGGTTTCGATTTGAGCTGTTCGAGGTCACAGCCAATAAGAAGCGGGGAACTCATCAGGCACCACACGGCGAAGTGGGTCTGATCCTCCTCGTCCGTGAACCCGCGCCCGACCTCAAGCATATCCATGTCATTATACGCGCCGGGCGCGGCGTAGGCGGAAAGGTATAGATTCTCCTTAATGATCGCCTTAACGCGTCCCCACGTCGGGTTGATGTCCGCGCTGATACGCCAGGAGCTTCCGATTTCGCGCACCCAAGTGCCGGGATAGTTCCAACGGCATACGTTAATCCGAACGCCGGGTTTTACCGAGTCAATGGCCTTGCGGATTGCGGTGTACTGGTCGCGCTCGTCAAGCGAAAGATGCTTCGCGTTCTGCCAGCGGTCGCCGCCGCAGAAGTCAATCTTGATGAAGTCGAAGCCAAGCTCGTTGAAGAAGAATTCCGCGTCCTGCCTCTCGTGCTTGTAGAGACCCACGCCCGAACCCAGCACGTCTTTATCCCAAAAACATCCGCACGTGTCCTCGCCCGCGTCGGAGTAAATTCCCGCCTTTAGCCCAAGGCCGTGTATATGATCCACGACACCCTTGAGCCCGTTGGGAAAACGCTGCGGATGCGTCTTTAGTTTTCCTTCGGCGTCGCGTCCGCCGAAATAGCCGTCATCGATATTGACATACCGGTAACCGCACTTGTCCAACCCCAACTCGACCATTAAACTAGCCTGTTTCTTGATGAGTTCTTCCGAAATGTTCACCCGGTAGGTGTTCCAGCTCGACCATCCCATCGTTGGCGTTTCTACGCCCGACGCTTTTCCGGATGAAATTCCACTAGCCGCCACACCGTAATATGCGGCAAACAAGAACACGAACGCAACCGGCAAAATTGTCATAGGCCACCTCCCTTTCATTGTTAAAAGTGTTTTTATTGTAACAACTGGCTCGTATCCCGCGCAAGCCAATTTACCGACAAGAAAAAAATTAGATTAATCTAACTTTTATACTTGCACAACCTCAGCGGATTATGCTATCTTACCCGCGTTCTCCGCAAATTGTAACAACAAGCACCCCGCCCCGTTCCTTTCTCCTTGGGAACGGGGCGCTTTTTGAAAACTTTTCGTTGAAAAAATTACTCCGGTTTCCCCAGCGGGTCGGCACCGTGCGCCTCCAGAATCTCATTCACTTTCGCCACGTCGTAGATTTTGGACATGACGCAGGCGTTCACGATTATGTCATCGAGCAAATAATCGGAAAGCGCGTACCCTGCCGATTCCAGAAAACCGCAGAACTCCGGCATTTCCAGTTTGAGCGCCAAGGCGAGCGAGACCGCTGTTGGTTTGGAAACCGGACGCAATTCGTTGCTTACAATGGCCGAATACGTCTTGCGGCTCACGTGCGCGGCGCGGTAGACGCTCGGGGCATCGCCGTTAAAACGGTCGCGCACGAAGATAATCAACCGGGCGGCGAAAGACGGGTTCGGGCTATTAAGATTGGGTGTCCGCACCGTCTCGCGGCTAGCGGGCGGCGGGACAACCGTCCCCTCCGGCACCTGTTCCTTCAACCACTCCGTCCAATCTTCTTCCGGCTCTTCTTCTGGTTCTTCCTTCGGCTTCTTACGCCGATCTGGAACATTGATCGAGAAATCGTAATATAATTTGGGGTAAACATCCTGCCGTTGCGCCCGCTCCTCATACAATAAAATGAGCAATTCAGCGCACAACCGTTCGGGCGACACATCATTTCCCGCTGCGGCAACGGCTTTTTTCGCCTTCGGGTGCCCGGCCTCCGCCGCCAGCAACAGCCATTTCGAACACTTATCGGCATCCATCGGATAATCATCGTCTTGGGCGAACATACAAGCCAAAACATAGCGCGAGCCGCCATCGCCTCTGTCCGCTGCGACTCCATACCATTTCTCCGCGTCAGCCTTGTCCTTCAACACTTTGGCACGATCATACGAACCGTCCGGCAAACGCCACCCACCGCCGATTCCTTCACGCAGCAGGCGCGCGTAGTTCCGTATCCCCTGAAAACAGCCGCCCGCAGCCGATTTCCCATACCATTCGCGCATGGCGGCCTCTTTGGATTCGACCCCGAAATGCTCTTTAAGAAAAGTTTCATCGATCAGAGGATGGCCTTTCTCATCGATATAGGGAAGCCCTTTTTCGCAGATTATTCCCACCGAATTTTGCGCCCGCGCGTTACCCGCCTTGGCATCTTCAAACATCTTATCGACTACGCACATAAACCTGTCAATCCGCAACGCCCCGCCATCGTTCGCGTAGCCGGACAATATCTCCTCATCGGCAAGATTTCTTGCGTCGCATAGCAGCCTGCAATACGGCACGATCCAGCCGTCGCCCTCATACCAGGCGGAACGCTTCATGAACGTGTCATAATCCTGCCGGTCGAACCATTCCACGCAGTTGCGCTCATCCTCCGTCATCCAAGCCGTCCCTTCGGCGGTCGCCAATGCGTATCCGTTGGGATTAGGCTGTTTCCGGAGTTCATCTAGCCGCCGGTCGTATTCGGCCTTTTCGACGGCCAGAAAATTGCTTCGCGCCGCTTCCAACTCCCGGCATCCCCGTTTCGCCTCACCATACTGGTCAAATTCGTCATAGTCTTCGTCAAAATCATCAAAGTCATCATACATAGCCCAAGCCCCTTTCGTTAGGGATTCAGTAGTCAAGCCCGCTAAATCAGCATAATGCCTCCGCATTTAGTTCGATAAGGACAATTTACCATAATCTCGTCCCGAATCGCAAGTGAATCCGTCCACATCCTCTCGTTAGGCGGATACCGTATCGCCAGTCTGTTCCAGACTGTCCAGCAGCCTGGACGAATAGACGCCGCAACGCATCGCTGTCCTGTCTCCGACCACGACCAGCTTTTGTTTGGCGCGCGAACACGCGACACACCAAATATGCATGGCATCGCTTCTGGAAATGAAGTTGCTCGCCGGATTCACCAAGTCGAAGAACACGACGTCCGCTTCGCTGCCCTGGGAACTGTGAACGGTTGATGCGCGAAGCGTGACGTCGCGCCCGGCTTTCACCCTTTTAAGGTACGGCGCGTAAATTTTCAATGAAAAACAGCAAACCGTCGACTACCCCCTTTCGTCAAATACTGTCCCGTGTTATAATGGAGGCATGAAAATTACAAGAGTAACCTCAGCCAAGTACATCGGGATGAAAAGGCAGGCCTTATGGCGAAAAGAGCCGGGCTATGTGTACTGGAGCTGCGCCACAGGGTGAAGAAACTGTTTCGCCGCATATGCCGCAGGCAGAATGAGTTCGCGGCTGAAGCGGGGCAACGCGCAAATCGCTACCACTCCAGCCTTCGATGTCGCTTTCAAATTAATGTTCGTTATTGGCCATTCCAAGAGCCTCCTTTGGCGACCGCCTCGCGTATGAGGCGGTCGCTTAGTTTTGGAACGCGCTTGTAGGAGATATAGGCGCGCGAGCACTGTACCTGAACGATGTTAGGCGAGTCGAGAAGAAAGGATGGCCGAGAAATGGGCTTCTAAGCTCGGCGTTGCCGCGCCGAGTACTGAACAGAAAGGCTGATCCTGTGCTTGGCGCATCGGCTGCTTTACATGAATAATAAAATGCACATGACTGGGCATTACCTGGATAATTATGCTATTCGACAATGATCCTGATGGGACAGCGGCTATCAGAAAACTCACAAACAACGGGGTGCCAAGTTACGGTTAAAAGTTAACGCAAGAGTCAAGTGCCTCTTTTGGCGACCGCCTCGCGCACGAGGCGGTCGATGTCCTTGGGCTGCATGCCTCTGTAGTTTATCTCGGCCGCGCCATCGCCCGCAATCAGCTGGGCGATGCGATTTAGTGCACATGCATCGAAGCGGGTCATCGGCTTCTCCGCCGTGGAATAGGGCCAAGCAGCGGGAGCGAGCAAAAGAAGCTTGCCGTTCGCCGTCTTGTCGAAGAGCTTGCCACCGGGTTTGTAAAGCGGCGAAAAGCCCATGTTCCGAAGTGCAATCACCGGCAACGACGCAGCGAAGGCAAGTCGCGCGATTTCGCGCTCGCCGTCAGAGATACAAGGTGAAATCAAAACCGCTCCGTGCTTTGCAGCGGCGAGCAGTTCATCGCGTTTCTCTTCAAATTCGGGTGCGGTCTTTTCTATAATCGGAACGCCAGCGGCATCGCGGGAAATCTTGTGCCCACCGCCCGGTTTTGGAACGCGCTTGTAGGCGAGGTAAGCGCGCGAGCACTGCACCTGAATGATGTTAGGCGAGTCGAGAAGAAAGAGATTGCCGATGGCCGAGAAATGGGCCTCTAAGCTCGGCGCTGTCGCGCCGAGTACTGAACAGATAGACCGATCCTGTGCCGAAACCGGCCGTTTCAAGCACAAATCATTCCTCACCATAAACAGCTCGGGGAAAAGTTGTTTTACCGCTAGGCGGCGCGGATTATCGCGAAGGTAGGTAAACATCGCATCGAGCTGGCTCTCGTGAAAGAGAATTGTATCTTGAAACCCCTCTGCCCAAAGGCCGCCCTTGCCAATGGCGGCTTTTGAACTGCCCGCCTTGAAACCCGCTATCGCCTGACCAAGAGGCCGCGCCATCGGCTGCCTTACATGAATGATAAAATGTACATGATCGGGCATTACCTGAATAAAAAGCGGCTTGATTTCGGGGTGATGCTCGCCGATTCTCATAAACTCGCCCTTGACCGTCTCGCCAGCCGGGGTAAGAGCGATGTCTGCCGCTAAACTTGGCGCTCCCGCGCCAAGCACAGAACAAGCCACTGCCGTGGCAGGCATTGAACTGAGCGCTCGGTCTATCACCAGCCGCCCCAACGCCTTTGACTTGCGATCAGCCAAGACAAGCGTAATCTGGTAAATGCAAGGCTGGCGGTAATCCCAGCTTCTGCAGCGCCTTAGCATTGAATGCTTAGTCTCTAGCCTTATCGCCATACGCCTTCTCCAAGTTTCTGGTGATTTACAAAATCAAACGTTTACGTTTCATTTTCCTTTCAAAAGAAACGGCGGGCCGCTTTCGCAGTCCGCCGTTTTGTTCAGCTATCCAAGCTTGTTACAGCAAGATAACGCAGGTGCCCTTCGGGTGCTTGTTACGCAACCAAAGCTTACCGTCCTCGATGACCAGCGAGAAGTCCTCGGAATAGTCTTTGCCCATAGCGTCAATTACCGAAATCCCCACCTCGGCAGCGGCTTCTTCGGTAAGCCCGAGCGGAGCCGGAGCGAGTTTGTAGATGGAGCGGGTCGGCTCATCGTCGAACAGCGCCCTAATGTTCTTCAACCCGGCCAGCGTCAAAGGATCGGCATTCAAGAACGACACCGTGTTCTCCAGCTTGCCGTCAACCACCTCGCCGGAGATTTCCCAGCAGTTGTCTTCGCCGGTGAAGCGGAACGGGCCAGAGAACGTGCCGGCGCCCTTAATAGTGCCGTATATCGGGCAGAAGCCGTTTTCGCGAGGAGCGTTAACCAGCGTGGATCCGGCGGCAAGATCGATATCACCGCCCAGACCGGGCTGCTCGAACTTCTGCGCCATACCTGCTGTGTAGGCAATCGGCAGATAACGCTCATCGAACGCATTGTAGACTCCGCCGTTCACACTGAACATGAGCGCACAAGTAGTGTTGCCGTTGGCGTCGGAGAGGCCGCCGCCCGAACCGCCGCTAGTGTTGGACGAGTTGTCGCCGAGCCGGATGTCAAACTTGTGCCAGCCCGCGCGGAGCGTAATGTTTCCGGTGACCGTTGCGCAGTTCGCAGTGACCTTGAAAAGACGGCGGCCATCGACATCGAGCGCGATCTGGTCGTCGAAACTTCCCTGGAAGGTCCAGTTGCCTTCCTGCTCCGGCTCCACCTTGAAGTAGCCGTCGAAGCGTGAGCATGCGCCTGCGAGCGGTGCGTTGGTGCCAGTCGAAAACTTCACATTCATGATCTGAAGCGAATTCGTCACAACATCAATCGCGGCGTACTTGCTTTCGTCAACCGTATCGTAAATAGCGAGGTTGCTCGTGGGGTTGATGTACTTGCGCCACCTCACGCTCGTGCGGGCGGAGGTCTCCGAACGCATCCGCATCGGCACGGTCGTGCTGTCGAACGGTGCGTAATCCGCCGGCCAGTTGCCGTTACCGTTTCCGCCGACCTTGAACCAGATGCCGTTCTGCTTGGCGACATCGCCGCTGTCGGTCATCGGGCCGATAGTCTGGTTGGCTTCGCCGGTGTAGATGGAGATCATGAACTTATGCCAACCCTCCGTCAGGTCGATGTTGTAGATGTTTCCGTTATTCGGCCCGAGGCGCGAAAGCTCCGTTCCGTCAATGTGGATACCGAAGTGCGTTTGGTTGCGCTGCGCGAAGTACCACTTGCCAACCTGCTCGGCGCTCACGTAGAACTCGCCGAAGTAGTTGAAGCCGGAACCGTTTCCGTACTTCACATCATTGATCTTCGACGCCGGCCGGTTGAAGTAGGTCAACGATGTCGCGACATGCGACGACATCGGCGTCCCGGCGTTGAAGGCGGGCTGCATGACGTTCCAGGCATTGTCGTGCCAAGTCCAGGCGACGAACTCAACCATATTCGTACCCGCGATGTCCAGCGTTGCCGCCGCATTCTCGGCGAGCGTGAGACCGCCCGCGAAACCGGCAGCGTTGCTGAGATCGACCGTACCAGTCGATTCGACTGTCCACTTGCCGAACGGAATACCCTGGATACCGGCGCGATCCGGCCCGAACGAACCATTGCCCGTCAGCGTGACATCGCTTGCGCCAGCGAGGCCCGTGCCCCACTTCACGCTCTTGCCGTTCAGATCGAACGTGACATTGCCGCCCTTGGCGGGGCTGCCGAACGTCGCGGTCATACCGGCCTTGCCGATGTTGAAGTTGGCCGCCGCACGCAGCGTGCCGCTATCCATGTTGAAGACGGTACGCATCGGATCTGTCCAAGCCTCGCTGATACCGTCCGAGCCGATCTCAAGAAGGCCGTCCCTGAACGTGAGCGAACCCGCGTAGTAGTGCGAGCCGACCCAGTTGGCGTAAAGCCCCTTGGTGACGATGTGCGTGTTTTCGCCGGTAACGGTCAGATTGCCGCGACCGTTGCCGGTGCCGATCTCGAACCGGTTAGCCGAGAAGTTGAGATCGTTAGCGCGGATGTCAACGATAGGCCCGGCCCTGAGCGTCTTGACGTTCGGGCCTTGCGAGAAGAACTTGTCGATGAGGCCGCTGACGGTGACACCGTCGATCTCGGCGGAGGCACTCGGATGTAAGAAGAACGTAGCGGTATTACCGCTATTCGCCGTAACCGAGAGTTTGTTCTTGCCGAACTTCGGCATCCCGTAGCCGTCATTGTTCATGCCGAGCACGAGACCGGTCCCGCCAGAGAGCGTCACATCCAAAGCGCTGTCGCCCCAATCCTGGTTACCGGTGGTCCAGTAATACCCGCCCGTGACCTCCACGCGCGAATCGCCCGTCACCGTCGGGGCGAAGTTGTGGAAATCAGTACTGAGGCGCATGACCGGATTACCCTCGTTCACAAGAGGCGCGTCCAAATAGTGGCCGTTCTTCTGCACCAAGACCGTCCCCTTGTTCGTCATCGGTTCACGATAGCGAGTCGTCGCGCCGCCGCCCATCGTGAGCGTTGCACCGTCGGAGACAGTGACGGATGTATCGACATACGATGTGCCGGAATCGTTACCAATGTAGGCTTTGTCGCCCACAACCACCAGACCGCCGACGTTCCACTTGCCGCTCGAACCCCACATCGAAAGGGCACCAGCCAGCTCGATGCCGTTCGGGATGTTCAGCGTGAAGGCGCTGCCTTCCGGAGTGTAACACCCCTCTTCCGCGATCACCATCTTGCCAACCGATATCGGGCCGTGGACGTTGAGTCCGCGCGTCCTACTGATCGCGCTGTTTTTGATGGTCAGCGTGGCGTCTTCCGGACCCGTGATTGAGTTCTTGGTGCCGCCACGGATATCGATACGGCTTACGCCGCCGATCGTAGCGTCACCCGTAAGAATCACTTCATTGATCGGCGAACCCCAATAAGTGTTTTCGGCGGTCGAGGTCAACGCGCCCGAACCGTCGGGACCGGCACCCTCGATCACAAAGGTCTTGCCACTGGTGATCTTGGCGCGCGGCCGTCCGTTGCCGCTCGCGGTATCAATGTGGTTGAAGTCGAACTGGCCGCCGTTCTTCACGGTGATCGTGCCACCATTGGAACCGGCCGCGCCGATCTCGGCGTTATCACCCATCTTAACCACACCACCGCGAATCTCAATGTCGGCGGTATTGGCCAAAGCGCGAGCTTCAATCGTCAGCTTGCCGCTGCCTTCCTTAACGAGGCGCTTGGCCGCGATAGACCCAGTGCCGTCAAAGGTGTAATCGGAAGATCCCTCAACCACCACCTTGTTTGCCGCCACCTCGTCGGGAATCTGGACCGTCGCGGGTTTCGTGGTTTCCTGACCGTCGAATACCGCGGTCCACACCGGGTTGAACGCAACCGGCGAACCGGTGTCGTCCTTCAACCAGGCGATGGAGGTCCAAGTGTCGCCTAATGTCTGCGGGCGCCAGTATCCGGCCGTCAGCGTGAGCGGATCGCTGTTGTCAGAAAACGCGCTCTCGCCGTTGCTGTTAACACTGGCAAAGCGGAAGTACCAGGTCTTACCGGCGGCAAGACCCGTAGCCGTGGCGGTGATATCGCCAAGCTCGCTGACCGAACCGATACTTGCGGAACCGGCGACGGTAGCGAATGCCGGGTCGTCAGACCATTCGAGGGTAATCGTGGCGCTATCGGCATCGAGACCGAAATCAACCACAGAACCGGTCACCGTGGCGGTATCGCCGTCATCAACGACTTCTCCGATGTAAACCAGCGCAGAGGTCGGGGCGTCGGGGTCGTTCGCCATCGACGCGGTCCAGATTTCAATCCGCGCCACCTCATAGGCGGCGGCACCCATTGTCTCGACCATATACCGGTCATCAGAACCCGAGAAGGTCCAATCGATCGAACCCAAGGACTGGTGAGAGAAGTTGCCGAGTCCGATTTCCCACGATCCACCGCTCGTCGTCCAGCGATTGAACGCGAACATCACCTGCGCAGGATTCGCCGCGCCGGGCGTGAAACGGAACACCTGCATCGAACCGTATCCTGACATATTGTCGGAGCGGACATCGTTCCAGTCGTAGCCGTAGGTGTTGGCAGGCGCGTCAGCGTTTCCTGATTCGCCGTTCGAGTAGCTGCTCGGCCAGAATTCCACCCAGCCCGTCTCACCGGAGGCGTCGGCCGTTGTAGATTCGATACCGGGCATATTGGTCTTCACGCGCAGACGGCGCACCAGCGTCTGGTTGACCTTAGTGAGCGGCACCGCCACATCATCAATGGTCTTGCCACCGAAGGCATCCATCGAGACCCACATCCAACGGGTAAGCCCGTGGAAGTCGCTGAAGGCGTCATTCTTGCGCTTCAACTCGATGTAATAACCCACGCGGGAAAGATTCTCCACCGGAGCGTCAGCATTCTTGACGGAATAAGGCACAATACCGTAATCCGTGAGAACCATTCCGGTGTACGCCGCGATATCCAACACGCGGGCACGAGTGAAGCCGTTCAAGAACTCCGCCGGAACGTTGTTCTCCGCGCCAGCGGTGGTCGGCACACTGGTATCCGCCGCGCCAGGCACGAAGCCGGCATCGTCGGCAAGCGCATTCTCAATGGCAGCGCAATAGGTTTCCGCCATCTTATCCTCGCCCGGCCAATCGGGATGGAGATTGTTGTCTGCGTAGAAACTACCGGTGATGTAGTTGCCCTGCGCGTCATAGCGGTAGCATGGCGTGTAGAGATCGGCGAAGTAAACCCGCTTCGCCGGGAAGATGTCACCCTCGGCGGCGTTCTTCATCATCGTGTTGAACGCCACGACCTGAGCGTTCTTTGCCGCGTCATAGGCGATATCCACCACCGCTCCAGCGATAAACTTCGCGTGCGGCTTCTGGTTCAGCACCTTCCAGACCAACTGTTGCCACACCGGGTAGAGCTGTTCGGCGGTGGAGTTGTTGGAGTTGATGTCGTTCGTACAGAGTTTGACCAGCACAAAATCAACATCGCCCGCCTGGTCGAGGAAGTTCTCGATGGAGTCGATTGTGCCGCCACCGCCCAAAGTGACAAGACGCTGGCCGCTGATACCGGAGTGGTAGATCCACTCATCTGGCATCGCCGCGCCGCAGATGTCGTGGCTCTGGTCGAAGCGGTGGCCCTTGGCGACCGGGGCGTACCCGTCCGCAGCGAGGCGCTTCATCAGGAAGACACGCCAGTTGCCGTAGGTGGAATCACTGCCGTGCGTGATCGAGTCGCCCACACAAAGGACGTTCACTTGCTGTTTCACCGCNNCCATAGTTGAGATCGAGCCAGAGACGGCCGCCCTGCTCAAGATTCTCGACCCAGACTTTGACATCAGCCCCACTCGCGCTGGTGGTATCAAAGAGGGCGTTGAGCGCGGCATCGGTCATATCAATCGATCCGTTGTCCCACGTCATCAGGAGGAAACGACCCTTGGTGTTCGAAGCGTAGTTGGAGGTCAGCGCGAGTTGCGCCCCGGAAGCGAAGACCGGTGCCGAGGCCACGCGGATGCTGAACTTCACGGGATCGAAAACCAAATTGCCGGTCGGTCCCATATCCAACCCGGCCAGATAGATACCGCCTACCGTCGGGAAGGTGGCGGTGCCGTCCAACATCAAGACGGAGCCGGAGAGGTTAATCGGATCGTATCCAATATACGTGAAGGACATGTTCGCACCATCCGGAATCAACAGGTTGATATTCGCGAGCGTGGTTGCGGCGGTACCGTCCTTACCCCAGTTACCAACGGTGGTGAAGTCGGAATTCTCAGCGCCAGTCCACGAGGCGTCGGCCAGCGCGTCGCGCGTGGGCACGCCGCCGCTGTACTGCAGCCAGAATTCAATCTTGATGGTCGAATAGGCCAGCGAACAGATGTTCGCCGCATCGCTGCCCTCGGCGCCATAGGTGAAGGTCCAATCTAACGATTTATCGCCGGAGACGCCGAGCAGACCATAGTCGGCAAGCGAACCCATGCCGATCGCGCGCGGATTGGCAGCGGTATTCCCCCAACGGTTGTAGGCGAAGAGGATCTCGCCGGCCGGGAAGGCGCTTTGATCCGCGAACTTCCGCATCAGCTGGAAGCAGCCGTGGCCGCTGGTACCGCTAGTCGGGAAGGTATCGTTGAAGCCGTACATGTTGCCATCCCACGGCTCGACGATAGCATTCGCCACATCCGTGACCGGTGAGCTGTAGTTGATCGGGTTGAATTCAATGAATCCATCGACGGAATTATCATCTGCAGGAACCGTTGTCACGCCACCGAAGTTGCTCCACACGTGGAGTTTGGTCACCGCAGTCTTTTTCTGCTGGGCGAGGGTCACGGGAAATGCCACATCTGCCCAGTTGGAGCCTGGAGCGTCCATGTCCACCCACAACGCCTGCAGGGCGCCGGTGTCCTTGCGCACCAGTTCGATGTAGTAGCCGACTTTCGCAATGCCGGTCTCCTGCATCGGTGGCGCGTAAGAGTAAGGAATCGCATAGATATTCTGCGCAAAGCCCTGGGTCGGGGACGGCTCAATCGTTCGGACACGCGTGAAGCCGGTGAGATATTCCGCCGGAACGTTGTTCTCGGCTCCAAGCGTTACCGCCGGGCGCGTCCAGTCCGAGTGCGGGGGCACGCCGCCGTTGGCCGTCACCAGCGTCAACAGCTTGTCCTTCAGCAGACCGGCGGCAGTATCGCAAGCCGAAGCGGTCATGCCAGCGGCCAGCGTAGCGGCGAGATCAACACACTCGACATCAGTCTCAGTGTCGCACCAGTTCGCAATCTGGCTGTTGAGATTCGCCGAGGCGCCGGGGATCGTCGAGGCAAGCACCGTTGTCATCGGCAACGCCGCCTTAATGCGCGTCACGGCCGCTTTGTAGTTGGCAAGCACCGTCGCGTCGGACACACCGTCGGAAACGTCCATGTCGCCGCAGATTAAGATGGTGAAGTTAGGATCATTCGCCGCCGCAGCGTAACTCTCCAGACCCTCTAAGAGTCCGGCGCGGGTAGCGGAGGTCTTCAGCGCCAGATCGACAATGCCGCCATGGCTGGCCCAAGCGGTGGACGAGGACTGAATGCCGTTCGGGTTTGTTCTGCGCCAACCGGTCATCTGCACGTTCCACCCCGCCGCCGAGAGTTGCCTCGCGAGCGGGTAACGGAAGTTGTCACCGGTGGTGGCGTTGCCATAGGCATAGTTTCCGCCCACCGTCCAGATCTTGATCGGGGCGGGAGGCGTCACGCCTTCGGCGACCGATGTCATCGTAACCGTCGTGGAGGTGACATCAATGTTATACTCGTACGGGCACCCGATTACATTGAACCGGCCGCCGGTGTTGGCGGTGATCGCGCCCGCCGTCAACAGCGTGAGCGGCGTGCCAGCCGCCGGAGCGCCCGCGCCGTTGAAAAATTCGGTAAAGACGAAGTTGGCAGGTTGCGTGAAGTTCACCGTGCCCGTAAAGGTGAAGGGCTCGGGTTTATCGAAGGACGGAGACTTGGTAAAGGAGATCGTCTGGTCCGGAGTATGGAGCAACGTGCCGCCCTCCTCGATCACAAGTCCGGAAAGAGCGACCGCAGAAGTGCCGCATCTTGTCATATCGAGCGTACCGCCGGCATGGATGATCACCGGAACCGGCTGCGACGAAATCGCCCGCTGCGGATACCTCGTCGAAGCCGTGGAGTCCATTATCACCGTACCGCCGAAAATCTCCACGCCGTTATCCATGCGCTGGTCGGTGTGGTTGTTTGCGATCGTAAGCGTGGCGGCACCGTACTTGTATAGCTTCGGATAGGTGCCGTTGTTGGTGATCGGCGCATAGAGCATAAAGTCCGTCGTCTCGTTGTCGACGACCACCGCAGTAGAGACGTAAATCCAGCTCACGGTGGACTCGATAGTAGAACCGTCGTGGATGAAGAGATTCCGCACGTGCATGCGGTTTGAACTCTGCTTGTACTTAGTACCGCTGTTCAAAGTGAAGTCGCGCAGATAGACGTTCGGCGGGTTGCTAGAAGGAATTTCCGCCCCGATGCCGGAAGTACTGACAAGCGTTAGATCCACATTCGGGATGTTCACGGTGTTTCTATGGAAATAGGCACTGCCGCTCTCGACGATGATCGTGCCCTCGGTGGAACCGGAGGAGTTGCAAATCCAGAAGGACTTGCCGGAATTCAGATTGAGCGTCAGCGTATGGCCGTTCAACTCAAAGGTGGTGGCGGTGTAACTGTTGTTGATTAGACCAAGGCTGTTGCCGGACACCAGGGCATCGCCGGTGAGCACCAGACCCTCCATTTGCGCGGTACCGTTACCGATGTCGCCGCCGGTGTTGCGCAACGCGCCAAGTCCATCCGGACCGGCACCTTCAATGGTGAAGAAGCAAACGCTGTCGCCAAAGCCGCCGGCGTCGTAAGTACCGCCGTCTTTGACCGTGATGTGGGTGCCCTTTGCCAAATAGGCGGTACCGCACGCTTTCACCGTGCCATCCGCGACGGTAATGGATGCGATATTGGGATTCTTGCGGGAAATCAGATAGGTGCCCATCCCATCCTTGAGAATGTCGATCCGATCGTCATAACGGATATAAGTCTCGTCCCAGATCTTACCTTCGGGAACCGTGATGTGGAAGGTACCGGAATCACCTTTGAGCACGATGGGGTTAAAGGCGGAGGTGGTTTCGGGCGCGGAAAGATGCAGGGTATGGCCGTTGAGATCAACCGTAACGCCATTGAGGAGTTTGTCCTGACAGCCGGTCCAATCCGTATCCTCCGTCAGGACAATCGTGCCGGAGAACGCCGCATCCTCGATCACGCCGTTGGCGGCGACTTTATAACTATCAGAGGAGGCCAACGCCCACCCCTGGCGGGGGACAGCCGCGCCTTTCATGAAATCGACGGTGGTGAGATTCGGCCAGACCTCGCCATTGATACGGTCAAAGAGCGCACCCTTTCCGTCCAAGGCCTGCACCGGCACCAGGTCGCGCACCGCGAGACCGTTGTCATTCAGGCGCAGCGAATCGAACCGGTAGATCGATCCTTTTGTGATTGAATAGCAGCCGAACACCGCCATCTCGAAAATCGGGCACGTCGCGCGGGAGATAGCGTAAGAATTCATGGTGTCGCCGCCGACCAACGTGATGTAGTCATCGCTGTCGATCTGGCACCGGTAATCGGTGTTTGCGGTAACGAACCCGATGTCGTTACCGGCGCCGTGGAACATAAAGCCCTGACCGTTATTGCGGTTTTGCTGGTTAAGGAGAAAGGCGTTGCCCTGCCAGAACTGACCGAAGAAGGCGGTCGCGTGGACGTATGTGATATTGCCGAAGGAGAAATCCGCAACCGTATCAGGACCCGGGATATAGCCAATCCGGACGGTCTGGCCGTTCGTGGAGGTGAGGGACACCAGTTCGGAAGCGTAAGGCAGATTGTCCGTCTGGACCAGGAAGAAGCGGAAATAGGTGCCGACGACCTTGAGTGCGGCGGGCAACGTATAAGTGTATGAGGTGGCATCGGCGGCGATCGTCGCCACTTTGGTGAAGTTTGCCCACGTGTTCTTGTTGTCGCCGCAGTTGGTGGCGCCATAGGCCGCGTAAAGCGAGTATTCCTTGCCGTCGGGGTTACCGAAAGCAAAGGTGATGGATTCGCCAGACCGGGCGGTGATGGCGATGGAACGGCGGAATTTAAATGAGGGCGTGGAATCGACCACGCGCCCGAAACGGTCATCTTCGATCACCTCGCCAGCCACCAGCTGAGTGGCGGTCTTGCTCTTATAGAAAATGTTACCGATCTGATCGTAAAGGCCCGCCTCGCCGTCAGCATTCAGAGCGGGGAAGAAATTACGCTGATACGTGCCGCTGTTCGCGATCTTCATGCCATAGAAGGAAAAAGCGGCAAGATGGGAACCGTCATTGCAACCGAAAATCGCAAGCGCGCCGGAGCCGACCGTCCGGGAGACGCTGTACGTCTTCAGCGTCGAACCCCAGGAAAGATAGAGTCGGCTGTCGTCATCAATCTGACACCGGTAATCCACGCCCGAAGTCGGAACATCGCTGCCGAGGTTGCCGCCGCCGTGGAACATGAACTTGTTGGACTGCTGGTTCAACAGATAGCGGCTGCCGGCCCAACCCTGCCCGAAAAAGGCGGTCTGGTTGACATAGGTGAGGTTACCGAAACGGAAGTCCACCACAGTCCGGTTGCTAGGGGTCACACCCGTATCGACCCACTGGGAACCGGTGGAAGCGACGCTTTTCAGTTCTTTCACATACGGGAGGTTCTCGCGCTGCATGAGGAAGAAGCGCAGATAGCGCCCATCGCGCAACGACTCCGGCACCTCGTAGGTGAACGTCGTCTGGTCATAGGAAATATCGGCCACCTTCTCAAGCGCGGTCCAAGCCCGCTTGTCGTCGCCGGCATCCGTAGCGCCATGCGCCACAAACAGCTCGTAATCGTTTGCGTCATCCGTGCCGAACGCGAACGTCACGGACTGATCCGTCTGTTCCGCCACACTCACCGAGCGCGCGTACGCGCCGAGAGTAATACTTGCGAAAACGGCGAAAGCCGTCCAAAATGCAGTAACATTAAGTTTCATGAACCAACCTCCAATTGCCCATAATCACCAAGTCATGTAACAAAAAACACCTTCTACAACTTCCAATGCCAATATATTACTATCAAAAGTTATGGTTTGTAAAGCACAAATTTTGGGGACTTAGGATTAGGGAAAGTGACGAGCGACGAGTGACGAGTTTGGAAATTAAGAATGAAGAGAGTGAAGTATTTTGACTAGATCAACTAGATTAACTAGAACAACTAGATCGACCAGCGACTAAATCAACTAACCACCTAACCGTCAAACCATAAGTTAGCCGCGCACGACCCGCAAATATTCGTCAAGCGTGTGGCAGAGCCGGATTGACTTCCAGCGCGTCTCGCCGTCCGGATAGATGAAGTGCAGGTAACTCCATAATTCTTTCATACGACCCAGCACTTGGGTCGGTCCGGCAAGTTCAGCGGCGGCGGTCTCCAGATAATCGGCGCAAAAACCGGCGATCCGCCCATAGTCGGGGGGCAAATCCATACCGGCCAGAAAGGACTCCATCAATGCGGGATTCATTGCCATTCCGCGACCGACCATCCACCGGGTAACTTGCGGGAAACGCCGTTTCAATGTCTGCCAGTCGGCGCAGGTGCGGATGTCGCCGTTGTACACCACCGGATGACGGCAAAGCGGCAGCACTTCCGCGAAAATACCCAAATCCACCTGGCCATCGTACATCTGCTTGGCGGTACGTGGGTGTATGGTTACCTCGCGCAACGGATAACGGTTAATAACCGTCATCCGCTCTGCCAACAACCCGGGATCCTTCAGCCCCAGCCGGACTTTCACCGAAAAACCGTCCGGCAACTCATCGCACCCGGCTTCGAGCATCCGCTCAAACGACTCGGCGTTGGCCATCAGTCCGCAACCCCGGCCTTTTTTGGCGACAAACGGCCAGGGGCAACCGGCGTTCAAATCGGCCTTGAGGTAACCCATATCCTTTAACGCGCGAAGCATCACCCGCAACTGTCCGGGGTCTTTCCCGATCAGCTGGGGAATCACTTCCACCGGGGTTTCAGGGTCGGGCACGATATCCGCCAATACCGCGGGTTTAACTCGGTCGCCGGCGCAAGTGGGAATGAACGGCGCCACCGCCACCGGCGCGGGCGTGAAATGACGGGCTTGGACCGCCCGAAAGGTGCGCCCGGTCACCCCGCGCAGCGGAGCGAGGTAAAAGGTGTCGGAACCGCAACCGGACAAACTTACAGCCCCCCCATAATCAAGCTGGAGAAGGCGGAAATCGGGGTGGTGTCGCGGAAGTTGTCGACGGTCTGGCGCACATCCTGAATTAAGCCGTGGACATCGTCGTACAGTTCCGAATCAGCGGAAAGCTTACCCAACGTACCCTCTCCGTTGGCCAGCCGGTCGGTGACGATTTTTAGGTTCGCCACCGTGTCGAAAAGATCGTTGTACAACGGGTCGTCGTCCTTAAGCAACTTGCCCAACGCACCCTCGCCGTTTTCCAGGCGGACTGCGGTTTCTTTAAGCGCCGCCACCATATCTTGAATATCGCGGTAGATGGTGTCGTCGGAGGACAACAGCCGGCCCAAGGTCCCCTCCCCCTGCTCCAACCGCTCGGTGATTGCTTTAACATTGGCAATGGAATCGCGCAAATCGCGGAACGATTCGCCGCTGTCGTTAATCAGTTGGGCGACGGAATTTTCGCCGCTGTCGATTTTTTCGGCGATGGAGCTGATGCGGTTGACCGCGTTGGAGAGGTCGTTGTAAAGCGCCATGTCGTTGGAGAAAAGCTTACCCAAGGTGCCCTCGCCGTTTTCCAACCGGGAAGAGACCTCCCGCAACGACTCGGCCGTGGCATCGAGATTGGTTATGATACTTTTGAGGTGGCCATCCTTGGTCGCCTCGCGCAAATCCGCCACCACCTCGCCCAAATCGCGCATCCACTGTTTGGGCGTCTCTCCGACAAGGCTCGCGCCGGCCGGCAGCACCGCCCCTTCGCCCTCCTCGATCAACAGGTAGTTGCCGCCCAGCAACGATCCGGAACACACCGAAAACCGGTATCCCTCGCGAAGCTCGACCGGTTTCCGGAGATTCACGTTCACCCGGATCTGGCGCCCCTCAAGGCTCATCCCCTCGACCGTACCCACCGGCATTCCGCGCATCACCACCGAATCGCGCTCCTTCAGGCCGCCGACATCCTCGAACATCACTGAAATCCGCTGGTGCCGGGTTTGGGTGCCATTCATGATGTCCACCCCCGCCACGATGATGGTGAAGTACGCCAACAGCGCCAGCACCGCCACCATGAACACGCCGACCATCAGCTCCGAAAAAAACTCTCCGCCTCTGCCACGCTTTGCCATATCGCTCTCCTTGGCGGGACGCCCGCCGTGATAACGCCGGGGACCGCGCCCGGTCCCGGTCAACCGCCCAAAAGGCCAATCACCTGCTGCTGCACCTCGCCCAGCTGGTCAAGCCGCAGCCGCGGATCCAACACGGTGAAAGTGTCTCCACTCTTCCGGTGTTCGTAAATGCGCAGGATACCGCCGCTCTCGTGCGGTTTGGCATCGCGCTCCACCAGCTGCTTACCCCGTTCCAACATCACCGCCAGCACGTAAACCGCGTTGCGCATCTCCGGGTCGTCCTTGGCGATAAGGTCCCGCAGCAAATCCTCCGCAGTCTCTTTTTTGACCGGCTCGTTTTTCTCCGCCGCCGGCGGCGGAGCGGCGTATTCCCCCTCCCAGAAGCTGAACGGCTCCCAATCGCGGGGGGTGTCGCGCCAGCATTTCATGCAGTAATCCAACCGCTCGTACCCGCCCTCGGCATCCCGCAGGGCCGACACATACTGCTGCTTGTCCTCAAACTGTCTGCCGCAAGCCGCGCACACGTGGCCGCGCGGACGGATATTCCACTCTTGCGCCATCTGCTATCCTTTCCGGACCGCCAGTCCGGCCTCCGTCATTTCGAATACTTCATCAGCAACTCGCGCGCTTTCTCGTCGCGCAGCTTGCGCTCGGTGCTGCCCAGCACGTACACGATCAGGTGGCGTTCGCCGCAACGGCGGGAAACCGCGATCGACCAGCCCGCGGAAGCGGTGTAGCCGGTTTTGAAACCGTCGCATCCGGGCATCTTTTCCTTTAAGAAAGGATTGTGGGTGCGCATGTCAAAGGGTTTGGGCGTCCCGGCGCGGAACTGACGGTAGGATTGGGAGGTGTACTTGAAAATGTCGGCGTGGCGGCACAGCTCCCGGCACAGCAACGCCATGTCGCGGGCGGTGGTAACGTCGTTCTTCTGGCCCGGCCCCGGCGGCAACCCGTGCGGCGACGCGAAACGGGTGTTCTCCATGCCCAGCTCTTGGGCAGTCTGGTTCATCAGTTCCACAAACGCGCCGGTGGAACCCGAAACAAACTCCGCCAAAGCCACCGCCGCGTCGTTGGCGGACTGGATCATCAGCGCGTACAGCAACTCCTCCACCGGGAACGACTCCTTGGGATCGAGGTAAACCTGCGACCCGCCGGTCTTGTAGGCGTTGACCGAGACCGGAACGGTGTCGGTAAGCTTAATCTCGCCCTTCTCGATTTTGTTCTGGATCACCAGCAGGGTCATCAGCTTAAGGGTGCTGGCCGGATAGCCGGGGATGTCCGCCCGATCCTCAAACAGCGTCTCACCGGTGGTCGCGTCCATCACAATCGCCCCGATATATGGATCCTTGGCGATGGTGTTGACCTTCTGCGGCGCCGCTGCCGCCGGGGCGGCGGGCTTCGCGGCAGGTTTTTTGTTGGCCGGAGCCTTGGCGGCTGCCGCCTTCGGGGCGGGACGCCCCGCCGCGGGTTTCGCCGCAAAAACGGCAACAGGTTCCAAACAACACGCCAACGCCACCAACAGAACTAAGGTCTTTTTCATTTGAAATTCCTACCAAAAACATGGGCTAAAAAACCAATGCCGAATAGTAAACCATTTATTGGGAAAATTGTGAATAAAAAATTAGCTATTCGTGAATAATTTTTTGCCACTCCAATGACAGCGAGTGATCTTGCCGCAGACGCCAAACCCATAAAAACGAATCGCGAGGCGGAGCAAGAAAAACTGCGCCAAACCATTTTTTTATTTTTTTTGCAATATTCTTTTCTCGCCTGCGTTTACCTTATCAGTTGCCTGTGATGACGGCTGAGGAACCTAAGTCGGGCAGGCGAAACAAGGAGAAAAATAGTGAAAACGATTATGTCCTTTGCAATCGCGGCGATGGTGTCCGCAACCTGCGTTATGGCACAAGACGCAAAACCAGAAAACGCACCGAAGGGATTTCCCCCGCGCGCCGAACGCGGCCCCGAAGGCGGACCGGGCGGATTTGGCCGTCGCGGCATGATGGGCGGCGGCATGCCGGTTTCGCCGGAAATGCTGAAGAAGTACGACAAGGACGGCGATGGCAAGCTCTCTCAGGAAGAGCGCGAGGCGATGCGCAAAGATCGTCAGGCCGAGATGCTGAAGAAGTACGATAAAGACGGCGACGGCAAGCTCTCCGAGGAAGAGCGCGACGTGATGCGCAAGGATATGCGCGCCGAGCGCGAGGAGCAGATGAAGAAAATGCGCGCCGAGCGCGAGAAACCCTTTGACAAAGACGGCGATGGCAAACTCAACGACGAAGAGCGGGCCGCAATGCGCAAGGAAATGGAGAATCGCCGCATTAAGCGTTTTGACAAAGACGGCGACGGCAAGCTCAACGACGAAGAGAAAGCCGAAATGCAGAAGTCTATGCGCCGGTTCGGTGACATGGGGCCCGGCGGCCGTGACCGCGGGCCTCGTGGAGGCGACCGCGGACCGCGCGGCGGCGACAAGCCCGCAGGCGCCCCGGCACCTGAAGCCAAGTAAACAGCTTCCCACAAAAATAATATAACACATCGACCATAAAACACGGCCGCCGCCCGAAAGGGCGGCGGCCCCTTTTTTTATTTCTTTACCAACGCAACCACTGGTCGGAAGGCTGCTTGTCATGCGCCCGGAGCCAAACCATCAGCGAAATACGGAAATCGTCTTTACGTTCGCTGCCGTCGATCCGGGTGAAGTCGTTGATGTAAGCCGTGCGCAACTGGAACGCCAAACAGTCCAGCTGGTACTGGATGTATCCGCCCACCTCATCCAGCTCGTTCTCGCGCATATCCCAGCGGATGTAGCTGCTGTACGACCAAGTGTCGTTGATTTCGTGGGTGAACCCCACGTATGCGGCCTCCATTCGAGAGCGGTTCCACTGCGGCACCGGCGACTCGTCATAGTCGTACAGCCGATGGTCGCGAGAAAGGAATCCGCCGCCGGCACGGAAAGTCTCGGAGAATTTGTAAAGGGCGCTCAAATCGGCGTAGGCTACGGTGTCGGCCTCGGTGTCCCATTGACCGTGCGCCGAAAAATCGATATCGTCGCCGGGAGAGTAGCGAAGTTTGGAGCCGAACATCCGAAGCCCTTCTTCATCCAACGGCCCGTCACTGTGGAGCTGCACCGCCGCAAAGGCGTCCCAATCCAGCAGCGAACGGATCCGCCCCTTCTCGTCGCGGGTCTGGAGCAGATTTCTGAAACCGGGCCGCAAACCGTGCCAATTGTAAGGCAGCAACACCCCGTCGTAACCGAACTGGTCCAGCCAGCCCACCGACTGGTCGAACCGGTCGAAACCGTAGACTTTACCATGTTCCAGCGTAACATGAGTCGGCTGCCACGCCCAGTCCACATACGGCTCAAAGGTGTGGCGAAGGTTGTTGTCCCATCCCGAAACCGCCCGCATGGAAGCTTCCACGCCGAAATCGCCGGTGTGGCGGTAAATGTCGCTCTCCCCCCCGGAATCGGAGTAGTAGGTGCCACGGTAACCGGCCCGCGGTACCAGACTGACCGTGTCGCGGATTTTGACCGGATAAGTGAAACGGTGCGCGGTGTCAACCCGCACCGTGTCGTAATCGGCCCAAGATCCGGGATAGAACTTGAATTCCTCCCGAACGGCCCGCCCGTAGCGGGCCTCCTGGCGGTCCAGAAAACCGGCGCGGGTTTGGCTTTCATAATTGACCCCGTACCACAACGGCTGCGGGGCGATGTTCAACCACCCCTCCGGCAGCCGCGTCGTACCGGCGTAAAAATTGTTCAACGGACCGCTGGCCACCACCCCGCCAGCCCAGAAATTCTCCCGGTGCTCCCAAGAGGCAAAATTCATCGGTATACTCTCGCCACGGTTTTCGCGATCGAAGAAATCGCTGCGCATCTCCGAATCGCTCACCAAGGTTCCCCGAAGCAGGAACTGGTCGCGCTCGGTGAAATCGGCGGAATGGAACAGACGAAGTCGGTACCGCTCGTCGTTAATGTCGGACATCCAGTTCCGGTCGCGGCGGCGGTCAGGCGGGTCTTCGTCCCAAGCGTAGTACGACTCGAAACGCCCCTTGCCCCAGCGTTTCAAGTCCCAATGCACATTCTGCCCGGCAGCGACGCCGCGTTTGGTGCGGAAATCCAAATGTGTGGTGCCGTAAAGATTCGGACCGGCATCATTGGGCGAATCGTAGATCGGAAAGACATACCCGGTCAACAGATACGCCCCCCACTTGGAGGTGTATCCGGGCATCATACGGAAGCCGTAGTGGGTATCCAGGTCGCGGTACCAATAGGGCAGCCAAGCGAACGGCACCCCGAGAAAATACGGCACCACATTGTAAACGTCGATGTAATCGTTGTCCTTGAAATGTCCGTTGCCGCGCATGCACCAGTGCCACCGCTCCGGACTGTTGGTGCAGGTGGTGAACCGCAAATCGCGCAAATCGAACAGACCGCCCTCCCGGCGGGTCACTTCATTGGCGTGGACATGGAAAAACTCGGTGTCGATCTGCCCCATGCCGGTCATACCCTTGCCGGTCTTGTAGTTGTATTCGATATAGTTGCCGGCCCAACCGCCCAACCCGTTATGCTGGATCTTTACATTGCCGCTGGCCCGGACGTCGCCGGTGCCGCGGTTCAGGCGCACCTTGTCGGCCAACAGTTCGCGGTCACCCATCTTAACCCGCACATTGCCGCGCCCCGTCACCCAGCCGGTCTTGCCGTCCGCCTCGAAATTGTCAGCATCGATATCGATCTCATCGTCCCCAAGCTGCTTGAGAAAAGGCAGGATGTCGGCCACTGAAATCGAGGCCACCAGCACCATAAAGGCGAAAAATTTTCTCATCCTAACGCTCCTTTAGAGATCGAACCTGGGCATCCGAACCGGGACACTAGACTCACACCCAACCAAAACACTGGTTATTATGTATTACCAGCGGTTCAAAGTCAAGGGCTATGTCCGTATTATCCAAAAAAATGGCATGGCAACAACAACTCTTCCGCAAACCACACGTGGGTGATCTACGACTTCAATGAGGCCGTCGGGTTAACCAATTAACCTCTATTTCCCGTTCTCTTCCAGCAACTTGAGCTTTTGCGGCGGAACGTCGCGAAGCTCAATGTTGTTTTGAACGGCATAGGCGGCAGCCGCGCCCGCCCCGACGCCGGTCGCCATCGCGATCCGCATCACCCGGCAACTTGCCAGCGCCTCGTGCGCCGCCGATATGCAACGACCGGAGAGAAGAAGCCCGTCCACCTCTTTCGGGACCAACGCGCCGTATGGGATGTCATAGGGACGAACCCGTTCCGCCTCGCCGGTGACGAAGGTTTCCTGCTGGGCGGCCTGGCCCGCGCCGGCGGGATTATGGATGTCGATGCAGAAGTTGGCGGAATGGACAATCGCGTCATCGCGTTTCCTGCCCGCAAGGCAATCCGCCTTTTCGAGCCGCGCGACACCCTCGAACCGCCGAGTCTCGCGAACGCCGATAACCGCCGGCATTCCGGAGATGTAGGCCTTTTCGTAACCTGCCAGATGGCGGCGGACCACATCGAGCACCTGAAACGCCTGTTTGCGGCAGGTGATCTCCGCCTTTGTCAAATCCGCCGACTTCGTCCCGTTCAACTTGTTCACCTGCGTCGCGTTAACGATGTTCATCGTCGGAACCGTCGCGCCGTAAAGACGGATCACCCCGACCTCCGGCGGCAACGCGCCGGCGGCGATCTCCTCCTGCACGATGGTCTCCCAACTCTTCCCTTGAATTTTGAACTGCCGCGCCGCCTCCTCTGAACCGCAGCCGACGCGCTTGCCGGGCGCGATACCGTCGATCGTGAACATGATGCTCATCGGCTGGGTCAGGCCGTCCTCTTTCCGCCCGATTTCGAACGGAACGCCCGCCGCTGCGGCCACAACGCCGTCGCCCGTCGCGTCGATCACCACCTTTGCCGTGATGTTGCGCGGGCCTTCGCGACACTGCACCTTCAAGCCCGTTACGCGCTTACCCTCCATCAACGGCTCCAACACATAAGAGTGCAGCAACACCTCCGCGCCCGCCTCCTGCAGCAGGTCCCACGCGAGCAGATCAAGCTTCTGGAAGTCCACGCCGCCCTTATAGAGACGCGAGCAGATGGTCTGGGTGATCGGGCTCTTGACGCCGCCCAGCAACGGCCCGACATGCGCCTGAATCGCCGCGCCGCCCAACCGGCCGTTCTTCTCCAGCAACAGCACCTTCGCGCCGCGCTTCGCAGCCGTGTAGGCCGCGCCGATGCCAGCAGGACCGCCGCCCGCCACCAACACGTCATAATCCTGCGCGAATGCCGCGCAAACCGCAAAAACCACGGTGAACAAAGCAATAACCTTCTGTTTCATAAGCCACCTTTCTTTCTTACCTATAACTTGCAGTCAAACCACAAGACTTCGGTCTTCAGACATCAGACTTCCGGACTCCGCTTCTCAACCCTCAACAGCCCCCGCAGCCCCTCGTTATCCTCATTTACATTCCCGTACGAAACGCGGTCGGCGGGTTAATCAGTTTCTAATGTACCATATCCGCATTATGACACGCAAGACCAATAATCTTGCCTAAAAGTTTAATTTTCTTGCAAATCGTCAACTGTTCTGGCGATTTGCTATTGACACGCCACGAACATGAAATCTTACAGGAGGGGGCGACACGCAATCTTCGCGCGTTTAGCCGTTTTCTAGAAATTGCCGCGCTTTCCAGCGGCTGGCAAATCAACTGCCAGTCCATCGCCTCAGATGCCCGGATTTTTAGCGCGGCTATCTGACCAGCAGCATATAAACCGCTGTGCCGCAGGCTATGGAGAGTAGCGGGTTACGCCGCCATAGATGCAGCGCCACGGTGACGGCGGCGGCAACCATCTCCGCCAATCCGTGCAGAGAAGTGCCGAGGCATCCGCTTTTAACGTATCCGGCGAAGCAGTAAACGGTCAACATGGCGATAACCGCCGGGGTCAGAACCCGGCCGATGTATCCGATTACCGGCGCCGGTTTTTTGCCGGTACCGAAAAGCAGGAACGGCAGTGCGCGCAACAAGTACGACACCGTCGACACCAACACCAGCACACTGAGCAGGTAAAGATTTTTCTCATTCATCCGCCCTGCCCTCCGAACCGACATCCAACCACCGGCGCGTAAATAAGAAAGTCGCCACAATCAAAGCCATCGCCGGGATGAACATTTTGGAGGCGCCGAAAACCAAACATGCCGCCACTGCGGAAACCGCGCCGATTAACGCCGGAACGCGGTTTTGCCGCTCCCGGCACTGGTCGGTCAGTATCACCAGGAAAAGTGCGGTCATCGCGAAATCGATCCCCTTGGCCTCAAACGGCAAAGCGGTCCCCGCCAAAGCCCCGGCGACCACCCCCACAATCCAATAGGCGTGGTCGAATATCGCCAACAGCAGGCAGTACCAGGTGCCGTCCCGACCGATTGGGTAAGGGCACTCCACCTGCAAGGCGTAGGTTTCGTCGGTTATGGTCCCAATCATATATAGCCGCGCCGGCCAAGGCGCGACCCGGTAACGGTCCAGCAACGACAACCCGTAAAGCGAGTAGCGGACGTTCATGCACACCACCAGCACCGCCACGTCAAGGTAAGCCGTGCCAGCCTTTACCCAATCCACCAGCAAGAACTGTAGCGGGCCGGACACAAACGTCGCGCTGGTCAGCCCGCCCCACAGGGCTGGCATCGCCACCCCGCCGTTCAACGCCAACAGCACCCCGGCTGCAAAACCCATCGTGCCGTAACCGGTCATCACTGGCATCGAAGCAATAAACGCCCGCCGCACCAATCCCATCTTTAACGCCAATTTGATTCTCCGCGATATCCCCGGGCCGGGTCAGATCATCTTGATGGTGCGCCATTTGCCACTGCACCAACGCCAAACCAACCCGCTGCACAATACCATCACGTAAAACGCCATCCAGCACCACAGCGCGATGATACTGGCCCCGCGGTAAGTAAGCACCACCGATCCGGGCACCAGCACTGTCCATCCCAAGGTGGTCATATAAAGCATGACGAACTTGGTGTCTCCCGCGCCTTTAAGCGCCTGTTCCAACACAATGGTCAAGGTGTCCAGCAATCCCCAAGCCGCCATCAGGCACATCATCACCCGCCCGAGCTTGAGCAGCTCGTCGGCGGAGAAGGTCGCGTTGGCGGAATGGAACAACTCAAAATAAAAGCCGGGGAACATCACAAAGGTGGAGCCGATGACACCCATGTAAACCAAGCCGAACAGCAAACCCGTGTTTCCGGCCCGCCACGCGGCATCGGGATCGCCCGCGCCCAAATGCTGGCTCACCAGGGTAGATGCCGCCATGCCAAATCCCAACAGCGGTGAAAAGGCGAGATTGTTGATACTGAAGGCAATGTTGCTGGCCGCCAGCGCGAGATCGCCCAACTTGCCGGTTAGGAACACGAACACGGTAAACACCGACAAATCCAGCAGCGTCTGCAACGCCGCCGGGGCACCGAAGCGGAGAATCTGCCCGAGTTGCGGCCAGTCCACCGCCACCACCCGCAAACCGCGTTCCCGCCACGCCGCTCTGACCGCAGGCTCAAAAAACATCATCCCGAGCTGCAGCAGAATGGCGATCACGCCGGAAATCAAAGTGGCGTAAGCGGCGCCGGTGATGCCCATCGACGGACACCCCCACCGACCGAAAATCATCACCCAGTTTAGCAACACGTTGCTGCCGCAACCGACGAAATTGGACAGGAAGTTAACTGAGGTTTTTCCGATACCGATGAAATAGCCGCCGATCGCGGCGTTGAGCGTAACCATCACCCCGCCGGCGGTCAAGATGGTAAAATAGGTCCGCTCCGCCGCAATCACCTCCGCCGAGTGTCCGCTGGTCCGGATAACCAACCAGCCCAACGGAATCAGTGCCGCCATCAGCGGCCAGGCGAACAGCGCCAGCCAGATCCCCTGCGCCGAAGAACGCACCCCTTCGGCGGGACGTCCGGCCCCGTGGTATTGCGCGGTGAAAGTCCCGGCGTATGAGGCGAGCGCCTGAAAAAAGCAAACCGCGGTATGGGCGAGGATACCGGCCGGCAATGCCGCCTCGATGGCAACCGAACTGTAATGCGAGAGGAAAATGCGGTCGCAAAACTGCATTACAGTGTAGGATGCCATGCTGAGAATCAGCGGCATCGCAATCCTAAACATTTCTCTGGGGGCGAACTTCATGTCAAAAGAAAACCAATAAATGATGGAAGCTTACCAAAAACCGGCGTGTTTGGCAATTAAACTTTGCGCACCTTGCGGACTTTGCGCGATAAGGAAACCAAGGTTCTGCGATTACCTCCTTAATCAATGACTTGCCTAAACACCGGCGTTTTGATAACCTATACGCCGTTTTCTAACAATCGACCGGAGAACCGAAGTGACTGTCACGCCTTTAAAGATGCTGGTGGTGGGAGCGGGCGACCGCGGACGCACCTACGCCTCGTTCGCAAAAACCTATCCGGACCAGTTGCGTATCGTAGGAGTGGCGGAACCCAACCCCGCCAACCGTGATTTTTTCGCAAAGGAACACGCCTTGCCGACGGAGGCGCAATGGCCAGATTGGCGTGAAGCGCTAGCCGCCCGACCGGCGGCGGACGCGGTGGCGATCTGCACCCCCGACGCATTACACCTTGACCCGGCGCTCGCTTTTCTGGATGCCGGGTACCATCTGCTGTTGGAGAAACCGATGGCACGGAGTTGGAACGAATGCCGTCGGTTGGACGAAAAAGTGCGCCAAACCCGCCGACTGGTGCTGGTGGGTCACGTCCTGCGCTACACCAACTATTTCTCGAAACTCAAGCAGCTGATCGCTGGGGGCGAAATCGGCGACGTGGTGAGCATCCAGCACTTGGAGCCGGTGGCCTATATGCACGCCGCGCACTCCTTCTGCCGGGGGAACTGGGGCAACACCAAGCGTTCCACCCCGATGATCCTCCAAAAATGCTGCCACGACTTCGACCAATTCGTATGGTGGCTGGGCAAACGGTGCCTAAGGGTGTCCAGTTTCGGCGGGTTGCGCCATTTCCGCCCGGAAAACCGTCCCGCCGGAGCGGCGGACCGGTGCCTCGACTGTCCCGCCGCCGTGGAGCGGGACTGCCCCTTTTCCGCCCGCAAAATCTATCTTGAACGCGACACCTACCGCTATCCTTTCGTTGACCGCACCGACGACGGGATGGCGGCCATGCTGCGCGATTCTCCTTACGGGCGTTGCGTGTACGCCTGCGACAACGATGCCGTTGACCACCAGATCGTCAACCTGCTATTCGAGGGCGGGGTGACCGTTTCGCACCTGATGGAGTCCTACACCTACACGGGAGGGCGCCAAACCAAGGTGTTCGGGACCCGGGGAGAGATCATCGGCGACGGCAGGAAACTGCAAATCCACCACTTCAGCAACCGAACCACCTCCGTGTGGGACTCGGTGCTGGAGGCCGGTCCTTCCGGTTCAGGACACGGCGGCGGCGACTTCGGTATCGTCAGAGAACTGATCCGACAGCTCCGCGAAGGAAGCCCGGCCGACCATCTGGCCGCCTTCGAAATGTCGCTGGAAAGCCACAAAATCGCGTTCGCCGCCGAGGCCAGCCGACTGGCTCTTGGAGAGGTGCAGATTTTGTAAACGGGGGCAGGCAGCAAAAAATTGTCTTTTTCATTAATTGGGGTTTGACCTTTTCCCCGCATTAATGTATCCTATTGATGTTTAGACATGGAAGGAGTGTCATTTGGAGAACGGATCGGTTAGCGGCATAAAGTATCGGCGGATTTTGCTCAAATTGAGCGGCGAGGTCCTCGGAAACAAGACAACGGGCGAGTGTATCGACCCGAGTGCCTTGTCGTCTATGGCGTCGCGCGTTAAAAAAGTCGCCGACATGGGGGTTCAAGTGGGCATCGTGCTGGGCGGCGGAAACATCTTCCGGGGGCTCAGCGGTCAATCCCGCGGCGTAAACCGAACCATCGGCGACAACATGGGGATGCTGGCCACCATCATCAACGGTTTGGCCATTCAGAACGCGTTGGAACAGCTGGGGCTGGACACAAGGCTGCAAACCGCCATTGAGATGCCGAAAGTCGCGGAACCGTTCATCCAGCGCAAGGCGCTGCGCCACTTGGAAAAGGGGCGGGTGGTGATTTTCGCCGGCGGCACCGGCAACCCGTACTTCAGCACCGACACGGCGGCGGCGTTGCGGGCCAGCGAAATCGGCGCGGAAGTGCTGTTAAAGGCCACCAAGGTGGACGGGATCTACTCCGCCGACCCCAAACTCGACCCGACCGCCACGCGCTATGACCATGTTTCATACGAGGATGCCCTACACCAGCGGCTGAAGGTGATGGACTCCGCCGCCTTCGCGTTGTGCATGGAAAACAGCATACCGATTGTGGTTTTTGACTTTTACGACGAAAGCGCGCTGGAGCGGATCGTGCGTGGCGAGGAAATCGGCACGCTGGTCGGTGGCGCGAAGTAACCTGTAAGGAGAACGTTATGGAAACTGTGGACGAGGTACTGCTCGACGCGATGGAAAAAATGGACAACACGGTCAACAAGCTGAAGGACCAGTTCTCCGGCTTGCGCACCGGGAAGGCTTCCCCCGCGTTGGTGGACGGTGTGCAGGTGATGTACTACGGCGCCCCCACCAGACTGCGCGACATCGCCAACATCGCCACCCCCGAACCCCGGCTGATCACCATCAACCCCTTTGACCCCACCGCGCTGCCCGAAATCGAAAAGGCGATTCTGGCCGCCAATCTCGGCGTGACCCCGCGCAACGACGGACGGATCATCCGGGTGCCGATTCCCGAGCTTAACGAGGAGCGCCGCAAGGAAATCGTCAANNGACGCCCGCGTGGCGGTGCGCAACGTCCGCCGCGAAGCGAACGATCTGGTCAAGAAGCTCCAGAAGGACGGAAAGATTTCCGAAGACGAACGGGACAAAGGTCTGGATGAGGTGCAGAAGACCACCGATGCGCACATCGCGACCATCGACAACAATCTGAAGGCAAAAGAAGCGGAAGTGATGGCCATCTAGGCCCAATTCATTTGGAGGTAACATCATGGCAGACGAGACCAACAATTCGGTTCCACCCAAAATCTCCCCTCTCACCCCCCATACCCCCGGCGCCCCCCGGCCCATCACGGTTAAGATCCGCCGTCCCGTGACGACGGCATCTGCCCCGTTGACTCCGCCCGCGGCTCCCGCTACCCCGGAAACGGCGGAACCCGC